>JBAQJF010000229.1:0-1961 GCA_049300195.1 Terriglobales bacterium | reverse complement strand
TCCATGTCGCAGGTGGATACTTCCACGTATTGCAGCACCTGCTTCAGCTCAGTCAGATAAGCGTAGGCTTCGTCGGAACTGCGCATGTCCGGCTCGCTGACGATTTCGATCAGAGGTGTGCCGCAGCGGTTCAAATCGACGTAGGTATAGCGGTCGGAATCCTTGAAACCGTCGTGGATACTTTTGCCCGCGTCGTCTTCCATGTGGACGCGAGTGACGCCAATACGCTTTTTCGAGCTGTTGACCTCAATTTCGACATAACCGTGCTCGGCGAGAGGCTGGTCGTATTGCGAAATCTGGTAGCCCTTCGGCAAATCCGGGTAAAAATAATTTTTCCGCGCGAAAATCGACCGTGGATTCACAGTGCAGTGAAGCGCGAGCGCGGCTTCAATTGCCAGATCGACGGCTTGGCGATTCAAAACCGGCAAAGCTCCCGGCAATCCCATGCAAACGGGGCAGACGTTGGAATTCGGCTGCGCTCCGAAGCTGGTGGGGCATCCGCAGAAAATCTTGGTTCGCGTGGCCAACTGGACGTGGACTTCGAGCCCGATGACAGGCTCGTATCTGGCGATCACATCCGCTGGCGCGACAGTGGTCACGCTGGCTGACATTGTGAGTTTATTATATCGGCGCTCGGTTTAGACAGCGGGAGGAATGTTGAGCCGCTTTTCCAGTTCGAGAATCCGATTTTCAAGCGTCCCAAGGCGATTGATGAAAATGGCCACATTACCGTCGATCTGGTTAAATCGCTTATTGATCGCTTCCGCGAATCCATAGAAAGCCTGAAGCAGTCGGGTCTCGCTGTCGCGGACGATTTCGCCAACGCGATCGAGGATCCGCTGTTCGACGGCGTCTAACTTTCCGTCGAAACGTACTTCAAGCGATTCTAACCTCCCATCGATACGACCTTCGAGCGCTTCGAGGTCGGCGCGGGTGGCTGGCTCGTTTCCCATCTGTCCATTATTGTATCCGCTAGAGAACGAGCTGCGTCTGGGTGACGAGGGCCACCAACCGGCCTTCGCGAGTCGAAATGCGGGTTTGCCAGACCATGGTCTTTCGGCCTCGATGCAACGGCGTGCATTCGGCGATGACGACCGTCCCGGTGGGGGCCGCACTCAGGAAATTCGTTTTGCTTTCGATCGTGGTGGTGCCGGAGCCTTCGGATAAATTCAGAACAGTCGCGAGCGCGCCTAGCGTGTCCGCCATCGCCGCGCCGCCGTGCAGGACCGCCGGACGCGTACACAGATCGTCGCGCACCGTCATTTCGGCGGTCACTTTGTCCTTTGACGCTTCCATAACCTTGATTCCCAGAAGCTCCGCGAACGGGAGTGGATTTTCAGCAATCTTTTGGAGATCGTCCATGCACCGAGTACGATACCACGCGGCGTTTCGCTGGCAAACCGTATCTGCAACGACAAACATAAGCTGTTTGTTTATCAGTGATTACCGGCACTTCGCCGGGCACTGGAACTTTGGCCGGCAAAGTTTGCTTATAAGGCCTTAGCATCACTTAGTTTAGGAGATTATCCTACGTCCTAATGTCAGGCGATTGGTCGGACGATGGTGTATTTAAAGGCGCCTCCAGGTTCTTCTAACTGGACTGGGGCCTGGAGTTCGTCATGAACAAGCATGCTCAACGCAAACTAGCGATTTTGATCGTCAAGACCCTCCTTTTCCTGTTTCCGCTGATGCTCGCTACCCCATCCAAGGCTATGGCGTACGCAGATCCAGGTACCGGGGCGTTTGTATATCAAGCGGCTTATGCGGCGTTTCTCGGCGGCGCTTACTACCTGCGAAAGCTCCTCGACCGCATCTGGACCCGTCGGAAATAACCGGTGTCAGGCCCGCTGCCGATGATCGAACAGCCTGCACCAACATCTGCGGTTCGATCCTTCCGGGACCCGAGCGGGTACGTCATGCGCCAGGGCGATCGCGTCTTTCGCGTCGTCAATCCTTTGGGC
>JBAQJF010000228.1:0-9609 GCA_049300195.1 Terriglobales bacterium | reverse complement strand
TCCGATGCTGGGCTGATTGGTGGCGGAGCTATTCCGCGGCCGGGCGAAGTTTCGCTCGCGCACAACGGCGTGCTCTTTCTCGACGAGTTGCCGGAATTTCCTCGCACCGTGCTGGAAGTGATGCGGCAGCCGCTGGAAGATGGGACGGTCTGCATCGCACGCGCGGCTATGTCGCTGACTTTTCCTGCACGCTTCATGCTGACCGCGGCTATGAATCCGTGCCCTTGCGGATTTCATAATGACGCCAAGCGCGAATGCCATTGCACTACGCCGATGATCCAGCGTTATATGTCGAAGATTTCGGGCCCGCTGCTTGACCGGATCGACATTCATATCGACGTTCCGGCGGTGAATTACAAGGAAATGCGAAGCACGAACGAGCCGGAGAACTCGGCGAAAATTCTGGAGCGGGTGGTGCGGGCGCGGCAGATTCAACTCGACCGGTTTGCGACGCGGAAAGAAAAGCTCTATTGCAACGCGCAAATGTCGTCACAGAATATTCGGAAGTTCTGCATGCTGTCCGGCGATTGCGAACGGCTGCTGGAGCGGGCTATGACGCAGCAAGGGCTGAGCGCTCGGGCGCATGACCGCATTTTGAAAGTGGCGCGGACGATTGCGGATCTGGAAGGGACGGGTGAGCTGGAACCTAAGCATATTGCGGAGGCGATACAGTACCGGACGCTGGATAGGACTTACTGGGCTTGAGAAAACTTCTTTCCCACGGATCAACACGGATTCTCGCGGATCTTTTTTTGTCTTTGCCCGGATCTCGACGCCTGCTGCGACCCTCGCCGGTCTTAGACGTGTCGCTTCGCCAGCCGGGGATTTCTAATCCGCTGCGGCCCCGGCTCTCGGCATTGCATTCTCAGCCTGGCGCAAGCGCAACGCGCGGTTGGAGGGCAATCCGGCATCGCGAATCTTATAGAGCAGCGCGCGGTAGCTGATGCCGAGCGTGCGCGCCGCCTGCTTGCGGTTCCAGTGATGCTGCTGGAGCACTTTCAGAATTACTTTGCGTTCCAGTTCGCGAACGGCCTGGCGTGTCATCTTCTTCAGCGAGATCGGGCCGTCGAACGAAATGTCGGGATTCATGTAGTCCGGCTCGCGATGAACCAGGTCGGCGGTGATGGCCTCTTCGTTGCCGAGGATCACGTAGCGCTTGATCAGGTTTTCGAGTTCGCGAATATTTCCCGGCCAGTGATATTTTTGAAGCACCGCCAGCACCTCGGTTGACAGAGAGCGCGCGCGGCAGTTGAACTTGCGGTTGTAGTAATCGAGGAAGTAGCGGCACAGGTCGTCGATATCGCAGCGCCGTTCGCGCAGCGAGGGCATGCGCAGATTCACGACGTTGATACGATAGAACAGATCCTGACGGAAGGTTCCATTTTCAATTTCCGTTTGCAGATCGCGATTGGTGGCGCAGACCACGCGCACTTCGACTTTTTTGTCTTCCTGGGCGCCGATGCGGCAGAACTGGCCGTCCTGCAAGAGTTGCAGCAGCTTCGATTGCAGGGAACTATCGAGCTCGGAAATTTCGTCGAGGAAGAGCGTACCGCGGTGGGCCATTTCAACGCGGCCGGGCTTGGCTCCAAAAGCGCCGGTAAACGCGCCCTTTTCATATCCGAAGAGTTCGCTCTCGAGCAGCGTTCCCGGGATGGCAGGACAGTTTACTTTGACGTAAGGGCCAACTTTCCACGGCGAAAGGCCGTGAACGAGCCGCGCGATAATGTCTTTTCCGGTGCCACTCTCTCCCGTAATCAGAACGGGAACATTAGCCGCCGCGACTCGGGCGAGTTGGGCGCGAATTGCCTGCACCGGTTCCGAACGCCCGAAAACAATATTGTCCGGAGGAAGTTCACCGAGTGACTGCTGAAGAGAGCTTACAGACATGGTAGTCATAGGTCCCTGCATTCCAATCGGGCTGAATGTCACCCGTCATGCACTAAAAGTGCATCTTGAGCACCAAACGGGGGAAGAGAGATGAACGGCGTTGGTGATGAAGGATAACAGCGAATACTGCTAGCGACTTACAGAGATCATAATCCTTTATGCCGGGGAACGGGGATGGCACCAAAGTGCCATGCCAACGCCGTGTCTGTGAGGGAAAAATCTTTCACACTGCGGCATCCGCGTTCCTCAACTCAGGCGGAGAGGTCTCCGTTCGTGCTCAGCGGGTGGACGAATTTCAAGCCAAGAAGATGGTAGTCGTCTAAGTGAGCGACCCACACTGTTTTTGCCTGGAGCACGCGCGAAGAAGTGGGTAATCCGCTGGCAGGACCAATGGGCGCGCTCGGAATCTCGAGTGAGATCGGAGCCGACTTCGGCAGGGAACGCCGCACTACCACCAAAGCTCCACCGGCGGAAATATTAAGGGCAGTGGCAAATTCCAGGGAATCGTTGCCGCTCGCATCGCGGGACCGGACAAAAATGGGTATGGCAAGCGGCAAACGTACTGATTTCCTCGCGTCCTTGGATGGAACCCGCTTTCTCACGATCTGATCCTTTGCTAGACGCCTCAGACCCGCACCTAAGGGGCCAAACGCGGAATAAGCCGTGTGATTACCACAAGATCGCCCCTAAACCCCGCTCACGACGCGGCATCCACTGCGCCGCTTTAGGGACGAATAGGGGGCAGGAATGACCCGAGGTCAATGCAAAGAGTTGCAACATTTTTCGCTTCTCTCTAATCCTCTTTCCGATTGACACTCTGTTGCACCTGGCTTAGGATGAGGCCAATCCCTCGTTCTAATAGTAGGTAAAGCTTTTCCTCCCCAAGAGCTATCGTGGTCGAGTCTTAAATGACTTCACACGAAGGAAGACCAGCCATGTCCACCGGCGCCAGCTCCATGAAAGAGAACGTGCGGGATCGCGACGCGCAGTTCTCCGGCTCCTCTTCCTCGAGCGATATCGTCCGGGAGTTGGAGTCACTGCGGGATCGCTACCGCAAAACCACGAACGCACTTGCCTCTGCGGCGCACGATCTCAAGACTCCGCTCGCGATCATGAATGGTTACATCGAACTGCTGCGGAGCCAAAAGCTTGGCCCGCTCAACGATCGCCAGCGCGAGGTAATGACCGACATGTTTACAAGCGGCCAGCGCCTGCAGCACTTCATTCAGGATTTCCTTACCTACACGGTTCTTGAAACGGGCGAGCTGCGCATGCAATTTACCGAGAGCGACATGAATGACTGCCTCTCGGAAGTCTGCCGGATATGGTCAAATCGCTTTCAGGAGCGCGGTCTGGCGCTCTACTTTCTGACCAATGAGAAGCTGTCCCCTTTTTCGTTCGATGCGCCCAAAGTTCAGCGCGTGATTTCGAACCTGCTGGAAAACGCCAGCAAATACACGCCACAGGGTGGAACTGTGTGGCTACATGCTGAACCGCACATGTGGGAGCGGCGCAGCGCGAGTGCAGGCGCCGGAAATGGGGATCGTCGTCGTCGGGCCATCAACGCGCCCAATTCCGTGAAGGTCAGCGTCTCTGACACCGGCCCCGGAATTCGGCCGGAATTTCAGCTGGAAATTTTCGATGACTTTTTCCGCCTGCCCGGCAACGAAGCGACCGAAGGCATGGGACTTGGCCTGGCCATCGCGCGCCGTTTGTTGATGGGCATGGGCGGGAAAATCTGGGTTGAAAGCGAGCCCGAAGCCGGCAGCAAGTTTTCTTTTCTGATCCCCCTCAAACCGATTGTCATTAATTCGAATTCCAGTTCGAGTTCGCCGCAGGGGACCAGCCAATGAGCACAGGCGCCAACATCCTGCTCGTCGATGACGAGCCAGGAATGCTGCGGTACATCCGCACGCTGCTCGAAGTAGACGAGCACAAAGTTCAAACCGCAACCACCGGCGAAGAGGCAGTCGAGCAAGTCCAGAAGGGCCTTGCCCCGGACCTTGTCCTCCTCGACCTGCTTATGCCCGGGATTGACGGCTTGCAGACGCTCGAACAGCTCCGCCAAATCAAGCCCGGCCTGAGGGTCGTGATGCTCTCCTGCGTAAATGACACGCGGAAGGTGGTGCAGGCCATGCGCCTGGGCGCGACTGACTACCTGACTAAGCCTTTCCAGAAAGCCGAGCTTGATTCGGTCATCAGCCAGTGCATCGGCACGCCGAAGGGCGAGTCTTACGCCGGCGAAGTGGAAGAGCTGTGCGACGATGTTTTCTTCGTGGCCGCCAGTCCGGCGATGAAGAAAATCCGCTCCCAGGCGGCGCTGGTTGCGAACGTCGACATTCCTGTGCTGCTGCTGGGCGAGAGCGGCACCGGAAAGGAAGTGCTGGCGCGGTTGATTCACAAACTTTCTCCGCGGGCGCATCGGACTTTTCTTAAGGTAAACTGCGCCGCGGTGCCGGCTGATCTGCTCGAGAGCGAGCTGTTCGGCTACGAAGCCGGGGCGTTTACGGGGGCGAATCACGCGAAGCCCGGAAAGTTCGAATTGTGCAACAAGGGAACCATCCTGCTTGACGAGATCGGCGAAATGCCGCCGCTCTTGCAGGCGAAACTGCTGCACGTTTTGCAGGACCAGACGTTTTCGCGCTTGGGCAGCCGGAGCGTGATTAAAGTCGATGTACGCATCCTGGCCGCGACCAACATCAATATTCCGGAAGCCATCGCGACCAAACGCTTGCGCGAAGATCTTTATTATCGTCTCAACGCGTTCACGCTCTCGCTGCCGCCGCTGCGCGACCGCAAGGAAGAGATTCCCATCCTACTCAAGCACTTCATGTCGCGCATGTCGGAGTCCTACGCGCGTTCGCCGTTGCCGATGGGCCCGGCGCTGATGGAGGCGTGCCTGCGCCATAGCTGGCCGGGCAATTTGCGCGAGCTTAGTAATTTCATCAAGCGTTACCTGGTGTTGGGAGATGAGAACCTGGCGGCTGTGGAGCTTCAGCCGCGGTCGGATGGGGGCGGGGGATTGCAGCTTGATCCGAGTGGCAGAGGTGCCAGTGCGGGCTCGGAGGGCGCTGGCGGGTTGAAGTCGCTGGCGCGCAGCGCGAAAGACGAAGCTGAAGCGGAGGCCATTGCCCGCGCCCTTGAAGAGACAAACTGGAATCGCAAGCAGGCAGCGGCACTACTGCAAATCAGCTACAAAGCGCTGCTCTACAAAATCCGCCAGTACGGGATCGCGCAGAGCCGCAGTACCCATAGGCTGTCCGCCGGGGCGTAAGGTCTTGTAGAGGCGGAGGCTCCTGTCTCCGAGCATGATCCCAAATGCTGATGGTCACGAATAATCGACCCTCTCTCGTGATTCGCGGCGGCGTGACTTGTGCCCTGTTGGGATCGTTGATAGGTGGATGCGGTGTTGCGCTCATTTCCGGAGTTCGCGGAAGCTTTGGACTAGCAGCATTGACAATCATGCCGATCGCTGTGCTACTTGCAGCGATCACCGCTGTCCCGTTTGGATTTACGGTCGGTTCAGTTGGTGTTTGGTGGCTCGCGGGTCGCGCTGAGCGCGTTTCAGAGAGGCGGCTCTACTTCGAGTCAACGGGCGGCGGCGCGGCGCTGGGAGCTACCTATCCACTGATCATGGCGATTCTCGGATGGGGTCCTTTCGAGAATCTTGTGGCCGCACTGCCAATTTCGATCGGAACCGGAATTATTTGTGGAATCGTCCTTACTCGCGAAACTCGAAAGTCTGTGGTCACCATGCCGCAAAAAAGCGGAGCATGAGATCCTGGAACTGACAGCTGATTTTGGTGCGGATAAGAGGACTCGAACCTCCACGACCTTGCGGCCACTAGGACCTGAACCTAGCGCGTCTGCCAGTTCCGCCATATCCGCGAATGAGAAAATAATCGGCAGGCCCTTTTTTAGGGGGACTCATCTAATATCTACTGGGTGCGGCTTGCCTGTCAACGAACCGACGGTGCGGCAGGGGCTTAGTTTGAGGCTAATGACCGCTGCCCCTTTGAACTACAAAGGCGCGAGTGTCGCGAAGGAATTGGAGTAGAGCTTCTTCCATAGGCCTCGGCGGTTGGCGGGTTTTGCGGCCATAACGTACGACGTACCATGCCAGACGATAAAAGTTCCGTCCCCAAGACTCCCGCCGAGAAGATCCCCGCCGAAATCGCCCGCGACCTTCGCAGCCTCGCGCACGATCTCAGCAACTCGCTCGAAACTATCATTCAGGCGACTTATCTGATCGCGCAATCGGGGCCGCCTGACAGCCAGAGGCGGTGGGTCGAGCTGATCGACCAGGCTTCGCAGGACGCGGTAAAGATCAATAACAAGCTGCGCGAGATCATGCGGGCGCACAGCTAAACAAATTTCAAATTGCAGAAGTCAGATTGCAGAAGCAAAAGCGTAAGCCTTCGATCGGACCACCCGAGACTATGTTTTTCACCCTCCGCAATCTGACATCGAGCTTTACCCCAGCTTCGCGTTCAGCGTGATTTTCGCGTTCAGGACCTTGGACACGGGGCAGCCTGCCTTGGCGTCTTGTGCCGCCTTGTCAAAGGCCTCTGCCGAGGCGCCGGGTACTTTTGCTACTACATCCAGGTTCACGGCGGTGATCGTCCAACCGGAATCAAGTTTTTCCATCGTTAGGGTGGCCGAGGTGTTGATGCTCTCGGGCGTCAAATTTGCGCCGCCAAGTTGGGCGGACAGCGCCATCGAAAAACATGCCGCGTGAGCTGCCGCAATCAACTCTTCCGGATTTGTTCCCGGATTATTTTCAAACCGCGTCTTGAACGAATAGGGCGTGTTCGACAAAACTCCGCTGGCCGATGACACCGCCCCGTTGCCATCTTTCAATCCGCCCTTCCAAACTGCACTCGCCTTGCGTTCCATTGCAATCTCCTCTTTTCTACAGATGAATGAGAATCAGAAATTCAACTATGTCTATTGTACCGAGAGGAGCTCAGGACGGTCGCCTGCGCGGGCCAAGGCCGCCGCCGATGAGAAAATTGGAGTGAGATACGCTCCCATCACTCACGGCTCGGGAGTGATGGCAAGGAGGCAGTAGCATGCTGCGGAAGACCGAGTTTCGGCCCGCAGCATTGCTCCAGCGGCTGGAAGCTACCTGCCATTTTGCGGCACTTACGGCACGAGTGAAATTCGTGCCTTTCCCATTCGTTCCATTCGTTCGCAGGCGCGAGCCTCTCCGCAGCCTGCCGGGGTCCTAAAGCCTGCCTACCAATGCAACTTCAAGGCAAATTGAAACTGCCGCGGGTCATAGGCTGCCGTGGCCTGGCCGGCGTTCGTATACAGTGGGCTTACTGCCGCCACGTTGTAAACGTTCGCGATGTTGAACATGTCGGCAATCAAGTCCATGCTGTAATGCTCGCCGAAGCCAATCCGGCGGGCGACGCGAAGATCGTTAAAGACGGTCCAAGGTTGGACCCCGGCGTTGCGGCCGAGGTTTCCATCGAGCGATCCCAGGGTGCCGTCGAAATCGTAAACGCATGGCTCCTGAAAAACTCCCGTCGGCGAGTATTTGGAATTCACACTCGATCCGCAGGCAGGATTCACGAACGTATTCGGTCGTCCCGTGAGAGAGGACAACTGGAAGTTGTCGTCGTTTCCGGTAATGATGTTGAAGGGACGCCCCGAGCCGAATTCGATCAGCGGCGCCACCGTCCAGTCGCTGAAGAATTTGCTGGCGAAGCCCGATCCGCTCACCTTGCCACTCTGGTAAACGCCGTTGAAGACGAAACGATGCCGCTCGTCGAAGAGCGACGTCGAGCGGTCTCGTCCGGGGAAGTAGCTGTCCTGCGGAGTCGTCGTCGACTGCAAGTCCGTGGAATCGTCAATCGCATGCGACCAGGTATACGACGCCGTGAACTCATAGTGACGGCTGAAGCGCTTGCGCAGGTTCGCCGTTAGTCCGTGGTATACGGAGCTGCCATTCGAGTAGTTGGCATCCATGTCGCCGAAGGGCACGCAGCCGGTAAAGGTGGTCGGATCGCAACTGGTGTTAAACCCTGGCAGGCCCGCCAGGATCTCCTGGGCGAGACCGACGCATGCAGCTCCGCCGCTCCCGAGATAAGCCGCCGCAATCGAGGGATTCAGGCCACCGGGCCGGAAGAAGTTCATAATCGCGGAATCCACCCACGGACCGCCCGGACCAATTCCGCAGCCGCTCATGGCGAACGGACTGGTGAAGCCCGCACCCGCCGCGTTCGCGTTCAGGAAATTCGATAGCAGCAGATCCCCGCGAATCGTGTTCGCGTTGATCGGCCGGTTCAGGTGCCGTCCGCCATTGAAGTTGTAAGCCAGGCTGAGCGCATATCCCCCGCCCAAATCATGCTCGTACGTCAGGTTGGCCTGCTGCGAATAGGCATAAACAAAGTTCTTGGCCTGCGGATATCCGAAGGGCTGGAAGCCGAGGGGCAGGAAGGACGACGGATTCAGATAGTTCTGAGTCAGGAAGATCGAACTGGATGGAGGTGAAGCGACACCGCAACTCGGGTCGCCGGTCGCGCAAGTGAATCGTTGCTGGTTCGGGTTGTAATTCAGCAATCCGAGAACAGCCGGGTTCGTCGTCGGCGAGCAGGGTGAAGCCACCGAACCCGAAGCCGACGGGATCAATCCCTGAAAAATGGGCCACGCGTTCAAATTCCCCGGATCTCCCGGCCCGTTGCTGCAAAGTCCCGTTCCACCAAATGCAAGCTGTCCGCTGCTCGAACCGTCGGAGGCATCGCCCAGGAAATACAAGCCGAGCAAGGGATGGTCATAGAACATTCCAAAGGACGCGCGCCATACGGTCTTGCCATCTCCCTTCGGATCCCACGCCACGCCGATTCGTGGCTGGAAATTATTCTTGTCGGTCTTTATTCCCTTTTGCAATCCCAGCACGCCGTAGGCTGGCAGCGCCAACCCCTGGGGAGGAGCGAACTTGGGAGCAGGTTCAACGTCGTACCGGACACCGTAGTTGAAAGTCAGGTTGTGCCGCGCCCGCCAGCTATCCTCCCAGAAGACGCCAATTGCGATGTTGCGGAAAGAATCGGTCGGGTTTCCGAGGCCCTGAATAAAATCGCTCGGCAATCCCGCGCCGTACGCCTGCACCGGCGACAGGCCGGGGAAATCCGGCAAATCCATCGGATCGGGATTGGTGAATCCAAAGAGCGCAACCTCGGAAGCCGGAATATTTGCGATGTCATACACGCCGCCGTAGTTGACGGTAAAAGTGGCGCTCAGCGGCAGGTAATTGAAGTCACCGCCGAACTTCGTGTCGTGGCGCCCAATCGACCAGGCGAAGTTATCCTTGAACTGATATCTCTGCTCCACGCGTTTGATGTAGGAATAGGGCTCGCGTCCAAAATAGGCGTAGCCGGGAATGTTCACGGCCGGGTCCGATCCTCCCGGGATCTGGGTGTTGTAGAAATATTCGTAGCCCCGCCGCGCATACTGGAAAAGAAACTCATTCACCCGGTTAGCGCCGATCGTCCAGGTATCCTCGGCGACCCCGGTCACGTCACGATAGGTCGTCTGCGAGGTTCGCGAGTAGGCGTTCTGTCCAAAAGGCTGATCCTGTCCGCTGACTTCAATGCCGGTCACTGTGCTCGGGCTGACGCGCGCCATGAAGCTCAAGCGGTTGGTGTTGCTCAGATTGTGATCGAGGCGCAGCGAGTAGAGACTGGTTCCTTCAGATACCGGAAAATTCCCCTCCTGCGA
>JBAQJF010000227.1:0-1845 GCA_049300195.1 Terriglobales bacterium | reverse complement strand
TTCATGCGTTCCCTCGCAGCGGCGCCAGTTCCCGCCGCAACTTCTGTACCGCGCGAAACACTGTCTGTTTCGCCGTATTTGGAGCGATTCCCAGCACCTCGGCGATCTCGTTCATGGAGCGATCTTCGAAGTGCCGCAGTACAAACGCGCTCTTCTCCGTCGGTGTGAGCCGCTGCATTGCCATCTGCTGCGCTGCGCTGATCTCGCGGCTCAGAAGCGCCCGTTCCGGATCGGCATCCGGTGAGGCCACCTGCACCGTCTTTTCTTCCGGATCGCTCTCCTCGCCATGCCGGTACTCTGCCTCAATGCCCGGACGGCTGATCCGATTGAGAGCGCAGTTCACAGCGATCCGGTAGATCCATGTACCAAAGGCGGACCTTTGCTGAAAGCTCTCCAATCCCTGATACCCGCGCAGAAACGTCTCCTGCACAATCTCCTCCGCGTCGGCTTCGTTGCCGACGATCCGAAGCGCCACTCTGAAGACAGTTGCACTGTGAGCGCAAACGAGCGCACCATACGCTTCTTTGTCTCCAGCCAGCACGGCTTGGACAATCGAGTGGTCGCTTCCTTGCATTCAGGACATTAGACAGTGGGTTGATTTCGCGGTTAGGAGAATATTTTGCCCGCGATTCCTTCCGCCCGAATTTGATACTCGGCGATTTGGCGTCAACCGAGCCGTGGCAGGATGACTTCCGGGCAGCCGACCCACCCACCCCGGAACACCACAAGGTTCCCAGTCAGGTGCACAATGAGTGACTCGTCGTCTTGGCGTCAGCCAGTACTGGCGAAATTCGATGGGAACCGCGACTCTCGATCAACCGTACAACAGATACAAGCCCGAGCACGCGATGGAAGAAAAGGCCCAATCTTTTCAGCAAGGGGGAGGCATGAACGCCGATTTACAACTTGCTTTGCGGCAATTGCGAAAAGCGCCCGGATTCGCCCTGACAGCTGTGCTCACGCTGGCGCTAGCCATTGGCGCCAATGCCATTGTCTTCAGTGTGCTGAATGCGCTCGTTTTGCGCCCGCTCAATGTGCCGCACCCTGACAACCTGCTCATGGTGGAGCGAGTTTACGGGTCTGATACTACGCCATCACAGTCCTATCTGGATTACCGTGACCTGCGCGAGATGAACCGCAGCTTCGATTCTCTGGTGGCCTATGACATTGAGGGCGGCGTTGGGCTGGATACCGGCACCGGAAATCCTGCCGTGGTCTGGCCTTACATGGTTAGTGGGAACTACTTCGACGCTCTCGGAATTCAGCCCTATCTTGGCCGATTCATCCATGCTTCCGAAGAGCATGGCAAGAACAGCATGCCGGAGATCGTTCTGAGCTACGCCCTCTGGCACAGTCGCTTCAACGACGATTCCGCCGCGGGCGGCCGCACCGTACAGATCAACAAGCACTCCTTCACGATCGTGGGTGTTGCGCCGCCGGCCTTCCGCGGCACTGAGCTCTTCTTTGCGCCCGATCTATGGGCTCCCATCGTAGATACGCCTCAAATTCACGATTGGAATTCATTAGAGGAGCGTGGCAACCATAATGACTGGGTGATCGGCCACCTTAAGCCTGGCGTGACACCGGCGTCGGCCACCGCAGATTTGAACGCCATTGGGGCTGCACTGGCGAAGAGCTATCCCAAATCGGATGACGGTCTGAAGTTCGTGTTATCGCATCCTGGACTCGCAGGAAATTCTCTCGGCCGGCCCGCGCGGGCATTTATGACCGGGCTCATGCTCTTGGCGGCCCTCATTCTGCTGGCTGCATGCGCCAATCTCGGCAGTCTGTTCGCCGCACGGGCAGCAGACCGGTCACGTGAAATTGCGATCCGCATGGCTCTTG
>JBAQJF010000226.1:0-45459 GCA_049300195.1 Terriglobales bacterium | reverse complement strand
TGATCGAGCACTTCGGAGAGGGCCACCATGCCCTCGGACTTCGAGCCGAAGTCGACTACCACATGGGTCCCCGTCAACTTGACCACGGTGCCTTTGATCACGTGGTCGTCGCCGACTGATTCCTCGGTCTCGGTGGTGAAGTTTTCGAGTGCCGCGGCAAAATCGTCGCTCGCCGACGCAGCTGGAGCTTCGGGTGGAGTCGAAGAGGATGAAGCTGCCGAAGGTGAAGTCACGGAAGATGTGGTCGCGGGAGCTTCGTGCGTCTCGGCGGCTGGCGTCGGCGCAGAATGCTCGGCTGTGTCTTGGGCAGCGTCTGGGGCGGAAGCTTGCGTCTCTACGGGTGATGGTTGTACGGTTTCGGGCGCGTCCAGGACGGCCGATCCGCCGTTGTGCGAGTCATGTTCAAGAGTCATGGTTTCGAGGGTGGAATCAGGGTTGCGATTATCGTCGTACAAAGTCATAGCCTCTTTGCCGCGCACGCGTGTGCGCGACGAATGCGGGACGGTGTGTAGCGGACTGCTGGCGTGGTTTCAGGTTGCGTTGAGGCCGCCCTGGCGGACGACCCTAGTACAATCCCAGCTGCCGGAACGTCGAATCGAACCCGCGTCCAATGGGGACTCTTCGACTATAGCAACGGCTTCGGAAGAGTGTCAAACGTGATTCCGGACATGTCCGGAAATTAACCGTGGCGACATACGGGAAGCTGCCGAACAGCATCGATTCGCGGGGGCTGGGCGCCCGAGCTGCGAGTGGCGAGTTTCGAGCCTTGATCCTATCTTGCACCGTAGCGCGTCGGCCCGGAGAGCGTCACTCACAGCTTGCAGCTAATTTCTGCTACCCTCCCACCCATGGATTATCTCTGGACTCCGTGGCGCTATGCTTACGTGAGTGGCGCCGAGCCCGCGACCAGCTGCATCTTCTGCGAGGCCCCCAAGGAAACGGATCAGAAAGCCCGCATCGTTCACCGCGGAACCCATTGCTACATCATCTTGAATACGTATCCGTACACGAACGGACACGTAATGGTCGTGCCGTATGCGCACCTCGATGAGCTGCGAAAGCTCCCCGTGGAGGCGGCGCAGGAGATGATGGCTCTCACCCAGACGATGGAAGGTGTTCTCCGCTCTCTTTACCATCCCGACGGTCTTAACGTCGGAATGAATATTGGTAAAGCCGCCGGAGCCGGCGTAGCCGGACACATTCACATGCACGTTCTGCCGCGCTGGGTGGCGGATGCTAACTTTGTCAGCGTCATTGGCGAGTCGCGCGTGTTGCCCGAATCGCTAGAGGTAACTTGGACCAGGATTCGGGGAGCGCTAGGAAATTCATGATCGGTAATTGGGAGGGGATGATGAAAATGTTTGGCATGCGTTTGGAAATTCTTTTGATGACGTTCGGCGCTTTGACGGGATTGGCGCTCTCCCAGACTGCTCCGCAATCTCCAACTTACCTGAAATGCGGCTGGCTGCTCGACGGCAAATCCGATCAGCCGCAAAAAGACGTTGTCATCGCCATTGACGGCGAAACAATTCTATCGGTCGGTGCAGCCGCGGCCAGTCAGGTCACGGCGAGCCAAATCGTCGATCTCTCGCGTGAAACCTGCCTGCCCGGCCTGATCGACACGCATACTCACATCCTGCTTCAGGGAGACATCACCGCCGCCGACTATGACGAACAACTATTGAAGGAGTCGCCGGAATATCGAACTATCGTAGCGACCGTCAATGCGCGCCGCGCGCTGATGTATGGCTTCACGACGATCCGCGACCTCGAAACGGAAGGCGCCGGGTATGCCGATACGGACGTGAAAAAGGCCATCAATAACGGCATCATCCCCGGCCCGCGCATGCAGGTGGCGACACGCGCCATGGATGTCACCGGAGCCTACCCGTTGCAAGGCTACGCGCCGAATGTTCCTGTTCCGCATGGCGTGCAGATCGTCGATGGCGTTGAAGACGGGCGCAAGGCAGTCCGTGAGCAGATCAGCCACGGCGCCGACTGGATCAAGGTTTATTCCGATCGCAGCTATTTTGTCCGGCCCGATGGCGTGCTCGACGACATTCCGACGTTCACGCCGGATGAACTCAGGGCGATTGTCGATGAGGCGCACCGCGAGCGCCACAAAGTGGCATCGCATGCCATGGCGCTTCACGGCGTTCACAACTCAGTCGCGGCCGGTGTCGATAGCGTCGAGCACGGCAACTACATTGCCGACGACGATCTTAAAACCATGGCCAGCCAGGGTATCTTTTATGTGCCGACGATTTTCGTTGGCGACTACGTTGCGCGGGGCCGCGCGGCTACCGGCGCTCCCGTTTGGTTAAAAATGATTTCGATCCACGAAGACACGTTCCGCCGCGCAATGAAGGCGGGAGTGAAGATCGCGTTCGGCACGGACGCTGGAGGGTTCGATTGGAAAATCGACCCGGCCAAGGAGTTCGCCTACATGGTGAAGTTCGGAATGACGCCCGCACAGGCGATTCGCGCGGCCACCTCATCGGCCGCGGAACTGCTCGACATGCAGGACAAGATCGGGACGGTTTCGGCAGGCAAGTTTGCGGATATCGTGGCCGTACCGGGCGACCCGCTGAAAGACGTCACTCTTCTCGAGCAAGTCGATTTCGTAATGAAGGGTGGTGTGGTCTACAAGAAGCCGTGAACTGCGTTCAACTTCTCGGCGGATCCCGCGAATCAATACGGATGAAAAACCTTAACGAAAGATCCGCGCGTATCCGCGTTAATCTGCGGGATACTTGAGAATCATTTCGCCGGCATCTCTCGCTCGAAAAACTCGGCCGTCGCTCCATACGCTCGTATCCAGCTCTTCCACATCAGGAAGCCGTGAATCTCGTCGGGTAAGACTAGTTCCTCGACGTGCACCTTCTGTGCGCGCAGGCGCTGCAACAAATCGACCGTTTGCGAAAAGGGAACGTTGCGGTCGTCGTCTCCCTGGATGAGCAGAACAGGCGAAGTCCACGTGGCAATTGCTGCATCCGGTGACGATTGAAACGCCAGCTTCAGAGCTGCGTCACGATCGGGGGCATCTTTGGGGAACTCATCCAGGAATGCCGACCAGTCGTGCACGCCGTGCAGATCGACGCCGGCCGCGAATAAATCCGAGTTGTGTGCGAGGCCCATAGCGGTCAGGTAACCGCCATAAGATCCGCCCCATAGACCAATGCGTCTCGGATCGACATCCGGCAGCCCCTTCAGGAATCTTCCGGCGGCCACGATGTCTTTGTATTCGGCGCCGCCTCGCCACCCGCCATCGGCCGGCTCGCGAAAATGCCTGCCATACATAATTCCCGTTCGGTAATTGACGGACAACACGACGTAGCCGCGGCTCGCCAGATACTCATTCATCGCATAGGCATTGTGGTAGTAGTCCATATAGTGGAAGCCGAGCATCATCTGGCGGATCGATCCACCGTGGATAAAGACAAGGGCCGCATGGCGTTCCGATCCTTTCGGCTCGAATAATTGTCCGTGAATCTCCCAGCCGTCTTCCGCTTTGAAGATGACTTGTTTGGGCGTAACTAACTTTGTCGAAGGGAAAGATGCGGGCAGCGCGCTTTTGGCGATCATCTCGCGGCCCTGCGCGGTGACGACGTATGGCATCGCGGGGCTCGTGGCCGTGGAACCGAGGCAGACGACCTTGCCTGCAACTTCGACGGGCGTCCACTCTATCGTTTCGCCGTGCGTGAGCGGCACAGGAGCTCCACCGTCAACCCGCACTTTCCAAAGGTGCCGGCGGTCAACGTCGGTGTGCGTCGCGTCGTCCTGATTGGAGGAATAAATGACTGCGGACTTGTCTGTACTGAGCGCCACGTCTTCGGTTTCGAATTTGCCCGGCGTCAGCAGGGTTGCCGGGCCGCCGGCTGTGCTCGCGGAATAGAGATGATTCCGGCCGTCCTGCTCAGATGAAAAAATGATCCGATCCTTCGCCGCAAACTTGAATGAGGTGTCTTCTGTCAGCTCGGGGAGCGAGTCGTCGAGCGCCGCTCCGCTCTTCCAAATCTCGCGTCCGGAATCCTTTGCGAGGTTATATACCCAAATCGACCACGGCTCCGGCAACTGCGGAATCAGCAGCCGCTTCTCCCGTTTCCCCGCCAGGCGAACGAATGCGATCTGGTTGCCGTCGGGCGACCAGCGCGGAGACATGTCACGATCCGCGCTCGGAGAGAGGTAATGCAGCGTGTCGCGGCCGAACTCATAGATCACAATGAAGCTGTGATCGCCGCGATCGCTCGTGAAGGCAATCATCCTTCCATCGGGCGACCACTGGGGCTGCCCGTTGTCGCCGCGGACGTACGTCAGCGGGCGGGCTTTGACGCCTGCGGTCTCGCTGCCTTTGGCGGAGGCAGCGCTTGATACCGCTTTGTCAAAAGCATCTTTTGTGGGCCCCGGAATCACATCGCCGGAAATTGACGCGATCCAGATCTGCTTCTTCGCCGCCCACACCGCAAACTTTCCATCGGGAGAAATCTCAATGTCCTCGCATCCCTCTTCGTCGCAGCCCATTTCCCCAAGCAAGCGGGGAATACGTTTATCGACGTCGACCGCCCAAACCTGCTGAAGCGGTTTTTCGACATTGCTGGTCGGGTCGGCAACTTCGCCGGTCTTGTTAGTCTCGCTTCCCCGCGCATAGACGACCGTGCGTCCGTCGGGGGTGAGCTTCAGCGCCGCGATTGGCATGCCATCGTCGGCGGTGTAGCGTGTGACCTGCCGCGCCTCGAAGTTCGGAGCGTCGGCAACCCAAACATTGCGCGCGCCCTCGGCATCGAATACCCAGGCAATTCTTCCCGCGTGTTCGGCGGCTACCAGATTACTGGGAAAGGGCGAACTCAGAACCTGTTCGAGCGTGAATCCGCCCGCCGATACCTGGGCAGCACCCATGGAAGAAAACGGGAAAAGGCAAAAGAGAAAACAGAAGGAGACGGTCGGGAGAACTCTGCGATGCGCCATGCGCGGCAGAGTACGTGAAATGAGGCCGCCTTGACAACTACCAGGCCCACTGCGGCTCAGAAAAGCGCGCTTGGTTTCTGAGCGCCGGTTCTGCTACTCTGCCCCTTCACTTCTGAATTGAGGAAATCACGACAATGTTACGTTTCAGCTCTTTCCGCTGGTCCTCCGTAGTGCTGCTGCTGTGTCTCGTCGTCCCGTGCGCGGCTGCGGGCGAAAAGAAAAACGACAAGCCCGCTCCCAACGCGCCCTCGCCTTCCTACGAACAACCGCAACCCACCAGGGAAGACCTCGATTACGCCATGTACGATCGCATCCGCGAGGAGGGCTTGCACCACTCGCATGTGATGGAATTTGCCTCCGCCCTGATGGATGGCATTGGACCCCGGCTTACCGGATCGCCCAATCTGCAACGCGCAAATGCCTGGACGCGCGACCAGCTCGCCGCCATGGGTTGCGTAAACGCTCACCTGGAGGACTGGGGAGAGTTCGGCATGGGCTGGCAACAGCTCAATACCTGGGTGCGCATGAGTTCGCCCGATACCGCCGTGTTCATCGCGCAAGCGGCTCCGTGGTCGCCGTCGACGAACGGTGCCGTAACCGGGTCGCCCGTGTGGATGGATGTGAAAACACCGGAAGATCTCCAGAAATACAAGGGCAAGGTTGCGGGCAAGATTGTTTTGCTGGGCGAGATGCGGGACGTCAACCCGGTTGACAAGCCGCTATTCGACCGCATGGACGATAAAGACCTTGCCAAAATTGCCGAGTACCCGCTGAGCCCGAACCCCGAGTACGCGAAATATATTCAGGAGCGCGCGAAGCGCCGCGAACTTCAGGAGAGCATCCTCAAATTTTTCGATTCTGAGCGTCCGCTAGCACTCATTCTTCCCAGCCGCGACGGCCGGAATAACGGCGGTTCTGGCGGCACGATTTTTGACGATGGCAGCCTCGGTCCATTCACCTACAAGCGCGATCACGCGCTCCGGTTTCCGGTCGTGATCATGGCGATCGAAAATTACGGACGGGTCTCTCGCCTGCTGACGGCACACGTGCCCGTCAGCATTGAAATGAATGTCGATACCAAATTCACCGGCGATCACGAACATGCTTTCGACACCATCGCGGAAATTGCCGGCACCGATCCGAAACTCAAAGATGAAGTTGTCATGGTCGGCGGCCATCTCGATTCGTGGGCTTCAGCCACGGGCGCGACCGATAATGGTGCGGGCACAGTGGTGGCGATGGAAGTCATGCGCATTCTGAATGCATTGCAGGTCAAGCCGCGACGTACCATCCGAATCGCGCTCTGGACGGGCGAAGAGCAGGGATTGCTAGGATCGGTTGCGTACGTGAAGCAGCATTTTGGATTCGCTCCGCTCTCTACTGCCCCCGATCAGGTGAAGCTCCCGGATTATTTGCGCAAGATCGTGGGACCCCTGCAATTGAAACCGGAGCAGCAAAAAATCTCCGGCTACTTTAACCTCGACAACGGCAGCGGGAAGATCCTTGGGATTTACCTTCAGGAGAACGCCGCGGAGGCTCCCATCTTCCAGCAGTGGATCGAGCCGTTGAAGGATCTCGGGGTCACCACCATCACACTGCGCAACACGGGCGGCACCGATCACGAGTCATTCGATGCTGTCGGCATTCCCGGATTCCAGTTCATTCAGGATCCCCTGGACTACGGGTCGCGCACCCACCACTCCAACATGGATACCTATGAGCGATTGCAGGCGGGCGACCTGAAACAGGCTGCGACGGTGGAAGCGATCTTCGTCTACAACACGGCGATGCGCGATCGGATGCTGCCCCGTAAGCCCTTGCCGCATCCTGAACTCGAGGAGCAGCGTAAAGCTCCGCTCAAAAACGTGATGCCGGGCGCGGTAGAGGAAGAGAAGGACTCGAAAAGCGCTGAGCAACCAGTTGGCAATTGAGTCTGGTCAACTCGGAATGTCGATTGGCGATTGTACCGTCGAGCCGGCTGACGCCGTTTCAGGCACTTCTCCTTTGTAGACGCGGCCAATGCCGCGAACGATGTGGCGCATCGGCAATTCGCCCTTGGCATTGGCAAAAAAGATCTCCCCCTTGCGGGTTCCGCGATAGCACCACCGCGTGAGGATGGCAAGATGCTCCATGCGCTCTATGGTGCTGCGCGGGTCAGCGGGCGCAAAACTGTCCAGCGCTTCGTGGATACGTGCTTCCATGGACTGCGATTTTGCGTGATCCGGGCTTGAAACCGGGAAGTTCAGCGGGCCAGCGATGGCGCCCGCATCCACGCGAAACAGAGCCACGCTTTCACCGACCGTGGAGGGTTGCACGATGAGGGCGCGCATCCGATCGACGCGCTGCACCGCTTCCGGCATCTGGTGCAGAACGGCTGCGAGCTTTTCGAGACGCGTATGCAGCGCGGCGGCTTCTTCAAAGGCAAGCGATTCGGACGCGCGATCGCGTTCGCCCGAAATCTGCCGCTTCAGCGATTCGCCGCGTGTGTCGAGAAAGTCTTCCACGCGAACGACCTCGGCGCGGTACTCGTTGTCGGTGCAGCCCTTGAAACAGGGCGCGAGGCACATCTTCATTTCGGAATAAACGCAGCCGGGAAATTGTGGATCCGGGTGCAGGTCTTCCACGCAGCGCCGCATTTTGAAGAAGTCGAGCGCGTCGTTCATGAATTTTTCGGCGACGGTGCGCGACGGGAATGGGCCGTAGTAGATATTTTTGCCGCCGAGGCGGCCAAGGCGCGTGGTGATCGATGCTCGCGGGTACTCGTTGTCGAGATGCATCTTGACGAGCGGAGCAAAACGCAGGCGCAGGCGCTTTTCGTAGGTCTTGGGGAACGACGCCCGCTGAACCTGGTAGAGCAGAAATCCGGATTCGAAATCGGAACCGGTCAGCGAGTATTCGATTGAGCGGACGCGGTCGCGCAGATTGAGGCGCTTGGAGCGCTCTTCAGGCGCGGAGAGCAGCCTTTCGAGCCGTCGGCGCAAGTTGGCGGTCTTGCTGACGTAAGGTTCTGAGGCAGGATCGGAGCCTCGAAGCAAAAAGACGGCCGACGCAGCTGGGACCGCCGCAAAGATCTCCCGATCACGATCGGGCGCGAATTCCAGGGAGTTAGCCAACACACTCTAGATTCTAGTATGGTCCTGCTCTTGCCTCCGCAATCTGACGTCTAACCTCTGACCTCGGACAGATGCGGCTCAGCTTCTCCACGAGGCGAATTCCTGCCGCGGTCCATGGCCTGGTTCGCGAGGCGGTCCGCGTCCCGGTTGTGCTCGCGCAAGGCATGACGAATTTCCAGGTATTCAATCTGCATAGTCAGGCGCTGCGCCTCGTCGTAGAGCTTGCGCAGCTCGGGATGACGCACCTTATAGATTCCTTTCATCTGGCGAACCATGAGCTCAGAGTCGCTAATGACTTTCAGCGACGGAATGCGTTGCGCAATGGCATAGCGCAGCGCAGCCAGCAGCCCGTTGTATTCGGCGTAGTTGTTGGTGTGATGGCCCAGGTACTGGCTGAGTTCGGCGACCTTCTTGCCCTGCGCATCGTGAATGACGACGCCGAAACCAGCCGGTCCGGGATTGCCTCGAGCTCCGCCGTCAACGTGCGCCGTGTGAGCGGACGATGCGTTCATGGCAAGAGTTTACAGGGAAAATTATCGCCCCGTCGCGAGGCGCGTCGCCAGCCGCGGAGGCAGATTCGCCGCCAGAATTTTTTCCTGAGCTACCCGCACGTTGTAAGGCACGCGATAGAAGCTGACAATCCAGGCGTCGCTGTCGAACATGGCAAAGGCTGCACGCCAGTCGCCATCCCGAGGCTGTCCGACCGAGCCAGGGTTGATCAGATAGCGGACGTCTTTACGCAGCGGCCAGTCGGACGATTCGGGCTGCCCCACCGTGCGATAGCCCGGTCGGTAGGCTTCACTAATTTCCCCTTGCAGCATGAATCCGCCTTGTAGATGAGTGTGCCCGAAAAACGTGACAGGAACGGCATTGGTAATGAGCGGCTCGATAGCATCGCGCACGCTGACCATGTATTCATCTTCGTCGAGCGCCGAGCCGTGGACGAACTGTATCCCGGGCAGTTCGTCGAGATGCACCGGCCCCTGCGGAAGCGAGCGCAGCCAGTCAAGGTTGGCATCCGTGAGCTGGTCGCGGGTCCAAAGAGTGGCGAGGCCGGCGACGGGATTGAAGTCTTCCAGGTCCATCAGGCCGCTGACGGCTTTGTCATGATTGCCACGGACGAAAACTTTACCAAGCGACTGGGCGCGTGCGATCACCTCATTCGGATTGCCGCCGTAGCCGACTGTGTCCCCCAGGTTAACGACAAGATCGTGGGCGGGAGCGGCGGCGATGCAGGCGTCGAGCGCCTCGAGGTTGCTGTGAATGTCGCTGAGAATAAGGATGCGCACGGCAAAGGGAGGATTATAGCGTGGAATGCAGCCAGAGGGCAGAAGTCAGCGGCTGGAGGTCTGAGGTCAGGGGTGAATCCTTGGGCGACAAAGTGCGTTCGCGTGACGCTCTCATGAGGACATGTCGGGTTCGGCGAGCTTGCGCTCGGGCAGGAAGTAGGAGAGCGCGACAAACACGAAGATGAAAAACGAAAGGCGCACATCGACGAAAGCGAGCGGCACCGAGACGACGTAAAGGATCAAGGAGTAGATATTCTTGAATGCGATGTGGCGGTGGTACCGCGCCATCTCAGGATTGTCGCGGTTGTGCTGAATAATGGCCCAGCGCAGCAGGGCGAAAGAAACCGAGCAAAGGCTCAGAACAACGCCGTACAGCGCCACCGCCCGGGGATCGCGGGGATTGTTGCCCATGTACGCGGTGACGAATGGGACAAGCGACATCCAGAACAGCAGAGCGTTGTTCGACCAGAGCAGACGGGCGTCAGCGCGGCGAGCCGAGTGCAGCATGTGGTGATGGTTGACCCACATGATGGCGACGACCAGAAAGCTCAGGAGATAGCTCAGAAACTGCGGAGCGATGCCGCGCAGCGACGAGAGCGTGGTGTCGCGCGGAACCTTCAACTCGAGCACCATGATGGTGATGATCACGGCGATCACGCCGTCGCTAAAGGCTTCAAGACGGTTGGTGCCCATAGGTTCTACATCCTTATCAGATTTCCATCTTCGGAGCGAGGACCTGATTCACCACTGGGCACCGCGCCAGGTGTCCCGGGGCGACTTCGACCAGCGGCGGGAGTTCGGTCGAGCAAGCGGCAATGCGATGTTCGCATCGTGGCTCAAAGGGGCAACCCGGCGGCAGAGCAGCAATAGGCGGGACCGTTCCTTCGATGGTCGTGAGCGGCTGGGCCCGATCGGTGGCCAGCGTGGGAATGGCGCGCAGCAAGCCTTGCGTGTAGGGATGCGCGGGAGCAGCGAAGATTGCGGACTTGGGCGCAAGTTCGACCAGGTTTCCCGCATACATGACCGCGACTCGATCGGCAACGTGTGAGACGACCGCCAGGTCATGCGAGATGAAGAGCATCGCCAGCGAGAACTTCTGACGCAGATCGTTGAGCAGGTCAAGGGTCTGTTGCTGAATGGTTACGTCGAGCGCGGTTGTCGGCTCGTCGGCGATGAGCAATTGGGGACGGTTGACGATGGCCATGGCGATCATGACGCGTTGCCTCATGCCTCCGGAGAGCTGATGCGGATAGCTGCGGGCGCGGCGTTCGGGCTCGGAGATGGCGACGTCGCGCAGGGCCTGAATAGCAAGCTGGTAGGCTTTTGCTGGACGGATGCGCGCGCGATGAAAGTAGCCGATTCCACCGCGGTGGAAGAGACTTGCAAAGGCGACCGCTGGAATTGCGAAGCCTTTGAACCAAAAAGGAATGGGTCGATACCACTCATTCCATAGCTCACGATTTGTATTGCCGATTTGATTCCGGAGTTTCAGGCCAATTTCCGGAGGAACGGTGTTGTGCGCCAGCACCGCTTCGGCAATCTGGTCGCCGACCCGCATTACAGGATTGAGCGCGGTCATCGGCTCCTGGAAGATCATCGCGATGCGCGAGCCGCGCAGACAGCGGAGTTGATCGGGGTTAAGCGTGGTGAGGTTCGCAGGCTGGGCTGCTCCATTTTGGAAGGTGATGTTGCCGGTGATATTTGCGTCTGGCGGAAGCAGGCCCATGATGGCCAGCGATGTAACGGACTTTCCGGAGCCGGATTCTCCGACCAAACCCAGGACCTCGCCGGGGTTGATTGAGAAGCTCAAGTCGCGTACTACGGCAATCGTCCGCGGGGAAACGCTTGGAGAGGTGCCGGCAGACGCGGGCGAGGATGCCCGCGCCACACTGGGGAATTCGATGGTCAGGTTCTGGACGGCGAGGAGCGGAGCCACGTCAGTATGGTACCAGCGGCCTGCAAAGAGTTCTGCGGTCAGTTCTCAGTTGTCGGTGAAACATTGGGGAGCCAACTCATCAGATTTCATGCGGTTGGCGCGGAGATTTGCACAATTGGAGTTTCCTGTAAGTCCTCGAATTCGGAGGCTCCGCAAAGCGTAAGAGCCCGAAAATACCATGTGAATATTAGCGATTCGAGATGCCTCAAGGCTAGCTGCACAGTTTTTGCGGCATCCCCCTGTGCAGTTGCTGCACTCGATTGAAAAATGACAACTTAAAAGCTCGCTAATTTTATTGACCTTAAAAATGAAAGGAGTAAAACGACAATCGTTCTTTGACACGTTCTGAAGTTTTTCCGGTTGGTGCAGCGTCCGGGGCTCAAGCGAAGTCACTCCGACAGCCGCGAGGTAAGTTGGAGAAGGCGAGCAAGGGTCTATAGCTAAGCGCTGGTCGAGACGAACAGGAGCTGCCGTCGAAGGCAAGATAGAGTCCCGAGGCGTTGAACTGGTTTATCCGGTTGGCGGTGAGCCCGGAGCCCGAGCGAGGATCGCCGGGGAGCAAACCCGCAAGGGAGCTTCCTGAGAGAGGTCAGCAAGGGTCTAAACGCGAGCTACTGGCCGAGACGAATGAGTTCAACATCACCTCGGGACTCTTAATTTTTGCTGCGGGTGCCTGACTCTCAGCCATGACCGGCACTTTTCTCCCCCCAATCCCTTCCTTATAAATTGCTGCAAGTATTGTTCCAGTGTCCAGTGTCCGGCGTCTCCGGTCTCCTCAATCTGCTTCGCCAATCTTTTTCCTGGAGCCTCAGTCAATCATCACGACCCCGAAAATCAACACCAAGAAATAAGGATCGACTATTTTGCAAAAGCATGAGGGAATGTTTCCCGCTTCGTCGCTCTTATGAGTGAGCAAGAATTAGTAAAAAACAAATCACACAGAAGAGAGAGACAATGAAATCCGCTAACTTTATCCGCAACCTCGTACGCACCGCTGCCATTTCACTGCTGTGCCTCGGCTTTGCCGCAGCCAGCTTCGCCGCCAAGAATCCGCTGAACCAACCGAATGGGCTCGCCGTTGACGGCCAGGGAAACCTGTACGTCGCTAACACTGGAGCCAACAGTATTTTGGTTTTTAACTCGAAGTACAAGCTGAGCGAGACCATCGGCAACGTCCAGCATCCCACCGGAGTTGCTATCGATCCCCAGGGAAACGCGTGGGTCGCGAACTGGGAA
The DNA here is from genome assembly GCA_049300195.1 of Terriglobales bacterium. GTDB lineage: Bacteria > Acidobacteriota > Terriglobia > Terriglobales > Acidobacteriaceae > Acidiflorens. The sequence continues at coordinate 32,920 of JBAQJF010000226.1, read as the reverse complement.
CCGAACGGCGGCTTCTTTTCGGAATACGTCGGCGGAAAGCTGAATCCGTACAGCGTCGTCACCGAGGGCGTGGACGAGCCTTTGGCAATCGCCGTCGACGGACTGGGCAACGTGTGGGTTCAGAACGCACAATCGTATATCGACATCTATACGCAGCCGGCCATTTATAGCGGCTCGACCTACCCCACGCTGCAGCAGACGTTCAACGTCGCCGGTCCGCTCTACGGGATTGCTGTGCAAGAGAACTCGGTTGCCATCGGCGGTCTCGGGCTTGGGGTGGTTTTCGGCCCTGCGCTTTCGACCATCACGAGCGGCAGCTTCAACCCGACGTACGTGGATCCTAACGACACCGGTTATGCGGTAGCGGGAGATGGACATGGAAACTTCTATCTCGCCAACATCGACGATGCGGTGGCCATTGCCACGCCGGGCGCGAAGCCGGTTGAGTTCCTGAGCCTCACCTTCATGCCCGCGGGCATCGCGGTCGATCCGGTGAACGCGCGGCTTTACGTCTCGAACTTCAGCGGCAACCTCATTCAGGTCTATAGCACAACCACTGCCAAGTTAATCGAGACGATTCAGTAAGGTCGATTCGGCAGCAGCGGTTCTTAATCAAAGTGGCGGACAGAGGCTATCTGTCCGCCATTTTCGTGTGCCGCGGTCTGCCTTTTGGACGGCAATCGAGGAGGACTTCCAACCCGAGAGTAACGATTCCGCCGATCATCCCCGGTCAACGCGCCTAATCCACGTGCTCTCCCTCTTCAAACGCCGCTGCTTCCGGCAGAACATCCGTTTCGCGCGCGATCCACACATACAACGTTGGCAGCAAAAAGACGCTCATGACGAGCGCGGCAATCAGGCCTCCCACAATTACGATCGCGAAGGGCCGTTGCGAGTCGGAGCCGATGGCGTGCGATAAGGCGGCTGGCAGTAATCCTAACGTCGCGACCAGCATGGTCATCATGATCGGCCTGAGCCTTTGCACCGCGCCTTCGACCGCCGCTTCCTCTATCGAATGGCGCCTCACGCGTAGCTGGTTGATGTATTCGAGCATGATAACGCCGGTTTGCACGCACACTCCGAAGAGCGCCAGAAAACCGACGCCGGTTGAGACGCTGAAGTGCGTGCCGGTAATGAGCAGCGCGAGCAGGCCTCCGATGGGCGCGACCGCAATGTTGACCATAATCAGCCCCGTCCATTTGTAGGAGTTGAACATGGTGAACAGGATCACGAAGATAATCAGAATCGTGATCGGCAAGACGATCAGCAGGCGTGCATTCGCCCGTTTCTGGCTGGCGTATTCTCCCTCCCACCGGAGCGTGTAACCGAGCGGCAGCTTTACTTTTTCGTTGACCTTTTGCATGGCTTCTTCGACCGTGCTGCCGAGGTCGCGGCCGCGCACGCTGTATTTGATGGCGATGTAGCGCTGATTCCCTTCGCGATAAATCTCCGAACCGCCGTCGGTGACTTTGATTTTGCAAAGCTGCGCCAGCGAAACGCGCTCGCCCGTGGGTGCGAGCAGTCGTATGTTTTTAATGGCATCTTCGGTGTCGCGATATTTCGGGAGATAGCGCAGCGTCAGGTCATAGCGGGCTTCGCCTTTGAGTACCTGTGTGAGCGCGTTGCCCCCGACGGCGGTCTGAATCCCATCCTGTACGTCGGAGACATTGATGCCGTAGCGGGCGGCCGCTTCGCGATCCACGGTTACGTTCAGATTGGGCTGGCCCAGCACGCGGAAGACTCCAAGGTCCTCTATGCCGTTGATCTGGCGCATGACTCCCACGATTTCGTCGGCCTTCTCTTCAAGAACCTTCAGGTCATCGCCGTAAATCTTGGTTGCCAGCTCGCCTTTGACGCCGCTGACCGCCTCTTCCATGTTGTCTTCGATGGGCTGCGAGAATCCCCACACTACGCCCGGAATTTTGTCGAGCTCGCGCTGCATGGCGGCAATCAGCTCTTCCTTGTTTTGGTGAAACACGGGACGCCATTGTTTTTTCGGCTTGAGGTCGACAAAGTATTCGGTGTTGAAGAAGCCAGTGGCGTCGGTGCCGTCATCAGGGCGGCCGACCTGACTCGTGCATTGTGGGACCTCGGGAAACGAACAGAGAATGATCCGAGCCTGATTGGCGATGCGTATCCCTTCATCGGGGCCGGTGCTGGGCGCGAGCACGCCGCGGACCCAGATCGCGCCTTCGTCGAGATGCGGAAGAAACTCGGAGCCGATCACGCCGGTGAAAGCCAGAAAATTTGCGATGATGACGAAGAAAATGCAGACGCCAATGGTGACCGCGCGGTGGTGAATCGCCCAGCGAACCGCGACTCGATAGCGCATCAGCAGCCACGTCATCACAGGATTGCGCCACTCACTGGCCCCTTTGGCGAACGCAAAGCTCCCCAGCACGGGCGCCACGACGATGGAGAAAAATAACGCGCCGAGCAGTGCGAAGGCCATGGTCCAGGCCATGGGGCGGAACAGGCGGCCTTCCACGCGCTGGAGCGTGAAGATCGGCAAGAAGGCGGTGATGGTGATGATGATGGCGTAGAAAACCGGGCGCTGGACTTCGTGGCAGGAGTCGCTGATTTTTTCAATTGGTGTCTTCGTGCCGCCATTGGGATGTCCTAATTGGTGGACGATGTTTTCGATGAGGACGATCGCGCCTTCCACGAGCACGCCAAAATCCAGCGCGCCCAGCGAGAGCAGGTTGGCGGGAATGTGGCTCCGGTCCAGGCAAATGGCGGCGAAGAGCAAAGAAAAAGGAATGGTCGCCGCAACAATGAGCGCGCCTCGCACGTTACCGAGAAACAGAAACAGAATGAGTGAGACCAGAATCATTCCTTCCGTCAGGTTGTGCAGCACGGTATGCGTCGTGTAATGCACCAGCGTGCTGCGATCGATGAAGGGAACGATGGTTACGCCCTTGGGAAGAATGTGAGTGTTGAGTTCCTCGACCGTCTGATGAATGCCTTCGAGCGCGCTGTCAGCGGCCGCGCCTTTTCGCAGCAGCACGATGCCGGACACGACGTCGTCGTTATCGATGATCTTGCCGTCCTCGCGATGTATGGCGCGGGCAAACTGGCCGAGGCGGATCTTCGGCCCTTGGTCGACGGTCGCCACGTCCTTGATGCGGATTGGTGTGCCGTTCTTTGTGGTGATGACGGTCTGTTCGATATCCTGCACGCGATCAACCAAGCCGACCGAGCGGACGTTGATTTGTTGTAAGCCTTCCTGAATAAAACTGCCGCCGGCATTGACGTTGTTGTCGGTGAGTTGCTGCTCGACCTGCGCCAGGCTCAGGCCATAAGCAATGAGTTTATTGGGATCGACTCGAACTTGATATTCGCGCGTAGGCCCGCCGAAGCTGGCGACATCGACGATATTGGGAATGGCCTTGAAGCGCTTTTCGATGACCCAGTCCTCAAGCGACTTCAGTTCCATCGGGTCATAGGCGGGGTTGGAACTATGCAGAGTGTAGAAATAAATCTGGCCGACCGGGCTCCAGTCGGTGCCCATCTGCGGCGCGACCCCGTTTGGGAGAGTGACCTGCGCGAGCCGCTCAAGAACGCGCTCGCGATTCCAGGCATTCTCAGAGTCGTCATCGAAGATCAGCTTGATGTCAGAAAGGCCGAAAAGCGAAAACGACCGCAGGTGGACGATCTGCGGGATGCCGTTCATGGCGGTCTCAAGCGGGATCGTGACCTGCTGCTCGATCTGCTCGGCGGAGATCCCGGGCCACTGCGTGATGATCTCGACATAATTGTCGGCGACATCGGGATAGGCCTCGATAGGCAGTCGCTCGAAGGATATGATTCCCCAGACGAACAGGATCAGGGCTATCCCAACCACCAGCAGGCGATTGCCCAGAGCGAAATCCACCACGCGGCGAATCATTGATCACTCCGGGTCATCATTGCTCCACCGTGTTCTGCAGCGGCAAGGCGTTCGAGACGACCTGATCGCCGGGCTTCAGCCCCTTAATAATTTCCTGCATATTGTTGGGGAGCATGGCGCCAGTGGCAACTTCCATACGCTTGAAGTGGCCGTTGCCGATCGGCAAGTAGACCCACTCGCGGTCGTGCAGGTGAAGAATCGCGGTCGATGGAATCGCAGCATATGTCTGCGGCTGTTTGCCGTAAAAAGTCGCCGTGACGAACATGCCGATGCGCAGCCACCCCGGGTTCGCGACTTCGATACGAACCTTGGCGGTGCGCAGGTTGGGATCAAGCACCGGAAGGATGTTGTCGATGCGGCCCTTGAGTACCCTGCCGAGGAACGCATTGACGCGAACGTCGGCAGATTCGCCCACGTGCACCGCATCGAGATCGTTCTCGTAGACATCGCAGACGATCCAGACATAGGAAAGATCGGCGATGACGAAAGGATTCGGGCCGGAAAGCCCCTGCACGCCGCCCGCGGCTGTCACCTGCTGGTCGGTGATTACCCCAGAAATGGGCGCGAATACGTTGACGATGCCGGAGGGATGATCTTTATCGACGCCCAGCAAATGCAGTTGCTCGGAGGCGGCGTTAAGGTCAACCTTGGCGTCTCCTTCGGCATTCTCGGCCTGCTGGAGCGCGCTTTGCGCGACCGCGCCTTTTTCGTAGAGCAGTTGCTGCCGATCGAGCTGCTGATGGGCCAGGCGCTCGTCATTTACCGCTTTCAGATAATTCTGGTAGGCGGCGTTCACATCATTGCTCTGGACTCGCAAGAGCAGCTGGCCCTTTTTCACTTCATCGCCCAGGCGAGCATTGACTTCGACCACTCGTCCCGCCGCGAGCGAGACTACGGGGACGGCGCGCGCGATGTCGGGCTGCACAAGGCCGGTGACATCCAGCGCCGGGGCGGCTTTATATTCAACCGCAGTCACCAGCGGGAATTGCTCAGGATGGTCGACCGTGAAGTTGTTGGCATCCAGATCGGGCTCGACTTGCGCTTTGGGCGGAGCTTCGGCTTTTGGGTCTTCTTTGTGGTCACAGCCGGCGAGTACCATGGCGAATGACAGGGCAAGAATAACCGCAAGCGCGCGGGCTAATTGAGTTTTCATTGGATCACTTCCTGTCCGACGGCCTCGTTCAGCTGGGCGGCGGCGGTCAAGTACGAGCCCACCAGGTTGACGTAGTTCAACTGCACGCTGCGGTATTCGCTTTCCGCGTTCAGAAAATCGAGCAGCGACGCACCCCCGTGCTGGTAGGAAAACAAAATCGTGTCGCGTACGTGTACCGACTGCGCCAGATATTTAGCTTTATAAGGGCGCAACAGAGTCAGCGTGCTGTCGACCGTGGCATAGCCTGAATCAACGTCACTCAGCACTTGCGCTTCAGCGGCATCGCGCAATTTCTCGCTGCGCGCGATGTCCAGCTTGGTGCGCAGCTTTTCACCCTGGTTGCGGTCGAAAATGCGGAGCGGAATATTCAGGCTCACGCCGACGGTTTCGCGCGCGAATGGATTATTGGTGGAGGAATTGTGCGTCCACCATGCGGCCAGCGTCGGATCGGTCGAGCCGTTGGCGACCGCCAGTTTGTGCTCAGTTTGCGCCTTCTCCTGTGCTTCAACCGCCGCGCGCAGATCGGGGCGCGTCTCAAGCGCCTTCTTTCGGACCTCTTCGCGCGATGCTATCTGATCGCTGAAGTCGTAAGCGCCGGTGACGTCGAACTCTTCGATCGGAGCCCGATCGTTCAACAAGGTGAGGAGCTGAATCTTCGCGGTTCGCAGATTGACTTCCGCCGTCTGCGCATCCGACTCATACTGCACACGTTGCAATTCGAGCCGGTCGAAATCGATTTGCGCAATGTCTCCCGCGCTCAAGCGGTCTTGACTTACCTTAAGAACCTTGTCGTAGTAGGCCAGATTAGCGTTCGCCAGTTGCAGCACGGCTTTGGCCTGTAGCGTTGAAACAAAAGCGCTGCGTAGGTTGAAGAGCAGAGTGCGCTCCTGGTCGGCGTAATCCGACTCGGCGATCAATGTGTCTTTCTTCGCGCCTTCAAGGCGCAGCTGGCGCTTGTTGCGCCGCTCCACCAGGTAGCTGATGCTGGGCGATTCGAAAGTTCCTGCAAAAGGCTGCCATACGCCGTGATTGGGTGCGACCTGTGTCCCATCCACCAGCAAACCTAAATTCGGATTCGGCCTCAAAAAAGCCGTGATCTCCTGTGCCTTCGATTCGTCGATACTCAACTTCGCGGCTTGCAGGGTGGGGTTGTTCTGCTCGAAGCGCTCGCGAACCTGCTCCCAGGTGAATGCCTGCTGGGCCGATGCAGGGGCAGCAACGGCGCTCAGAGCGGCAAGCAAAACTAGCTGGTGGAACCTGTGCACTCATGGACTCCTTGCGCAATGGAGAAAATGGAGAAGGAGAACGCCAATGCGCGCCCGATTAACTTCGTGAAAGCCTGGAAAAGGGACGGAGCGAGAGCTACACGGGCGGAGCGCGGCCAACCCAGGGAACGGCGACCAACGCTTCCACGGATCGCGGAGAGAATGCGGGAACCGTTCCGGCGCGCCCCAGAATGACGCGGGATACGCCAGCCGCGGGTGTCGCGGGCTGAGAAAGATCGGCAGTTGAGTAAAGACTTCGGCCACCTGGCTGATGACTGCAGTGGAAGGTGCGCTTCGATTCTTCGATCGCCTGTCCGGCAGCGTGCAGATCGTCACTCGCGGAAATAAAGGGGAAGAGCAGTACGAGCATGCAAGCCAGCGTACAGAGGAAGAGAAGCGATCGATGTGTGGAACGGTCAGACGGAGTCCTTCGCTGCCACAGCAGGAATGCGGGCAGCAAGAGGGCAAGCCAGCAAAGATTGAGAAAAAGTTCCACTAATGCCTACATCTGTTGGAATGAGGCATCAATCCAGCCTCGTCCAAAGGTTAGTCAAATATTAAGTTTCGGAATACTAAGGGTAGCACAGGAAACAACCGCCGATTGGGTACGACAGTACTCGGCGTGGATTTAGCCATCCTGCAATGATCCGTCAAGGTCCAACCGTAACCTGCAACGCTTCGGGCGTCTGAAGACGCTGGCGCAGGATGTTCTTGCGGGCCGTAATTTCCGCGACCGCGTCGGCGTGGATCACGTAGGCGCCATTGGGTAGCGTGTTGCCGAAAGTGATCGGAAAATTAGTAGTTCCCGCTTTGAGCGGGAAGTGCTCGTAACCGAGAGCCGTGGCCCGCCCGTTTCCGGCCACCGCTACCACGATTACGGTCAGATCGAATACATCTTTGGAACCATTGGAAACCTGGACTGCGCCATCGATCCGGCCGTCATGAACCTTGGGTGGATCGAGCCATTCGAGCACCAGCGAGCCCACGATCGCCGTTTGGAAGCTCTTTTGTACGGGATGCGCCGGACGGCTCGAATCGGTCAATACAACGGTGATGGTGAGCGGGCCAGATTTGGCCGGGCGTCCGGAAAGTACGCCCTCATGGCTCATCGAGAGGCCGTCGGGAAGTTTCCCTTCGACGCTCCAATGATACGGTCGCGCTCCGCCAGCGGCGTGAAAAGTAAAGTTGAACTGCTCCCCGGCGGACATGGTTGGGAGGGAATCATCTAAGATAACTAGAGGAGTTTCGGCTTTGCCGACTGCGGCACCCAGGCCAAAGCAAGCCACCAACGCGACCATGAGCACAATAGGTTTAGGCAATCTCAGCGATAATCTGACCGCCATCATTCCCGCACCGTCGGTTGATTTTACTTCTCCCGCAGCGTAAAAGAACCTCAATATGTCTTGCCGTCGGTCCATTGTCGTTTTTCTCCCTTTTGCCTTACTTTGTGCCTCCCTTTTGACTACGAACGCTGCCACTCAGGTTTCTTCCCCGAAAAAAGTTGACCATGGCGGGGAGGCCGCGATCTTCCAGCGAATCCTCAATCGCGTTCGTTTTGAGAATGACGGCACCAGTCTGGAGGAGACGGAAGCGGTCGTTCTGATTCAAAGCGAAGCCGGAGTGCACGAATTTGGCCAGCTAGTGTTCGGCTATTCCTCGGCCACCGAGAAGTTAGACGTCGAGTATGTGCGCGTTCGCAAGCCGGATGGCCAGGTCATCGTAACTCCCGACTCGACCGCCCAGGATTTCGCGCCAGACGTGCTCAAAGACGCCCCGATGTATACCGACTACCGGCAGCGCCACATCTCGGTGGCAGCGCTACGCCCAGGAGACACGCTGGAATATCGCACGGTCACGCGCACCACCACCCCGCTGGCGGCAGGCAATTTCTGGTACGAGCATACCTTCCCCAAAGGCGTGGTGGTGAACGAAGACCGGCTCAAGATTAACGTTCCAAAAGCGCGCGAGATCAAGCTGAAGACACCCAAGCATACGCCGGAGATTCAGGATAACGGCGATCGCCGCATCTACACCTGGGTGGTGAAGAACATCGAGCCGGAACGCGACAAAACTGAAGCCGACGATGCCGACCAAACGACCGGCCCGGACGTCCAACTGACAACCTTCACCGACTGGAAGCAGATCGCCGAATGGTATGCCAAGCTGCAAGGCGAACGCATGACGGTTGACGATCGCGTCCGCAAACAGGCCGAGGAGATCACCAAGGGCGCGACCACTCCCGAACAGAAGGCGCGGCTGTTGTATAACTTCGTGGCGCTCAACATTCGATACGTCAGCATCTCGTTCGGCGTCGGCCGCTACCAGCCGCATTCGGCCTCCGATGTTCTTGAAAACGGCTACGGCGATTGCAAAGACAAGCACACTCTGCTCGCTGCGATGCTGAAGGCGGTCGGCATTCAGAGCTACCCCGTGCTGATCGACAGCTCGCGCAAACTTGATAGCGACGAGCCTTCGCCCGCTCAATTCGATCATGTGATCACGCTGGCTCGCGTCGGGGACAAACTCACCTGGCTCGACACGACGCAGGAAGTCACGCCCTACGGCCTGCTCCTTTATCAATTGCGCAACAAGCAGGCAGTCGTCGCCTCTGACGATGCCGAAGGCGGAGTGCGGCGCACGCCCGCCGATTCGCCCATTAAGACTTTCATGCGCTTTTCGCTGACCGGCAAATTCAGCGAGTACGGGGCGCTCGACGCGACCCTCGAATTCACAGCGCAGGGCGATCGGGATTGGCCGATGCGCGCCGGCTATCGCGATATGCCGCAGGCGCAGTGGAAAGATTTCACAAAGGCTCTTTCGGCGAGTTGGGGGTTACCCGGCGACGTGGACGATGTGCAAGTGGATCCCATCGAGGACACGTCCAGGCCCTTTCACCTGAAATATCACCTAAAGCAGGACCAATACTTTGTAGTGCCATCGGCAAGCGTCGATTTCCGTCCGATTCCGCCGCTCGGAGTTCCGCCGCCTCGTGCATCGGCAAACAGTACCGACCCAATCGACATCGGTCCCGCCGGCGACATGGATTACAAGATTCGACTCGAGTTTCCTACAAACTATTCCGTTCACACCCCGCTGGCGGTGCAGATGTCGCGCGATTACGGGGAGTATTCGTCATCGTATTCGCTGATCGCCGCTGCTTCCGGCGCGGTCGTGCTCGAAGGCGAGCGCAAACTAAGTGTAAAGATGAATGAGCTGCCCGCCTCCCGCCGACGGGACTACGAGTCGTTTTATAACGTAACCCGCAGCAACGACGACCAGCTGCTTTCATGCACGATCACGGCGCCGACGGGGCAAGCGGCGGAAGCGTCGAAGATGGAAGGTACTCCCGCGGAGTTGCACAAAGCCGGACTGACGGCGCTTGACAGCAAAGATTATCGGAGCGCGATCGACCTGCTGAAACGGGCCGTGAACGCTGACACCACTCTGAAAGACGGTTGGTACGATCTCGGCCGCGCCTACGCTGGCGTGAACAATCACGCCGACGCAATCGGCGCATTTCGCAAGGAGATCGAAGAAGATCCGAACCACAAGCTCGTGAACCTGGAGCTAGGCATTGAACTCCAGCAGGCGGGTAAAACAGACGAGGCAATTGCGGATTACCGGAAGCAGATCGAAATTTCTCCCTATGAAAAAGAGTCGCATAAAGATCTCGGCCTGCTGCTGGCGCAAGTGGGCAAGGACGCGGACGCGCGCGCGGAACTGGAAGCAGCGGCGGCGATTCCGCCCGACGACCCTGAGACGAAGATGGCGCTCGCGCAAGTCTACGGGCGGCTGGGCGAGACCGCAAAGTCAGCCGAATTGATGATGAGCCTGACTGGCAGCGCAACCAGTGATTCCGGAGCCGACATTTTTGCGGCTGCCCTCAAAAGTGACATCAATCCTGCGCAAACGGAAAATGACGCGCAACAGGTGCTTTACGACATAGGCGGTCAATTCGATTCGGGCGAGTTCGACCGTCTGGGTCCATCGGCATTTTCAGCGATGAAGCTGGTGGCACTGGCCTGGGCGCGCATGGGATGGGCGAAATACTTGCGCGGCGAGAATCTGGCGGCCATGCAGTTTCTGAATTCGGCCTGGCTGCTGAGCGGATCGGGCACGGTGGCGAACCGTCTGGGACAGGTGTATGAGAAAGCAGGCCAGAACGAAAAGGCGCGGCACATGTATGCGCTCGCGGTTGCAGCGGGCGGCGCGAGCGTAGCCGAATCGCGCGAGCGACTCAGAAAGTTAGTGCCGGATGCAGCCGCCTCGCAGAGAGAGATTTCCGGTGCGACTAAGGACCTCGTGCAATCGCGAACGGTGAAGCTCGGCCCGATCACAACCAGGAATGCGTCAGCCAAGTTCAACCTGGTCTTTGACAGCTCTCCCCAGCCCCAGCGCGCCGAATTCGTGGAAGGCGATGACAGCCTGCGCTCGGCGGGACAAGAGATGCGGGACAAAGATTTTCCAGTGCGCTTTCCGGATGCGTCGTCGATCAAGATCGTGCGGCAGGGAGTTGTGAGGTGCGATGCAGCGGGGTGCACGGTGGAGCTCGAACCGCTAGGCGCCATTTGAGTCTGTCCCAGTCGTCATGACCCTTCTAAGTGACAACGCCTTTGCGTACGGGCGAACTCGATAGAATTGGCACGCCACCCTCGACAAAGTTGAAACGTACACGAGATAATCTTGCATTGCGCCACGTACCTGCACCATCACATCGGGCAGATGACGTATCTGGGATTCGAGTTGAAGCGTGATTGAACCGCCGCAAAGAACACGGTCGCGCCGCATCTTTAGGATGCCGACGCGAAAAAGCGTCTGGCTTTATGACTACGATCTCGTCAAGTTTCGCACCCCGCTTCAATGGTGGTTATCGCTCGCGGCAGGGATTGTGCTGGCAACCATTGCCAGCGTCGGTTTGTGGGGCGAAATAATTCGGTATCGGTCCGGGCGCGGCGTTGACGGCGCATTGCTGCCGCTGAGCGCGATGTGCATGGCGGTCGCAATCATCGAGCTGCCTGCGGCCTTGGTCTACTTCTATCGGCGCCGTAAAGGTGAATTGACGGGTTATTTCGATTACGAGATAGTGGATGACGAAAATGCCGGGAATAAGGTCTTTCGAAGGCCAGATCCTCACTGACCTTCGAGGGACGTCTCCGCTCTCGGCCTCGCCAGCATTGATTTATTCCGGAACCGATTACAATTCCTTTACGTACTCGTCTAACAGTAACGAGTTCCCTTGTGGGTAGGATTCCGCCCGCCCGACGAAATCAATCTGTGGAGTGTCGCCATGCGATACCTTATTTGTGTCCTCGCCCTGACTATCCTTGTTGGGACCACGCTTGTCCAATCAATGTCCGCCGCGAATACACCCTCCGATCTCGAAGCCCGGCGCAAAGCGCTCAACGGCCTCCTGCACGAGCAGTGGGAATACACCATGCGCACCAGCCCGATCTACGCCTCGATCCTCGGCGACAAGCGCTGGAACGACCAGGTGGACGATTTTTCACAGTCCGCGATTGATGACAATCTCGTGCAGTCGCGTAAGTTTCTGGAGCGCTTCGAAGCGATCGACACCACCGGCTTCCCCGACCAGGAGGTCCTGAACAAAGAACTGATGGTGCGCGACCTGAAAATGAACCTCGAAGGCGCCCGATTTAAACCGTGGGAGATGCCGGTAAATCAGTTCAACGGCATTCACATCGACGCGCCGCAATTGGTAAGCATTCTCTCGTTCGCGAGCGTGAAAGATTATGAAGATTACATCGCGCGCCTGAAGCAGCTTCCCCGCCTCTTCGATCAGACCATGGTGCAAATGCGCAAAGGCATGGCCGACGGCCTGATGCCGCCGAAAATCCTGCTCGATCAAGTGATCACGCAAGCTGATGGCATTGCGAAAACAGCGCCCGAGAAGAACCCGTTCGCGCAACCCTTCGAAAAATTTCCCGACGCCGTTCCCGAAGCCGATCGCAAACGCCTGCATGATGAGGGCATCGCAGCCATTCGCGATTCCGTCACGCCCGCATATGTAAAGTTCACCGCCTTCGTTCGCGACGAATATGCTCCGAAAGGCCGCCCCGAGCCCGGTGTCTGGGCTCTCCCTGACGGCGCCGCGCGCTACGCCTACGCCGTCAAGCAATCGACCACAACCGATCTCACGCCCGAAGAAATCCATCAGATCGGCCTCGAACAAGTGAAGGAAATCGAGGCGCGCATGTTGGGCGTGGCCAAGAAGCTCGGCTACCCCGATCTGAAGACGTTTTACGCGGAGATCAAAACCGATCCCAAGCTGCATGCGCATTCGCGCGAAGAGATTCTCGATCTCTACCGCAAGCACATCGACGACATGTACACCAAGCTCCCAGACCTATTCGACCGTCTGCCGAAAAGCCGGCTCGAGGTGCTGCCGATCGAGGAATTCCGCGAGAAGGAAGCCTCGACCCACTACGTCGAAGGCCTGCCCGACGGCTCGCGCAAAGGCCACGTCATGGTGAACACCGGCGATTTTGCCAACCGCACAACTCTCGACATTGAGACGACCGCTTATCACGAAGGCGTTCCCGGACACCATCTGCAACTCTCCATCGCCCAGGAACTGCCCGAGCTGCCGCCCTTCCGCCAGCACGAGTTCTATATCGCGTACGGCGAGGGATGGGCGCTCTACTCCGAGCGTCTCGGGGAGGAAGTCGGCTTTTACAAAGATCCCTACAGCTATTTCGGCCACTTGCAGGATGACATGTTGCGCGCGATCCGCCTCGTCGTTGACACTGGCTTCCACTACAAGCATTGGACGCGCCAGCAGGTGGTGGACTACTTCCACGAGCACTCGGCGATTGACGAGCCGGAAGTGCAGAGCGAGACCGATCGCTACATGGCCTGGCCGGCGCAGGCTCTGGGCTACAAAATCGGCCAGCTCGAAATCCTGAAGCTGCGCCAATATTCGAAAGACCAGCTCGGCTCGAACTTCAACATCAAGGCGTTCCACGATGAAATCCTGGACGCCGGAGCCTTGCCGCTCGACATTCTCTCCGCTCGCGTCCATGCGTGGGTAGGACAACAGAAGGCGCAGCTCATGCCAGCCGGAGGCAGCTCAAAGGCCAGTCCGAGCCAGAACTAAGCGTGCCCGCGGAGTATCATGACCGGTATGACAGTACCGGACCACGGGGCCGAACTCGCCCGCCTGGCGGGCGTGTATGCGGCGATGAGCGATGAAGAACTCAAGAGCATAGCCGAGAGTGGAGATGAGCTGAGCGTGCCCGCGCAGGAAGCGCTCCTTGCCGAAGCTTCAAAGCGTGGCTTCATGCTCACGATCGCATCTCCACGCGCTGAGGACGCCGTCGAGTTCAGCGATCTCATCACGCTCCGTCAATTCCGCGACCTTCCCGAGGCGCTGCTCGCAAAAGGCAGTCTGGAGTCGGCCGGAATTCAGGTCTTCCTGGTTGACGACAATCTCATCCGCCTCGATTGGTTCTATTCCAATCTTCTCGGCGGAATCAAACTCAAAGTTCGAGCCGAGGATGCCGAGGCCGCGAATGAAATCCTGAACCAGCCCATACCTGAGACGGTGGACATCGAGGGCGTCGGCGAATACGAGCAGCCGAAATGTCCGCATTGCCAATCGCTCGACGTCAGCTTTCAGGCGCTGAACGAGTTTCTCTCCTACGGCTCGGCTTATCTCGGCGTTCCGATCCCCGTTTATAAAAAGGCGTGGACGTGCCACGCCTGCGGCAACGAGTGGGAAGAAGAAAATGCCGGCGCCCCGGAGAGCAAGAGCGGCACAAACGCATAGTCGGCAGGAAGCGTTGTCGGAAGCGACGTTGGTGGACGCGGCCACGCAGCCCGCGATTTATAATCGCCAGCAGTGCTCCGCTTCTTTCGCATAGTGCTGTTGACGCTGGTGCTTTTGACCGTCGCCCTGATTTCGGCGCTGACGGCCATGCGCCTCGCTATCCACGGCCGCGAAGTCACCATCCCCAAAGTAGTCGGCATGAGTCCCATCGAAGCCGAGCGCACCGGCGCCGCGTCCGGACTCCAGGTGGTCGTGGAGCGCGAATTCTACAGTGCCGATGTTCCCGAAGGAAGAATTATCAACCAGATGCCACCGGCCGGAACGAAGGTACGCCGAGGCTGGTCAATTCGCGTGGCCCGAAGCCTGGGACCACAACGCGTGGCCATTCCCGATGTGACGGGAGAAAGCGAGCGCGCCGCGGAATTAAACATTCGCCGCCGCGGCCTGGCGCTCGGATCGATTGCGGAAATCAGCCTTCCCGCAGATTCGCCAAACTCTTCGCCGAATTCCCCGCCGGATCAGGTAGTGTCGCAGAGCCCGCCCGCGAATGCGACCCGAGTCTCGGCGCCCAAAATCAATCTTCTAGTAAGCACCGGCACCGACCCAGCAATTTATGTCATGCCGAACCTGACTGGACGCCCGCTCGGCAGCGCGACGCTGGCCTTGCAGGATGCCGGCATGCGCGTCGGCAAAGTCAGCGTGATTCCGGCGGCGCCAGTTGCGGCCGAATCTGCCGAAGCCGCGCAGCCAGCGTTTCCCGCACCCTCGCCTCAGCCAGGAGCATCTCAACCGGGCTCGTCCCAGCCAAACTCCGCCAGCATGATCGTGTCGCAATCCCCCGCGCCCGGACAGAGGATTGTGGCGGGCACAGTAGTGAACTTCGAAGTGCGCTAGGCGCGAGCTCACTTCCATTCCAGTAGCGCCTCCCGCACTTTGCGACGTGGCAAAACGTGCCACTCACCTTCTTCGCTGAATAATCGCGGCGCAGAATCCATCGCAGGACTGCACGCCGGGAATGGTGCGCAGGAAAGGCCCCGACAGTAGAGGTTCGATATCGGTCACGCGCAAATCGCCCGACCGCTGCAAGCGTTCAAGTTCTTCCCGACAATCGGCAATCGAAAAATCCGGCGCGCCCGCGAGCGCGGCTTTCACCACCGCTTCGTTTTCCTCAGGCTCCAGCGAACAGGTCGAGTAAACTAGCCGCCCTCCCGGCGCCAGCCTCTCGAGCGCCGATTTTAGAATGGCAATTTGCCGCGACTGCAAATCGCCAAGATCCTCCGCGCGGAGCCTCCATTTGATCTCAGGATTGCGCGCCAGCGTGCCGGTGCCAGAACATGGAACGTCGACGAGAATCCGGTCAAAAGTTCTCGAAAGCGGCAATTGGCGGGCGTCAGCGCCGATCACGCGCACATTCGGCGCCCGCGCCAGCACGCGCAGCAAGCGCGCACGGTGAGGGTGCAGCTCGGAAGCAAGTACAGTCGAGGTCGGATTGCGGCGGGCAAGCAGATTAGTCTTGCCCCCAGGCGCGGCGCAGCAATCGAGAATGGATTCACCGCTGCCCACCAGCAGCGCGACCAGTTGTGAACCTTCATCCTGAATTGAAATCTGTCCCCTCTCGTAAGCCCGCGTTCGTGTGACCTCGCCCGACACGACGATGCGCGCATTCGAGAGCAGCTGGCCAGGCGCAAGCTCAATGCCAGCCCGCCGCAGCTCGTCGAGAGATCGATCGTCGTGAATGTGAATCGCGGTCGCCGGCGGTCTCTGATCATGGGAGCAAATCAGGCGAGCGATGGGAAGTCCATACTGTTCCGCCCAGCGTTTCACCAGCCATTCGGGATGGGAAGAGCGTTGCGCAAGCGTGGCCGGGTCGGCGGCCTCGTGCATGGCGGCGAAAACATCCCCGGCAGAAGATTCGGTATCAGACTGAGCCTTGCCCCCAGCCGCCGCCCCGCCAAGCTTCCGCAGTACCGCGTTGACAAACGACGACGCCGACCCTTTGCGCGCTGCCTTGACGAGTTCCACGCTTTCAAAAATCACGGCACGCGCCGGAATGCGGGATAGAAATCGAAGCTGATAGAGAGCAATGCGCAGAGCGATAAGCACTTCGTCATCGAGCCGCTCAAGCGTTTGCGACGAAGCAAGCGCAAGATGCCCGTCCAGCAACGCCTCCCAGCGCAGGACGCCCATCACGATCTCAGTCGTGAGTCCGTGATCGGCGGCAGAGAGTTTGGTAAAACGAGCGGAGTGCAGAAGTTCACTGGCGTAGGACCTTTCACGATCAATCTTCAGAAGAATTTCAAAAGCCGCGGCGCGTGCTGGAGAGACGGCCATCGCGACTATTCTCCCAGTCGATCGCCGGGCTTCGGCCGGTATCCGTTGATGAATTCCTGCGCCGTCATCCTCCGCTTGCCATCCAGTTGAACTTCGATCAAATTGAGCCCAGTGCCATCCCCGCATCCAACCAAAAGCCGTATGCCCTCCACCGCAATCACGCCGGGTGGCAATCTGTCCGCAATCTGCAAGGGTTCGGCGCGGTGCACTTGCAGGTTCTTCGCCTTAAAAGTTGTAAACGCCCCAGGCCACGGCCGGAATCCACGCATGCGATTAAATTGCGCAGAAGCCGTGCGCGAGAAATCCATGCGCCCGTCTTCCTTCGTCAAAATCGGCGCGAGGGTCGCCAGCGAATGATCCTGCGGAGTCGGCTTCACTCGCCCGCTTTCAAGGCCGCGCAGCGTTTCCATTATCAAGTCCGCGCCAACAGACGCAAGCTTCGGCGCAAGCGTCTCCGCCGTATCATCAGATGAAATCGCCGTCTCGCGTTGCATGAGTATGTCACCTGTGTCGAGGCCTGCGTTAATCCGCATGGTCGTGACGCCCGTGACGGTCTCCCCATTGGCAATAGCCCACTGAATGGGCGCAGCGCCACGATATTTAGGGAGCAGCGACGCATGCAGGTTCAAGTTCCCGAAGCGCGGCAGATCGATCATCCATTGCGGAATAATGCGCCCATAGCCGACGACGATAATCGCATCGGGATGCAGAGTTTCGAGTTGCGTACGGAATTCAGCGTTGTTCTTGATGGCGGCGGGCTGCAAGACCCGAATGCCAAGCCAGGTCGCGGCTTCCTTCACAGGGGATGCTGCCATTTCCATCCCGCGCCCGCGCGGCCGGTCCGGCTGCGTTACAACCAGTGGCACGGAATGGCCCGCCGCAGCCAGCGCGTCCAGCGTCGGAACGGCGAATTGAGGCGTGCCGCAGAAGACCAGAATCATAAGCGCAGTTCTCAGTTGTCCGTTCCCAGTGTAAGACGCGAGCCTCGATGATTCGGATTTGTTGTGGCTCCGAAAGGAGTTGGAAATATCCAGTATTCTGCAGACGATTCAACTGAGAACTGCTCTTCTACCACTCTCCCGCCTTCACCATCTTCTTGATCCTGCGCTTTATGAGGTCCCGCTTCAGCGCGCTGATGTGCGAGATGTAGAGCTTGCCGTGCAAATGATCGGTCTCGTGCAGAAACGCGCGCGCCAGCAAGTCTTCTCCCGTGTGCTCGAAGAATTTGCCCGTCGCATCCTGTGCCCGCACGGTCACGATCTTTGCACGCGACACATCCTCCCGAAATTCCGGAATGCTCAGGCAGCCTTCACTGCCACGCTGCCGGCCTTCCTTGCCAATAATCTCAGGATTGATCAGCACGAGCTTGGCGTCGGGGTCTTCCTTGAAAGTTACATCCACGACGGCGATCCGCTTCGAGATGCCGATCTGGGGCGCAGCCAACCCAACTCCGCGGGCGGCGTACATGGATTCGAACATATCTTCGATAAGCTTCTTAAGCTCGTTATCGAAGCTGGTCACGTCGACCGCGCGCTTTTCGAGCACCGGATCGCCAAATTTTACGATTGGATAAATCATTTCTTAATCTTGGCCGTTTGCCAGAAATCGGCTGTGCTTCAGAAGCGCTTCAACTGCTCCAGATAGCCCTGAAAATTTCGCTTCGTCTCCTTCAGCGAGTCGCCGCCGAATTTATCAAGAGCACAGCGCGCCAGCGTCAGCGCAACCATCGCCTCTCCGGCCACGCCGGCCGCTGGCACCACGCACACATCCGAGCGTTCATAAGCGGCCTTCACCGGCTCGCGCGTCGCAAAATCCACCGATTGCAGCGGACGCCTCAAAGTCGAAATTGGCTTCAAATAACCGCGCACGCGAATCTCCTGCCCGTTCGAAACGCCGCCCTCAATCCCGCCCGCGTTATTGCGCGTGCGCGTGAAGCCCGAAAATCCGGCCTCGCGCCTGTAGCCGATCTCATCGTGCACGGCTGATCCCGGCGAATGTGCCGCCTGAATCCCGCTCCCAATCTCAACCGCTTTTACCGCCTGCAACGACATCACCGCCGCCGCCAGAAGTCCGTCCAGGCGTTCGTCCCACTGCGCGTAGCTTCCGAGTCCGGGAGGAACGTTACGCGCCACCACCTCGAACACGCCGCCCACCGAATCGCCCGTGCGCAGAACATTGTCAACCTGTTGTTTCATGCGCTGCTCGGCATCGGCATCGGCGCAAGAGAGCAGCACCTCATTTTTCGCAGCCAGCGGCTCGAGTTGCTCCCAGCTAATTTCGCGATCCGCAATCGAAACCGAGCCCACCGCAATCACGTGACTCCAAACCCCCACGCCCAGTTCGCGCAAAAACAGTTTGGCAAGCGCGCCCATCGCAACTCGCGCCGCCGACTCGCGCGCCGATGCCCGCTCCAGAACATAGCGCGCTTCCGTGAAATCGTACTTCAAAGCTCCCGCCAGATCGGCATGCCCCGGACGTGGAGACGCGACCCGCTTGTGCTTCTCCGGATCGCCGGACTCAACCGGCAGAGACTCTTTCCAGTTCTGCCAATCACGATTCTGGAGCAGCACCGCGATCGGTGACCCGATCGTCTTGCCATGATGGACTCCCGACAAAAAATGTGCCGTGTCCGTTTCGATCTTCATGCGCCCGCCGCGCCCATAGCCCTGCTGGCGCCGCCACAGTTCGCGATCCACAAACGCCTGATCGATCACAAGCCCGGCCGGCAGCCCCGAAAGAAAGGCCACCAGCGCCTCGCCGTGCGATTCTCCGGAGGTGAAATAGCGCAGCATGTGAAACAGGCATTGTAAATGAAGTGCCGGCTGACAGCTCCGTTTCGCGCAAACCGCGAGGCGAACTCATGAAGGATGCAGGTAGAATAGCGGGAGATTTGTTGGAGGCCTCGGCCAAACCCGAGCCCATCACGCACTTCGTCGATGAGGAGAGGGATAGGGAAAAGGCCGTGAGGTAGTTTGTGGTCTTGTCTATAAAGACTGAGGCGATTCCCGCCGGGAAGGGGGAGCGTATTCGCTGTGTGATCGCTGACGATCACGAATTGGTGCGCTACGGCGTGCGCCGCCTGCTCGAGGACGCTCGGGATTTCGTAGTCGTAGGCGAAGCCGGCGATGCAGCGCAAGCGTTCAAACAGACAATCGAGCATCGCCCCGACCTGGTTCTGCTCGAAATCGGCATCTCCGGCTTGCCCTCATTTGAGGTAGCGCGCCTAATCGAAGAGCACAGTCCCGGCACGCGCATCGTCTACCTCACCAGGCACGAAGAAAAGGAATATGTGCGGCAGGCGATGCGCTCGCGAGCCAGCGGCTATCTGTTGAAAGACACGCCCACAACCCAGTTGTTGCGCGCGTTGCGAGATGTGGCCCGCGGAGAACGCGCCTGGAGTCCTCGCATTGTTCATTTATTGAGGCACGATCCGGCCCGGCGCGAGGGCGCAATGCAAGCGCCAACGCGTCGCAGCACTTTAACCGCGCGTGAGCGCGAGGTGATGCGATTGCTCGCCGAAGGGCGCACGGTGCGGCAGGCGGCATCCCAGCTTGGAGTCAGCGTCAAGACGGTCGAAGCGCACAAGTTCAACCTGATGCGCAAACTCGACATTCACAACAAGGCCCAGCTCGTAACGGCGGCGATTCAAAGGAAAATTCTCCCCGCGCCGATTCCGATGTGATGCAAAGGCGACCCGTGCGCACTCCTGTGGCCGTTACGCATCGTTCAAGGCCAATGCCGCGAGGGTCGCCAGGTCGGAGACCTCCAGATCAGGGCGGCCCTTGGCTGGGCGCACTGCGCCCACGCCAGGCCGGGCGGATTGGCGGTTGACCCACACGGTCGAAATTCCCAGCCACCGTGCCGGAAGAATGTCGTGAAAAATGCTTTGGCCGACGTGCAGCAGGTGCTCGGTCCGAATGGCGAGTCTGTTCAAAGCCAACTCAAAATTATTGAGCGAAGGCTTATAGCTTCTCGCCTGCTCAGCCGTGATCGCCGCATCAAACTCCACCTCCAGATGTTTTCGCGTCTGCATAAACAGGTCGTCGTCGATATTTGAGATTACGGCAAGCCGGTAGCGCTT
This sequence comes from Terriglobales bacterium, assembly GCA_049300195.1. GTDB lineage: Bacteria > Acidobacteriota > Terriglobia > Terriglobales > Acidobacteriaceae > Acidiflorens. Next base: position 12,415 of record JBAQJF010000226.1, on the reverse strand, counting down.
CTTAAGTTGGCGCAAGGCGGCGACGGTATCTGGAAACGGCGGCCATGCCGCCACTGATTCAGAAAGAGAGGTAATGTCGGCAGGCGCAGGAGTGAAACCCAGTCGCGCACTGAACGCTCGCACCACCGATTGCAGCACCTCGCGATAGCTCTGATACGCGCCGCTCTCGGCCGCAGCCTCAAATTCCCCGTAGAGTTCGAGAATAGCCGCATCCGTAAGTGCATGCCCGTGGCGGCCAAGGACTCCGCGCAATTCCGGCAGGATGCCGGCCTCCCAGTCGATGAGGGTACCGTAGCAATCAAAGCTGATGGTGGTGAAGCGGGAGAAGTCCATGACGATCTCGCTAAGCCTTCTGCGCGCTGAGCAAGTCAATAGCCGGGGTCGTAGCGTCCGTCTCTTCCGCCGGCACGGGAGTCGACGGAGTCGCGGCAGTTTCCTCAGCGCCGCTTTTAGCAGCCGCTTTCTCGCCCTGTTCAAATTTCCGCGCATTCAGCAGCGGGCGTCCCAGCGACCCGTTATAGCTGGTCCACGGCCCTTCCGCTCCAACCTCGCGTTCGAAGTGCGCTCGCATCGCCTCCATCTTCGAATCCAGATCGTCGAGATAATGCAGCATGAGCGCTTCCGGAAACATCGGCAGTTTCGGCGACCCAAAATCGTATTGCCCGTGATGGCTGATGATCATGTGCTCAAGCAGCGTCTTTGTCTCCGGCGGAAAATCGGGGAACCTCGCTAGTTTCGCCTGCAACATCTCAAGCTCAATAATCATGTGCCCAAGCAGTTGCCCGCGCGTCGTATAGGAAAACGAGCGGTTGTATGTGAGCTCGTGGATCTTGCCGATGTCATGCAGGAAGGCCCCAGTCAGCAGCAAGTCGCGATTGATCTGCGGATAATTCCGGCACATCAGGTCACAGGAGCGGCAGAGCGAGACAACGTGATCGAGCAACCCTCCGATGTAGGCGTGATGGAGCGTCTTCGCCGCAGGCGCATTGCGGTAGCGCTCGGCAATCTCCGGATCCGACATAAATGCCTCGACCAGCGACTTCAAATGAGGATTCTGAAAGCTGGCCGCAAAGTCGGCGAGCGTGCGCCAAAGTTCGCCGATATCTTTAGTCGTCTTCGGAAGATAGTCGGTGTAATCGATCTCGGCTTCGCCCAGGCGCCGTAGCTTGTGGATCGTCAGCTGAAAACGGTTCTTGTATTTATTGACGAGGCCCTTGATCTTGAGGAAGTCGTCCTGCTCGAACGCGTCGATGAACTCCTCGACGTTGTCCCACATCTTGGCCTCGATCTGCCCCGTGCGATCGGCCAAAGTAAGCGCCAGGTAAGGCTCTCCGTTCTTTTTGGGCTTGACCTGCTTCGACGCCACCACGAAGGATGAAGTGATGACCTTGTTTTCCTGAAGATGACACTCGCAGATAAAGAATTCTTTCATGAGCCTCCGCCAATCGCTTGCCGCTGGATCGACGCACGGACAAAATGACAGCCGCGAACCACGCATCGTAACGACGCGCCGCAGCCATCAGCGAGGGGGATCGCCGACTTGCCGCTTTGTAAGGTGACCACCCAGCTTAGCCTAAAACACGCCCAGCTTCTTATGCTTCTTCTTCTGGTCCTTCGCCGGATCTTCCTTGGCCGCGGTCTCGACCGGCATCGTCTGTTGGGCGCTCGCGCCCGTGTCCAGATATCCAGGCTTGGTGTAAATGAATGCCTGTTCACGCAAGGTGGTCAAATACGCGCGCAGTGCAGGCTGCAGCTTCTCCATGTAGAGCGCGTCCTGAATGCGCGGCTCGACTTCTTTCAGCGTTGGAATGCCGGCCATCTGGTGCTCGGTGACCTTCAGAATCACGTACCCCTGCTTGGTGCGAATCACGTCCGTGACCTCGCCCGGCTTCAACGCGAAGACTTTATCCTCCAGTTCCTTGGCGAGCGTTCCGCGCTTGAAATAGCTCAGGTCCCCGCCCTCTTTCGCCGACGGACCTTCGGACAGCTTCTTTGCCAGCTCTGCAAAGTCGCCCCCCTTGCGAATCTGCGCCAGGATGTCATCCGCCTTCGCCTTCGCAGCGCCCAGCGCCGCTTCGTTCTCCGCTTCCGTTGGAGCCTCCGGCTTACCGTTGAGGCCGCCAGGTTTCAGGGCCGGCTTGGGAGCGATCAGGATCTCGCTCAGCCGCACCTGCTCCGGATGCTCCAACTCCGCCTTGTGCGCGTCATAGAATTTCTGCTCGTCCTCTTTATTCATCGCCAGCTTCGAGCCCACTTCCTGGCCAATCACGCGCTGCGTAATTATCTGGTTGCGCAGGTTCTCCTTGAAATCCTCATACGATGCACCTTGCGCCTCCGCGGCTTTTTCAAGATCTTCCATGGTCGCGAGGTTCATCTGTTTGCGCATCTCGTCGAGCTTCTTGATCAACTCGGTGTCGCCCGTGATCCCCAGATCCTTGCCCTTTTGCAGCAGCAGTTGCTGGTCGATCAAGTCGCGCAGAACATCCTTCTGCTTTTCCGCGAAAACCTGGTCCGCATCGCTCGGGTCCTGCTGCTGAACCTCCTGCTTGAGCTGGTCGCGACTACGCACATACTCCGAGCGCGTAATGATGCCGTTGTTGACGCGAGCTACGATCTCCTCGACGATGGTGTCCGCGGAGACGACTACGGGAACGAGTGTGGCGAAGGCCGCCAACAGAAGGGTCAGTCTGATCCTGTTCATTGAGGCTCTCTTAAAACCTGGGGTTACCGGAACGTGCGCGAAACCGGCGGTTGTTTTCTTAGCATTTTACGCCGGAATCGGCGCAGGGACCAAGTCGCAAACGACGACGAGTACTCTTTGTCGCCCGCCCGGGATCGGCCGGAATTTCTTTGCACCAAAGTGGGGCGTTGACGTTCGCTGACATTAGCGGATAAAGTGAACAGCACGCGGGACCCAGCCGAGCGGTTGCACCCTACACCGAAACTCAGGAGCCGGGAAAGTGCCAAGCGTCCACGTTGTGCCGGTGTACATTGAGATTAACAGCGGGTTCGAGCGGGCCGTCCCAACCTTGGAATCAATCTTGCGGAGAGCGGGGTACGTTTTCTGCATGGGGAATCCCCTCCCAGAAACACTCGACCAAACGATTGGCCGGCTAGGAACCGACGAATCGCTCGGGATACCTAATGGACAGCTCTGAAGAGGACTCTCTCCGTGCCTTAAAGGAGAAAGGGATATGTCCCAACTGTGGCAGCCACCTCCAACCGGGACAGCGATATCCGCGCGGGGCGGGCGTATTCTGTAGCCTTGATTGCTTGGCAAAATATTATGAAGCAGAGTTTGCCGAGCGGGCACGCTGGCTTGCAACGGCTATGCTCAACTAGCAATCTAAAGTACTCATGCAGGGGGAGACGTTGGTTGGAGAAGGGCAGCTTTTCCCAGTGAACGGCCGCGGGAGCAATAAAGGCATTTTGCCCGCGCAGGAGATCGCGCACTTTATCACCGGGAGTATTATTCGCGCGACGGCAGAATTCGATGCGGACCAAATCCAGCCAGCCAGCATTGACCTGCGTTTAGGCCGCGAAGCCTACTGTGTTCGCGCCAGCTTCTTGCCGGGTGAATCGACGACGCTCATCACGAAGGCCACCGCGCCGGATTTGCTTCTGCACAAACTCGACCTAGCGGATGGCGCAACTCTGAAGGAAAATTCTGTCTACATCATTAAGTTGATGGAAAGCCTAACACTTCCAAAGGACGTGCACGGCATAGCGAACCCGAAAAGCACCACTGGCAGGCTTGATATCTTCACGAGGCTGATCACCGAGTACGGGGAGGAATTTGAGCGGGTTCCGAGGGCCTATCGCGGTGACTTATACGTCGAGGTGGTAACGCGAACATTCCCGATAATAGTCAGGCAAGGACTCAGGCTGAACCAACTCAGGTTCGTGCGGTTGAGTGCGATGCCGACAACGGATTACCAATTAAAGGCGTTGGCTAAGACGGACTTCCGAGTGGGAGAGGATGAATCAGAAAACGCCCCTATAAATCGAGGTTGGCCCATCACGGTTGATCTTGAGGGTGAAGGAGATTCCGGCCCCGTCGCCTATAAGGCACGAAAACATCAGCCGCCGATCGACTTAGCGAAGGTACGGCATTACGAGATTGCCGATTTCTGGGACGCGATTCCGAGACCTAGCACTGGTCGAATCGTGCTGGAGCCTGACAGCTTCTACATCATGGTTTCAAAGAACAAGGTGCGTGTTAAGCCCGATCAGGCTGCGGAAATGGTGCCATACGATCCCACAATGGGGGAGTTTCGCGTCCACTACGCAGGATTCTTCGATCCAGGATTTGGGTACGGCCAGAAGGGTGAAATCGATGGGACGAGAGCGGTTCTCGAGGTTCGGGCGCACGAAATCCCGGTCTTACTGGAACACGATCAGCTCGTGGGCAGGCTCGCGTATTACGAAATGTCCTCTGAACCGGACAAAGTTTACGGCACGTCCATCGGATCGTCGTATCAGCGACAAGGACTTGCTCTAAGTAAACAGTTCAAGCGCCCCGTCATGGCGCAACAAGAACTCGCCTCGGGCCTTTCCTCCCGCGCCTCTACTCGGTAGTCCGGTGTTCCGTCTCGGTTGAGAGCTATGCCGCCCGCGTCAATACCAGCGCCGTCACGTCATTGTGCTTGGGCGTGGTGTGAATAAAGGATTGAACATCTTCGAGAATGCGTTGCGATAGGTCTTTGGCCGAAGCGTGCCCCGCCTGCATGGCCGTCTTCACACCGTCCAACCCAAACTCGGAGTCTTTGCTCTCCGCCTCGACCACTCCGCGAGAAACGACGGCAAACGAAGATTGCGACCCCATGCCAACCACACGCGCGTCGGTAGGCGCGAGCGAGAACAGGCCCAGTGGGAGCCCAGTTGCCGACAGCTCGGCCACTCCCGTTTCATCGCGCAGGAGGCCGGGCGTGTGCCCCGCATTTACATAGCACACCGTGCCCAATTCCTCGTTGTAGCAGCCGGCGAAAGCAGGGCAGCTCCGCACGCCTCCGGCCGCGCGCATGATTTCGAGGTTCAAGCGCCGCGACAATTCAATCATCGCCTCCGGCTCGTTCAACTCCTCCGTGGAGAAAATTTCTTCGCCTGACTTCAAGAAACAGTTGTGGGCTGCTTCCAGGATCGGGACGCTCGTCTCGCGCTTGCCGGCCACGTCGAGCATCCCGAAAAGGAACCGTGTGGGACTGACCCGCAGAAACGCGTGTACATCTCCCCCGGCCTGCGGAGAGAAAAAGGCGATCGCCATGTCGGCGCCCTGCAAGGGGGGCGGCTCCGTGTGCACGATCTGCGCCGGGTCGCCGGGAGCGGAGTTGAACAATTTCGAAAGCAATGCCCTCATCAGCAGGGGACGTTAACACAATCCTGAGCCACGGGCAATGAGACAAAGGGGCGGGGGCACGAATTTTTGAAGAAACCTGGAATTCCGGTGCCAAAGATGTGCAAGAGATTACCTGCTTCAGCCCGGCGGAGCGTTAGCGGCCGTACCGATCCGCCAGCCACCGCGTCATTTCGTCCTGGAGCTGCCGGTAGTCGGAATGTATGCTGCCCCGCAATGCAGCCTCTGCCCCGCCGCCCTGGGACAGGCGCCCAAGAATCTGCTGCATGTCACCCATGCCGTAAGTGTCCCGAATGTATTCCGCAGCTGCCAGCGATTCCGCATAAGCCGTGCTCGCCTCCACAGCCGAGAAATTCATAAAGCTGCCTTCCAGCATGTTGAAGGGAATCTCCGCGCCGGCGCCGAAGAGTTGCGCCAGCGCATGCCCGTTCGACGCGCTCGACTTCCCTTCTTCCATCTGCGCAATCCCCTCGTTCAGCCAGGTCGGGCAACGGCTGCTCGACATCTGCGCGATGAACGAGTGCGTCAACTCATGTTTGAGCACGTGCGCCAGATCGGGCGTAATGCTCTGCATGCCATTGACCGGAATGCGCAGCTTTCCGTCGTTGATCGCTCCGCTCCAGGAAGGCGCACGCGTCACGTCGAAAAACGCCTGCTGCGTGTAGAGCGTGACCGCGATATTGTCGTGGGGCGAGTAGCCAAGGTCGCGCACCAGGTCGTCATAGTCGCTATCGAGCGTGGCCAGCAGGTCACGCCGGAAATTTTCGCTGGTCTGTTTGCCCTCGAAGTGCAAGTTGAAGTGGCTGCTCTCGCGCTCGGAAAAAGCCGACTCGGCGCTCGACTCACGCTCCGCTCGTTCCAGATACTGCTTAACGATCGGCTCGGGACGCAGTGTCAGCGCCTTCTTCCAGGAGCGGATCGCATCGGCCGTATGATCGCTGGCAAATTGCACGAAGCCGAGCATGCCCAGCGCATCCGGAGAATCGGGCGCAATCCGCGCCGCGTGTTCGGCATAAGTCAGAGCCAGCCCGGCCTGGCCAGTGCGCATCAAGCTAGCCGAGTAGTAGATCAGCAGGGTCGGGCTCTCAGGCTGGAAGCGTAGAGCCGACTCGTAGTATCGCTTCGCCTGCGGGAAGTCTCCGTGATCCGATTCGAACTTTCCGGCCAGGAAGTATCCGGTGGCAGCCATCTCAGCGTTCGCTGCGCGGTCGAGTGCGGCAAGCGCGTCCGCATCCACCTTGCCCTCGCGCACAATCTTGTCGCTCAGATCAGATTCGTGGTTGAACGAGATAGCCGGCGCGAAATCCGGCATCTCCGCAGGGGTCGATCCATGCCCGGCAGAATCATGGCCCGAAGTAACTGGAGCCGCGCCGCCCGCATCAATCCTATCAATGGACGATTTCGGGATGGCGTAAGTGTCTTCCCCGATGTCGTACTCGACCCGATCTTTGTATTTGTCTTCACGAACTTGATCGGCCCAGATCGTACGTCCATTTTTCAGATGAATGACATCAGCCCGCACGGAAAGCGCAGCCAGAAGCACTAGAATGAGGCACATCACTCGCATTCTTCTCGATTCTAACAACCGGGTCGGAGGGCTTCGTAGGTGACCAAGGTGCTCGTTCGGTGGTGGCAGGTATCCTGCCTGAAGCAGCGGACCACCTCGCTAATTGGCGGTCTCCTGGTCTTCGCAACCGCATCTGCCATAGCCTCCGCCCAGCCCCCCGCGGATCATTGCCCGAAAACCGCGGCCGATCTCTACACCCGCCTGCGCACCGTAGGATTGGACCCGGATCGCGTCTACCAGATACGCGGCGCATCCATTCACCGGCCGAGCCTCGACCTCACCTTCGATGACGGGACTCTCGCCTTCACGGAAGATGTTTGTGGCCGCACCACGGGCGCTTTTTTCGTCGGTGACGGCGAGATCCTCCTCCAGCCTCCCAACCGGGTCGAACGCGGATCGCTCACCCTGTTCACCGGCATGGCGATTCTCGAAGAGCAATATAGCTCGGCATATCTCCGCTTCAACGACGACACCGCCGAGCTTCTCCAGCCTTACCTGTCGCCCGCTCCTGACAGCGCGGACTTTCTAAAGAAGTGGAGTGACGCGATCGCCAAGCTGTCGGAGTTTGACTCGACCCGGCTCCTTGTCGACTTCAGCCATCTTCTTCCCTCCAGCAATTCAGAAGACCACGGACAAAAATTCCCGCCCTTCCTGCATGCGCACCTGATCGGCGAAAAGCTGGGTGGATTTGAAGTCTTTTGGGACGCCGCTATCTCCGAGCCCTTGTGGGCCGGAAAGCCGCAGGTGCAGGATGGCATTGACTTCTTCGATATCTGGACCTCGTTCGTTCCCCCCGCCCCAAGCGGCGCCGCATCCCCCGTTCCCCGCGTGACCGAGGTGTCCATCTCCAGCTTCCGGATTCGCGCCTCGGTCGATCCGCCCACTCACCTGCAAGCGACGGCGGCTCTGGAGATTCACGTTCGCAACGGAGGCCAGCGCACTCTTCTCTTTGAACTTTCGCGCTATCTGAAAATCGATTCCGTCGAAGCCGGCGGCCACCCGGTGGACTTCATCCAGAATCCCGCAATCGAAGGAACGCAGCTACGGCGCAAAGGGAATGACCTGGTCGCGGTCGTCTTTCCTTCCGATCTAAGGAATGGTCAGGAATTAAAACTAAGCTTTCACTACGCCGGAGACGTCCTGTCCGACGCTGGAAATGGATTGTTATACGTCGGCGAGCGCGGCACCTGGTATCCAAGCTTTGGGCTGAACCACGCCCATTTCGATATGCTGTTTCACTATCCGCCGAGATGGACGCTGGTGGCAACCGGAAAGCAGGTCTCGCGCGGCACCCCCGAAACGCGGGCTCCCGGCGAAGCGGCAGGCGAGAAAACTTCTCGTTGGGTCTCCGAGCGCCCGATTCCGGTAGCCGGCTTCAATCTCGGCAAGTATTTAAGCGCCGAGGCGAAGGCGGGCAACATCGTTGTCCAGGCATACGCTGCCCGGGGAGTCGAAAAAGCATTCCCGAAGCCTCCCGCTGAAGTTATTGAAGTACCTGGCAACTCGCGCCTGCCCGGAACGAAGTCGGTGGCGCCCATCGTCGTTCCGGCTCCAACGCCCTCGCCGGCACGCGATCTCCATGACGTGGCCGACCGCGCCGCCAAAGCCATCACAACCTTCTCCCAATGGTTCGGCCCATACCCATACAACTCGCTGGCCCTGACGCAAATGCCCGGTAACTTGAGCCAGGGCTGGCCCGGCCTGATCTTCCTTTCGAGCGCCGCTTTTCTGAACCCGCAAGAGCAACGTGATCTTCATCTCGATCCGGTCACGCGCGAACTGAATCTTCAGGTCCTGGTCCACGAAACTGCCCATCAATGGTGGGGCGATCTAGTGCTCTGGAAGAGCTATCGCGATCAGTGGCTAGCCGAAGGTCTGGCGAATTACGCCTCGCTACTCGTGCTGGAGCAAAAAAATCCCGCACAATTCCGCGAGGTGATGGAAAAGTACCGCAAGGATCTGCTAAGCAAGAATAAAGACGATGAGCAATTGCGCGACGCCGGCCCCGTGACCTTCGGCCAGCGCCTGATCTCCTCGCATTTTCCTGGAGGCTACGAGGCCATCACCTACGAGCGCGGAACTTGGCTCTTTCACATGTTGCGCTGCATGATGCGTGATTCCGAAATGGCCTCCCATTCCCGCCGCGCCACGACCAATCCCGACGAGCCCTTTTTCCGCGCCCTCCGCAAAGCCCGCGATCGCTATGCCGGGAAAGCGATGAGCACGGAAGAGCTACTCCAGGTCTTCGAAGAGGAATTGCCGCGCCCACTTTGGTACAACAATCATCACAATCTGACTTGGTTCTTGGACGGTTGGATCAACGGTACCGCCATCCCCGAACTAGCCACTCGCGACATTCACATCACCGCGGAGAGAGGCTCAACCGCCGTTTCAGGTCTGATCCTGCAAAAAGAAGCGCCTGAAAACCTCGTCACAGCCATTCCGGTCTACGGCGTCGCGCCCGGCAAATCATTGGTGTTCCTGGGCGAAGTACTCGCGGACGGTCCGGAAACTTTCTTCCATTTCAACGCGCCGGAGGGCGTTCACAAAGTCGTGATCGATCCGAATCAGACGATTCTAACCTCGCCGAAGTAACCGGGTCACCGCTGCCAAGCTTGCAATCACCCTTCATTTTTCGTGCAGTCGCTTTCGCACAACTACAAGGCCATCCAATTGCACCCAGCCACAGCGAACGAAAAAGAAATTGAGGACAGCATGACCCTCCGGCCGTATCCCCCCGCGAGTGAGGGCGCATCCGAGCGTTCCCATGAGCGTATCCACGCGCGTTCCAAAAACTTTCATAGGCCGCGCACCGTTCTTCTAGTAGAAGATGAGCCCTTCGTACGAGAAGCCACCCGCAGCATCCTTGAAAGCGCGGACTTTGAAGTCCTGTCCGCGGCGAACGCAGACGCCGCACTCAAGGTTTACGGAACATCCGCACACCCAATCGATCTCGTAATGACCGATATGATCCTGCCCGGCCGCACTGGCCAGCAGTTAAGTGAAGAGCTGCGCCAGCGTTCTCCGAGCCTGAAGGTGCTACTCACCTCTGGCTACAGCAGCGCTGAATGCGCTGCGGGCGCCGCGCAACCCTACACACATTTCCTGGCAAAGCCATATTCGAGGCGCGGCCTCATTGCCAAGATCGAAGAAATTCTCATACAGCCGTCGGAAGCGTTGCCCTTGGGCCGAGCTGCCGGGAAAGTGAGCTGACCAAAACTCTAGGGATCCTTCCCCCTCTCTGCGCATATATAATTCCCGGTCCAAGGGATTCTATGAACCTCGAAGGCCGAGTCGCGCTGATCACCGGAGCTTCCCAAGGCATCGGCCACGCCTGTGCGCTCACTCTGGCGCGCCGTGGCGCCACGATAGCCGTGGCCGCCCGCAATCAGCAAAAGCTGGGAGAGCTGGGCGCCGCCATCACAGCCACCGGCGGCAAGGCCGCCGTCTTCCCCATGGACGTCAGCGACGAAGGCCAAATCAAATCCGCGATCAAGTCCGTCATCGCGCACTTCGGCAAGATCGACATCCTCGTCAACAACGCCGGCATCACGCGCGACCAGCTCGTCATGCGCATGAAGCGCGCCGACTGGGACGCCGTCCTAGCCACCAACCTGACCTCCGCCTTTCTCTGCATCCAAAACGTAATCCCGTCGATGCTCAAGCAGCGCTGGGGACGCATCGTCAACATCACCAGCATCTTCGGACAGATGGGCCAGGCCGGCCAGGCCAACTACGCCGCCTCCAAAGCCGGCCTGATCGGCCTGACCATGGCCATCGCCCGCGAAGTAGCCTCGCGTAACATTACGAGCAATGCCGTCGCTCCCGGCTTCATCGAGACCGGCATGACGGCAGTCCTAAGCGAAGAATTCAAGCAAGCGGCCGTGAAGCAAATCCCATTAGGCCGAGTCGGCACTCCCGAAGACATAGCCAGCGCCGTTGCCTTCCTCGCCTCCGACGAAGCGTCCTACATCACGGGCCACGTGCTTAATGTCAACGGCGGTATGTTGATGGGATAGATTGAACCGATGAGTTGATTGGATAGTTGACAGCGTCAACTGACTAATTTGGGCGTTCCGCCCGCAAAACCCGATTCCACATCCCTCGCCTTGCCGAACTGCATCGCAATGGTTCAGAATTGGAGTGCAAGTTGCGCTCTCAAATCAAACTCGGACGGATCGCAGGCATCGAAATTGGCCTGCACTACAGCTGGTTCATCATCGCTTTCCTGATCGCCCTTTCTCTGGCCTCCCACTTTCGCAGTATCACTCCCGCGTGGAACCCCGAGGTCGTTTGGATTGCCGCCGGCATCACCGCCGTTCTGTTCTTCGCCACGCTCCTGCTCCATGAACTCGCCCACTCCGTAGTCGCGCAAAGCCGAGGCCTGCGCGTCCGCGCCATCACGCTCTTTGCGCTGGGCGGCGTCTCGCAGATCGAGTCCGATGCGCCCGACGCCAAGTCCGAATTCTGGATCGCCATCGTCGGCCCCATCACCAGCGCCGTCCTCGCCGGCATCTTCCTGCTGCTGGCGCGTGTCACCGGATGGGCTCCAGGAACCGAGCCGACGACGCCGATTCCATCCGTTCTCCTATGGCTCGGCTACATCAACTTCGCGCTGGCCGCGTTCAACATGATCCCCGGATTCCCGCTGGACGGCGGGCGCGTGCTGCGCGCCATTCTCTGGTGGATCAGTCACAGCGCCGACCGCGCCACACGCTGGGCGTCGCTCGTGGGCCAAGGCGTAGCGCTCCTCTTCATCATGTGGGGCGTCTTCCGCTTCTTTGTGGGAGAGAGCTTCGGCGGGCTCTGGATCGCATTTATCGGCTGGTTCCTTTTGGACGCCGCGCGCAGCACGTCGCTCCAGGCAGGCATCCTGTCGCACCTGCGTGACCGCAGCGTCGCCGACGTCATGGAGCGCAACTGCACCACCGTTCAGGGATACCTGAACTTGCGCGACTTCGTAGACGAATACCTGCTGCACAGCGCAGGCCGCTGCTTTCTGGTCGCCAACGGCGATCAGGTGACAGGCATGCTGACGTCCGCCGAAATCCGCCAGGTCCCGCGCGATCAATGGGCGCAGACCAGCGTGCAAGCCGTGATGGTTCCGATCGGCAAGCTGCGTTCAGTTCCTCCCGAAATGCCAGCCGCTAAAGCGCTCGAACTCATGGGCCGCGAAAACCTCAGCCAGCTGGCAGTAGTTTCGAACGGCCAGTTCCAGGGAATCTTCTCGCAAGCCCAAGTCCTGCGCTATCTCCAGATCTATTCCGAAAATCCACCCGAACCCCAGCACAAAACCGCAGCGTAGACAGCGGGCGGGTACTGTCCTAATCTTGCGTTGAATCCATAACAGCAAGCGGTTGCACTCGCATCGTGACGGTGCTACGTTGTGGTCATGGGACGCAACGATCTTCGCACACTCCGCAACATGATCTCCGAAGCACAACGCATACTCGCTACAACCAGGCTCCCAGAGGCTCGTTCAGAACGTGCCTATG
>JBAQJF010000225.1:0-5658 GCA_049300195.1 Terriglobales bacterium | reverse complement strand
TAGGTCCGAGGCCGAGGCCGATGAAATTCATCACCAGCAAGAGCAATGCGCCCGACATGACGCGCTGGTCCGGCCGCACCTCTTCCTGCACAAGCGTGACCATCGATGAGAGATAGAAATAATTCAGGAACAGCGTGCCCACAAGGAAGAACAGGGCAAGATGCCACGAGGGCGCCCAGACAAATAACAGGTAGAGGGGAACGGCGAGCGCAAGCGAAGTGGCGGGAACCAGCGCGTATGCCCGTTTTGAAGTTCGGGTGAACCGATCAATCAACCGGCCCGAGACGTACATAGCACCGCCTCCTCCGACGAGAAAGACCAACGCATAGTAGACGGCGATCTGTTTGAGCACCATCCCTTTCTCCCGCATAAGAAAGAGAACGACGAAGTTGCCGAGGCCGTAGGTGATGAACTGCGTGGCGCCGGCCGCCAAACCCGCGAGCCTTAGAGAAGGCCGCGCAAAAAACATGGCGAGAGTCTGCCAGAAACTCGTCTTGCTCGTCGCCACTTGATCCGAGATGCGATCCAATCCGCCGCGCCGGGGTTCGCGCACGAGCAACAGGACTGCGATGGCCGCGAACAGGCCGACGCTGCCAAGAAAAAGAAATGCGTAACGCCAACTGAAAGCGGCGGCGATGGAAGCGCCGAAAGCGATTCCCAGCGTGGCGCCGAACGCCGGGCCGAGATTATAGAGACCGAGTGCGGTTCCCCGGCGGCCGGGTGGAAAATAGTCGGAAATAATCGAGTAGGAGGGCGGAACGCCGCCGGCTTCGCCGAAGCCCACCGCCATGAATGCGACGACAAGCTGGGGATAAGTTGCCGCGAGGCCACAGCACATCGTTGAAGCGCTCCAGATTGCGCACGCTGCCGCCAGCACTTTAGACCTGTTCGTCTTGTCGGCCACCCAGCCGACCGGTATAGAGATGAAGCAATAAAAAAGCGCGAAATAAAGGCCGCTGACCAAGCCTAACTTACCGTCGGAGATGTGCAGACTATCCTGGATGGGCTTCGCAAGGATCGCAGGAAGCTGCCGCGACAGGAAGTTCAGGACATAGACAAACCACAGCATGCCAAGGGCAACCCAAGCATGTCGCCCGCAAGCAGCACGCTCAGGTCTTTCAAGACGGTCGACTGTGCCATCAAAACTACACACGAGCGGGGTCTCTGTCAGAACGCAAACCTCAACGCGAATTGAATCACTCTCGGATTCGTGCTCATCGAAGTGATGGTCCCAAAGGCTGAGGGCGTCGTTGTGTAGGCATTATCCGGACCGGCAAAATTCGGGTGATTGAGAGCGTTGAAGAAATCAGCCCGCAACTGTACGCTGGCGCCTTCCTGTGGCCAATGGATCTTCTGGCTCTTGCTGAGGGACAGATCGACAACCGCCTGGTCAGGTTCCCGCAGGATACCGTTCGGGGTGTCTCCAAAACCCGTGGCAACACCATCGTCGCCGATTACTGGCGGGGCCGTGAAGCAGGCTGTGTTGATGTAGGAGGTGGCCGCTCTGTGACTGAGCGATCCTCCAGTCGCTACATTCTTCGCGGTGCAACCCGGCGCGTAACTCGCACGGTCCGAGGTAATGCCGTAGGCATTGTAGATGTTGTTGAAGGTAATGCTGCTCTGTTGGCCATCCTGGACCACAGTCGCGGTTGCAAGACTCCAGCCGCCGAGCGCGTTTCTCAGGAAGCGATTCGATTTCGCCGGCGTCGGGATGGCGTAGTACGCGGACAGCACAAAGCGCTGCGGCCGGACATTGTAGTCCGGTCCGTATCCAGATTCGTGAGTGCGCAACTGGGTCTGATCGCCGGTTGGTCCGAATTCGTTTGACCCCGTGGTAAAGCCCGGCACCGGGCTCAGTAATCGCATCCAGGTGTAGGCAGCCTGGTACTGGAAACCATGTCTGAATTTCTGCGTTAGCGAGACTTGGAGGGAGTTGTACCAGGCCTGGCCATCGGTCCCAAAGTAATACATCGTGTTCGCTGTCCATCCAAGATAGGGCGCGCGCAGCGGGATGTTCGCAACTGTATTTGTAGTCTCGCCGCGAATCGGGTTTTCGGGAGAGGCTAGAGCCGCCTGGTTGATCGTCCTGCCCAGAATTGAGTGCAGATCGCGCGCCCCGGCATAGGTGACGTCTAAGATGGCGCCGCCCGGGAGTTTGGACTGGAGTCCGAGACTGTAGTGATAGATAGTCGGAGGACGCCAGTTCATAGCCAGCGCAGCCAGCGTGAAATCGGTCGAAGGAGAGTAAGGCGTAAATGCGGGAAAGTCTGGAAGAACGGGGAACGGATTGGCATCGGTTGAAGCTGCGTTATACGTCCCTGACAGGACACTCCATAAGCCGGTGGGAGCTTCCGCGCACAGCAGCAGATTCATCTGGCCCTCGGTCGTAGTGTGATATACGCCTATACCTCCGCGGAGAACCAATCGTTCCGTGCCGGGAAGAGCCCAGGCAAACCCGAAACGCGGATTCCATGTATTCTGCCCGTCGCCATTGAATCCGAATTTGTTCTTCCCCTGAATAACTCCGGCCGGGAGAGCGGGGCCGCTGTAATTGGAATTGACGATGTAGCCATTGAAACTGCCCCCCGCTGGTGGATTGGGATCAATCTTGGACACATCCACATTTCCTCCGCCATTGGCAGAGCCGAGGTCGCCGATGCGCTCATAGCGCAGGCCCAGGTTGAGGGTGAGGCGTTTCCCTATTTTGTAGTTATCTTGAACGAAGGCATTGGCATCCTTATATCGCCAGTCGCGCTGGAAGTCCCCAAAACCCGCATATGTCTCGTAGACATTGCTGTATGGCACCCCATAGGGCAAGTAACTTTGCCCAATTAGAAAATCCGCCCACGTCAGCCAAAGCGCATAGGCCTCGAAATTAAATTTCGACATATTGTCTCTGCCGGCGGTGAAGCCGCCACCGAAGGTGAACTGATGCTTTCCCGTGACCCAGGACAAGGTGTCAGCAAATTGGTACTCATTCTGCAAAAACCTGAGCGCCGAGGTCGTGCCGGTCTGGAAGCCGTCGTATACGATCCAAAGATTGGGGTACGCGTCCACCTGTGCCGGGACGTTCATGCCCAGGCTCGAGAAGGTGAACGCATTGCCGTAATGCTGGTCCGAAGTCGACCGATGAAAACCGGCCACGAATTGATTCACCAAAGTAGGACTCAGGGTATACGTGTCCGTGACGGACGCCACATCGAAACGCTCCGGCTGAAAGAGGGGAAATCCTTCCGTCTGGTATAAACTCGTCCACTCCACGTTGCTGGACGCACCAAAATAGCGCATCGCGACCTTGTTGCGGTCCGACACGAGGTAATCGGCATTCGCCATCCATTGGTTTTCGTTGAAAAAGCCCGGCGACTGGATATATGTAGCACCCTGCGTTTCGAGCGGGCGGGTAGGGTCGATACTTGTCGGCGTCGGTATTACGTATTGACCGTTGGGCAGCGTCGCCTGGAACAGAGCCAAAGCCTGGGGAGCGATATTTGAGCCATCCGGTAGGATCGTGCCGAAGGCTGGGCCAAGGTAGCCGTAGTCGCCGGCGAATGCCGCTCCCAATCCCGCTGCCGAGCGGTCGTTCGTTAGGGGAGGGAGTAAGACGAACTTGTGATTTGATGGATCAGTGGAATTGTACTGCTTTGTGCCCTGCCACGAACCAAAGAGCAGAAGCTTGTTCTTTACCAATGGACCGCCTGCGGTAAAGCCATATTGATTCTGCCGCAGAATGCCACGCGGCTCGCCCGAACGATTCGCAAACCAGTCATTGGCGTTTAAGTCTTCGTTCCGGAGATACTCGAAGAGGGTGCCGTGGTAATTATTTGTGCCGGCTTTCGTAATGACGTCGACGTTGGCCCCGGCATTGCGCCCCGTCGTGGCATCAAACATGGCCGTCTGCACTTTGAATTCCTGGATGGTGTCGGGATTCGGAGCCGGAATTCCCGACGAGTAAATCCATGATCCCTGAATGTCGTTGATGGTGAGACCGTTCATTTGAAAGTTGTTGTCGGTCGAAGTGGCTCCCTGGCTCATAATGCTTCCGCCCGCGGGATTCGCTTCCTGGCTGCCGCCGCCTCTTCCGATCTCGCTCGCGTTGTTGACCTCCTGGGAGACGCCCGGGTTCAAGCCGATGACCTGGGTGAAGTTACGCGAAACCAGGGGTAGGTTCTCAAGCATCTCGGAATCCGTCACGCGGCCCAATTCACTTGACTCGGTCTGCAAATCCACGGTCGAAGCAGCCACGGTGATCGTTTCGGTGACCGCCCCCGGCTCCATGCGTATGTTGAGTACCGTGGTCTCTGCCACAATCACCTGCACGTCCGACGACGAGGCGACCTTAAACCCTTGTTTCGTAACTTCGAGCGTGTAGTGCCCTGGCGGAAGCAGGGAGACAAGATACAGTCCGTGGTCGTTGGATTGCGAAGTTCGCGTAAAGCCCGTGGCCACGTCCGTAACCTTGACCTGAGCACCCACCAACATTGCTGCAGTGGGGTCCGTGATCGCACCGCTGATGGCGCCGGTTCCACTTGTCTGCGCGCATAAGAGGCTGCAAGCTACAACTAGCGCGCACGAGACGAACGCCATGAATGCGCAGCGGTAGGGCGAGACGATTTGTTTGCGATCCGGTCGCATCTGTCGGGAGTTACGCATAGGTTTCCTCGTCTTGGAGATTAGCGTCCGCAATTGAAGCAATCCTCAAACTGTTACAGCACTTACGATCTATGTAGTTACGATCTATGAAGACTCGACATTTCCATCAACGCTGATGGCCTGTCCTGTTACATTCCGGCCAGCCGGCGAACACAGGAAAAGACACATCAGTGCGACGTCGTCGCCAGTCACCATCCGCCGCAACGAAATTTTCTTGAGGTATTCGGCGCGCATCGTCGACTCTTCAATGCCTTCCTGTTTGGCGCGCGCGCGTATTACGCCATCCATCCTCGATCCTTCGACAATTCCGGGCAGCACCGCGTTCACCCGGATGTCGCTGGGCCCGAGTTCGATGGCGAGCGATTTTACGATCCCTACGATCGCCCATTTGGTAGCGACATAGGGAGTGCGCCACTGCACGCCCATACGGCCGGCAATCGACGAAATACAAATAATGTTCGCAAGCTTGGACTCCCGCAGCATCGGCACGGCGTGATGCAGGCAGCGGTACTGGCCGTTCAGATTTACGTCAATCGCGCGCTTCCACTCTTCTTCGGCAATGTCCTCTACTCCAGCCGTCGGTCCCGCGATGCCCGCACAATTGATGAGCACATCGAGGCCGCCAAATTTCTTGCGCTGAGTTTCGAAAAGCGATGCGACCTGCTTCTCATCGGCCACATCGGCCTTGCTCGCGTGATAGCAGGGGAATGCTTTCTGTGACGCGGCCAGGGCAGCGTCGTCGATATCGCAGATGTGGATCCTGGCATCGGCTTCGGCGAATGCGGATGCAATGGCGGCTCCTATGCCGGAAGCTCCGGCCGTCACCAGTACACGAAGTCCCGGGGGAGGGTAAAGTCGGTCTTTGAAAGTGACAGTCATGCTCATCCTAGTTTCCGTTGGACCTCGCCCCGCTGGGTGACGCTGCAGACAGTGACGATGCAGAGGAAGAGAAGCGGACATTCTCCTTACCCTTCAATTGCAACATCTCTCTGACTTCAGTCGGGGTGG
>JBAQJF010000224.1:0-6808 GCA_049300195.1 Terriglobales bacterium | reverse complement strand
ACCAGATTTTGCGTTGCGCCCGAGAGCGCGGTCACGATGTGTACGCGAACTTCGAGGCGCGTAGCCATCATGCCGGTGGGATCCTGCACGCCGGGCTGGTCGTCGAGGATAAATTCCTGGGGCAGCAGATGAAGAATCTCGCGGTCGGCGGGAAGCGGCAGTGTGCGCGCTTTCTCGACCGCCTGGCGAATCTCATCGCGGCCAATTTCGCGGGCGCGCGTGCCAAAACTAAGGCCGCCGTGGCTGTTCATGCCGCGAATGTGCGCCCCGGCAATGCCAATGATGGCGCGCTCGATGGGAATGCCGGCAACGTCTTCGGCGGCTTCCACAGCTTTTTGAATGCTGCCAACGGCTTTGTCGAGTTCGGTGATCACTCCCTTGCGCAGGCCACGCGACTCGGTGACACCGTGTCCGCGATAGCGCAGGCCGTTGTCGCTTAGTTCGGCGACCAGAACGCTGGTCTTGGCGCTGCCAACGTCGATGGCGGTAATGAAATTGGGCGCGTGGGTGGGCATGGCTAATTCTGCGGAGCCTCCTTGATGGCCGGGCTCGGTTTTTTCTGGCTTCTGGCGGCGACGGTCGAGGAGGAGGCTGCGGGAGTAGGTTTCGGTTCGTTTGTTTGAGTCTTACCGTATGAAATCGACGGTTGTTGAACAAGTTGCTGAACAGCAGGTTTTTGATTGGCCCGAGTTGCGGCCAATGTGGAAGGCGCCTTCGACACGAAACCGTGCCTGGCCGCCACTGATTTGGCTTTCCATTTCGTCGCCGTCTGATGGGCCGAGTGCTTTACCATAGATTTCGAACCGGGCCTTGGCACAACTTTCGCTCCGCCCTTGAAAACTGCTTTTGTTCCGGCTTTCGCCTTCGGCGGCACGGGCTTGCCCACGGCCGAGGGGCGATTCACAAACTTTTCGTAGTTAACGATGGCCGCATTCTTCACGCCGGCAGCAAGCGCGGCTTTGGCCGCAGTCCGCGTGAGGGCCGGTTGGCGCGCAAGACCCTGAAGGTCGGGATTCACGATGATCTGGCCGTCGAAACGCAAGTCGACAGATTCGAGTTTTTCGAATTGCTGGCGCCAGGCTTCAACGTGCGTTACGTAAACGCGATAGCGCTGGAGATAATTTGCGTTGCCGAGATGCACGAGCACCCCGCCCGATGGCTCGGCGGTGACGACCTTCACGTCTTCGGGGTCGGCAATATCGACTTCGCTGAGGTCTTGCGAATAGTGCGCGCCGCTGTAGTCAAGCTGCTGAATCAGGTCGTTGTAATTCTTCATACGCGCGGCCCGGACGGAGAGCGACTCACCGGCGTTCATACCGGTGATTACCGGGAACGAATACTTGTGTTTCGGCCCGGGCTCGAGGTCCATCAGGTTTCCGCCCGCATCGATCAAGGAAATGTGCGCACCGATGCGGGCAAATGCGACCGGTGTGCGCTCGTGGATTTCAATGCGCAGGCGATTCGGCACAAAGCGCATCACGCTGGCCGATTCGACCCAGGGAATCTGCTCGAGCTGTTGTTTGCGGTGGGCCAGCGGAATAAAGAAGATGTTGCGGCCGATATCGCCACCCATCACTTCCATGATCTGGGCATGCGGCACGTGCTGCGCGCCCCTGACTTCGATCTGATCGCTGGAATCGATGCGAAAGCGCCAGGTATGTTTGCCGTAGCTGTAAAGTTCCGCGCCGGACGCACCCAGAATCGCGACTATGACGAGGGCCAGCGCGGCCCACTTTAACCCAATGGCAGTTTTTTTCGGAAGCGTTCCGCGACGGGCCGAGACACGCTTCTGGCCGCGCAGGAACGGAGATTGCTGCTCTTCTTCCAGATCGATGATGCGTGAGTCGTCGAAAGAGTCTCGGTGGGAGCGTGAGGAATGGTCGTGTTCGCGAGAGTCGTAATCGCGCACGTCAACCCGCGCATGGGGGGGATACAACTCTTCCTGAACGGCGGTGGAACTGGATTTCCGCGCCAAGGTTCGGGTCAGTTGTCGACAGAAAACCGCTGAGCAAAATAACTATAACCCGATTTCGCAGAACGAGACAGTGAAAAGTTCAGTGCAGGAGCATGGAAAACATTATTGCGAATCTGCATCGTTATCGGATTGAGTCGTCCATGCGCAAATCACTCGTGTGCAAAATCGTCCATGTGCAAGTCAATGGACGGCACGTCGACGCGAATCGCGGAGTGCGGGCAATGGCTGGGCATGACCGAGATCACCGGCAGATCGACACCGTTGCCGATGAGGACTCGAGATTGGCTCAACACACGAAGCTCCCGTATCTGGGAACGTTGCATTTCAGTCTGGGCGCGAACGATCTCTGCCCGGGCATGGACCCGCTCGTCTCGAACTTGGTCGCGAACGCGATCTCGAACCTGTTCCCGGATTTCGTCGCGCAGCATTTCGGCCCGATCTTGAGCCTCTTCACGCGCCATCTCGGCTCCATCTT
The DNA here is from genome assembly GCA_049300195.1 of Terriglobales bacterium. Classification (GTDB taxonomy): domain Bacteria; phylum Acidobacteriota; class Terriglobia; order Terriglobales; family Acidobacteriaceae; genus Acidiflorens. The sequence goes on along the minus strand of JBAQJF010000224.1, from coordinate 4,358 downwards.
CGGCGATCCGTCTAGCGTCCGCCAATTGTCTCGCATCAAGACCAGCCAGCAGTTGGTCAGTAGAGGGTGCGGGCCGCCCAATGATCAGCCTAGCCATGGCAACGGTTCTTTCGGCCTTTACAGTCAGATGGCACAGCGTGGCACTGGCGTTATTGGCCGCACGATGGAAGGCGGGGAATGCTCCCCGTTGATACTCGCTGTGGATAGCGAGGGCAAATAATGCGAGGGCGAACCAATAGGCGGCTTTGGGGGTATTCATGGGAGCCTCATCCTCTGAGCGTTGGACGGGTGGGGTGAAAAAACGTCAACAAGACAAAAACAATGGCGGGTCATCAACGGCTGGCGGCCAAGGATTTTTTTTCGAGCCTGTCAAGAATGATCGCGCCCAGTTGCGAGACGCTGCCCGCACCGAGCGTAAGGACAAGATCGCCTGGTTCAGCCAGAGCGGAAACACGTTCCACCGCATCCGCGAAAGATGGAAGGTAGACAACACTTCCCTTCCCCTTATCGGTTATGCGCTGGGCCAGCGCGTCGCCGGTAATGCCGTCGATAGGTTTTTCGCTGGCGGCATAAACGTCGAGCACCGAGAGCGTGTCGGCATCGGGGAAGGCGGTTGCGAACTCGTCGAGCAGATCGCGCGTGCGGGTGAAGCGATGGGGCTGGAAGATGACGTGGATGCGGCGGAATCCGCATTGGCGCGCCGCCGCGAGAGTGGCGCGGATTTCGGTGGGGTGATGTCCGTAGTCATCAACCACGCTCACGCCGCCGACTTTGCCCTTGATTTGGAAGCGGCGATCGACGCCGCGGAACTCATCAAGCCCCACGCGAATCTGGTCGGGGGCGATGTCGAGCGCGGTGCCGACGGCGACCGCGGCCGCGGCATTGAGCACGTTGTGCGTTCCCGGAACGCGGAGCGTGAACTCGCCTAAATCCTTTTCTTTTCCGTCCTTCTCTTTATATATAACGCGGAAACGGTTGAGTGGCGCGTGCTCTCCGCTCGCTTCAGACGGATGAACAGTAATCCGGAAATCGGCGCCAGGGCCTATACCGTAAGTCGTGACCCGGCGATGAACACGCGGTAGCAGGCGCTGAAGAATTGGATCGTCCTGACAGCCGACGACCAGGCCGTAAAAGGGCACGCGCTCCATGAATTCCAGGAAAGTGCGGCGGACGTCGCGCATATCGCGATAACAGTCCATGTGCTCGCGGTCGATGTTGGTGACGACAGACAGTATCGGGGAAAGCTTGAGGAATGAGCGGTCGCTCTCATCGGCTTCGGCCACCAGATATTGCGACTTGCCGAGCCGTGCATTCGATCCCATGGCATCGACGCGGCCGCCGACGACGACCGTAGGATCGAGACCTCCCGCGGCCAGAACAGCGGCGATCATTGACGTCGTGGTGGTTTTGCCATGCATGCCGGCGATGGCGATTCCATACTTGAGGCGCATAAGTTCGGCGAGCATCTCGGCGCGCTGGATGACGGGAATGTGCAAGCGGCGAGCTTCGGCGACCTCGGGATTGTCGATGGAGATGGCTGAGCTAGTGACGACTACATCGGCGCCGGTGATGTTGGTTGCTTTATGGCCTTCGAAGGTTTGCGCGCCCAGACTTGCCAGCCGCTGCGTTACGGCAGAACTCTTCAGATCCGAGCCGGAAATTTTGTAGCCGAGATTCAGCATGATCTCGGCGATGCCGCTCATGCCGATGCCACCGATGCCTACGAAATGGATGCGCTGGATCTTGGCGAACATGTCTTCGCTGCCAACTAACTTCATTTCACCACGGATTTTCGCGGATGCACGCTGATCATAGAACACTTCTTTGCCGAACCGGAGAACGCGCTAAGAAGATTCGTTCACCACAGAGCCACTGAGAAACCACTTGAAAATTGCCTCCCACTGCGCCTCTCTGGTGAACAAAGCCCTAATCGGGTCCGGCCAAGCGCTTGATCATCTCTGCGATCTCTTCCACTGCTTTCGGATGGGCTAACGACTTTGCTGCCGCCGACATCGCGCGCAGGCGCGCTCGATCGCCGAGCAGAGTCGCGATCGTTTCCACCAGATACGCCGCTTCTAAATTTGATTCTTCGACTACGACCGCTGCCCCCGCGCCTTCGAGAGCGCGTGCATTCTTGTTTTGGTGATCGTCGGCGGCGCGGGGGAATGGGACGAAGATTGCCGGCTTCCCTGCTGCTGTAATTTCGCCCACCGTGCTGGCTCCGGAGCGGCACACTAGCAGATCGGCAAGGGCGAAGGTTGCGGGCATGTCGTCGATAAACTTGTGCACCTCACCCGAGATTCCCGCACGCTGATAGGCGGCTTGCACGGCGTCGAAGTCGCGCTGGCCAGTCTGATGGATGACGTGAATCGTGGGAACTTTTGCACGCAAGCCAGGCAGCGATTCCATCATGGCCTGGTTGATGGCGTGCGCACCCTGACTGCCTCCGAAGACCAGGAGCGTGGGGGCTCCGCCCTGATTGTTCGCAGCGATGGTGAAGAAGGCGGCTCGGACTGGGACGCCGGTTACTTTGCAGTTTCGAAAATATTCGCAGGTTTCTTGGAAGTGCACTGCGGCTGCGGAGACGAAGCGGGCTACCAGGCGATTTGCGAATCCGGGGACTACGTTGGGCTCGAAGGCGAGGGTTGGAATGCGGCGGCGGAGGGCGGCTATCATGGCTGGGCCGGAGGCGTAACCTCCCACTCCTACAACAACATCCGGGCGAAAGTCGGAGACGATCCGGCCCGAAGTCCAGAGGGCGCGGGGGAGATCGAACAGGGTTTTGGCGCGCGTTATCGGGCTTACGTTTTTCAGGGCGCCTACCTGGATAAGTTGTAGAGGGAAATGGGCTTGCGGGACGAGACGCGTTTCAATGCCGCGGGCGGTGCCGATGAAAAGAACTTCGGCGTCGAATTGCTTTTTTAGTTGCTGGGCGATGGCCAGGGCGGGGATTACGTGTCCGCCGGTGCCTCCGCCTGCGATGATTACGCGCATGGTGCCTAGAGCAGAATCTATCATGAGTGGACTCAGTTAGTTAGCGGTTTGCGGGTTCCCGGCTTTCGGGCGGGGATTCGGGTCGAGGTGCGAGAGATTTGGGGCACTTCGTTACCTTCCCCAAACTCCGGAGGCCGTCCGTTCCGCGTGGGACGTATCTTCATTTTTATTTTTCGGGAAGTTTTGCACGCGAAATTGTTGACTTTATTGTACGTACAGTTAAGCTCGCCCTAGGCGAAGAAATTACGAATTTGACGGGGCGAAAATAAATTTGATTTTCGGGGCGGCTGAAATGTGCCGAAATCGGGGGCCGTCACTGGATTGATGTTTACTGTCTGGTACTGGGGCGGATTTTTTTGGTTCATTCCTTATCTGTTCCATGCGCAGGAGAATCATGGGGTTAGCGGGAACGGGTGGATCGGCCGTTATTCGGGCTCTGAGGATAAAGCACTTATAGCGCGTGTTGCGGAATAAGGAGTTGCGGGATCGCATCCTTGTTTATGGGGGTTCGGGCGGCAGCGATTTTGTCAAGTTGACAAGGTGTGCCTGTTAGACATTTCAGGTGGGAAAACACCGATTAAGCAGGCGAGAAGAGGCGTAAACCACAGAGTACACAGGGGTTCACGGACAAAATCACAGACTTAATCGGCGTTGTCCAGCGTTTCCGGCGTGTGCCAGAGGCGGATTTCTATCCCTGGGGCTGCCGCCGCAGGATCGCTCGGGCGGCGGTGAAGAATGGAGTTGTGGAATCGAATCAGCCAACCGGTGTTACGGTCGTCGTTAGGATTTGCCAATATTACGATTTTGCCAATGTCACGATTTGCTCCCCGATGTCACCATAACGTCAGCCCCTCGCACTACCCCTAACGTCGGGAGGAATTGAATATGCCGAAGGCCGTTAAGAAGAGCAAAGCTCTTTTAAAGTTCAAACGCACTGTCGAAGTGGAAGTTCGTCTGCCTGAATTTGAGCCGCTGGCTTCGCTGAAGTCGCTCGATTACCGACGACTTGAAAAAGGAAATCACACGATTGAAATTGGATTTCTGTCCGGAGGCTGCTGCCGCAAACTGGTTCGGGCGGTGGTGAAGAATGGAATGGTGACGGGGATCGAAGTGGAGCCTTGCAAAGAGACGAGGCCGGCTTCTCCGGAATTGACGGCGGTACTGAAAGAAGCGCAGCGGCGGCTGGCGAAGCAAATGGGTAAGTGGCGGCCGATCCCGGTGTCGGAGATCGGCAAAATTCCGCTGCTCTATATTTCGTGGGGCGGCGGGTGCATTCAAGTGTGCGAATTTGGATATTGCTTGACTTGCTGCGTCTGGAGATGGGGATTCAACTGTATTACTGACCCGATTTATATTGGGCCGCT
>JBAQJF010000223.1:0-2006 GCA_049300195.1 Terriglobales bacterium | reverse complement strand
CGACAATGCCCACGGAAACTAGCGCCATCACCGGCAAAAAGAGCAACGAGTGTGTATACCCGCGGTGCACTTCCAGGTACTCCAACCGTCCGCCCAATAAGCCCGCAATGTCGCAGTCGGGAATATTCGCGGAGATGATCAGCAGCATCGTCGCCCGGGGACAGATGCGGTCCAACCCAGCTCTCGCCAACGCGAGGCCCGTTAGCGAGTGGGTTACATTGTCCATCGAAAATCTGCGGGGGATCGTGTTAGACGCAGACCGGAACCGCGGCGTAGGACTGCTCCCGGACCATATACTCCGGGGGCACCAGCAAGGTGAGCGCGTCCGGCAGAATTTCCGCCGAAAACGGTACCTTTCCGGTCAACTCGCCATCCACCTGAACATAAACGTCGCCTGCGGGGGGCCGGTTGCAAGTCACGGATTGCGCCCGCAATATGGTGACACCCTTCATCCGGTCCACGCACTTCAAAGCGACTCCCAACAAATAGGGCAGATATTGAATGCCGAACTTCCCACGAAACAAGACCACTTCGAATTCGTTGAGCAATAGCGATGCGCCGCGCGCAATTTCCAGGTCGCCCCCATAATTCCGCACGCGGCTGATCAGGGCGAAACTCGCCTCATAACTCTTCCCGTCCGCGACCACTTCGAATTCGCGTAGCGGGCGCATCGCCTGGAAAAGGCCTCCGACGTAATAGGCCAGTTTCCCGGTCACTGCCTTCAAGTCCAAGTCGAGGTGATATACGATTTCGGCGTCCAGCCCGGCGCCGGCCATCGACAGGAAAGCTCGCTGTTCGCACCCCTCGCGCGTCAGCAGACCCGCCGCAATCCGCCGCGGTAACAAGTTCGATATCTGGGCGGCAGCCCTCTCAATGCTGATGGGAACACGCATCTCACGCGCCAGCACGTTTGCCGTTCCCCCTGGAAGAATCGCTAAGGGCGTCCGGCTATTTACTAGCCCGTTGGCCACTTCGTTGATGGTCCCGTCGCCACCCGCGGCGATCACCAGGTCGCATCCGTCTTCCACATGGCGCCGCGCCTGGTCCGACGCGCTTCCGGGCCCCGACGTGGGCACCAGAACCGCCTCAATTCCCTGGCGCGACAACAACTCAGTGGTACGGTGGAGCGAACGTGCACTCCGGGATAGCCGCCCAGCAAACGGGTTATAAATTACGGCGGCGCGTTTCGCCTGAAACTTTTTCGAACTTGTCATTATAGGTTTACTGATGGAGCAGACGCCCCAACAACGTGCCGATGAACTGAGGCGGCAACTGGAGCACCACGAATACCAGTATTACGTACTCGACCAGCCGGAGATAACCGACACAGAATATGACGCGTTATTTCGCCAATTGCAAACACTGGAATCCGAACATCCGGAAGTTCGTAGCCCGGACTCCATTACCCAGCGCGTAGGTGGCCAGCCCCGCGAGGATATCGCGAAAGCGCCCCACAGCTCCCCCATGTTGAGCCTCGACAACGCGCTCAAAGAAGCGGAATTGCGCGAGTTCGATTCCCGTGTCCACACACTGTTGGGATCGGCGTCATTCGCCTATGTCGCCGAATTGAAGCTGGATGGCCTCTCCATGGCGGCTCGCTATGACGCCGGCCGCCTCCTGCTAGCGCTCACACGCGGCAACGGCAGCATCGGTGAGGACGTTACGCCCAATGCCAGGACCATTCGTTCCCTTCCGTTGCGGGTCCGTCCTCATACACTTGACGACGGTCCATTTGAAGTGCGCGGAGAAGTAGTCATGCAGCGCCGTTCTTTTGAACGGCTAAATAAGAAAAACGAAGAGGCGGGCCTGCCGCGCTTCGCGAATCCGCGCAATGCCGCGGCCGGCGCGTTACGTGCTCTCGATCCAGCCATAACCGCCTCCCGCCAGCTCGACTACTTTGCGTATTTCCTGCTGCGCGATGGGCGCCCATTCTTTGAAAGCCACTGGGAATCGCTCAATGCGCTCGATGCCGCCGGCTTCAAAGTCAATCCGAATCGGGTAAAATG
>JBAQJF010000222.1:0-19570 GCA_049300195.1 Terriglobales bacterium | reverse complement strand
GGGCTTTTGCTGATTGAAGTGGATTACATCAGTTCGAAGAAGGCGCTGATTCCGTCGCAGAAGTATTCGCCCTACGAGCTTGGCTTCGGAAAGATGGTGCATCTGGAAAAAGAGAATTTTATCGGCAAACGCGCGCTGGAGCACGATCTCAAAGATGGCGTGGCGCGGCAGTTGGTTGGGTTGGAAGTCGATTGGGTGGAGGTAGAAGAACAGTTCGACAAGTTCGGATTATCGCCTGCTGCGCCGAGCCAGGCTTCGCGGGTGGCTGTGCCTATCTATTCGGGCGATCGACAGATCGGCAAGGCGACTACGACGGCGTTTTCTCCGCTGCTGAAGAAGTTGATTGCCTTGGCTAGCGTTAGTACGGAATTCGCCAAGAATGGTACGAAACTTCAGATGGAACTCACGATCGAAGCGCAGCGCATGAAGACGACCGCGACAGTTGTGCCGCTGCCGTTCTTTAATCCCAATCGGAAGACGGCTACGCCGGTTTAGGACTTCTCTCACCGCGGAGACGCAGAGGCACGGCGAGCAAGACTCCCGTGCCTTTTTGTTGAGACAGGAACTCGTGCATGGTGTCTAACTGAGCAGTAGTTCTATGGGCTTTTCATAGGGCGTGAAAGCTACGATTGAAGCCCTGGGAGGGTAAATGCGAGAGTCGCTCGCTGCTTGGGATCTAATATCCCTGTTATCCGTGTATAAGACCATGGCGGTGATCGATAAGTTGTTTTGTCTGTACCTCTTGCTCGTGCTGGTGTTTTCCCTTTCGAGAGCTCTACAACTGGCACTGAAACTCTGGCATGTGTCCCGCGCTAGGCCAAACTCGTCCCGACATAGGGATCGCGACGCTGCCGATCTGCTCGTTGCAAGAGCAATAGCCAATAAACTCGCACGGCCGAACGCTTCGTCTAACGAGGGCACAAATTTAGCGAAGGTTGAAAGTTCTGAGGCAGGTTCGCAGATTGTGGCAACGGCGATCCCGCGATTCGAGTACCTCTGGGATAAAGGTGCCCTACGAGTTGCAGGCATCAAGAATCTCGCTATTCTGACCCTCATTCTTTCCGGCTTAGTCCTGTCCTGCGACCTAATGAGATTTCTATGGGAAATACAGAGCGGAAGGTATCCGGTCCGCGGCGACCTCGACGCCATAGGTGGTCCTTGGGACTTGCTGGCAGCACCGACCCTTGGATTCGCCGTTTCAGCCATTCTCTATGCGTTTTTCAGCTTCTGCTCGGGAGCACTCGCACGAAGAAAGGCAGCGTGGCGTTTGTTTGTCGCGAATGCCCGGGGCCAGTACAAACCAGAATGATTCAGTGGAGAGGTCAGGCTTGTGGGTGCCTCTTCTACTTCGTAAACGCATCATAGGGCCGCAAAAACTTCGACGGCTTGTAAGTCTCAAACGCCGGTGCAGCGGCGACCGCCTGACCGTTTACTTCAATCACGTTGTAGGTCGCACCCAGCGAGTTCGCCTCATTGTTCAGATCGGTCGGCGTCAGATTCTTCCATTTGCCGGTGCTCATGCGCAGCAGCAGCGTTTGCAGGGCGGTAATCGTTTCGGCGGGGCTGAATTCGCAGTGGCCGGCGCGATGGACGAAAATTTCTTTCAGCTCAGGCTTGTCTTTCGCTTTGCTGGCTACCGATGCGTAGGCTTGCTCGTCCTGCACGGACACGAGTCCATCTCCGGTTGTGTGCATAGTCAGCACTGGGATCGGCAACTGACCGTTGTAAATAACGTTCTCGGTCAGGTAAGTCAAGGCGCCGGGATCGGCCGTGATTCTCGAGGCTTTTTTCAACGTCGCTAGATCAGCGGCCAGGTCCAACCCGGCGGCGGTGTAGAGCGCCTGCACCTCGTCGTAGTTGACTGACTTTTTCAGTTGCGACATATAGTTGATGCCATTGTTGAATGACGGATTGCCGCCGGCGCGTCCTTCCAGCTCGGCGCGAAAATCGAACACAAATGGGAAGTCGACGTTTTGCATCCAGGAAAACTGATTTGATTCGCGATCGGTGTAATCGGTTTCGGCGGGTTCGGGAGAAGTGGGATCGTACCAGCCGGGCGTATCGGCGAGCGCCGCTGTCAGGGCGATCCGGGCTTTTCCCTGAGGTGTGGATTGGGCCGCGGAGAGATATACCTCCGCGGCGGTGAGATTCGCGGTTGGATTGCTGATATACACGACTTGAAGCGCGCCGCCCGCTACCAGAGTATTGAATGCAAATTCGGCATCCAGAGCCTGGTTCCAGGTTCCCACGCCACCGGCAACGACTCCGCACATGGGGAGCGCCGCGTTAAATTGGGTCGGATACTCCTGCACGAGTGCGGCGGTGATCATGCCGCCGAGAGAGTGTCCCCAGGCAATGGTTGTGGTCGGTGTGCCGACATCCGACTGAAATACAGCGAGCGTTGAAATCTGATCCGGGACCGCCTGCTGAACGGCCCAGCCAGTCGTGGCGTAAGACGAGCCCGCGAGTGCGTAACCGGCAGCCAGCAAGTAAGCGCCCGTGAGAGGATCGCCCACGTCTTCGGCGGGGTTCGAGCCGCCGGGCGAGACGTACCCGTGGCTATAGAGCAGCAGCGTGCCATTCCAGTTTGCCGGGACGTCGATCACGTAGGTTGCGCCATCGGCTAGCGTGCCGGTGATGTGCTTTTGCGCGGCGGCGGTTCCGGAGAGTAAGGCGATCAGGATGGCCGCTAGTGTGGAGAACAGAATTCCTCTGGAAGGATTCGACATAGGATCTTCCTTTGTGAGAAGTGACAAACGGACTACGGGCACGGCGGGGAGGTTGCCGGCCGAACTGCCCGCAGAATTCTGTACCGCGACCCGTCACTTGTCAAGCGCCAAAGAACAGCGGGGATGCACTTACACCTGTCGAGGGCGTCGCACTGCTTTTCCGGCGTCCGGGAGCCGCGCTCTATTTGCTGAACGCGTCAAACGGCCGCAAGAATTTCGGTGACTTAAAGGCTTCAAAAGCCGGCGACGTATAAACATACTGGTTGTTGAGGTATAGATAGTTCATCGAAGGCCCGAGGTCGTCCGCGGCCGTATTCATGGCCGCATTTCCAAGTCCTTTCCATTTTCCGGTAGCGAGGCGTGTGGTGAGCGCTTGAAACGCCGCGACGGTCTCTGCCGGAGTGAACGTGCAGTGTCCGGCGCGGTGGACAAACAAATCGCGCACCAGAGCCTGAGTTCCACCTTCGCGGGCTGTGGCGAGGTAGGCCTGCTCGTCTTCCACCGGCACCAATCCGTCGCCGGTGGTATGGAGCGCGAGCACGGGAACGGAAAGCTGGCCATTGAAGACGATGTTCTGGATCAGATAGTTTTCCGCGCCCTGATTCTGCACGAATCTGGCCGCGCGGGTGAGCGTGGCGAGGTCGGCGCCGAGGCTGAGTCCGGCAGCGGTATACAAGGCTTGCACCTCTGCGTTGGTGGCGGCCCGCTGCAATTGCTTGGTGTAGTTCACGCCCAGATTCCAGGAAGGATTTCCCCCGGCGCGCCCTTCGAGTTCGGCGCGATAGTAAAACGCAAAGGGAAAGAGGTCATAAGCAAGCCAGTAAAACTGATTCACCTGCTGGGTGGTGTAATCGGTGGACGCGGGCTCGGGGGAGCCTGGGTCCCACCAGCCAGGTACATCGGCCATTGCCGCGGTCAGGGCGATGCGCGCCTGTCCCTGAGCCGTACCTTCCGCATAGCCGAGCCAGCCTTCCGCGTTATTGTAGTCGTCGAGAGGATCGGAGATATTAACGACCTGGAGCGATCTGCCGGCCACCAGCGTATTGAAGGTGAAGGCAGAATCGAGCATTTCGTTGAAGAAGCCGACAGCGCCTCCGGTCACACCACACATGGGCAGTCCGGCCGCGAAACGATCGGGATACTGCTGCACGAGGCCCGCGGTAATGATGCCGCCCATGGAGTGTCCCCAGGCGATCGTTCGCTTGGGAGTGCCGAATATGGTCTGGAAAACGTCGAGCGTCGCGATCTGGTCGGGAAGAGCTTCATGCACGGCCCAGCCGGTGGTCGCGTAGGATGAACCCGCCAGCGCGTATCCGGCGGCGAGCAGGTAGGCACCGGTCGAGCCATCACCGACATCGTAAGCCGGGTTTTGAGGACCTGCGTTATAGCCGTGGCTGTATAACAGCAGGACACCATTCCACGGGGCTGGGACGTCCATCACATAAGTGGCGCCATCCGGCAGTGTTCCCGTAATGTGCGACTGGGCCCAACCACTGATGGAGAGCGCGCCAGTGAGGATTAATGTCAGGGAGGCGGAGAGAGCACGGTTTCCGATATTCATTACTGACGGCCTTTCGTAATTAGCAAACAGCCGGTGGCTGCCCGGCGAAAATGTTTGCCTGCGTGGGCTAAGGAGTCAACTGAAAAACCAAGCCTTGACCGCTCTCGCCGCCCACCGGCGTGGTGCCGTAAAGATGGCCGGCATTATCGAACGTCAAACCGTAATTGGGATAAGAACCGTCGCGACGGACTCCAAAGTGATGGAGGAGCTTTTCTTTCCAGTGGCCGCGAGATAGCTTCAGGCTGAAGGCTGTTCCACAGTCGCAGGACGGACGGCCTCCGGTGGAGGTCGTTCCGTAAAGGGTGAACGACGAATCGAAGAGAAGGGTGGATGTGGGGAAACTCCCGTCGGTGCCTCCCTGGAAGTTGTAAAGAATATTTTCCTGCCACGTTCCGTTCGGGCCGGGCGTGAGTTGGAAGACGGCGCCGACTCCGCTTTGGCCGCCGAAATAAGTGGTGCCGTAGAGATTGCCGGCCGCGTCTGAAATCAAACCACCGTAGGGATTCGCGGCATCGGGCATGCCTTGAAAGTCGTAAAGGACCGTCGTCTTCCATGAGCCGCGACCGTTGGGAGAGAGTTTGTACACTGAGCCGGCGCCAGCGGGGCCACCGATCTCAGCGGTGCCGTAGAGATTGCCCGCCGCATCGAGAAGCAGCGCGCCGAGCGAACCGACCGCGCCATCCTTGCGGCCGGTGAAGGCATGAATGACTTTTTGCACCCAACCGTCTTTGGTTAGAGAGAGTTCAAAGACTACGCCCGCGGAATGAGCGCCGCCGTCGGGGGCTGTGCCGTAAAGATTCCCGGCGCTGTCGAAGGTCAGAGGACTGCCGGGGCCGAAGCCGTCGTTCAGGCCGGTGAAGCTGTACAGCGTGATCAGGCTCCAGCTGGAGCCTGAGTTCGTCAATTCAAAAACAACTCCGCAGCCGTCGCCCGCGCAAATGCCGCCGTAGCCGCCAGCCACGGTTGCGCCGTAGAGGTTTCCGGCGGCGTCGAGAATGACACCGCCATGGGGATCGGAACCGTCGGCGGCGCCCTCGAAGCTGTAGAGCACCTGCTCTTCGCCGGAAGGTGTGATCATGAAGACCGTGCCGAGATCGAAGTCGCCTCCAGCCGCAGTGGTGCCGTATGCGTTTCCGGCGCTGTCGAAAGTCAGGGGGGATGCGGGATCGCTGCCATCCGAGCCGCCGGCGAAACTGTAAACCTTCTTGTACGCTGACGCGTGAGAGACGGCGCTGAGAACGAGCGCGATTGCAAAGATGACGCAAACTTTGTGAAGAGCAGCCTCGAATCGATGGGGAGTCATAGCAAGCCTTCCTTGCGACGGAACCGATTCCAGAGGGGAATGGTGGCAGAACTATAGCACCAAACTGCGGCGTTGGCGGCATGGCTTGAAACGTTGAGGGAAGACATGGAGCAAAGAACTACAGTCTTTGAGCAGGAGTTTTCGCGTCACTACATGAACCCGAGGTTAGTCCTGGGCGAGTATTGTACGGCTCTTCTTCTTCCAATAGAGATAGCCGGGTACGCCAAGCAAAATGATGCCCAGGCCAATGAGTGATTGGATGGGACGCGTGATGATGGTGTTTAGAGTCCACGCGGCTCCGACTAAGATATAGATGGCGGGCAGCCAAGGGTATCCAGTGCAGCGATAGGATCGCGGAATTTCGGGCTTTGTCCGCCGGAGCACGAAGAGAGCAACTACGGTGAGCGTGTAGGAAAGCACCATGCCGAAGATCGCAAAGGTGTAGAGATCGTCGTAATGGCCGGTCAGGGTCAAAGCGGCTCCCCAGATGCCTTGTCCGATCAGGCTGAAGGCGGGCGTCCGCCATTTCGGGTGGATGATGGCCATGCGGCGAAAAAAGACGCCGTCCTGCGCCATGGCAAGATAAACGCGCGCGCCGGAGAGCGTGCAGGTAGCGGCGGCGCTAAAGCACGAAATGGCAATCATCGCGGAAAGCCAAAACGCGGCGCGCGGAGAAAACAACATGGCTGCGGCGGCGTGCGCGATGGTTTCATGCTTCGCTACCTCGCTGAGCGGCATGGCGTAGACGTAGGTCATGTTCATCGCGATGTAAATCAGGCCCACGACGAGCACACCGAGCACCATGGCGAGCGGCACATTTCGCCGTGGGTTTTTGACTTCGCCCGCGACCCAGGTGATGTAGACCCATCCGTCATAGGCCCAGAAGACGGCGATCAATCCCACGCCCAGCGCTGAAATGAGCTGGCCAGGACTTAAGCCAGCACTTACCCCGCCGGGCGCGTGCGCGCTGAAGTTTGACCAATGGCCTTTGCCGATGGCAAATCCGAGACCAACGAACAGAGCCATCGCGGCAAATTTCGTCCAGGTGGAAACATTTTGAAGAAGCGCGCCCCAGCGCAAGCCTACGACGTTTACGTAAGTGAGAATGACGATCAGAATGAGGCCGACCAGATGGGCGCGTGTGAACACAATGCCGATCGCCGAAAAAATAACGCGATCCTGCGAAATGGCGGGAAAAATGTTCCCCATGTAAGCCGCCGACGCTACGGAAAGCGCGGCGATCGATCCGCCGTTGGCGACCGCGAACAACATCCAGCCATAGAGAAACGCAGGCAGATCGCCGTACGCTTCGCGCAGATAAATGTATTGACCGCCGGAGTCGGGAAACATCGAGCCGAGTTCAGCGAAGGCCACGCAGGCGCAAAGCGAGATCGCGCCGCCGAGAACCCACACCAGAAAAAACAACTTGGTGTTCGGAAGTGAGCCGGCGATATCTTTGGCCGTGAGGAAAATAGAAGAGCCGATAATGCCACTTACCAGCAGCAACACGGAGTCGAGCAGACTCAGGCCGCGGACAAGGCTCGGTTGCGCAGCCGATTTTTCTATCTCGGGAACCGGGGTCACGGGGCTCATGCGGTCATTTCAGAACGTCGTGCACCATTCATCCCATCGCCAGATCGTCGGAAGACTCAAGCGGCGTTCCGCACCGGCGGCAGATTACGGCCGAGCAATCTCCGCAGGTCAATGGGTCGGTTACTTCGACCGCGCAAACTGGGCAATAGAGCACGACGGCCGGCTTGGCGCCGGATGGAGTTTTCTCGGATGCGGGCTTAGGAGCCGTTTCCATGAGCAGGGACTCTAACACAATGTCTACCGCAGACATTTCGAAAAGTGTTCTCAAAGCGGCAAAAGAATGCCGCGCTAGTCATCTGGTTTGCGCAGGATCAAGTCGGCGGGCGGGGGCGGCAGAGAGAAGGGGAACTGCCAAACCCTGTCCTTCATGTAAATGGCGAGCATGAAGTCCTCGCGCTCTTTCCACGGGCCGATCCATTTGTTGCGGGTGGGAAACAGTACCCAGCCGTGCGTCTCGGGATTGCCGGAGTTGAGGACGGCGGATGAAAGATATTGCGTCGACAGGAAGTCGATGAACTCCGCTCCTTCTTTCTCATCGATGCGCAGGCGCGCGGTTTTTTCGTCCTTCAACTCAGGATGCTTCTTGATCTGGCGCTCGGTTTCAAAAACCTTTGAATCCAGGTCATTCTGTAAACGATTCTGGAGCATAGCGGGATCCATGAGGTGTTCAATGACGCCGTGATGACGCACATATTCCAGGCGCAGGTCCGCGGGGAACTCAAAATTAGCGGCGCCCTTGTAGTTCACTGCCAGGTACACAGCGAATACGCGATAGAAACCATGGTGGAGGCTCTTGGCGAGTTCCTGAGAATCCACCAGCATCGTCATATCGAAATCTTTGTCACTCATGGTCCAGCGCTCGCGGCCGTCGGCGCCACGCTCAAAAGTGCAACCGGGGGCGCCGGCCGTCCAGCGCACGGTGGATAGTTCAGGCTTTTTCCTGGCGTAGGCGAGGGTCGCGAGGGACAGAGCGCATAGAGCGAGTGCCGCCGCCGATAACAATCGCTGACACTTCATTCATGCCGAGTGTACCGCGTGGCTGACGAAGCTGGAAAGCGGTGCGGAATGCGGAATTTCTACATTCCTTCCTGCGATGGGACGGCTCACGGGTCGCCGCGTAAAATGTGTTAGATTGGAAATCGGTGGGGCGCGTAGCTCAGTTGGTAGAGCAACGCCCTTTTAAGGCGTGGGTCGCAGGTTCGATTCCTGCCGCGCTCACCACTGCAACTAAAGGCATCCGATGGCCCTTGGCGAGAGGGCCTAACCTTCTTGGGAATCAACGCAAACCTAAAAAACGATATCGTACTAACCGATCGGTTAATACGATATTGTCATTGCGATCAGGACTGGTTGGTCGCTGATTTCTTAGTCCCCCGACGGCATCAGGTCTTCAAACCCATCGGTTGAAACCATGGCCGGATGCACCAGCGCTAGCTCCGCAATATCGGATTCGAGCTTCGAAGCGTGAGAGTGGCCATTGGTTGGCTCCTGCTTTTTGTTTCCGTTCCCGAACTGCGCAGCCTCGGTTGAGCCGTGCAGAGCCGTGGTTGAGGCGGTTCCGCTAGTTATCACCTGCTGGACGGCGTCGAAATACCCGGTGCCAACGAACCGCTGGTGTTTGACCGCTTCGTAGCCAGATTCTTTCTCGCTCAGGAATTCGGCTTCTTGGAGCTTGCAGTACGCCGTCATTCCCGATTGGCTGTAGGCGCGGGCCAGCTCGAACATAGTGTGGTTCAGCGCATGGAAGCCGGCCAGAGTGATGAACTGGAACTTGTAACCCATTCCGCCGAGTTCGCGCTGGAAGCTCGCAATGGTCGCATCGTCCAGGTTCTTTTTCCAATTAAATGAGGGAGAGCAGTTGTAGGCGAGTAGCTTGCCCGGGAACACTTTGTGGACGGCCTGGGCAAACTCGCGCGCTTCGTTGAGGTCGGGCTTCGAGGTCTCGCACCAGATCACGTCGGCGTACGGAGCGTAGGCGAGAGCGCGGGCGATCGCGGCCTTGATGCCTCCGCGGATGTGAAAGAACCCTTCCACGGTGCGCTCCCCCGTGATGAACTCGCGGTCGCGCGGATCAACGTCGCTGGTTATGAGGTTCGCGCTGTCGGCGTCGGTACGGGCCATGATGAGCGTGGGGACGCCCATTACGTCGGCGGCAAGCCTTGCGGCCACCAGTTTTTGGATCGCCTCGGATGTGGGTACGAGGACTTTGCCACCCAAGTGGCCGCACTTTTTCGCCGACGAAAGCTGATCTTCAAAATGAACGCAGGCTGCGCCTGCTTCGATCATGGCTTTCATTAGTTCGAAGGCATTGAGGTTGCCGCCAAAACCGGCTTCGGCATCGGCGACGAGCGGGGCGAACCAGTCGGTGTCACGGTCGTTTTCGGAATGATGACCTTCGGCGTGGTGGATCTGGTCGGCGCGCTGAAGAGCCTGATTGATGCGGCGGCACACATTCGGGACGCTGTCGGCAGGATAGAGGCTCTGGTCGGGATACATCTGGCCGGCGTTATTGGCGTCTGCGGCGACCTGCCATCCGCTGACGTAGATCGCCTTGAGTCCGGCTTTCACCTGCTGGACGGCCTGGTTGCCGGTCATCGCTCCGAGAGCGGGGACATAGGATTCGGTATTGAGCAGCTCCCAGAGTCGTTCCGCGCCGCGGCGGGCGATGGTGTGCTCGATCATGAGCGAACCGCGCAAGCGTTGTACATCTTCAGGAGTGTAAGGGCGGCTGATTCCATTCCAGCGCGGGCTGCTTGGCCAGGCGCCGTTGCCGTTGGTCTTGTCTTTCATATTGCCATTACCGTTATTCGAGTTTGAACTCCTCAGCTGCATTTTCATCTCCCACATCAAATTTGCCGGCCACCTTGCGTCCCGAGTGCAGTAGACCTCGAATCGCCGAGCGGGCACAACCCTGTACGGACCGAGCGACCTAGTGGGTCAAATTGACCTAGTTAAGAGAACTAGGGCGGGGGCGGGCCTCGAATTCCGGGCATTTTTTTCCAAGCGTAAAATCATGGTGACGAATACGGACATCTAATTACGCCGGAGGTACGCCAGTGGCAGTCACCGTTCTCGAAAGTCAGACGCTAACCGACATCCTCAGTCCAGAGGCGCGGGCTTTTCTGTCAAAACTTGGGGGCCGATTCGAAGGACGGCGGCAGGAGCTTTTGGCGCGGCGCCAAACCGTTCAGAAAAAGCTGGATGGCGGTTGGCGGCCCGATTTCCTACCGGAGACCGCGGCGGTACGAAGCGGCGATTGGAGAGTTGCGCCGATTCCGAGAGACCTTTCAGATCGTCGCGTCGAGATCACCGGGCCGGTCGAGCGCAAGATGATTATCAATGCTCTCAATTCGGGCGCGAATGTTTTCATGGCGGATTTCGAGGACTCGAATTCTCCGACGTGGAAAAACAATATTGAAGGTCAGGAGAACCTGCGCGATGCGGTGCGCGGGACGATTCGATATGTGAGTCCGGAGGGAAAGCAGTACGAGGTGGGCGCGAACCCCGCGACGCTGGTGGTGCGGCCTCGGGGTTGGCACCTGGACGAAAAGCATTTTCAGGTAGATGGCCACGCGATCTCGGCGTCGCTTTTCGATTTTGGATTGTATTTTTTTCACAATGCGCAAGCCTTGATCGCAAAAGGAACCGGACCTTATTTCTACTTACCGAAGATGGAGAGCCATCTGGAAGCGCGCCTTTGGAATGATGTGTTTCGCTTTGCGCAGGATGAGTTGGGGATTCCTCGGGGGACGATTCGGGCGACGGTTTTGATTGAGACGATCCTCGCCGCGTTTGAGATGGATGAAATTCTTTACGAGTTGCGTGAACATTCGTCAGGCCTGAACTGTGGGCGCTGGGATTACATTTTCAGTTTCATCAAGAAATTTCGCACTCATCCGGAATTTGTGTTGCCCGACCGCTCGCTGGTGACTATGGAGTGCCACTTCCTTGCCTCCTACGTTGAGTTGCTGATTCAAACCTGCCACCGGCGCGGTATCCATGCCATGGGCGGAATGGCAGCGCAGATTCCGATTCGTAACGACGCAGCCGCGAATGAAGAGGCGCTCGATAAAGTAAAAAAAGACAAATTGCGCGAGGTGCAGGCCGGACACGATGGAACCTGGGTCGCGCATCCCGGACTGGTGCCGATTGCGAAGGAGATTTTTGACCGGTACATGCCGGAGCCGAATCAAATCGCGAAGCCGCGCACGAACCGGACTGTCAGCGCCAAGGATTTGCTGGAGGTTCCGAAGGGCGAGATCACGGAAAAGGGTCTGCGCTGGAATATCGACGTGGGGCTGCAATATGTGTGGTCGTGGCTGCGTGCGAATGGATGCGTACCGATCTACAACCTGATGGAAGACGCGGCGACCGCCGAGATCTCCCGCGCGCAGGTTTGGCAGTGGGTGCGGCAAGGGGCGCGGATGAGCGATGGGAAGATCGTGACGGCGGACCTGGTCAGGCAAATTCTCCGCGACCGGACCGCGGAACTTCAGAGCAAAGATGTGAGCGGCGATGGGCGGTTAGAGCAGGCGGCGGAGGTGCTCGACCGGATGATGACGGGTGAGGAATTCCCAGAATTCCTCACGCTTGGCAGTTACGATTTGTTGGACTAGAACGAATCGGACTAGAACGGGATTGGACTAGAACAGCATTTTGAACTAGAACGTTAGGCATGGCCGCACGCCAGGATTCCTCCGCCACCGCGCGCATCGATCAAGCGCTGCTCTCGCAACTACAGGAGCATGTTGCAGCACGTGAAATCGAGCGCGGCCTCGATTGTTTAGGCGCGAATCGAGATGTCATTGCCGCGATCGATGCACGCCAGCCGGACGCCGCGCGGCTGCTGGCGCTGGTCGCCATCTGGAGCGACATCGGCTTCAGTGCTTCTCCTATGGTCAAGGATTTGCTGCAGCGCTTTTCCTCCTGCTCGCACCTTTCAATTTCTGAATACCTTTGTCTGCGTATGACACACGGGATGGTTGCCATGGCCGACGAGGCAATGGAGACGGCTATTCCGCATTTTGATTTTGTGCTTGGTATGCCGGAGGAACTTGACAACCGATTTTTGCTGGCCATTGCCTATTACTGGAAGGGCCGCTGCCTGCGGCGTCGGGGCGATTACGACGAGGCGCTGATTTTCACCGGGAAGGGAAGGGATCTGGCGCTCGAACTCGGGAGTCCGCGCATGGCGGCGGTAATGCAGGTACTCGAGGGCTGGATTTTATTTCAGCAGGGTAAATGGAAAGAGGCGGTGCGGGTTTCGGAGGTCGCCGAAAATGCGCTGCGGCCCACCGACGATTATGTGACGCTCGGCAACATTCAATCGTTTTACGGGCGCATGGCGAGGCGCGAAGGGCGCTTCGATAAGGCGATCGAGTTATTTGAAAATGCGATTGAACATTATCGCAAGCGCGATCCGCAGCATCCGAATCTGGCACGGTCGCTGGCGAATATGGCGCTCGCCAAGCGCGGCATTGCCCTGCAACTCCAGAGGAGGATCGACGTCGACGCGCAGCGGAGGAGGACCTCGAAGGCGGCGAGACAGAGCAGCGATGGAGATGCTGCAATGGCAGCGAAGACGGTCGCAGGCGCATCCGGAGCCAGTTATCGTCGCCGGTTGACGCAGTTGCGTCGCGAGGCGCTCGACCATTTGGCGGCGGCGCAGGCAATCTATGGGCAACGGCCGAATCATCACGGGAGCGGCACGGTTTATCTGAACGCCGCCTACATTCATCTGGATAATGGCGACTTTCAACGGGCAGAAGAGGAATCGTCATCGGCATATCAACTGGCGGAGGAGAAGCACGATTACATTCTGATGGGGCGCGCGCGGATTCTGCAGTGCATGATCGAGAATGCGAAGGTGGAAGAGGAAATTGGCGGAGGGTCGGATCCCGGCAATCACGCGCGGAGGGCTTTTGACTTCAGCCAGGAGGCGATCGAACTCGCGAAGCACACACAACATCATCTATTGCTCTCGACGGCATATTTGTGGCAGGGCCTGACGCAATGCAACTCCTTTTTTGACAACCCGGAGGCCGCGCGCGAATCCTATGACCTGGCGCGAGCCGCGTGCGGGGAGACGCAACCGGAGAGCATCTGGAAAGATATGCAGTTGCTACGCGCCAAGTTTCTCCAGAAGGGAAGTGTCGATCCTATGCTTAAAGCTTGGTCGCAGGGATCGGTGGGGACGAAGTCGTTTCGCCAGATTAGCGACGAGTTCGCCGAGATTGTAATTGCGCGGGTGTTCGAGCGCGAGGGGAGAAAAGTGTCGCGCGCAGCGAAAAGGTTATCGATCTCTCCAAAGAAAGTGCGTAGGATTTTGGCGCGGGTGGGGCGGCGAAAGCCGCGCGGGAGCTGAGGTGCCGGCGGACACGAGAAGCTTGAACCCCAGAGGCCACTGAGTACACAGAGGTCATAGACCACACAGAGGATTTAGGACTTATGAAAATTGCCAATAACGTGACCGAATTAATCGGCCATACGCCGCTGGTACGCCTGAATCGCGTGACTGCTAGCTGTGTTGCCGAAGTGTTTGGCAAACTGGAGAGCCAGAATCCGCTGGGCAGCGTGAAAGACCGGATCGGCGTGAGCATGATCGCCGCGGCTGAGCGGGCAGGCAAAATTCAGCCGGGGAAGACTGTACTGATCGAGCCGACCAGCGGCAACACCGGAATCGCGCTGGCATTTGTAGCGGCAGTGAAAGGCTACAAACTTATTTTGACCATGCCCGATACGATGAGCCTGGAGCGCCGCGTTCTGTTGCTTGCGCTGGGCGCGGAGATCGTTTTGACTCCCGGCTTGCGCGGCATGAAGGGTGCGATCCTGAAAGCGAATGAGTTGCTGGCATCGACGCCGAATGCTTATATGCTTCAGCAGTTCGATAATCCGGCGAATCCAAAAATTCATCTTGAAACCACCGGGCCGGAGATCTGGGAAGATACCGAAGGCCGCGTCGATTATCTGATTGCGGGGGTTGGCACTGGCGGAACGATTACGGGAGTGTGCGAGTACATCAAGCCGCGCAAGCCGTCTTTCAAAGCCGTTGCCGTTGAGCCGACGGATAGCGCGGTCCTTTCGGGCGGGCCGCCGGGGCCACACAAGATTCAAGGAATCGGTGGCGGATTTGTGCCCAGTATTTTGCGGCGCGATTACATCGACGAAGTGATCACGGTCACGAACGACGAATCGATCGAGATGGCGCGGCGCATGCCGCTGGAGGAAGGACTACTGGTCGGCATTTCTTCGGGGGCAGCCGTGGTCGCGGCGCTGAAAGTGGCGCGGCGTCCGGAAAATGCGGGCAAATTGATTGTTGTGATTTTGCCTTCGTTCGGTGAGAGGTACTTGAGTAGTATCCTCTTCGAAGGATTGCGGAACCAGGCACTGCAAATTCCGACGGTGCCGCTTCCGGACTGATCGCTTCGGACTGAAGCATGCCGAGTTTGCTGTCGCATATTCGCGAGGACGTCGTCGCCGTGCTGGATCGCGACCCGGCGGCCCGCTCGCGGCTGGAAGTTTATCTTTGCTATTCGGGGCTGCACGCGGTCTGGCTTCATCATCTCAATCACTGGCTCTGGGAGCATGGATTCCTCCTGCTGGCGCGCTGGCTGTCGCAAGTGGGGCGGTTGCTGACGGCAATTGAAATACACCCCGGCGCGACGATCGGCAGGCGACTTTTTATCGATCATGGCCTCGGGGTTGTGATCGGGGAGACCGCGGTGATCGGCGATGACGTGACGCTGTATCAGGGAGTGACGCTGGGCGGCACCGGCAAGGAACGAGGCAAGCGCCATCCAACCATCTTGGACAATGTTGTGGTCGGTGACGGTGCCAAGATCCTAGGCAACATTGTAGTCGGCCGAAACTGCCGGATTGGCGCGGGTTCCGTGGTGTTGAGGGATGTGCCGGATGACTCCACCGTGGTCGGCGTTCCGGGACATATCGTCTTTCGTGAAGGCAAGCGCGTGGTGATCACCGATCCGAAGCAGATTAACGACCCGCTTTCGGAAGCACTGGCGGCGGTGGCCGGCGAAGTCAATAAGTTGCGCGATCGTGTACAAGAGTTGGAGGGCGCGGGCGTTACCCATGAGCCACTCTCGGAGTCAATTCAACGCATCATGGAAGACATCGATTATCAAATCTAGAAGACTACTTTAGAAAAAGTGACTTTCCGCCTCAACATCGTAACCTCGTTTTGACGCTTCGCAATTATGATGGTCTGTCGCGGCTTGAGCTGAAATTCCAGATATGAAATACGGATTCGTCATTGACAACCGCAAGTGCATCGGCTGCCATGCCTGCACGGTCGCGTGTAAAACCGAAAATCACGTCGCACTCGGAGTGAATCGGACTTGGGTTAAGTACGTAGAAAAAGGCGCCTATCCAAACACCCGGCGCGTCTTTCAGGTTACGCGGTGCAATCATTGCGAGAAGCCTCCCTGCGTCACCATCTGCCCGACGACTGCCATGTACCGCCGTAAAGACGGCATCGTCGATTTCAATTCTGATCGCTGTATCGGGTGCAAGGCGTGCATGCAGGCTTGCCCATACGATTCGATATATATCGATCCGGACGAAGGCACGGCCGCGAAGTGCCACTTCTGCGCGCATCGAACCGAAGTTGGACTTGAACCGGCGTGCGTGATCGTGTGTCCGGAGCACGCGATCATCGCCGGCGACTTGAGCGATCAGTCGAGCGAAGTGGCGCAGTTGGTTGCGCGCGAGACGGTGCGTGTGCGCCGGCCGGAGCAGGGAACTCAGCCCAAGCTCTACTACATCGACGCCGATGAGGCAGCAATTGTGCCAACCGCTGCGCGGCACGAACCTTTTTATATGTTCTCGCAGCGCAACGCGGCATTGCACGGAAGTGGGGCGATTTATCCGCCAAATAGCCCGCTGCTCCAGCCGAACGCGTTGGCAGCCTATGACGTCGGCCACGCACGCCCTTGGGGATGGCAGGTTCCGGCTTATTCCTGGACGAAGTCGATCGGCTCGGGAGTGCTCGCAATTCCGGCGATTGCGATGGCGCTTGGGCGGCTGACGGGCGATCGCATGCGCGACATCGCGCTGGCGACGGTGGCGCTTCTATTTACCGCGCTCACGACCGTCTTGCTGGTGTGGGATTTGGAGCACAAGGAACGCTTTCTGCGCGTAGTGTTCACGCCGCAAAGCAAGTCGTGGCTCGCTCGCGGAGCTTTTATTCTGATTACGTATAGCGGATTGTGCGGTGTGTTCTGGCTGGCAGCGGTCTTGGGATTCTCTTCAGTCAGTTCGATTTTGCTGTGGCCTACGGTCCTCGTTGGATTTGCAGCCGCGGTCTACACGGCTTTCCTCTTCGGTCAATGCGAGGGCCGCGATCTGTGGCAGACTCCGCTGCTGCCCGCTCATTTGTTCGTGCAGGCACTGATGTGCGGGTCGGCAGTGCTGGCGCTGCTTCCGAATGTTTTAGGCGGCTCGGACGCGGCGAGGGTGTTTGCGGTCCCGGCTCTGATCATCACTTTGATTTTGCATTTGGTCATGATGCTGGGCGAGATGGCGATGCCGCACACTACCGACAATTCGCGTTACGCGGCCCGTCTGATCACGCATGGACCCTTTTCGCGCGCGTTCTGGGGCGGAGCGATTGCGGTCGGCGGAGTTGTGCCGCTCCTTATCATGCTGGCCGCGCGTAGCAACGCGATCGCGGATGGTCTAGCTGCGGTTCTCGTGCTTGCCGGACTTTTGATTTTTGAATGGTGCTTTGTGATGGCGGGGCAGAGTGTGCCGAATAGCTGAGTTCGAGGCGCTGCCGAGACGGAGCGGGCCTCGTCTTTTAGGATAGAGATGTGGAGAGCGGGCAATGACTGATTTCAAACGCGACGGCAGCCACCTGGCTTACTGTCCGCCGGTTGAGAAGTGGGACGACTGGGTTGAGTATGATCCGGACGAGTGGCCGCGGCGCGTTGAAAAGCATTTTCAGATTGTCCCGACCGTTTGCTTCAACTGTGAATCGGCGTGCGGGCTGCTGGCTTATACGAATAAGGAAACCGGCAAGATCGAGAAGTTCGAAGGCAATCCGATGCATCCGGCGAGCCGCGGACGCCTGTGCGCCAAGGGCCCGGCGACCATCAATCAGATTCACGATCCGGATCGCATTCTCTATCCCATGAAGCGCTCTGGCCCCCGTGGCTCGGGGCAGTGGGCACGGACTTCGTGGGATGAAGTGCTGGAAACTTTCGGCGCTCGTATTCGAAAAGCGTTTCAGGAAAATCGTGGCGAAGAGGTGATGTATCACGTCGGCCGGCCCGGCCACGATTTCATCATGGAGCGCACGCTTCAGGCCTGGGGCATCGACGGCCATAACTCGCACACGAATGTTTGTTCGTCGTCGGCGCGGCTTGGATATCTTCTATGGCATTACGCCGACCGTCCATCGCCCGACCACGCGAATGCGCGCTTTATTCTCTTGCTGTCGGCGCATCTTGAGTCCGGTCATTATTTCAATCCACATGCGCAGCGGATTATTGAAGGAAAAATGGCGGGCGCGAAGTTGGCGGTCGTCGATCCACGGCTCTCAAACACCGCCAGCATGGCCGACTACTGGCTGCCGAGTTATCCCGGCACTGAGGGCGCCATGCTGCTCGCGATGGCGAAGGTGATTCTTGACGAGAATCGGTACGACGCCGAGTTCGTGAAGAATTGGACGAACTGGGAAGAGTTGGAAGTCGACGGATTCCGGGCGCAGGGGCAGAGCTTCAACGCCGCGATCGATGCGCTCAAGCGGCACTATGCCAAGTTCACGCCTGAGTTTGCCGAGAAGGAAAGTGGAGTCAAGGCGGAAGTCATCGTCAAGATTGCGCGCGAGATTGCGACCGCCGGAAGCCGCTTTGCTTCGCATTTGTGGCGCGGTAGCGCGTCAGGGAATCTAGGCGGCTGGCAGCCGGCGCGTGCGCTCATGTTGCTGCACGTGCTTACGGGTTCGGTCGGTACGCCGGGTGGGCACAATCTGAATGCCTGGAACAAGTTTGTTCCGAAGACCTTCAAGACTCCTCCACCGCAAAAGCGGTGGAACGAATTGTTGTATCCGCCGGAGTGGCCGCTGTGCACACACGAAATGTCTTTTCTGCTGCCGCATTTTCTCAAGGAAGGGCGCGGGCGCATCGAGGCATACTTCACGCGCGTGTTCAATCCAGTTTGGACATACCCCGACGGCTTTTCCTGGATTGAAATGCTGCGCGACGAAGAGAAGGTGGGCCTGCACGCCGCACTTTCGCCAACGTGGAGCGAAACTGCGTGGTTCGCGGACTACGTTTTGCCGATGGGCTTCAGTTCGGAACGGCACGATTTGATGAGCCAGGAATCGTACGCCGGGAAGTGGATCGGGTTCCGCCAGCCGGTGGCGCGCGTGCTTCGCGAACGTGCCGGCGAAAAATTCGACTACACCTATCAGGCGAACGTCGGCGAGGTGTGGGAGGAAGATGAATTCTGGATCAATCTTTCGTGGGCGATCGATCCCGACGGCTCGATGGGCATTCGGCAGTGGTTCGAGTCGCCGTACCGTCCCGGACAAAAGCTAACGGTCGATGAATATTACGGATGGATATTTGAAAACTCTGTCCCCGGATTGCCGGAAGCGGCAGCGAAAGAAGGACTAAAGCCGCTCGAATATATGCGCAAGTATGGCGCATACGAAGTCACGACCGATGTTCACCGTTTGAACGAGAAGGCAGTTGCGCCGGCCGATCTGGCCGGGTCAGACGTGGCTGCGAATGGCGTCATTAAGAAAGATGGCAAGGCGGTCGGCGTGATGGTCGATGGCGAGCCGGTAGTCGGCTACAACACGCCGTCGCGCAAGCTGGAATTATTTTCGAAGACGATGGCTGACTGGAAGTGGCCCGAATTTGCGTTGCCGGAATATTACCGCAGCCATATTCATCGCTCGGCGCACGGGGCTTCTCTGGGGAATCCGGCGCCGGATTTTGATCCGCAATATATGCCGCGGGTGGAGTGGCCGAAAGATGCCCACGGCGACGTGTATACGCTGCTGCCGATTTTTCGTTTACCGAATTTGATTCACACGCGTTCGGGAAACGCGAAATTCTTGTATGAGATTTCGCACAAGAATCCGCTTTGGGTAAATCCGGTGGATGCCAAACAGCTCGGTGGCATTCGCACCGGTGATTTGCTGAAGGTGCACACCGAAATCGGATACTTCGTACTGCATGCCTGGGTCACCGAAGGTCTCACGCCCGGTGTTGTGGCCTGCTCGCATCATTTGGGCCGCTGGAAGGTGAACAAAGACGAGAAGATCGAGCGCATGTCGAGCGCGTGGGTCGATCTGAAGGAAGTTGGCAAGGGGCAATGGAAGATGCGCCAGCTTGAGACGGTCAAGCCTTACGACAG
>JBAQJF010000221.1:0-7031 GCA_049300195.1 Terriglobales bacterium | reverse complement strand
GGTTCGAATACTCAAACGGGCTCGACGAATCCAGTCCCGAGCGGCCCGTGGCGACTCCTTGCGAATGTAGCGATAAGCGGCGCGAAGATCGGCATCGACCCTGGGAGTAAGGACAACCCGATAAATCATCGCCGGAGTTCAACCCTCCCGTTCCATTTCATCGAAAACGTCGTCCGCCAATCGACCCTCGCCGCGTAGCGCTTGGGCAAGCCCCTCTCGTATGCTCGCAACTGTGTCGAGATGCTCGGCAACGTCGCGGTAAGCGGCTGCGTCAAGCACTACGGCCTCGGCTTTTCCATTGACCGTAAGCACCAGCGGACGCCCGGTCTTCTTCATTTGTTTCATCAGGCCCGAGGAGTTGCGCTTGAAAGTGGTCAGGGAGTGAATGTCTTGGGTGACATCGATCATGATGCGATTATAGCATCATATTAGCGGTGGTTAAAATGCGGCCTTGCCTTCAACCTGATGGTCCCTTCTTCCGGCGCTTTCCCAAATTGGCCCTCTCGGGGGTCACCCAGACCGAGGCAGGCCCGATTTTGGGGACCGCTGCCACCCTCGGACCGCGTCACTTTCCATAGCACACCTTGTCAAGCCCAATTTCGCCCCGCAGAAATCCCCCATCCCCTTTCGTTTGTTGCCCCTGCCCAGCCTATACATACATATTCGTATGGCAACAATTATTTTGTTCGTCTAATATTCGCTTTCTACGGTCTATCTATAGGCGAACAGTCGACGAAATATCGGGATTGATCGCGAGGCCAGTGAAACACAAAAGAAGACAGATCAGGCGCGGGATACAAAATAAGGATGGGGTTGTCGCGAGGCTCGTAACCCATACAA
Organism: Terriglobales bacterium; assembly: GCA_049300195.1. Taxonomy (GTDB): domain Bacteria; phylum Acidobacteriota; class Terriglobia; order Terriglobales; family Acidobacteriaceae; genus Acidiflorens. The sequence continues at coordinate 6,191 of JBAQJF010000221.1, read as the reverse complement.
AAATAGAGAGTCCCGAGGGGATGTTGGGCTTATTCGTCTCGGCCAGTAGCTCGCGTTTAGACCCTTGCTGACCTTATTCCTACAACTCCCTTGCGGGTCATTGCAGGCCGATCTTGCTCGGGCTCCGGGCTCACCGCCAACCGGATAAATCAGTCCAACGCCTCGGGACTCTATCTTGCCTTCGACATGATGTTCCTGTTCGCCTCAACCAGCGCTCAGCTATAGACCCTTGCTTGCCCTCTCAAACCTGCCTCGCGGCTGCCTGAGTGACTTCGCTTGAGCCCCGGACCTTGCACCAACCGGGAAAACTTCAGAACGTGTCAAAGAACGATTATGGTTTTAACATGCTGGCTTTTACAGTCAATGGAATTCGAGGGATTGTAAGTACTGATTTGTCAATCGGGTGCAGGGCATCCACAGACGGGTGGTGCGGGGATGGTGCAGTGGGTAGGCGCCAGGCTCGCGGCGGGCAGTGTTTATGAGGGTTTATACGCATGTTTCCGTAATCGCTGGGAGCGGGCTTGCGAGGTCTTCTGTGAATTTCTGTTGTGCAAAACTCGTGAGAATCCGCTTGGGGCGGTGGCTTTGGCCAACCCGATTGAAGATGACTTGTTGCCATACATTACAATTCAATTCCGTGGTGGGGGCAGGGTCTCGGCGACCGGCGGCGGAACGGCGGAGCGACAAAACACATGACTGACGACGCTTTTGCTCGCGCTGAATCGGCGGCTGGGTTTGTTCTTTCGCAGACTGCGTTGCGACCTGAGATTGGACTGGTGCTCGGCTCGGGGCTGGGTGCGTTTGGGGATAATCTCGCCGAAGCAGTGCGCATTCCTTATGCGGAGATCCCTTCCTTCCCGCGATCCACGGCGGTAGGACACGCGGGGCAGTTGGTGATTGGGATGTCGGGCGATGTGCCGGTCGCGGTGATGCAGGGTCGGGTGCATTTGTATGAAGGTTATTCGGCAGCGGAGGTGGCGTTTCCGACTCGCGTGTTCGGGCGGATGGGAGTTCGGGCTTTGATTCTGACGAATGCGGCGGGCGGGATCAATGTTGAGTTCGGGCAGGGGGCGCTGGTGATTTTGCGCGACCATATTAATTTACAGGGACAGAATCCGCTGACGGGTGCGAATGATGAACGATTCGGACACCGCTTTCCTGACATGAGCTATGGATATGCGAAACGGCTGCGTGAGATTGCTCTGGAAGAGGCTCGGCGACTGGGGATCGCTCCCCGTGAGGGAGTTTATGCGGCGCTAGCCGGGCCGAGCTATGAGACACCCGCGGAAATTCGATATCTGCGGACGATTGGAGCGGACCTCGTGGGCATGTCCACGGTGGCGGAGACGATTGCGGCGCGGCACATGGGGATGGAGGTGCTTGCGATTTCTTGCGTGACGAATATGGCGGCGGGGATTCTGGACAAGGCTCTCGATCATGAAGAGGTGCTCGAAGTTGGGCGGCGGGTGATGGGGCAGTTTGTGGGGCTGCTGCGGGCGGTGCTGCCGCGAGTTCAGTTGCTGGTTAATGGCTGATTGCTAGTAGCTGGCGGCAAGACGCGACAGGCCGCATTTCTATTCTCTTCAGATCGTCAACTTGCCTGGCGCGGATTGGCATTTCTGGAAGTCGCTTGCGGCTTTGGCGGCATCTATAATCGACAGGCGCATTAATTTTAGGAGACGACTCAATGTCGAACGTGATTCCGGAAAAGTATCGGGACCTTTTTTCTAAGAAGGCTTTTGCTAGTCTTGGCACTCTAATGCCGGATGGGCGGCCGCAGGTGACTCCGGTGTGGTGCGACTTTGATGGTGAGCATGTAATCTTCAACTCGGCGAAGGGGCGGCAGAAAGATAAGAACGTACGGCGTGATCCGCGCGTGGCGCTGGCGATTATCGATCCGGACAATCCTTATCGCTACCTGGAGATTCGCGGGACGGTGATTGAGATTACCGAAGAGGGCGCGGACAAGCATATCGACAAGATGGCGAAGAAATATTTGGGGGTCGATAAGTATCCGTATGCGAAGCCGGGCGAGGTGCGGGTGATGTACAAGATTCGACCGGAGCACACGACGGTGATGGGGTAGCGAACTGCACCGTTCGTCGTTCGCTGATCGCGGTTCGCGAAGCACGGCCGGGTCGCTGGTGACGAATTAATTGTGCACGCAATGCGCCTTGTGTCCGCAATCGGACAGTAGATCTAAATGACCACGAGCGGACAGCGATCAGCCGCACTCTTTGCTTTCTTCTCCTTTCTTTTTTCTGCTTTCTTTCTCCTTCTGGAAGCGTCCAAACAATCAGCAGGTGTTCGGTTGACGGGAAGCTTGTTCCCATCGCGCGGGAACTTTAATGAAATCGTTCTCGTATGTAGTGGAAGGGACGAGTCTCGCCTTTTTCGCATTGGAGGGGGTTATGGAAGTTGCGAAGAATAATCATGACGGACTGCACAATGTAAATGTGCTGGCCAACGAGGTTTCAGTGCACCAGGTGGTAAAGGCTGCGCACGAAGAACTGCGGCAACTTTTGCAGCAGCGAGCGGACATCATGAAACGCATTGGGACGGTGAAGCAGACGATTACTGGACTGGCAGACCTTTTTGGCGAAGAGGCGCTCGGCGACGAGTTGCTGGACTTGATTGACCGGAAGCCGAATGGGAGGCAGCCTGGGTTTACGAAGGCGTGTCGCCGGGTGCTGATGGAGGTGCGGCGTCCGATGGGAGCGCGCGAGGTGTGCGCGGAGCTGGAGCGCCAGGCTCCGGCAATTCTGGCGCGGCATAAGGATCCGCTGGCTTCGGTGACGACGGTTTTAAATCGCCTAGTGGATTATGGCGAAGCTCGGAGCTTGTCGAACGATCGCGGACGGCGGGTTTGGGAGTGGGTTAGTGAGGGTGAGCAGGTTCAAGGTGCGAGTGTGATGAGTGCGCGCATTCCCGCGTAGGCGCGGAAGATTTCTTTGTGACACGAATGTTGTTCCTCCTTTTCGGGAAGTGATCTCTCCGATGTATTGCTGCCCAGCGCTGAAATGCGCTGGGCTTTTTTCGCGCCTAACGGTGGCAAAACTTCGCGGAGAGCATGGGGCGCGGAACGTGGCGGCTAGGACGCCCCTACGACTGCTGGCGGAACACCGACGCTACGATCGCTGGTTATGAAAATTGCGGAAGGCTGCCAGGCCCTTGCCCATGTAGCGTTCCAGAACACCCGGAGCGGTCTGACGGAGATCTACGATGACCAGGCCGTCGACTACGTTGGAAAATTTACGGTCCAGATTGAAGGCTACCAGTTTGTCTCCCACCTTGGCGTACTGACGGATCAGGATAGGGATTCCTTTGCCGTCTTCTTCGAGGTCGGAGATGGGTTCGGAGAGTTCGTCCAGATCACGGATGGCATTGCAAACGGCGGCACAGTCCCAGCGCAGTATGGGCGGGCAGAAGGAAGTGCGCGGCCGGATTAGATCGGCGAAGTCTCGCCCATCGTCGCGCTGCTCGAAGTAGCGAACGATCATCTCACGCGACAGGGTGCTGTAATCGTTGCCGATGCTGACGGCTCCGAAGAGAATCGGTGTTTCGGGATGGGAGGCTACGAAACGGGCTATTCCCTCCACAACATTAATAGCGGTGAGTAGTGGCGCTGGTACTTGCGGCGCACGAAGGAGCGGCCTAGTTCGAGCGCTGAGCCGATCTTCAGGAACAGGCGCTCGTCGTAGCGAAAACGGTGTGGGTGAACCGCTCCTCTCCGATGATGCGCGCTTTCGTCAGGCGGCAATTATGGCCCAGCAGACTATGGCACTGCACACTGAACTCCAGCGACCGAAGCCTTTGTATATTTGGGCGGCGGTCTGAGCCTGCTGATTGATTGTGCCTTCGGCTTTGATCTGAGGATCGGAAACATTGCGGACGGCGACCCATGCGGGCGCGCTGGTACCCATCTCTTGTGCGACCAAGCCGAGCACCGCGTCGCCCATTTCCGAAACTGCGCCGAGGCCTTGAAGTCCATAGTGATTGTCTGAGGTGTCGAAACCAAAGAAGTCAGTGGTTAGAACCGCTTTCAGAAGGCTCGCGCTTTGCACGATACGCGGCGCGCGGGTGTTGTCTTTCGGGAGCTGGCCGGAGTTTGCTTTGAAAAGCGCCTTGGCGGTCGCGAACAGCCGGGAACTAGGCGGAGCATCCTTGTAGACGGCATCATGATATGGTTCGCTCTTCCGCCACTTCAAGCAGTCGAAACGGATGATCGGGCTTACGACTACGTCACCCACTTCGCAGTCCTGGCCGATGCCTCCTGCTGTGCCGGTGGTGATGACCAACTCCGGCTGGACCTCCGTGATGATCTGCTTCCACACATCCTGATTGGGTAGAGTGCTGCCCGCAGCAGGATGTTCTTTGGTGTCCTGAGACAGATGAGAATCGGATTTGAAGACAACGACTTTTTTCTTGCCGATGGTCGTAGTCCAGTAAGCGCCGAGGCGTTTCGCGTCTACGGCAGGACTACCTTTGCGCATCTTGGCCGCAATTTTCGTGTAGTTGTGGGTATAGGAACGATAGTCGTTGCGCGAATCCTTGCCGGGGGTGAGGACGCGGCTTAACGCGTGACCCTCGTCCACCGTCCAAGTCACGACCAAGACGTCGGCGCGTGGCAACGGGCTGCTGCTCGCTCCGGGGGCTGGGCCGGTTTTTGGCGCCAGCGCTTTGGGCCAAGGGATGTCTGTGAACCGAGATAGGCCGGTGGCAGTCGAGAAAGCAAGGAATGCCATTCCGGCCGGGGATTCGGAGTCGAAGTCGATGATTTCGCGCCCCAGATCTTCATGGCTGGGAGATTTGGCGGCGGCAGCGACTTGGAATGTGGAGGACGGGGCGGGAGTTGCGATGGGGTCAAAGCCGAGGTTATGCGCGACCCATGCTCGATCAACGGTCATAACAATCCTCTCAGATCAGGCGAATTTCTCGCCCAAGTTATGCAGTCCTATCACCTGAAGTTACAGAGTCTTCAGGCAATCCCGAACACGACCGTGGCCGCCTCTTCCGTGGAGGCGCATAGTTACGGATCAATTCCCGGGAAGGCGGTGAGGAGAAGTCGCGTCGGACTCGAAACCTAGTCTAAGTTTCGCGCCTAGGGTTCACCGTAGGGTCGGTAGCGTAGTACCAAAATGGAAGGATGTCAAGATCGGGTTCGTCATTGTTGGTAGCACATGATATGTCCGGTTGAGATAGCAGGTGATATGTCCGCTTAGCGGGCGGTGAGGATGAGAGACCATGCGGAGCATGGAAGCTTATCCGAGGGCCGCGATGGAGCGGGCGATGAAAGTACAGGACGTGATGTTGCAGGCGATGGCGAAGAAGATCACATGGTGGCAGGCGGCGGAGATATTGGGCATCAGCGACCGGCACATGCGGCGGATTCGGGAGCGCTACGTGGAAGAAGGCTACAACGGGTTGGTGGATCGGCGGCGGGGCAAGCCCTCGCGGTGCCGGGTGCCGGTGGCGACGGTGGAGAAAGTGTTCGCCTTGTACCGGGAAAAGTATTTCGATTTGAACGTGCAGCACTTTCACGAGAAGCTCGAGGCCGAGCATGGCATCGAACTGAGTTACACACCTGGGTGAAGCAGGCGTTGCAGGGAGCGGGCCTGGTGGCGCGAGGACGCAAGCGCGGGGCGCATCGCAAGCGGCGAGAGCGGCGGTCGTTGCCGGGGATGCTGTTGCATATCGACGGCAGCCGTCATCAGTGGTTTCAGGACGAACGCTGGTACGACCTGATTGTGATTCTGGACGATGCCACCAGCGAGATCTACTACGCCCAGCTGGTGGAGGAGGAATCGACGGCCACGGTGATGGCAGGACTGCGGGAAGTGATCGAGCGCAAAGGCGTGTTCTGCGCGCTGTACAGCGATCGGGGAAGCCATTTCTGGCTGACGCCGAAGGTGGGTGGCAAGGAGGACTACCATCGCCGCACGCAGGTGGGGCGGGCGTTGCACGAGTTGGGCGTGCAGATGATCCCGGCCTACTCGCCGGAAGCGCGTGGGCGCAGCGAGCGCAACTTCTCGACCTGGCAGGGCCGATTACCGCAGGAGTTGCGGCTGCGCCAGCTGGGGACGCTGGAGGCGAACCGGTTTCTGCGGGAAGATTACATCGCCGAGTTCAATCGGAGTTTTCAGGTTGCGTCCAGACAGCGGGGCAATGCTTTTGTGCCCTGCCGGCATCGT
>JBAQJF010000220.1:0-1611 GCA_049300195.1 Terriglobales bacterium | reverse complement strand
GTCTTCCTGCGCCGCGAATGCGTCCTGCCGGATCGGTTAGACCTCTGCCTGCAGCCCGTCGACGAAACCTGGTCCGTTGTTGAACAGATCCCTGCGCTCGTTTTCGACACCATGATCCGCCGGGCTGGCTGGCATTTCATGTGGCTGCAGGATTCCCGTTCCCGAAGAGGCATCGGGTTTACGGAAGAAGCGGCGATCCGCCGCGCCTTGTCCCTTGCGCTCAAGGGAGTAGCAAAGCGATTCAATGCCGCGGAGCTTGATTCTCTTCAGATCACAGAGTACCCGGGATTTCAGATCGCGAATGTCAGAATACAAACCCTCCAGATTCAGCGGCACGCATCGCTGAACGTTGCTGTCGTGCAGGATCCCGTGCCCGTTCCGGCGAGATAAGCCGAGTGTCCCGATGCTCGCGGTTTGGGCGTTGGGCTATTTGTCACCAGTCCGCACTGCTGTCATGCAGCGTTGCTTTGGGCAGTAAGTGGTCGAAACTGCTCAGACCCAAGTGGACTTGAGCCGCTACGCTTAAAAAGGGTTCCGCCTCGATGAGATTGCACGAAAAAGCCCATCAAGCGTGCAGATAGAATCCTGGCGCAGAGCAACTTAAGCCGAGTATCCAGGAGTACGCGGGTCGAGCTTTGAGGCGCGTGTCATCCGTCCGCATTGGTATCGTGCAGCTTATCTCAAGCACGGCCAGAATCACGACAGAGAAGAGGATTGAATGTCTTTCCCCGAATTAATACCTTCCGAGACAGAGACTGGAAGAACCGATGCATCAGCTTCTCGGCCCATCGCGTTGAAGGCCAGCCGCCTGCCTCTACCTACGCGCATCGCCTTTGTTGGGAATTACCTGCCGCGCGAGTGCGGCATCGCTACGTTCACGACCGACCTGTGCGACGCGCTCGCCGCCGAATACGGCGAAGGGCGCCTGTTTGCTATTCCCGTCAACGATCCCGATTCGAACTACGACTACCCTGACCGAGTGCGGTTGGAGTTGACGCAGGAAGATATTGCGTCTTATGAGCGGGCCGCCGATTTCCTGAATTTCAATAGCAACGACCTCGTCTGTCTGCAGCACGAGTATGGCATCTACGGCGGCGCCGCGGGCCGCTACATTCTGGCCTTGCTGCGCAGATTGAAAATGCCGCTGGTCACTACGCTGCATACGGTTCTGCGCGAACCGGATGCAAATCAACGCATTGTGCTCGAAGAGATCGCCCAGCTCTCCGATCGCATGATCGTCATGAGCGAGCTCGCGGCGGAACTCTTGCGTGAAGTCTATGCGGTTCCCGCCGGAAAAATTGATGTGATCCCGCACGGCGTTCCGGATATGACCTTCATGGACCCCAACTACTTCAAAGACCGGTTCGGCACGGAAGGCAAGTCGGTTCTGCTAACGTTCGGCTTGCTGTCTCCAAACAAGGGAATCGAAAACGTGATTCGGGCGCTGCCGGCGATCCTTGCCCGGCATCCGAATGTGGTTTATATCGTGTCGGGAGTAACGCATCCGCATATCCGGCGGCGCGAAGGCGAGCGCTATCGGGAAGAATTGCAGGCGCTCGCCGAGCAGCTCGGCGTGTCTTCCCATTTGATCATGAACAATCGCTTTGTCAG
>JBAQJF010000219.1:0-1503 GCA_049300195.1 Terriglobales bacterium | reverse complement strand
CTGTACCACTCCGCAACGCGACGTTTTTTTTGCAGAATCTCGTCGGCGATCTCCAGTTGAGCGAGACCGATGGCGGCGCTAATATTGCTCATCCTATAATTGAAGGCCAACTCGTCATGCCAGTATTCGCGAGTCGGCGAGACCCCTTGGCCCTTGAGGTGAATGGCCTTCTGGATCAGATCCGAATTCCTGGAAGTCAGCATCCCACCTTCGCCTGTCGTGATCACCTTGTTGCCGAAAAAGCTGAAGGTCGCGATGTCTCCAAAAGTACCGACGTGACGGCCATGATACGAGGTCCCAATGGCCTCCGCGCAGTCCTCGATCAACCGCAGGCCCTTGTCCTCACAGATCCGGGTCACTTCGCTCATTTCGCATGCCTGGCCGTACAGGTGGACTGCGAGCAGAGCCTTGGTGCGAGGAGTGATCTTGCGTCGAGCGTCCTCCGGGTCGAGCTGCCAGGTGGACGGGAGGGAGTCCACCAGTACTGGAGTGGCTCCCACGTGAGCAATCGCGTTGACCGACGCAATGTAGGTGAGAGTCGGAACCAAAACCTCGTCACCGGGGCCGATGCCGAGCGTCGCCAACGCGAGGTGCAGGGCTACCGTTCCATTGGATACCGTGGTCGCGTGCCCGCCGCCGTGATACCGGGCAAAACTCTCTTCAAACCTCGAAACGAAGGGGCCCCTTGAAATCCACAGCGAGTCAAGCGACTCATCAATATATTGCCTTTCGCGGCCAGACAGATAGGGCTTATAGACAGGAATGACAATCTGGCGGTCCGCCATAGTTGCCTCTCTTGCTCAAAGCTTTTCTCGAGAAAAGCATCATTAAAGATAACATACTCTTGGGTCTCCGAGCTCAGGCGATTCACGGCACACGGCCATAGGGCTTGGGTCAATTTCGACTGAGGACACCACCTCTAGTACAGCGGAGGAGCCACTGGCGCGAGGAGTTCGGCGGCGACGCAGGTCGCCCAGAGAGCCCCGAAACGATTGACGCTTGGGCGGGGCAGAATTTGGACGATGGACTATTGTTCTGGAGACCGTGCATCCGGTCTGTTATTCTTCAGAGAAGGACTCGCACGGCCTGAAAAGTTGGGGTTCTTTCTTTAACCGTCTATGCGTGTGAAGGTCCAGGCGAAGCTCCCGATCGCGATGGTCAGCGATACCGCGGAGCCGCGATCCGATTACCCGCTCCGGCTGTCCTCGTTTTTTGCTTCGGCAGGCTTGCACTGGCTGGTGGTTGTGTTGCTCGTGACTGTGGCATCGGTTCCGGCGATCCAATCCAGAAGACCCGTATACGACGAGTTTATCAAGCCGCACAAGAACAAAATCCTGTTCTACGACTTTCGGCGCAAGGTGCCGGATGTGACTCCAGTCAAGAAAGTCGGAGCGACGAAAGCGCCGCGCGGAGCGGAGTTATCGAAGCAAGCCATCGTCGCCACCTCGAAAAAACCGATATCGAAGCAGGTATTTATCTCGATGCCCGCGCCGAATATCGAGG
>JBAQJF010000218.1:0-10325 GCA_049300195.1 Terriglobales bacterium | reverse complement strand
CTTGCGAAGCCAAGTTTTATCAGCAGGTGGTGCCGCTTACCGACCGCATCGACTATCTCTGCCCGCTGACGAATAATTTGGCTTATTGCCTGGCGGTCGAGAAGCTGCTGGGGCTGGAAATCCCTCCAAAGGCGCAATGGATGCGGGTTCTGATGAACGAACTGACACGCATCAATTCGCATCTGGTCTGGCTGGGCACGCACGCCATGGACCTGGGGGCGATCACGGTCTTCTTATATTGCTTCCGCGAGCGCGAAGATGTGCTGCGATTTTTCGAGATGGTGAGCGGGCAGCGCATGATGACTTCTTACTTTCGCATCGGTGGCCTGGCTTTGGAGCCGCCAATTGGATTCTTTGAGAAGGTCAAGAAATTTGCCGACCGCTTCCCCGGAAATGTCGACGAATACGAAGGCTTGCTGACCGGTAATCCGATTTTCCAGATGCGAACCAAGGGCGTCGCCAAGCTTAGTGCGGAGGATGCGATTGCTTTAGGCGCGGGCGGCCCTACCCTGCGCGCCAGCGGAGTCGATATCGATCTGCGTCGCGACGCTCCCTACAGCGGCTACGAGAATTTTAAGTTCAAGGTGCCGATTTCCGATGGATGCGACGTCTGGTCCCGGTACGTCTGCCGGGTGCAGGAGTTGCGCGAGTCGATTGGCATCGTACAGCAGGCGCTGGCCGGAATGCCGGATGGTCCGGTGAAAGCGGATGCACCAAAAGTGGTGCTGCCCGACCGCGAGAAGATGAAGACGCAGATGGAGGCGCTCATCTACCACTTCAAGATCATTACCGAGGGATTTTCGGTTCCGGCGGGCGAAGTTTATCAGGCGGTGGAGTCGCCGCGCGGCGAGATGGGCTACTACATCGTGAGCGACGGGACGGCGAAGCCGTATCGAGTGCATATGCGCGGGCCGTCGTTCGCGAACCTGCAAGCGCTATCAAAGATGTGCGAGGGATATTTGATTGCTGACGTGATCGCAGCGATCGGGAGTATTGATGTGGTGCTGGGGGATATTGACCGGTAGAACATTTGTAATTTGCGATTTGTAATTTGTAATTGAAGAGCTTATGACTCCCGAGGAATTACGCGCTCGGACAAAGTTGTTTGCGCTGCGGATCGTGAAACTTTATCGCTCGCTGCCGCGAACAGCAGACGCGCAAGTCATGGGCAAGCAGCTCTTGCGGTGCGGGACGTCGGTCGCGGCGAACTATCGGGCGTCTTGCCGGGCTCGATCGAGGGCTGAGTTTGCCGCTCGGGTTGGAGTAGTCACCGAAGAGGCGGACGAGACTGGGTTCTGGTTGGAGATGTTGGTTGATGCGGGAATTGTACGACCGGCTTTGCTGAAAGACCTATTGCAGGAGTCAAAGGAGTTGACGGCAATTTTCACGGCAACATTGCGGTCGGTTCGGAAACGCAATTGAAAGGTAACGATTTTCAAATTAGAAATTACAAATTGCCAATTACAAATTTATGAAGTTCTCACCAGAATTCGAGACGCGTTTCGGCGAGATGCTGACGCATTATCCGACTAAGAGATCGGCGCTCGTGCCGACTCTGCTCTACGCGCAGGATGAAGTCGGTTACTTGAACGATGAAGTGATCGCCGAACTTGCCGGGCGCCTCGATCTGACTGTGCTCGAAGTGCACAACGTCATCAGCTACTACTCCATGCTGACTACGAAACCGCGCGGTAAATACAACGTGCAGGTGTGCACGAACATTGCGTGCATGCTGGTGGGCGGCGAGGAACTACTCGATCATTGTAAGAAGAAGCTGGGCGTCGGGCACAGGGGTACTACACTGGATGGTCTGTTCTCACTGGAGGAAGTTGAGTGCATCGGGGCGTGCAGCTGGGCTCCGGCGGTGCAGGTGAATTACGACTATCACGAGAACCTGACCTCGGAAAAGATGGACAAGGTTTTGGACGAATATAAGAAGAAAGGAACGCAGTAGATTTGTAATTGGCAATTTGTAATTTGTAATTGAGAAACCATCGGCCGCGGGTTTGCCTTTCAATTACAAATTTCAAATCACAAATTACAAATGGCAACTCTAGTTTCCCATCCCGACGAAGTAAAGGTCGTCTCGAAGCGCTTTGGCCTGGGCGCGACGAACATCGATCGCTACCTCGAACTCGACGGCTACAAGGCCGTGCAGAAGGCGCTTGCCATGCAGTCGGACGCGATCATCAACGAGGTCAAAAGTTCCGGCCTGCGCGGTCGCGGCGGCGCTGGATTCTCGACTGGAATGAAGTGGTCGTTCGTCCCCAAGCAGTCGGCCAAACCGAAATATGTTTTGTGCAATGGCGACGAAAGCGAGCCCGGGACCTGCAAGGATCGCCTGATCTTTGAGCAGGATCCGCACGCCGTGATCGAGGGGGTCATGATTGCCTCCATCGCGGTCGGCTCGCATACCGGATACATCTACATTCGTGGCGAATATCGCTACCTGTCGGTCATCATGCAGAAGGCGCTGAAGGACGCTTATGCCAAGGGCTTCCTCGGCAAGAACATTTTCGGCAGCGGATACGATCTCGATGTGTACTGGCATGGCGGGGCCGGAGCGTATGAAGTGGGTGAAGAATCGGCGCTGATGGAATCGCTTGAAGGCAAGCGAGGTATCCCGCGCATCCGGCCGCCGTTTCCGGCGGTCGTCGGACTGTGGGGCGGGCCGACGGTCATTAATAATGCCGAGACGCTGGCCAGCGTGCCTCCCATCATTTTGGGCGGCGCGGATTGGTATGCAAAGATCGGCACACCAAAGAACGGCGGCACGCGCCTCTTTTGCCTTGCCGGACACTTGAACAAGCCGGGCGTCTACGAACTGCCGATGGGCTACAACCTCAAGAAGATGATCTATGACGTCGGCGGCGGAATTCCGAATGGCCGCGAATTGAAGGCTGTCGTGCCCGGCGGATCGTCAACGCCGGTGCTGCTTCCCGAAGAAATCGACGTAGCCATGGATTTCGATTCGGTGGCGAAAACAGGCTCCATGCTGGGCTCGGGCGGCGTGGTTGTGCTCGATGACACGACCTGCATCGTCAAATTCGCGCTGCGCACCATGAAGTTTTATCAGCATGAAAGCTGCGGCTGGTGCATTCCCTGCCGCGAAGGCACGGATTGGCTGAAGAAGACGCTGACGCGCTTCCACAACGGCGGCGGAGTCATGAAAGACATCGATAACATTTATTACCTGTCGGAAAACATGCTGGGGAAGACGTTTTGTCCGTTGGGAGACGCGGCGGCGATGCCAACGATGGCGTTCGTGAAAAAATTCCGGAAAGAGTTCGAAGAGCATCTGGATGGACAGCCGTGCCCGTTTGAGAAGGCGGGAGCGGCGGAGCCGGTTTTGGCGTAGCGCCTGCGTGGAAATTTTGTAATTTGGTAATCGGGTAATTTTGTAATTTGAAGACCTGATGCAGTCGCAACAGGAACACCTCCGAAATCGAACTAAAGATTTTGCGATAAGGGTGGTGCGCGTTTTTCGGACGCTGCCGTATAAAACGGATGCTCAGATTCTGGGGAAGCAGTTGTTGCGGTGTGGAACAGCGGTGGCGGCAAATTATCGTGCTGCCTGTCGGGCACGTTCGAAGGCCGAGTGGATCGCGAAGATTGGCATTGTAGTAGAGGAAGCGGACGAGTCGGTGTTCTGGCTTGAGATGTTGTCGGACAGCGACATTGTTCCGCCGAAAAAGTTGGAGTTGATTTTGGCAGAGGCACACGAACTGAGCGCGCTGTTCACCGCTTCTCGACACACGAGCCGCGGTATTCGGTAGCTCTTAAATTACAAAATTACCCGATTACGAAATTACCAAATGCCAGATGTAAATCTCACTGTCGATGGCAAAAAGGTCACCGCTGCCGCGGGCACGCTTCTTATTGAGGCCTGCAAAACCGCGGGGATCGAGGTGCCATCCTTCTGCTATTACCCCAACCTCTCGCTCCAGGGCGCTTGCCGGATGTGCATCGTCCAAATCGAGAAAATGCCCAAGCTCCAGACGGCCTGCACGACCGTCATTACCGAGGGCATGGTGGTCTCGACCGACAGCGACGAAGTGCGGCAGGCGCGCAAAGGGATGGTCGAGTTGCTGCTCGGCAATCATCCGCTCGATTGCCCGGTGTGCGATGCCGGCGGCGAATGCGAACTCCAGGACATGGCGTTCTCCTATGGCGCCGCGGAATCCAAGTACACGGAAGCCAAGAATCATCGCGAGGAGCAGCAATGGTCGCCGGTCGTCTACTTCGACCGTCCGCGCTGCATATTGTGCTATCGCTGCGTGCGCATCTGCGGCGAGGCCATGGATGTCTGGGCGCTCGGAGTGCAAAATCGCGGCGTCAGTTCGGTCATCGCTCCGAATGTCAGCGCTCCGAACATCAGCGCTTCGAATATCAGTGGTGCGAATATCAGTCCGCCCAATCAAGACGACCATCTCGACTGCGAAGAGTGCGGCATGTGCATCGACATCTGCCCGGTCGGCGCGCTCACTTCGGGCGCCTATCGCTACAAAACTCGCCCGTGGGAGATGACTCACGTTGGCACCGTCTGCACGCACTGCGGCGACGGTTGCAAGACAACTTTGGGTGTGCGGCGCAGCGACACCGGCATGGAGATTGTGCGCGGCGACAATCGGGACAAGAGCGGTATCAATAATGATTTTCTCTGTATCAAGGGCCGCTACGCGTTCGACTTTGCCCACAATGAAGAGCGACTCACGCGGCCGCTTATTCGCAGGAATGGCAAGCTCTCGCCTGCGACGTGGGAAGAAGCGTTCGAATTGATCGGACGGCGTTTCCGAGAGGTTCGCGATCAGCACGGCGGCCAGGCTATTGGTGTGATCGGATCCACGCGCACGACCAACGAAGAAAATTATCTGCTGTCGAAATTTGCGCGTGTGGTTTTGAAGACGAATAACGTCGATCATCACCGCACCGCCGACTTCCCTGCTCTGGCGGCGGCGCTGCACGGCAAGCCGGGAAATACCGCGACCATGCGCGACGTGCTGACCGCACCCGCCATTCTGCTGATCGGGAACGATCCGACGAATCAGCATCCGCTGCTGGCGTGGCAAATTCGCAGCAACGTGCGACTGCGGCGAGCCAACCTCTACATCATGAACTCGGCGGAAATTAAATTGAAGAGGCAGTCGACGGAATTCGCTCTGCTGCCTGCAGGCGCGGAAGCGAACGCTGTAGCCTTCCTGGGCGGCGACGATTCGGTACTCGATTCGCTTACCAGCGGCGGAACGACCCCCGAATCATGGACCGCACTGCGCGACAAAATCCGGGCCGAGCAAGATCTCGTAATCATCTTCGGCTCCGAATTGCGCGGACCTGACATCGAGAAGCTTGCGACCTTTGCTTCCTCACTTACGGGCGCAAAGCTGATCTGTCTTGGCGACTATTCGAATTCGCGCGGTGCTAGCGATATGGGTCTCTATCCGGATCTCCTGCCCGGCTACGAACCCGCCGCCAGTGCTGCCAAATTCTTGCAAGAATGGGGCTTTCTTCCCGCTGAGAAGGGTCTAACTCTTCCTGAAATGATCGACGCTGCACAAGCCGGCAAATTGAAAGCCCTCTACGTTGTCGGCTCGAACCCAGTCGGCCGACTCGCCATCGATCCCTTTGCGCTGGCGAAGAGCTTTGTGGTTGTGCAGGATATGTTCCTGACTGAGACCGCTAACATCGCCGATGTGGTGCTGCCCGCGGCCAATGCATACGAAAAATCCGGCACGTGCACCAACACCTGCGGCGATCTCCAACTGGTAAAAAAAGCAGGCGAGGTTTCCGACTGCAAGCCTGACTTCGAAATGATCGTGCGCATTGCCGACGCGATGGGTTTCGATGTTCATGGCCTTGTTCCCTTCGGCGGCGGCACGCACTCCGACATGGGCCAGAGCCGCGGAGCGCAATCGGGAGAGGCCGACCGGCACGCCGTGTGGCTCGAAGCGAACAACCTCGAGCCGAAGATGACGCCGTTCGATCCGATGGCGATTCTCGACGAGATTCAGCGAGTGGTGGCGGGATATGACGTCTCGCGCATCAATTTGCTGGCGGGCAACGATCAGCACGTTGAGATCGCTGAAAGCGGCGAAGGCGCTCTGCACAAGCCTGCACTGATTGTGCCGGCCAACGACGGGCTGTTCAGCTCTGGAACTCTCGGGCGTTATTCAAAAACTCTGAATTCGGTTCTTGAAAATAAGTCTGCCGAGGTCGAGGTTACGGCCGATTAGAAGCTAAGATCACAGATCACAGGCGTGCGCACGCGCCACAGTGACACACAGGATAGTTCGTTGAGCATCACGACCTTCGTTATCATCTCGATCATCAAGTCCATCGCGGTCATCGGCGTGCTGCTGACGGCGGTGGCTTACAGTGTCTGGCTCGAGCGCAAAGTTTCCGCGCACATCCAGAACCGCTGGGGGCCCACGCGGGTCGGGCCATTTGGGCTGCTCCAACCGCTGGCCGACGGCATCAAGTTCATTTTCAAAGAAGACCTCACGGAACCGCATGTCTACAAGCCGCTTTATATCGCGGCGCCGATGATTGCGATGGTGTTCGCCATTAGTTCCATCGCCGTAATCCCGTTTGGAAACTGGGTCGAGATCGGGCCGTGGGGCACATATCTCCAAATCACCGACCTCAACATCGGCCTGTTAGTCGTGCTTGGCATCACTTCGATGGGCGTTTACGGAGTCACTCTTGCCGGCTGGGCCTCGAACAATAAATACTCTCTGCTCGGCGGATTGCGCGCGAGCGCGCAGATGGTCAGCTACGAAGTTTCGCTTGGCCTGTCGCTGGTGGGCGTGCTGATCATCGCGGGAAGCCTCAGCTTGCGCGACATTGTGGACGCTCAGCGGCACTTGCACTGGAACATCCTTCTTCAGCCGGTCGCATTTTTTATCTACCTGATTTCGGCCTATGCGGAGACAAACCGCACGCCGTTTGATCTGCCGGAAGCGGAGTCCGAACTCGTGGCCGGTTATCACACGGAATACAGCGCCATGAAGTTCGCCATGTTTTTTATGGCTGAGTACGCGAATATGGTGACGGTGGCATGCCTGGCTACGGTGATGTTTTTCGGGGGATGGCTGGGGCCAGTCTTCGGTCCGCCGATTTTGCAGGCGATCTTGCCGGTCATCTGGTTTTGCCTGAAAGTTTTCTGTTTCATGTTCCTGTATGTTTGGGTGCGCTGGACTTTGCCGCGCTTTCGTTATGACCAGCTCATGGCGTTTGGATGGAAATTCCTGTTGCCATTGGCGGTTGCAAATATCGTGGTAACCGCGTTCATCGTGGCTTGGAGAGCTTGAAAGCAGTTCTCAGTTCCCGGTTCTCAGTTCCCAGTGACGGTCTGGGTTTTGCTGAGAACTGAGAACCGGGAACTGACAACTAACAGAAATGTTTCACCTAATCCTATTTCTCTTTTTCGGCGCAATCTGCATGGCGGGAGCGATCAACCTGCTGGTGCAAAGCCATCCCATCAACAGCGCGCTCTCGCTGATTGCGGTGATGGCGGCGCTGGCGGGCGAGTTTCTGCTGCTGGGCGCCGAGTTCGTCGCCGCGGTGCAGGTCATTGTTTACGCCGGCGCCGTCATGGTGTTGTTCGTGATCACGATCATGCTTTTGAACGCCGGGAAGGAAGACCGCACCAAAGGCAGCCGCGTTGCCGTCCTCATCGGCGTTCCGGGAGTTTTGATCGCGGCCGTGCTCGTCACTTGGACGCTTGTCGCTCGCGGGCAAACTGGCTCGGTCGCCATCGGCGCCCTGCCCGGCAGCCCGCAAGCTATCGCGCGGCTTCTCTTTCATGACTTTCTGCTGCCATTTGAAGTCACTTCAGTTTTGATTCTGATTGCGATCATGGGCGCGGTCGTGCTCGCGAGCCGGCCGGAGGCGATTGTGCATCATCCCGCAAAACCGGAACAGCCGGATCAGTTGCCATCGGCTCGAAACGACTCGCCGCAGCTCGTCTCTTCCGGGACGGGATCGGGAAAGGTACGCTGATGGATACGATTCCTCTTTCTTACTACCTCGTGCTCAGCGGATTGCTCTTCACCTGCGGCGTGCTTGGCTTTCTTATCAAGCGCAATATCATCACCATCTTCATGTCGATTGAACTGATGCTCAATGGCGTGAATCTGTCATTCGTCGCATTTGCCGCGCAGTGGCATGCGCTGAGCGGACAGATCTTCGTCTTCTTCGTCATGGTCGTCGCGGCCGCCGAATCGGCGGTCGGCCTGGCCATCATCATCGCCGTTTATCGTACGCGCGAAACTTTGAACGTCGACCAGGTGAATCTGCTCAAGCTATGACGCCGAATCCCTCTCTCAGTTCGTTACTCTGGCTGCTGCCGGTCCTGCCGCTGGCGGGCGCGGCCATCAACGGCTTCTTTGGGCGCCACTCCTCGAAGAAGGCGATCACGGCGGTCGCGCTCACCTTTTGCGGCGCGGCGTTTGCGCTAGCGTTGTTTATCGCGCTGCGGTTCTCATCCGCCGAGGCACCCTATTCTTTCCCGCTCGCACACTGGATCCGCTCCGGGAGTTTCTCGGTTGATTTTGATTTCTACCTCGACCAGCTTTCGCTGGTCATGCTGCTTGTGGTGACCGGAGTTGGCTTCCTCATCCACATTTATTCGGTTGGATACATGTGGGAGGACGACGGCTACTACCGCTTCATGGCGTACATGAACCTGTTTATGTTTTTCATGCTGACGCTGGTGCTAGCCAAAAATTATCTGATGATGTTCATTGGATGGGAGGGCGTCGGGCTGGCGTCGTACTTGCTGATCGGCTTCTGGTTCATCAAGGATTCTGCAGCCTCCGCCGGGAAAAAAGCTTTCATCGTCAACCGCATCGGCGACTTTGGATTTTTGATCGCGCTCTTCCTGATGATCAAGCACTTTGGGACGCTGGATTTTCCTACGCTCTTTGCGAAAATTCAGCCGCTTGGAGTTGAGACGACGGGAGTCGGAGTGCTTACCGCCATCGGACTTCTGCTCATGGTCGGCGCGGCGGGCAAGTCCGCGCAGATTCCGCTCTACGTCTGGCTGCCTGACGCGATGGAAGGGCCCACACCCGTCTCCGCGCTGATTCATGCGGCGACCATGGTGACGGCGGGCGTTTATATGGTGGCTCGCTCGCACGTGATTTTTGATCGCGCGCCATCGGCTTTGACCGTCGTCGCCGTCATCGGCACGCTCACCGCGCTCTTTGCCGCAACCATCGGCATGGCTCAGACGGATATCAAGAAAGTTCTGGCCTACTCCACCATCTCGCAGCTCGGCTACATGTTCATGGCGTGCGGCGTTGGCGCGTTTTCCGCCGGCATCTTTCACCTGATGACCCACGCGTTTTTCAAAGGGCTGCTTTTTCTCGCGGCGGGCTCGGTGATTCATGGCATTGGCGGCGAGCAGGATATGCGCAAGATGGGCGGGCTCCGCAGTTACATGCCGTGGACGTTCATGACTATGGGCATCGCGACGCTGGCCATCGCCGGAATTCCTCCGCTGGCGGGCTTCTGGTCGAAAGACGAAATTCTTTGGCAAGCCTTCGGAGTGAGCTGGGTCTATTGGTTGATCGGCGTAATTACGGCCTTCCTCACATCCTTTTATATGTTCCGGCTGATGTACATGACGTTCGGCGGCGAGTACCGCGGGCCCATGCCGCAAGCGGCACACGGTCAGGACAGTCATAGCGGACATGGTCATGGCGACGACCATGGTCACAGCGGGCCACATGAGAGTCCTATGGTGATGCTCGCGCCGCTTGCGATTCTGGCGTTTCTTTCTATCGTCGGCGGATTCGTCGGCTATGGAAACCGCTTCGAACATTTCCTCGATCCCGTGTTTCAAGTGGGACGAGTCGTGCAGGAACCGGCGGGCGAGGCTGCAAGTAAGACTGTGGAATATGTTTTGATGGGGGTTTCGATCCTTCTTGCCTTTCTCGGCTGGATTGTCGCGCATCTGTTCTACAGCGGACGGTCGGAGCTTCCCGACCGCTTCGCTCGGGCGCTGGGCGGCTTGTATGAAGCGGTCGTGCACAAGTACTACATCGACGAGCTTTATTCCGTGCTCTTCGTTAAGCCGCTGATCGACGGCTCAACCGAGATTCTGTGGCACGGCGTTGACCAGGGAGTTATTGATGCCGCCGTCAACAATTCCGCCGATGCCGCCCGGCACGTTTCGGATGAGGCACGCCATATGCAGTCCGGCAACTTGCGCTCCTATGCTGGATGGGTCGCTGCCGGCGGCGCAGTCGTCATCGCTTACATGGTTTGGATGGGGGTGCGGTGAACATGGGAGCAATGGATCTGCCCAGCCTCAATCCGATCGT
>JBAQJF010000217.1:0-40377 GCA_049300195.1 Terriglobales bacterium | reverse complement strand
GATGGACGCTAAGCGATGGAAACGCGTAGATGATCTGCTGCATTCGGCGCTACAGGTGCCGGCTGATCAGCAGGAGGAGTTTCTTCGTCGCGCCTGCGGCGACGATGCGGAGCTGCAGCGAGAGGTCTCTTCTTTGCTGCGCTCGCATCATCAAGCCGATAATTTTTTGGAAAAGCCCCTGATCGACGCGGCTCTGAAGACTCCCGCACTGGGGAAAGAGCAGGAGTCCGTCGATCACTTAACCGGCCGCGTGGTTTCGCATTATCGTATCGTCAGTCATCTTGGCCACGGCGGTATGGGTAGTGTTTGGCTGGCCGAGCGTAACGACGGCCGCTTTGAACGCCGAGTCGCGATCAAGTTCTTGAACATCGCCGTCAATAGCCCGCTGAGCATGGAGCGATTCAAGCGTGAAGGCGCCATCCTCGGCCGGCTCGCGCACCCCCACATTGCAGAACTGATTGATGCTGGCGTCACGCCTGAGGGAGAGCCATTCCTCGTTCTCGAGCATGTTCAGGGAAAACACATTGATGAATACTGCGATGAACACCGGCTAAACATCGATAGCCGGATCAAGCTGTTCCTCGACGTGTTGAGCGCGGTGGGCCAGTCGCACAGCAATCTCATCGTTCACCGCGATATTAAACCTGCCAATGTGCTGGTCCGAGACGATG
This sequence comes from Terriglobales bacterium, assembly GCA_049300195.1. Taxonomy (GTDB): domain Bacteria; phylum Acidobacteriota; class Terriglobia; order Terriglobales; family Acidobacteriaceae; genus Acidiflorens. The sequence goes on along the minus strand of JBAQJF010000217.1, from coordinate 39,706 downwards.
GCCAGGTCAAATTACTGGATTTCGGCATTGCGAAGCTGCTGTCCGATAGCGATGATCCCGCCGCTCCCACGCGCCTTACGCTAGAGAGCGATAAGGCCCTGACCCCGCGGTTCGCAGCGCCGGAACAAATAATGTCCGGATCGATCACCACTGCCACCGATGGCTATGCGCTTGGTGTGCTGCTTTACCTTCTGTTAAGTGGCCAATATTCCGCCGGGCCGGGTCCCCATTCCCCCACCGAACTCATCCGCATCATTGTCGATTTAGAAGCCCCCAAAATGTCGTCATTCCTCACATCTGTCGGCGCCGAGGCAGTGGCAACGGCCGCCGAAAAACGCGGCACAACTCCCGATGGACTGCGACGACAACTTCGCGGAGATCTCGACACGATTGTCGGTAAAGCCTTAAAGAAGGACCCTGCGGAACGGTACAGTTCCGTCGCCGCTTTCGCCGACGACCTGCGCCGGCACCTGAGACACGAACCGATCAGCGCTCGCCCGGACACAATCGCCTATCGCATCGGCAAGTTTGTGCGCCGGAATCGTGTGGGAGTCACCGTGGCAGCCGCCACTCTCTCGCTCGTCATTGCCAGCCTCTCTGCTGGACTCTACGTTGCCAATCGCCAGCGTACCCTCGCTCAAAAGCGGTTTCTGGAAGCACGGCAGCTGGCCAACAAGTTTATCGATCTTGACGAGCAAATCAGAGGACTACCCGGTTCCACGAAAGTTAGGAACCAAATTGTTTCGGATTCCTTGCAGTACCTGACGGCTCTGGGAAGCGATGCGTCTGGGGACAAGGATCTTGCGCTCGAAATCGCCCTCGCTTATGTCAAGGTCGCCCATGTTCAAGGCGATTCAACCTCGCCGAACCTGGGCCTATTTTCGGACTCAGAAATGAGTTTGAAAAATGCCGAGCGATTCATTGAGCCCGTGTTGGCTCAAGACCCGCAAAACCGTGCCGCGCGGCTTCTCGCGGCGACCATTGCCCACGATCGAATGAACTTGTCCGACGTCCAAGGCCGCGTCGACGAAGGTGTAGCCAATGCCGATACGGCGGCCGAACAACTGGAGCGATTCGTCGCCCTGGGAAACCTCACGCCCGCGGAAATTTATGGCGTCGTTTATCGATATGGGAATATAGCGGACGAATACGATACCCTGCGGCGGTTTGACAAGGCAACTCAATATGGTCAACGTGCACTGGAACTCGCCGGAAAGGATGCTGGCGCGCACCGGCTGGACGGCAATCTCTTCGATGCTCTCGGATATTCGCAGTGGCAAACCGGGCATCTGGACGAGGCGCTCGCCACCATGCAAAAGTCTGTGGCGGCGGCTGAAAAACTAGCCGCCACTGGGCACGTAACGCTCCGATTGAATGAAGTCGGCAACCTATCGCACGAAGGCATGATCTTGGGAAAAGCCGACGGCGAGCTTAGCCTTGGCCGCTCGGCAGAAGCGCTCGCGACTTTCCGGAAAGCATTCACCATCGCGGAAGAAATCGCCCATGGAGATGCCAATGACGCTCTCAGCCGCCACCACGTGGCCGCGGTTGGATTGGAGATCGGAAATATTCTGCGGCACACGAACCCCGAGGAAGCTTTGGCCGTCTATGATCGCTCTCTGGCCACGCTCCGGGAGGCGAAATCCAACTCCCAAGCGCAACGCGATGAGGCGGAATTATTGATCGCTTCGTCCTACGCGGCCCGGTGGATTGGGCAGGTTGACGAGGCAAGGCTCCGCATCGATAAAGGTTTTCTCCTTCTGCATGATGCAAAGGTGTACCCAGCCGATCGAATCGAGCCCATGAGTGAGGCTGATCACGCGCTGCGCGCCTCAGCCGATTTTTTCGCCGGGACCCATCAGTACGGTCAGGCTATTCGCCAGTATCAGAAACTGCAAGAAAAACTGATAGCCTGGAATCCCAATTTAGACAACGATCTTCGCGATGCAATTTGTATGTCGCGCACCTGGATAGCTCTGGCCGAACTTCTGAAGCAAGTTGGGCGCACCGATGAGGCCGCCGATCTGGAGGCTCGTAGCAGAGCAGGCCTCAAACTCTGGACACAGAAACTTCCCAAGTATCCCCTTGTCCTTAGGCAAGCTTTTCTCCCGGAACCTCAGCTGAATCACGTTGTTCAGGGCGACCATCGTCTAAGACGGCGTGCGTATCTGGTGATTGTTCCGCCAAAAGCTCTTTAGCACAGCCATGTTCCTTTGCCTTCACCTGCCGCTGGATTTCCCGCCCAGCGCCGAGCCTTGCAGCAACTCTCGGCGTTTGCCAATGGCGGGACCGTGCCAGCGGAACTCGAGACCGCTGACCTGGCCTTCGATTTCTCGGCGAGCGCCGCGGGAAAAAACGCAAATGGACGTACGTTCCAATTCACGTTCCAAAACGTTCCATATCAACTGCTTTTCGACCTATGACACCCGGCGCGAAAACACGGCAAGTGATTGAGAAGATTTGGTGGAGCTAGTCGGGATCGAACCGACGACCTCATCGTTGCGAACGATGCGCTCTCCCAGCTGAGCTATAGCCCCGTTTCCTTGGTGGGTTTACATTCATAATTTTAGCAGTCACGCCCGAATTTCGCCTGAGGACGATTTGCCTAGGACGATTCCACCTAAAGCCGACTTTCGCGCACCGGCCCGTCGCCCCAATGCTCTAAATAATCTACGCTCTATATAATTTGATGGTGACGTCCTCGAAGGTAAAGCAAGTGGCATCCGCCGATTTCCCCACCCGTTGGGGACGCTTCCTGATCCATGGATTTACGGCGCGCGTTTCAAACGACGAACAAGCCAAAACCGAAGAGGCCGTAGCACTCGTCATGGGCGACGTGCAGGTCGGCTCGCCCCTCGTGCGGATTCACTCGCAGTGCTTGACCGGCGACGTCTTCGGCTCTCTTCGCTGCGATTGCCGCCAGCAACTCGAAATGGCGCTCTCCATGATCGCTAGCGAGGGCGTGGGGGTCCTCATCTACGAACAGCAGGAAGGCCGCGGCATCGGATTGATAGCCAAGCTTCAGGCCTATAGCCTGCAAGACAGCGGTCTCGATACCGTGGAGGCTAATCACCGCCTCGGTTTCAAGGCCGACCAGCGCGAGTTTCGCATGCCGGCCGAGATCCTGAAAGCGCTCGGCATCCGCCAGGTTCGCCTGCTCTCAAATAATCCCGACAAAATGGCGTCGCTCGAAAATGCAGGCATCCGCGTCACTGAGCGCGTCCCTTGTGAAGTTCCTCCCACCGAGTACACGCAGGAATATTTGAAGACCAAGCAGGAGAAGCTCGGGCACCTGTTCACGCACCGCAACACCGAACATTGATCCTGTCACAAAGACTCGCGGCGCCTATTGCGCCTGAGGGTGGCCCACTTGTTCGCGCGCCTTGCGAACGAGCGGATTATTCCAGCAGACGGCGTAATCCCTCGCGATTCCTAACAGGAAGTTGCCTCAGCGCCGCACGGGCAAGGGCCACATACACGGCACGGGTGACTGGATTAGTTCTGAGGAGGGCTAAATGTTTCGCCACTGTCTCCACGTCTCCGCGAACAAACGGCCCGCTAAAGGAATTCGCCGAACCGAGACGCCCGTAATTCGCGAGTGTCTGGAGAATAATCGGCAAGCTCATGCGCCGTGCATGTTCGCGCGAAAGTCCAGAGGCCCGCGCCGCCTCTTCGAGCGTCGCCAGATAGGCCACCAGCAGAGGCGACGACATGGTTGCCCATGCGTGATACGCCGCCTTGCGGCCCGCGGATAGAATAAAGCTCTCCGCCCCCAGATCGTGTACAACCCTCCGCGCGATCTTCGTCGCGGCCGCATCCCCTTCCATGGCAAACGGCACGCCGTTCAGTGAAGGCCGCGTCCCGGAAACAAACGTCATCAGTGGATGCACGGAGGCGACCGCGAACCCCACCGCGCGGAGCGGCGCAAGCTCGTCACTCAGCAAGGCACCACTGGAATGAAATGCGACTCGCGATGCGGTTCCGCCGCGCCGCGCCGTCGAGGCGCTCGCGCGCTCAGTGAGCGCGGCGGCGACGGCGCCAATCTGCCGATCCGGCACACACAACCACAGCACTGAGGCACCCAGGGTCGCATGCTCAACGGCGACGGCTTTTGCGCCAACTTTCCGCGCCAAGGCTCGGCTGCGCCGCCTGGGTTCTTGCCCCGCCCGCGCCCGCATGATGATCTCTGTAATCTTGTAACCGGCTTCGCAGAGCGCCAGAGAAAGGAATGACGCCAGGCTTCCGGAGCCGACCATCGCGACCGTGCGTTTTTGATCGGATCCCTCTCGATTCGCTTGCATTCGCCTCACCCGCGCAGCATACCTTAATATTGCTGCTATGGCGAAATCGGCAAAATCACTCACCTCGAAATCCTCCAAACGGAAATCAAACCCCGCAAAATCGGCGAGGGCGCGCGTAATCTCATCTCGCGTGGCCTACGACGGGCCCGTTTTCCGTGTCACCACCGACATCGTTGACGAGCCGGACGGAGTACGCACGCGCCGCGACGTCATCCGCCACTCCGGCTCGATCGTGATCCTGGCAGTCGACGACTCAACCGCCGAACCCCGCATACTCCTCGAGCACCAGTACCGCCATGCCGCCCAGTCCATGATGTGGGAGCTTCCCGCGGGCCGTATCGAGAAAGGTGAATCCGCGCTCGCCGCCGGGCGCCGCGAGTTACTCGAAGAAACCGGCTTCACCGCCCGCCGGTGGAAAAAGATGCTGCACTTCTATGTCAGTCCAGGCTTCCTCGATGAGACTATGACCATCTATCTCGCCCGCGATCTTAGCGCAGGAGAAGCGCATCCCGAAGCCGACGAGAAGATCGCGGTTCGCTTTTTCCCTTTGTCAACCGCGAGGAAAATGGCGCTCAACGGCCGTATCCGCGACGCCAAAACCCTGTGCGGAATTTTCTGGCTCTCGGAAAACGGATAACGGCGCATGCCCGCAAGACCATTACTCGATCCGCAGCGCGGACGCTAGCGCAGGGGTCCTGCCAGCGGCCCGTGACAGTTCCTCAACTGCCACGCTTCCGAATCACTGACGCCACTCTGGCATTTCCTAGCGCCGTTCCGTTCATGCCTATCTGCCCCGCTGAAGTTACACCTCGCTCTTAGCCCGGAGGCCGGCATTGAGGCATGCGATTTATGCTCTTGACACGCCTGCCCGCGCACTTCACAATTGCGGCAATTTCGGGCAAGTTACGAGATGAATGACTTCAAAACAGTCGTGGAGATAGGAGAGAGCCCGTGGAAAGAATAAAAGGCACGGTAAAGTGGTTCAACAATGCAAAGGGGTATGGGTTCCTCGGGCGCGACGATGGACCGGACGTATTCATCCATTACAGCGCAATTACCAGCGAAGGCTATAAGAGCCTGCAAGAGGGCGACACGGTAGAGTTTGAGATCGTCCAGGGACAGAAAGGTCCGCAAGCAGCTAACGTTACTAAGCTCGCCTAGCCTGTCGTATCGCTTTCTGTCGAGTTGACAACTGTCTTCATCACCCTTCAAGGGAGATTCTCGCTGCGATGAAGCTTCCCACTGCGCACATTCATCCCGCCCGGTAATTCTTGTATCATGTGTGACGTACCCAATCTCTTCTGGGCCGCAATCCAAGCCGCAATGTTGGCGGCGGCTCTGCCGAACGGGACGCTGATTTCATGCAGGTCACCAGAGCGATCCATCGGGAAAACTTCATGTCCGGCCTTCGCGCCAATCCGGGATTCCGCTGCGATCAGGGCTTCGTCATCATCCTGGTGGCGGTGTTCATGCTGTTTGTGGTGGGCGCGATGGCCGCCCTGTCGATCGACGTCGTCACCTTCTACACCGCCCGCAGCGAGGCCCAACTAGCCGCCGACGCTGGCGCGCTGGCAGGGGCGCGGGTGCTGGCGAATTCCGGGGCGACGTCGTATTCGGATGGCACAATGCTAACCGCAGCGCAAGCTCTTGCGGCGCCAGTCGCTACCCAGGTCGCGATGAGTAATACCGTCGGCGGACAGACTTTGCCGGCTGGACAAATCCAGGTCTCGTTCACCAACAGTTCATGCCCGGCGTCTGAGGGCGAGCCAAATAATCCTTGCGTCACCGTACAGGTGACCGCCCACCTCCCGGTCTTCTTCGCGCGCATTTGGGGAAGCACACAGGTAACGATAGCTGCAACTGCGACCGCGGAGGCGTTCAACCCATCCGGTCTCGCCAACGGCGCGACCACCTCGGTGCCTATCCCGATCGCTCCCAGTTGCGTAAAACCCTGGTTGTTGCCAAATCTCGACCCCACCAGTTCTAGCAATGCTGCCATTTTTGACGAATATTCCGGCCAAATCAAGAATCCAAACCTGCTTGGCGCGTCCCTTAGCTCGACCATGCGCCTCCACGCCAACTGCGGATCTGGCGCTTGCAACGCCCCGGCAGCCTGGCAGTATTACGTGGGGGATGACGCCACCGATTTCCCGCCGCCTGACAAGGCATTGCCAGCAGCGTCTTGTGGGTTAACGACAAACTTCCAGCTCGACATCGCCGGGTGCGTGCAGAACCCAATTATCTGCGGAGCTCCGACCGCCAGCCAGGTACACATTCAGTTGAATCCAGATACGACATTAGATCAGTATGCCGGTGATGCTGTGAACTGCCTTGCGCACACCTCGGGTGGCAAGGGGGACACAATCGCCTCGACGAGCCCGCCTGTCCCGTTTGAGTTCCTAGCGGGAAGCGATAATCCGCTTGTTCAAGCTGGCACCCTTCCCCTTGGCTCGGCCACAATGGTGAGCGATTCTCTGGTCACGGTGCCCGTCTTCGACAGTGGCAGTGGAGCTTACGCGTTCCCCAGCAATACCGTGACGGTCATCGGATTTCTGCAACTATTTCTTGAGCCATCCGGCGAAGCGGTTGTCTCCGGCACTGGTTATGAAATCGACTCGACGATCGTTAACATGGTGGGTTGCGGCATCAACTCTAATTTGACCCAAACGGCTGTCCCCGTCTATGGCAATGGCGCAACGGTCGTGCCCGTGCGCTTGATCTCTCCCCCTTAGTCCCGTGTGCAACCCCGCGCGTGCCGCTGCGCGACATAAATCGACGTAACATCCTTGATGTCCGAGCCGTGTTGAATGAGTGGTAGACATGCGCCAACCGTGTCTTTCTAAGGACAAGGCGCGTCGGGGTCGCTGCATCGATCTCCGTCGCATGCCGGCCGATCTTAGAAACTGCCGGCCCGCCGCGTCAGGATGACGCGCTCGAGCGACAACTCGTTGCCGACGAAGATGAAGTTGTAAGCGGACCCATTCAATAGCTGGGCCAGCACGACCCGCGCGGGTGCCGGTCCGAGGTCAGCCACCACTTTCTCCTGCTCGGCGCCCGCCGGAATCGCAATCTCAGCCTGAGTTCGCAGATGCACTTCGTATAAGACCTGTGACAACGTCGCCTTATCCGCCAGAATCCGCAGCATGCCGTTTTCGTATGTCACGCTGACGGCAGGCTGCACCGGTTCGGGCGGCGTAGTCGTCTCCAATGGAGCCGCCACCTGCTGTGGCTGAATCATTTGTGGCGCAGCTGACGGCGGAGCCGGGGCGACCTCGCTCACCGGAGACATGTGCGCGACGGCGACGCCGGCACGTGCCGCCAGCGCGGCATCTCGGAGGCGCGCCTTTTGCATCGCCGGGACGCTTTCAACAGTTGGCGCACCCGTACTCTTCTCGTCAATGCCGACGCCAGCGAGCGTCACAACGGTAACGTGATCGCTGCTCGAAATCTTGTACGGCCGCGGGCCGGTCAGATCGAGCACAATTCGCGTAATCGGAGGATTGCTGAAAAACAATCCGGACCGAACGCCCTTGAGCCCGCCTCGATTCACTTTAAGCGCCCGCAGCGCCGTCGAGGGCAGCGCGCCAGGAAAGTCGACCACAATGCGATCCGGTCCGGTGATAACCTGCGTATCCGGCGACACCGGCCCACCGGAAGTCTGAATCTCCACTTCGACGGCGTCGCCGACCTCTCGCGTTGTAACTCTCTGAACCGTGGCATGCTGAGGCGCCAATTGCGCCGAGAGCGGCAAAGACAGAGTGGCAACTATGAGGATCTGGGCCGCGAAGTGAGCATAACGAGATAATGAAACGCTGAACATCGACTTTAGGAAAAGTCTAGCAGTTAGGCGGGCAGCGAAGTTACTCAGAAGTCGTAGGACTATTGCAGTCTGGATACGCCTGGCCTATGAAAGATGACGGGGCGGCGGACCTCACGCTGACGCGCTTCTCATCCGGTACCGCCAGCCGACCAGCGCCAGCCCTGAACCCAGCAATACGATCGTCCCAGGCTCGGGAATCACAGGCGGTTTATGATGTCCGCCGCAGTGCTTGTCGATCTGGCCGTCTTTCTTGAGGCAGATCGTGATAGGAGGGCCGGCGGTAATCGGCGCGTACGGAAACGTAAATCCCCCCGCTCCTGCTTGCGCAAGAGGCTGGCCGGCCGGCAAATCCATCGCGACCCCGGGTCGAATTGGCAGCGGCGGACCGAGCGGCTCCAGCGCCACCGGCTGGTCCAGCACATCCTGATCGGGTTCCTCGTCGGAAATGTCGGGCTTCGCCACCTCGGAAATCTGATTGCCACACTTGGCGCGCGCCGCAATCTTGCCGTCCGTCAACAGCAATTCGCCGGCGGGCAGACGAATCTTCTTACGCGTCCAAAAAATTGAGTCGCGGATGCGGTACGAAACGTAGACCTCCCGCGCTGCGCGGATGCGCTCTAGGCGGGCGTGCTCGAAATCGAAGTGAGCGTAGAGCCGCGCCACGGCGCGGTCACGCGCCGCCGCTTCCCGCAAAGCGTTCGCATTCCTCACCCCTCCGGGAACAACTGAGTAAGGATAAACGCCGGGGATTCGCGCCACGTACCGCGGATGGCTGCTGGTATGCGGAGGAGTGAAACCCAACTCCTCATTGAGGTAGCTGCGCATGGCAAACAGATCCGACGGACCGCGCAGCCCATGTGCGGTCCGAGAAGGGGACGACAGGATACGGACGAAATTCAGGGCGCAAACAGCAGCGATGACCGTTACCAGGATCGCCGTAGTCGCCAAGCGTCGCTTTCGCAGGCGACGCCGGTACCAGCTTCGTCTCCGCCGCCGCGTGTAACGAATTGCACGGTCCTTCAACAAATTCTCCTGCACAGATGGCCCGTAGGCAGGCGAAGGAGAGTCCCCTGAGATACACCACATGGGCTCCCGCACTCGACCACAAAACCAGTCGCGAACTCAGCCAGGTGACGAAGTGGAATGCACGATGCTACTACATTTATCCGCACAATTTCACCGAAAACCGCGAAAGAAAATCCACAGCCGATTCCAAATCAGGACAGGGGCTGACACCATCCTTCCTCGTTCACACAAAGCTTACCCGGGAGGGGAGGCGCGTACACATTTTAGGATGGCTGCGAGCACGCCATCTATGGCCCGAATCGGTAGGTGAACGCAGAACATACATCGGGCAGGATGGAAAACGCCCCATCGGTCCCAACCCTGCCGCGTGCCGACAACTGCGGCATCTGTCAAAAGGTTTTTCGTAGCCCGATTCGCACCTGAAACGGCTCGACGGGGTGGAAAACGTCGGTGAATGCCGGCGCGGCGGTTGGAATTATTCGGGAGATATAGGCGTAGTCAATGTCATGATCGCGGCGGTTGAGCAAATTCAAAAATTCTACCGAAATGCGCCACGTCTCGCCGATTCGATGACCAACCTCCGCGTTGAGCAGCGCCGTGGAGTTTGAACGATAAATTGCGTCGGACGTCAAATAACGCGGGCCAAAATAGCGCAGGCGCAGACTCCCCGAAAATCCTTTGAGATCGTGCGCTGTGACGCCCGATGCAACCACCCACCCCACCGCTTCGGGCACCCACTTGCCACCTGGGCCTTGCACAGGGTACTGGCCACCAGCCACGTTGGTGAACGCCGCGTCGTCTGGGTCAATTTGGGTGAAGCGGGCGCGGGAGTCCGCCATATCAAAATCAAAAGCCCAGTGTTCCCGTGGCGTGTAGTAATTCGCCCACTCGATACCATAGCGGTTGCTCGATTGTTCCGAAGGAACCGTGCCTCCGGTGTCGCCATCCTGCTGCAGCTCAGAATTACTGTGCAGATACCAGACGGAAAGGGTGCTTTGCAGATGTGGGACGGCCGAAGTGCGCGCGCCGACTTCTGCGCCCTTGGTTTGGACCAGGGGAGAAATTGGAATGCTGGACGTGGGGAAGGGATAGTCCGGCGAAATCGGCTCCTCCCTTTGCGTTGCGCCACGCGCATCGTTGCTGTGGAAACTGAATCCGCCTTGGGCATAGAACTCAGTACTGGCCCACGGTCCGAGAATGAAACTTGCCTTGGGGCTGGGCAGGAATTTGGCGGCCGAGCCGGAATTGAGCTGCGCAAAGTTGACCACCGGAGTCCCGGGCAATTCCGTGGCGACATAAGAGGGAGTCAAGCTGGTGACGACGTATTTTGCGTCGTCGCCGCGCAAAGCGAGGACTGTGCGGAATTTTGCCGTCCATTGGACCTTATTCTCCGCATAAAAACCGGCCAGCGTGTCCGTAAATTTATTCAAATCCGTGTCCGCGGGCAAGATCGCGGTCAGATTCGGATTGGCAACGCACTCTGGGATGGGTTCGTCATTGCAGGCGTTGATATCATTCTTGTCCGTGCGCACACGATCTTCCGTCCGGAAGAGGCCGTTGTGGACCCAATCGTTGCGGAGCTGGAGGCCGAACGTAGTTTCCACCTTACGGCCAAGCCATTGGCTGAAAATCGTATGGCGCGCGTCAAATCCCGCCACCCAGCGCCTGTCCTGCTGTTCGAACTGATCGCCCTCAACGGGATCATCCAGGAAGTAAGTGAAATCGGAAAATAAATTGAGATCGTAATAAAATCCGTAGCCCGTGATTCTCGTCTCGGAATTTGCGCTGCGGCGATGCCATTCACCTTGCAAGCTATAACGCTGTGAATGGCCCCCGTCCGTCGGGTTCAGCGCGCCGAAGAAACCAACCAGGGGTATGGCGGTAACAGGGATCTGATCGCTCGAGTTCCATGTTCCACGGTAAGCGCGGTTCGTCACGCTGAAACCATTCTCGTCTCCACCCTGGCTATAAGTTACAAGGCCATCGTATTTATAAAAATTATCCTCATGCGTAGTCCATGGGCCGTTATCGTGATACACCTCTCCGCCATACAGCAAGTTGCCCTCGCCGAGCCTTTGCGACATGCCGAGAACGGCCCGCCCATAGCCATACATGCCGCCTTCGAGCTGGAAGAAATTCTGGGGCAGCGTCTTGAAATATTCCACATGGGCCGACCCGGCCGAGCCATAGTTGCCGACATCGGCGTAATAAGGACCTTTCTCGAAATTCACCCGCTTCACAAACTCCGCAATGACGGTATTCATGTCCGAGTACCCTTCGCCGTGCGCGTGCGATGGCAGGTTCAGCGGCATATCGTCGATGAAAATGGCGAAATCTGTGCCGTGGTCGAGATTGAATCCGCGCAGAAAATATTGGTTGGCCTTGCCGCCACCGGCGTGTTGAGTGATGATGAGACCGGGAACCGCCTCCAACATTTCTCCCGAACGAAGAATCGGCCGATCCTGGATTTCCGCTGCACCCACCGTTCCCTGGGTAGCGGACTCGGCAATTCCGACGAGGTCGTCGCCTCGGCCCTCCACATTTATGGCAGTGCTCACGAAGCCCACAGCCAGAGAGATGCGCAGCGGGGCGGGCGCCCCGTCGGTTCCGATACTGACGGGGATTTCTTTCGTTTCAAAACCGGGATCCGATACCACGAGCCGGTAATTACCTGCCGAGAGTCCAGAAATAACGAAGGAGCCGTTCGTGTCTGACCGCATGGTTGTAAGTATGGTACCGTTTGCGCCTCGAACCTGCACGGTAGACCCGGCAATCACCGCGCCAGACGTGTCGACGACAGTTCCCGAAAGCTGCGGCCGTCTTTTGACAGTCATTTGTTGCTGCGCTGCGAGAACGGGAGACAGGATGAGGGCCCAGGATAGAACGCGCGTCGCGGCGTGGATAGCACGCTTCATATAATTGTGCTACACACAATAGCACGAGTTGCACAATAGTGCTACCCATCGATTCACCGAGCTGATGTCAAATGTGTTTGTGGGTATGACGGGAGACGACTTCCGGCGCGCTCATTACCAGGCGGCCGTGCTGCACGCCCTTGATGCTGATTAAGCGGTCGGCAAGTTGCTGTACGCGTTTGGACTTGCCGCGCAGGATCACGACTTCCAGGCAGCGCTCGTGATCCAAATGGGCGTGGAGAGTCGATATCACCACGTCATGATATTCGTGTTGAAGGTCGGTCAGCTTCTCAGGCAGCAGCCGCGTGTGATGATCATAGATCAAGGTGACGGTACCCACGACGTTGCCCGCCACCACCGCCGACTCAACCAGCCGGTCTCGAATCAAGTCGCGAAAAGCTTCCGAACGGTTTTCATAACCCTTCCGGCCGATGTAGGAATCGAAACGTTCTAACAGTTCCGAATCGATAGAAACGCCGATCCGGCTCAGTTCTCCCATAGAAAACCTCTTGCGATGAATCCACCCAGGGATCAGCGTAGCACACTTTCTAAAAGTCGTAGCACTTTGCGGCGGGGGGGGATAATCTTGCATTTCAGACGAGCGGAAACGTCACGAGCCAGCCAATTCCCCCAGGCTTCCCTTTTGCAGGAGATACGCTCCTGGCCCTTGCTGCCCACGAATCGACCGGCAGAATTCGGAAACGAAGAAGCCCGCCTTCAGGCTTTCGCGAAAAGCCCAGCGCGTCGCCTCCCGCCACTCCCGAGCCAGACCCATGTCGGCCGCCTCGACCGCCAGGATGTCTCCTGGAATCTCAATGCTGACCCGCTCCCGCCCCAGCGCTTCGTCGAGATCGGACCGCGCCGGCCTTCCTTTGCCGTCGAACCGCACCAGCGGAGCCAGCAACCGCAGCGCATCGAGAATTTCGGCCCGATCGCTCGTTCCATCCTTCCCCAAGTTTTTTCCCGCGATGTGGTCGCGAACTCGCCTTGAACCGAGCAGCCAGCGCACCCAGAGCCGGTCCGTCCCGTTGCGATGGAGCTTGCTCGAAGTCTCCGGCCCATAGAAATCTATCTTGTAAGTTTCCGAGAGCACGCCGAGCTTGGCGAAATTGAAATGGGCATTGCGGCTCTGCAACGGATCGAAGGTCCACGTCATCTCGTGAACGCCCATGGCCAGGGCGCGTTCCCTTTGCGCGTGCTTCAGTTTCGTGCCCAGATCGAGATGCCGGTGGGCATCAAGCACGGCCAGCATGTGCGAATGAATCGTGGTCTGCCCATGTTCGCGGCCAAGAAAGCCGAAGGCGAAACCGACCAGCTTTTCCTTTTCCTGTCTGTCTTTCTCCGATCTGTCTTTTTCCGATTTCTCTTTTTCTGTTCGCGCGAATCCCGTCTGGCCTTGGCCGCGGATTTCGTCGTGCCGGCCCGGTTTTCCGATGTCACGCTTTTCCTCGAAGGCTCCGACGAAAATGTTGCCGGACGCCTTCAGCGCGATGGCGATGGTCAGCGGGATCGCGTCTTCCCCAGCCATGCCCCAAACTTCTTTTTCGACGGCTCTTAGTTGATTCAGTTCGTCGATCGTACGCAAGTCGCGAATCGCAATCGGTTGGGCGGTCGCAGTCATTGCGGGTCTTCTTACCCTACCCGTTACGTTCTTGTCAACTTTCCTGATTCGATCGAGATCCTTCGTGGCGGAGAGATCCTCGGGTGAGTCGGCTTCGATGGCTACGGCACCACCACCATTTTCCCCGGCGAAGTGCCGTTGGTCGAATAGGGCGAACCCGTAATGACGGTGGGCTGGCCGGTATTTTGATCGTAGGTGTACCCCTGGATGCCGGTCGGGCTGCCAATGTAGAAAAAACTTCCGGTGTTATCGATCAGGGCGAAGAGCCCGCCCGACGCCACGCTGAACGGCGAATTGATCGTCGGGGTAAGCATCCCCGACGGTTGAACAATCGTAAATGCCCAGACGCTATAGCTGCCCCCTGGCGTCGTGGCAAAAAGAAAATTACCGTTCGAAGAGCGAACAAGCGCGGAGGGTCCCGAGCCGGCAAAGGCCGTGAAGGGCGAACCCGTGATCGGAGAAAGCGTGCCGTAGCTGGCACCCTGAGTTTGATTGATATTGAAGCCCGAGATGTTACCAACACTGGTGGGCGGATTGTTAATCGCTGACGTATTGGCGACGTAGAGATGGGTTCCGGTGTTGTCGACGGCGATACCCGAGGCGCCGGCGCCGGAATAGTATGGCGCTCCGACCGAGGTAAGAACGCCGGTCGAGGTCGAGAATGTAAAGCCAGTCACCGTGCCAACGCCGGAGTTGGTCACATAGACAAGATCGCCCGAGGGAGCGATCAGAATCTCTCCCGGGCCATTGTTGGCATAGAAAGGCGAACCCGCAACGGGAGTGAGCGCCCCGCTCCCGGAATCGATCGAGAAAACCGAGATGTTATTCGTAAATGTGTTGGTGACCAGCAAATACTTGCCGGAGGGATCGACGACCGCACCATGCGGGCCGCTGCCGCCCGCCGGAGTCGGCGTAGTATTTTGCGACAGAGTTCCGTCGCCCGCGATATTGAACAGCGAGATGGTGTTGGCCTGAGAATTCGCCACATACAAAAACTTATTGAGCAGCGCCAGCCCGTTGGGTGAGGTTCCAACAACTTCAGGGGTAGCGGCGGCGGTGGTGATGGCGCCGGTGAGCGAGTTGATCTGCATGAGGAGCACGGAGCCCTGGCTTGGCAGACTGACGTAGGCATTTTGCTTCTGTCCGAAGACGGGAGGCTTTTTGCCGCCTCCGCAGGAAGGGAAAGCGGCTAAAAGCGCAACCCAAAAGAGGGCAACGCCAACGACAGCGCATGATCTACTTTCTGACGATCTGCCTTCTGACGATCGGAGAAGACATTTTTTACCCACCAGCGCGGCGCCTGCCGCCCCGAAAAAGCTCATGTGCAAACCTGCTCCTGCGTGCGAGATCGAATGTGTGAGACGTAGTTGAAGTACTATCGTGCACGAGAAAGCCCGAACTGTGCAACTGCTCGCGCCTCACGGGCCCCGCCCGTTCCAATGAAATTAGATGCAGGCTCCCGGCAGTTTAAACTAAATGTGATGTAATCAGAGATCGGTAATCTAAGCGTCGTCATGATTGACATCCACTGCCACATTTTGCCCGGGGTTGACGACGGGCCAAAGTCCTGGGATATTGCGGTCGAAATGTGCCGTATGGCGGCGGCCGACGGCATTACCCATACTGTAGCGACCCCGCACGCCAACAATCGCTATTTGTACGAGCGCGGCTATCTTCTCGAGTTGCTTGACGACCTGCGCGCGCGCCTGCGCCCCGGCCCTGCGCCCGAATTCAGCCTGGGCTGCGATTTTCATCTTTCTTTCGAGAACCTGGAGCGCGTACTGGAGCAGCCTCACACCTACACCATCGGCGACACAAATTACTTGCTGATCGAACTCAGCAACTACAGCATTCCGGCGCAGCTCGGCGAATGTTTCGTGCGCCTCGGAGACCGCGGCCTGACGCCGATTCTGACCCATCCGGAACGCAATCCGATTTTGCAGCAGACGCCGCAGCGCGTGCTCGAATATGCCGAGCAAGGTTGCCTGATTCAGGTGACCGGTTCGTCGCTGACCGGCTTTTGGGGCGAACGGCCCGAGGTGGTAGCACGCTGGTTGCTCGATCGCTCGGCCGTTCACATACTGGCGACCGACGCGCACGATACCAAGCGCCGCGTGCCGATCCTCTCGGAAGCGCGCGATGCAGCAGCACAGATCGTGGGCACGGAATATGCCGAGGCGCTGGTTGAAGGCAATCCGAGCGCGATCGTTAAGGGACAGCCAATTCCCTTTTGCCCGCGGCCCGTGATGGACTAGTGACCCACCCAGCCGGGCTGGTTCCGGCCGCACTCGCCCGGCTACTGCGGCATGCCCATGCGCTTGAGCATATCCGCATAGCGCGGATCGGAGTGCAGCGAATCCGCCATGTGGTTCGTCTTCAGATATTGAATGCCGTCCGACTTCTCCTGCAAGCCCTTCTCCAGCCAGGCAAAGGCCTGATCCTTGTCGCCAGCCTTCGCGTAAATATACCCGATCAAGGCTGGATCTTCGTAGCGGCGTTTGCTCAGCTCAATCATCTGCGCTACCCACTCGTGGAGAGCCTGCTGGATTCCCGAGCGCGCATAGACCTTGCCGACATCTTTGAAGACCGCTTCATACTCCGACTGGTGGGAGAGGCTGTATTGGGTTTCCGACTCCTTAAGCCACAAGTCGTACTTGCCCGTGTCTAGGTACATACCACCCAAATCACCGTGTACCGAAGAGAAGCTGGGATCCATGTCGATCACTTTCTTGAATTGTTCCATCGCGAGGTCGTATTGCCGGCCGGTGGAGTATTCCTGTCCCAGATTGTCGTTGTATTTAAGGTTGAGCGGATCCAACCGGATGGCGGTCTTGATTTCCGCAAGCGCGTCGTCGTGCCGTCCCTGGGATGACAGATACAGCCAGTACAACTTGTGAGTATTAGCGGAGTTCGGATTCAGTTCGAGAGCGCGCTTGAACTCTTGTTCGGCCGCGCTCCACTCCCACTGCGTAGCAAAACTATCGGCGAGGACGGCATGAGCTTCGGCCAGCGAATCGTCAAGGGCCAGTGCCTTCTGTGCCGCCGCTCGCGCCTTTGGGGCCGCCTCACTCGACGGAACAGGAGCATAGTCCGGGATGACGTCGTAATAGTCGGCTAGCCCCAGGTAAGCGAGCGCGTAGTTCGGATCTTTTTCAATCGCCTGGTTGAAGTAGTCGCGCGATTTGTCGAGGGTTTCGGGCGTGCGCTTCTCCCAATAGTAGCGACCTTTTAGATAAAGCTGGTACGCCTCGGGATCGCTGGTGCCGCCCTTGACGGCTTGCTTCGTGGCCCCGCCGCTCGTTTCCGATAATCTTTCGCGCAGCCGCGAGGAAATCGCGCGGGTGATGTCGTCCTGAATCGCCAACACATCGGAGACCTTACGGTCGTATTGCTCGCCCCACAGATTGTGGTTGTTGCGGGCATCGATAAGCTCCGCGCTGATGATGAGCTGATCTCCGTGCTGCACAATGCGTCCCGTGACCACGCCCTCGATCTTCAGATCGCGCGCCACCTGCCGCGGATCGACATCCTTCCCTTTGTAATGAAAAACGGAAGAGCGCGACATCACCGCAAGATTAGGAATTTGCGAGAGGCTGTCGATCAGTCCTTCGGTCAGTCCGTCGCTAAGATATTCGCTGTTCGGATCGTTGCTGGCATTGACGAACGGCAACACCGCGATCGATGAAATTTCCTTCTGGCCGCTTTGGCTGCGATAAACGAAAAAGCCGACGGCAGCAGCCAGTATCAGGATTACGGCAACTGCGATCCCAGCCCATCGCAACTTGTGATTTGTGGGCACGGATCCTGAAGAAACGGGGCCTGAAGCCGGAACGGTCCCGGAAACCGAAGTCGATCCGGAAACCGCATGGCCGCTAGCGCCGCCGGAAATAAGACCTTGGCCACTGCCCGAGATCGGCGGCGTCGCGGTCGAGACCAGTTCGGGCGCGGCCGCGAGCGTACTACGGCTCGAATCCGTATCGCGCTTCAACCGCTGTAGGTCCGCCCGCATCTCGGCCGCTACCTGGTAGCGCAGGTTGCGATCCTTTTCGAGCGCCTTATTGATGATGTCTTCGAGCCGCGGCGGCAGGTCTGGGTTCAGCCGCATCGCCGGCGCAGGAGCCCGGTTAAGAATTGCTTCGAAGATGATGGCCGAACTCTCTCCCCGGAAGGGCAGCGTTCCCGTCGCCATCTCATAGAGAACAGCCCCAAACGAAAAGAGGTCCGTGCGCGCGTCCAGTTCTTTACTCTTCGCCTGTTCGGGAGACATATAGGAAATCGTTCCCACCGTCGTCCCGGGACTCGTCAGTTGATGTTGATCGAAGGTGCGCGTCATCGTGTTGACGGGCGCGCTCGAAGAACTGCCTGCGGCGGCAACTTTTGCCAGCCCGAAGTCCAGAATCTTGGCATGGCCGCGCTCGGTGACAAAAATATTGGCGGGCTTGATGTCGCGATGCACGATTCCCTTTACATGCGCGGCGTCGAGGGCATCGGCAATCTCGATAGCCAGTGCCAACAGCGTTTCCGTCTCCATCGGGCGGCCGCCGATGCGGTGCTTCAGCGTCATGCCATCCAAAAACTCCATGACGATAAACGGCTGGCCATTTTCCTGCCCGATCTCATGAATGGTGCAAATATTGGGATGGTTCAGCGCGGAAGCAGCCTGCGCTTCCCGCTGGAAGCGCGCCAACGCCTGAGGGTCTTTCGCAACCTCATCCGGCAGGAACTTGAGGGCCACGAAGCGGTGCAGGTTTAAGTCTTCCGCCTTGTAGACGACGCCCATACCGCCGCCGCCCAGTTTTTCGACGATCCGGTAGTGCGAAATAGTCTGGTCAATCACGTGCGCGAAATCTTACGTGCTGGAGGGGGGCAAGTCAATGAAACCCGAGGGTAGCGATTCGGGTCTCCGTCGCTTCCCGAAAAGCCTCCGCCCCCAGAAAGCATGGGATGTCGGCGCTTCAGCGCGCAAGTAAGGTTCAGCGGCCGGCAACGACGAAAGATCTATGTCGCGAGCTGTTCAAACAGTGCAAAGATAGTAGAGCCAGTCCTCGACTTTCGCGCGCAAGTGGCCCGGGGCGTGAATACGCTCGCCCGTCGACAAGGCGAAAACCTGAATATCGCGGAATCCCGATTGCGTCAGCTCCTGCACCGTGAATTCGGGAGTACTGTAGTGCGTTCGCAGCCGATAGGCCAACGCCCCGTCATAAACTTCGCAATACCCGGTCGTTCCAATCCCGTGTAACGCCCGATTGTGCCAAAGAAAGCGGCATGTCCACAGCAACTTTGAGGCAAGCGCTCTGGGCCGCAAAACAGGCCGGACGCGGAGCCGCTGTTGCAGACTATTGAGATTGTGGGTTGAGAGCGCGAAACACCCATTTTTTTTGAGAACCCGGCGAATCTCACGCAGCGCATCCGGCCTCGAATCGTGCGGAATGTAATCCAGTCCGTTGTAGCTGAAGAGTACGAAATCAAAATCATGGTCTGGGAACGATGACAAGGACCGGACGTCAGCCATTTGGAAGGTGAGCAGATTCGGTATTTCCCCGAACCGCTCCTTGCACGCCGCGATCATCTGTTCCGAATAGTCAATTCCCACGTAGCTTCCGACGAGGGGCGCGAAGTGAAGTGTCGTTCGACCACCTCCGACACCGATATCAAGCATGCGAGATCCATTCAGGCGCAATTTTATCGAGGTCAGAATGGACGCTTCCGGCGGCTGCAATTTCTCCTCGCGACTGTACCGTTGCGCCAGCTCGCTGGACTCGTATACGTTTTTGTTGTCGGATTTCATCGCAGGATAACGGTCACATCTTCTTGCTCCAGCAGATCCGCCAGATACTCAGCTCTGACCGCCCTATGCCCAGGAACAATAATCCTACCCTACGCAGTTTTCGCTGGGCACGGAGATAGCGGTCGGCAAATGAATTCCGATTTTCACCAACGATAATTAGGGAGCGCGGACTACTGCTGAGGAAGCGTATTTTGAGCTGGATCGGGCTTGGTTGCGCGCTTTGGGTCCGCCGCCACCGGCGTGGAGGTCATGGCGCTTTCTGGATTCAACAAGTGATCGTTGCTCGGACCCAAGCCTAACTTAATCAAAGCGCGGGAGTCCGGAGTCGTCTTCGACTGCCATCCCTGATCCGCCTGATAGCGCCGCATCGCTGCTTGCGTCGTGGCGTCCCACGTTCCCGAAGGCTCACCCTGAAGATAGTGCTCGCGGATAAGCGCTTCTTGAATGGCGAGCGCCCGATCGTGATCAATCGCCTGCTGTCCACGCTTCCTTGAACTCCGGCTTCTCGAACCTCTTTTGCCGCGTGAGGCCGTGGTTTTTTCTTTAGTCGACTTGTGCGATGCTTTCTTGCCTGTCGTCTTATGAACCGCGGATTTGTGCGCCGCGCTCTTGTGAGTCCTCGCGCCGCCGGAGGACGATTTGCTGATCGTCTTCGATTTGCCCGTGCGATGTTTTGGCGGAATATTAGGTGTTGATGTCGCTTGCGTGACAGAAGAGTCCGCAATCGCGGCCGCGCTCAAAGCAAAGCTGAAGAGCGCGCACAAGATCGCACGACGCCAGCCTCGATCTAAAATCAGATTTCCCATTCCGACACAAACCCCACGCCCGCCCACAACAAAAAGCCGGCAGGACGGCATACCTCATCGTCCCTGAAAATTGCGAGGTATGCCAGTCTCTCCGGACTATTCTCAGTTACGGAAGTGTTCCGGCCAGGAAGATCGTTCCGTCCTGCGGCCTCGAACCGCGTGGGCGCACCAGGAAAACCACGTCCTGACCGCTCTTGAGCGACGACTCAATCTTCGCGAAATCCTCGGGACTATTTACGGCCTGTTTGTTGACCTCGAGGATCACGTCGCCACGGTTCAGTCCGAGATCTTCCGCGAACGAACCTTGCTTGACGTCCTTTACCACCACGCCCTTGCCCGCCGGAATGTTGAAGTGATCCGCGAGATCGGCCGTGACATTGCTTACGGTCACGCCAAACTTGCTGACTTTGGGCTCTTCCGCACCCTGGTTTTCGTCGTCTTCGCCCAGCCGCGAAGCGAACAACTTCGAGCGGTCCGCTATTGTAACCGTGGCCTCGTCCTTCTTGCCGTTGCGAATAAACGCGAGCCTGGCCTTGCTGCCCGGCTTGCGGCTGGCAATGTCTGCCACCAGATCGTCGCCCGTCTTCAGTTCCTTACCGTCAACCGAGGTGATCGTATCGCCGATTTTCAACCCGGCCTGCTCGGCAGGACTGCCGGAAACGACATTCGAAACCGTGACGCCGGTTCCGTAGACGCGGGCAATCGCGGGGTTGGGCTGCGCCGCAAACTCAATGCCGATCGACCCGCGTGCAACCCGATGTTCAGGCCCAATCAACTGGTTATAAACCTGGGCAACGGTGTTCGACGGCATGGCAAATCCCACGCCGGCATAGGAACTGGTCTCCGTCAAAATCGCGGTATTGATGCCGATGACCTCGCCGGCCATATTGACCAGCGGTCCCCCGGAGTTGCCCGGATTGATAGCCGCATCTGTCTGAATAAAAGACTGGAACTGGCGGTTGGGAACGATGTTTCTCCCCTTGGCAGAAACGATGCCGGCGGTAACCGTCTCCTGCAATCCAAACGGACTGCCGATGGCGAGCACCCAGTCGCCGACCTGCATGCCGTCCGAGTTGCCAATTTTTGCGGCCGGCAGCGGATGATCGACATCGATCTTGATTACGGCAAGATCCGTTTCCTGATCCATCCCGATGACCTTGGCATCATGACCGGGAGCCCCGTCCGGTTCGCTGTCGAGCTTCACGCGAATGCGGTCCGCCTTTTCAACGACGTGTCGGTTGGTAACGATGTATCCCTTCGGATCGACGATCACACCCGAGCCGAGCGAACGCTGCCGTATATTCCCGGCGTCCGGGCCTCCCTGGCCCCCGAAAAATTTGTCGAAGAAATCCTGAAACGGGCTGTCGTCCCCGCCCTGATCGCCCTGGTCGTCGTCGGGGGGCTGAACCGATCCGCCGCGGCGGCGATGAGGGTTCTTAATCGTCGATTCCGTATTGATGTTGACGACACTTGGCTCAAGCTGCTTGGAAATCTGCGAAAACGCATTCGAGAGCTGCTGCGGAGCAGGAATGGTGAGCGGAGTGGCATCGGAGGACTTCTGCCCTTCCTTGCCCTTTACGCCGTAAGAGATCACTGTGCCAATCAGAATTCCGAGAGAGAGCGTGACTAGGATCGTAAGCGTATAGGCCCAACGATTAGCCTTAAGCCGGCCCCAAAAGGCGCTTTCGCGCGAATCCATTTGTTCCTCCTGATAATGACAAACCGAAAATGACGTGATTGCTAATTATACCTTTGGGCGCAAATGCGGATAGCGGCTTGTTCGGCTGGTAGGCAGGGGGCTCAGT
This sequence comes from Terriglobales bacterium, assembly GCA_049300195.1. Taxonomy (GTDB): domain Bacteria; phylum Acidobacteriota; class Terriglobia; order Terriglobales; family Acidobacteriaceae; genus Acidiflorens. The sequence goes on along the minus strand of JBAQJF010000217.1, from coordinate 17,624 downwards.
TTCACGGCGCTACGCGATTAGATTATCGACCACGAAGAACACAAAGTATCACGAAGGCTTTGGGTCATAAGGTTTCCCTCGTGAACCTTCGCGTTCTTCGCGGTTGATGATTTTCCACTACCGTTTACACATTAGACGCGGGAAACCGAGCCGCGGTTGACAGTAATCGATTGATCGGGAATCGGTGGTCTCCACACTGGAACTTGGATTGCCTGAGGATCCTGGTCCTATTTCGCTTCATAAACAGTTCTGCCACCAACGACCGTTCTCAGAACCTTCGTCTCCAGAATTTTCGGCGGCGCCGCGGCCGTAATGTCCCGGTCAAGCACGACAAAGTCAGCCAGCATGCCCGGCTCAATCTTGCCCTTGACCTTTTCGTCGAACTCGGCAAATGCGGCTCCCGTCGTATAAGCCGCAATCGCCTGCTCAATGGTTAATTTTTGCCCGACATAAGTTTTCTTTCCATCCTCGCTCATGCGCGTGATCGCCGAGTAGACGCCGCGAAAGGGCGTAACCGGCTCGACTGGATAATCGGTGCCGAACGCAAGCACCACGCCCCGGCGAAGAAAGTCAGCCCAGTCGTAAGAAGTCGCCGCGCGCTTCGGCTCAAGGCGCGATTCCGCCCAGTTCATGTCGGTCAGCAGATGACTAGGCTGCATCGACGCTATCACCTTCAGTTCCTTAAACCGCAAAATCTGCTGCGGCGTCGTCACCTGCGCATGCTCGACCCGCAGACGGTAGTTGCTGCTGCCATCGACTGCCTTCACTTTGGCATCCTGCGCAGCTTTCTCCGCGCCCGCGAACGCGTCGAGCGCCATCTGCACGCCCTTGTCTCCGATAGCGTGGAAGCCAATCTGATAGCCCGCCAGCAGGCGTTCGCGCGTCATGGCATTCAGCTTGTCCGGCTCATATTGCGGAATGCCGCTGTTGCCAGGATCGTCGCTGTAGGGCTCAAGCAGCGCCGCGGTCTTCGAACCAAGCGAGCCATCCATGAATCCCTTCAGCATGCCGGTATGCAGCATGTTGTCGGAGGCAGGATGCGAGTCGCGCTTGCGGTTCAGTTCTTCGATCGAGTCGTCAAATGGCAGCCATTCGGAGATACGCGCGGTCAGTTTGCCCTCGCGCTCAAGGTCTTCGTAAATTTGAAAGTCCTCCCAGGTCGAATAATCCTGCGCGGACGTAACTCCGTGGCTAGCCAGATCGGCCAGAGCCAGCTCGATCGCGCTTCGACGTTTCTCGCGAGTGGGCTTCGGAATCACCGCCCACACCGCGCCTTGCGCCTTCTCGCGCAGAATGCCGGTCGGCGTGCCTCCCTCGTCGCGATCGATTTTCCCGCCGTCCGGATCTTTCGTCGCCACGGTCACACTGGCAAGCTGCAAGGCGCGCGTGTTGGCGACGGCGATGTGGCCATCCACCCGAACCAGAAACACCGGATGCTCCCCGCTCACCTCGTCCAGGTCCCAGCGCGTCGGCGGAGTCTTGACCGGCCAGAGCGTCTCGTCCCAACCTTCGCCCACGACCCAGTCTCCGGGCTCGGCGGCTTCGACCGCCGCGTGCAGGCGCTCACGGAATTCGTCCAGCGTCTTCGCGCCCACCATGTTGACATTCAACTTCTCAAGCCCGGCGCTTGCCAGATGCATGTGCGCGTCGTTGAATCCCGGCATGACGAAATGCCCGCCCAGATCGACGACCTTCGTCTGCGGACCTTTCAACTTCGCGATCTCGTCACGCGTTCCGACAGCCAGAATCCGATCTCCACGCACCGCAATCGCCTCGGCTCGTTTCGTTAAGCCGAGTGAGGTTGGCCCGAAGGCCGCCGATACAGCGATCGCGCCGGTATACACATTGCCATGCGTGAAGATAACGTCGGCCTTGGTCGGTGGCGCTGCGGTTTTTGGAGCTGCGGTTTGAGCGGAAATGCTGAGAGCCATCGCGCACACAAAAATCAGAGTTCGTATCATTCTCTTTCGGTCACTCCCCGACTGCCGACAATGCAAGCATTGTAAGCAGGATGCGACGCAGTCCGAGTTCCCGTCCATTGCAGTCGAACCATTCTTGCAACGTGTGCGCGCCGCCGCCCGTTCCCCCGCCCCCGATGGCGATGGCTTCACGGCCCAGCGAAAGAGGAATATTGGCGTCGGTCGAAGCCCGCTGCACCTGCGCGGTGTTCCCCAGTTGCGCGTCCACCGCGCGAATGACTTTCAGCAGCCGCGAATCGGCGGCGAGTTCACCGGCGGGGCGATTCCCGATCTCTACTACTTCATACTGCACGATCTGTGCGCGTCGCGGGTTGCGCGCGAGCGCCGGCTGATTTTCCGCATCCACCGCATGATCGAGCGCAATGCGCAAAGCACGCTCCAAACGATCGATTTCCGCCATCGACGTAGAGCGCAGATCGACCCGCATCGAAGCCGACTCGGGAATCGAATTCACGGACGTTCCGCCGCGAATCACCCCAATATTAAAAGTCGTTTTGGGTGAAGCCGGAACCGGCGTCTCGCTGAGCGACTGAATGGCGCGCGCCAGCGCAATGATGGGATTCGGCGCGCCGAAATCGCTCCACGAATGCCCTCCGGGCCCGCGTGCAATCACTTCAAAGCGCCGGCTGCCGAGCGCCTCCGCAACCACCGTATCCGAACCGGCCCCATCGACAATCACGCTGAAGGCGATTGCGTCGCGCCAACGCGGCGTTTGGAAAACGTGGCGCATGCCGCGCAAATCGCCCTCACCTTCTTCGCCCACATTGCCGATAAACACGAATGGGAGGGTATGCGCGATTTGTGAGCCGCCCAGCACGCTGGCAATCGCCAGCATGGCGGCGATGCCCGCTCCGTTATCTGAAACTCCCGGGCCAAACAAGCGGCTGCCCTGCTGCCGAACATTCAGCGGAGTGCTGGCGGGAAAAACAGTATCAATGTGGGCGCTGATCGAAATGTAGCGCTTTCCATAGGCAGGCCGCACACCGAAGACGTTGCCGACTTCGTCGATCTCGACGTCTCTCAGTCCCAGCTCGCGGAAACGGTCGGCCAGCCATTCGGCGCGCAAGCTCTCTCCAAACGGAGGCGCGGGCACGCGCGAGGCCTCCATCTGCCACTCGGCAAACTGCGGCTCGTTCAATCGAAAACGGCTGAACGCCGCCCGCACTTCCGGCATCCCCGCCAGTCGCGCGACCTCCTGCTGCATCGTCGATGACCTGTCAGGGGCTGACACTGGCGGACGTTCGCTCCATTCTTTCCGCTATCTTATAACGAGTAACCTAACCAGCCGTCAGTTTGGCACGTTGGTTCTAGCCCGGATAAGCTCTTGACCCGCCGTTCGCTGTACTCTTCAATAGAAACCTACTCCTCCGCACAGTGTCTCAGCCTAAATTCGGGGTCCCAATGTCGACAGAAAAACCGGCAGCACCAGTTCTAGATGCCAATCCGCACGAACTTCGCCGCATTCTCGGGACCGCGCCCCCCGGAGCCTGGATTGCACTCTCGCAAGACAAGACCCGTGTCGTCGGCACCGGCGTATCGGCACAAGCGGCGGTTTACCAAGCTCACCTGCAGGGAGAATCCTCGCCCGTGCTGGTCCAGATGCCATTGGAAGATGAGGAGATGGCGGCAGGCACAATCTAGCACCCCACCGCTCCAACCTGATTCGTCTGCCACCGATTCGATTTCCCCGCACCGTAGGTCCAGCTTTGAGGTCTTGCTTTGAAAAGGGTGCGGCTTCATGCCGCACCGTAAGTCGTTCAAGGTGAATTGCGGCTTTAGCCGCTGAGGCACGACTCTCAATCCAGAACGACTTTTCCCGCAACTCCTTTATCCGCAACTCTTGCCCGTGATCCCATTAACCTTCCTTTGGTAAACTTGTGCGGATTTCAGAGCCGCCCTTTTTCATCACTCCCAGCCCCAGAGGTTAGCCATGAACAAGAAAATTCTCAAAGTTGCCGCCATTGTTATTGCCGCATTGTTCGTGCTCGCGATCGCTCTTCCTCTTCTTATTGACGTCAATCGGTTCCGCCCTGAGATTGAATCGAACATGAGCGCGGCTCTCGGACGAAATGTCACCCTCGGAGATTTGAGCTTGAGCATTCTCACCGGCAGCGTCGAGGCAAATCAGCTCGCGATTGCCGACGATCCGAAATTCAGCAAGACTCCTTTCATTCAGGCTAAGTCGCTGAAGGTCGGAGTCGAACTGATGCCTCTCATCTTCAGCAAACGCCTGAGCGTGACGCATCTGGCAATCGACAAGCCGCAAATCGCGCTGCTGCGCACGCGCGAAGGAGTCTGGAATTTCTCTTCGCTCGGAAATCATGCGCAAGAAGCCCCCATAGCATCTGCCAATAGCGCCCGCTCCGCTCCTCAAAACCTGAGCGTCGATAAACTCGAAATCAAGGATGGAACCATATCCGTCGGCTCCGTTCCTTCTCGCCGCGCTCCCATCGTCTATGACAAGGTCAACGTCACGGTCAAGAATTTTTCGTTCACCGGCCAATTCCCGGTTAACCTATCGGTCGAACTCCCGGGAGGCGGCTCGCTCAAACTCGACGCGACTGCTGGCCCGATCAATCCGATTGATGCTTCGCTGACGCCCCTTCAGGGCACCATAAAACTCAGCAAACTCGACCTTGCACGCTCCGCTCTCGTGAACCCAGAGACCGGCATCGCGGGCTCGGCCGACTTCGACGGTACTATCCACTCCGACGGCCACATCGCGAAAGCCAACGGAACGGTCAAAGCAACCGGGCTGAAGTTAGTTCCAAAAGGGTCGCCCTCACCGCAAACCGTGCAGGTCGTCTTCGCGGTCGATCACGATTTACAAAAAGAGACGGGACAGCTAACCCAAGGCGACGTGAGCATTGGCAAGGCGGCTTTGAAATTATCCGGCACTTATGACATGCAGGGCGAGGAGACTTCGGTGCACATGAAGCTCGCTGGCCAATCGATGCCGGTGGATGACCTCGAGGCTCTTCTGCCCGCGCTTGGCATAACCCTGCCGACCGGGTCGCAGCTGAAAAGCGGAACTCTCAACCTGAATTTCGACGCTGTCGGCCCGGTCGACAAGATCGTTGCAACCGGAACCGTTCGCATGACTGACGCCAACCTCGTAGGCTTCAATCTGACCTCGAAGTTGTCGGCCATTCCCGGCCTGGGCGGAAAAAGCGGCGGCAACGATACCGAAATTCAGAATCTGAGTTCGGACGTCCTCTACTCGCCCCAGGGCATTCATCTCGACAAGATGGACGTGGTGGTTCCTTCGATCGGCACGGTGACGGGCGACGGCACAGTCAGTCCCACGGATCAACTCGACTTAAAACTGGTCGCGAATCTGAGTGGTGCCGTCGGCGGCGGACTGACTAAAGTCGTGGGCGCTGGCTCCGGTGGTATTCCGGTGAAGGTCGGAGGTACGACTTCAAACCCCACGTTTATGCCGGATATAAAAGCGCTGGCCGGCAGCGAGATTAAAAACCTCGGAAACACCGGTAAGTCCCTGGGAAAGATCGGAGGACTTTTTGGGAAGAAAAAAAACTAGAAGGCGACGTTTCAGACAACCGCAGACAATAGCAAGCTGAGCGCAGGGCTGCTCCAACGCATAATTATGTTGTTCGTTTCCTGAGTTCTCAGGCAATCTTGCGGAGGTGCAAAATTCGGAGATCGGAACTGAAACGGCATTCGTCAACGCGGAGAACATTCGCTGTCGCCCTGCTATTGGTTGGGATTGCAGCCATCCCGCTGGCCCATTCCCAAAAGGTGGCAGGACCCAATCGGCCCTCGCCGGTACCGGCAAACTATGTAGTTACGCCCTTTGGCTATTTCCATCCGTCGTGTGTACGTGGCGTCGCCGATGGCGAGACCGTGCGGGGGGACGGGCGTGTCCAACATGCGAATGGCGTGGTGGACGCAGTCGCTCCCGTTTGTGGTTACCCGCATTACACGGCTGGCGGCGGGGTCATATCCGGAGGCGGCTCCAAACTTGACCCGCTAACCATCGCCCATAGCTGGATCGAAGACGCAGCCGCCACGACCACCACGGCATACGGCAAGCTGACTGTAAACTGGCGTGTGCCGTCCGCGCCCACCAGTTATGACGGTCAGACGATATATCTCTTCCCGGGCCTGGTAGACCTCCAGACCGATGCGACCATCATTCAGCCGGTCTTGGGGTGGAATGCATTTTTTGGCCAGGTCTGGAGTATTGCAAGTTGGAACTGCTGTCCGAGCGGGACCACCCAATATAGCCAACCCGTGCCGGTCAGCACCGGCGACACCATCCACGGCCTCATCAAGTCGATGTGCAAGGCTGGGGCAGAATCCTGTCCGACGTGGAAGATTACTACCAAGGACAGAACCGCACATACCAGCACAACGCTAAGCAAAACTCCAAGCGGAGGACAAACGTTCAACTGGGTGCAATCGGGGGCGCTGGAGGTCTATGAGATTGTCCAGTGCAGCGACTACCCGCCCGACGACGCGACCACCTTCTCCAAAGTGGCTTTGTTTGATTACAACTATCAGAAGATCTCAGATCCAGGATTTTCCTTCACGGATTACTACGAGGGCCTCACTCCCCAATGTAACTATGGCGGGCAGGTGAGTCCCACCGCGGTGACGCTCAATTATTGATGTGGGCCCGGTTCTTTGCCAGATGGTTCTTTGCCAGCTGGTTCTTTGCTAGTTAATGCCTCGCAAGTTAGAAATCCGCCACAGCCGCGGGAAAGCTCGGTGAACACGGCCGGACGTATGATCTCCTGCTCCCCGTTGTACAATTCGAGGCTGCACAGCCTTCTGCAAAACGCATCCCAGATAATAGGCGCGAGTTAACGCTCAGGATCGACATGCACACAACTCTCCTTGCGACATTTTCTGGGATCTTCGCCTCCGCCACGGTCGTTGCGATGTGCGGCGCCGGCATCCTGGTTTTCTTGATCGCCCTGTGGGCTGCGAGGACGGATGTCGCGCAAGCCAGCGGCCTGAACAAGATCGTGGCCTTGAGCAATCTATCTTTCGCCGTCCCCCTGGCGGTCTTCGGCGCTTTGCATGTCGCGGCCGTAAATTTCGTCGCGCCCTTGGTTCCGAAGTACATGCCGTGGCGATTGTTTTGGGCATATTTCGTCGGCTTTGCGCTGCTCGCGGCATCTTTGAGCATTGCCACAAAAATTCAGGTGCGCTGGTCCGGAATCCTGTTCGGCATCATGATGTTTATTTTCGCGACGATCATGGACTTCCGCGCGGCTTTTGCCAGCCCTAGAGACAGGCTTATGTGGACGTTGGCCCTCCGCGAAATGGCGTTCGGTGGAGGAGGCTGGATTCTCGCAGGACACGCGATCGGCGAACAAAATCGCGAGAAGGGCCACGGCAAGAAACTCGTTGCAGTGGGCCGCGTGTTGGTGGCGATCGCAGCTATATTTTACGGGGTTGAAAATTTTCTGCATCCATTGAACGTTCCGGGCGTGCCGCTCCAAAAAATGATGCCCGCGTGGATTCCCACGCGCCTGCTTATAGGTTATGTGACGAGCATAATTCTTGTAGTTGCCGGGGCAAGTATCCTGCTGGGCAAAAGGGTACGGATGGCGGCAACCTATCTCGGCACTTGGATTGTGCTGCTGGTGTTGTTAGTCTATGGGCCGATCTTGATCGCGGCGCTGGCCAATCCGGGCACAGGCGTAAAGATCGAAGGAATCAACTACTTTGCCGACACGCTGCTCTTTGCCGGAGCGATTCTAGCGCTCGCTCGCGCGACCTCACGCACGGATTAGAATGGCTCCCAATCTGAACTAGGGGCCTTCCAGTCCCGAAATGGCGGCAGCAATCTCGCGACCTCCACGAAATCCCTTGACGTAGCCCGCAGCCGACGCAAACTATTAATTATGAATACAGAGCGCCGCACAAAAGCTGATCGCATTCTCGCTCTGTGACATAGGATGATGGGGAAATCATAGGTCCAGTTGAATCGCTGCCTGTTCACTAACTCATTATTAATGAATACTTTACTAATAAGTCCCTATTCCTGAATACTTTGCGAAGTAAAACGGAGAAAAAACAGCATTTTTGCTATGTAACTAACATAAAATCAAGACTTTACGAATAAGTAATTTACATTGAATACTTTGCGAGGAAAATCGCGCTAAGTCGATGATTCCAATAGACCGGAGGTAAGGGGGGAGGGGGTACCCCCTTGGGTAGAGACCGGGTTGATCCCTGACAGACTTCACCGGTCGCATCCTATCTCAATGCACGGCCAGGGCGCCTCCCGGCTTGGACTTTCTAATCAGAAATACGAAAGGCAGCAGGCAAATAATGACCGTGCCCAGCAGCCAGAAATTGTCGATGTAGGCCAGCATGGTCGACTGCCGAATGACGTTCGCTTGCAACATGGCATAAGCATGCTGCGAGGCGGTTCCGGCGCCCCTCCCGCCCCCCATGCCGCCCGCGCTGATGCGGTTCGTCAGTCCTTGGAGCGCATTGCGAAATTGCGGATTGGCAGCGCTCAGGTTCTCCGACAAACGCACCTGGTGAAACTGCGTCCGTCGTGCGAGCATGGTCGTGACGAACGAGATACCCACGCTGCCCCCGATATTGCGCGCCAGGTTCATCAGTCCCGATGCGGCATTATTTTTGTCGCGCGGCAAAAAGGCGTATGCCGCCGTATTGATGGGGACAAACAGAAACGCCATTCCGACCGCCTGATAGACGCGCGCCATCATGACCGTATTGAAGTCGACGCTGAGATCAAAATTCGTCATGTGAAACAAAGAAAGTGAGAGCGCAATCAGCCCGAACATCAGTAGCCAGCGCGGACTGTAACGCGACAGTAGGAAGCCGACCAGCGGCATGGTGAGCATGATCGCGAATCCGCCCGGAGATAGCGCCATTCCCGAGCGCTCCGCAGTGTAGCCAAGCAATGTCTGCATGTACAGCGGCAACATGAGCGTGCTGCCGAGGAGGGCAAATCCGAGCATAAACATCAAAAAATTCGCGGCGGCAAACGAGCGCTCGCGAAACAGATGCAGATCGATGATCGGATCTTTTTGATACCACTCCCAGATGATGACGAAAACCAGAGCAGCCGTCGAAATCACGGTGAGTACGAGAATGAGGTGCGACGAAAACCAGTCGTCACGCTGGCCCTTGTCAAGGATGACTTGCAGAGTGCCGAGCCCGAGCGCAACCAGTCCGAGACCGATATAGTCAATGTGCGTCTCGCTGATCTTGCGGCGGTGAAAATAGGGAGGATCCTCAATCAGCCGTTGGGTCAGCAGCAGCGAGAGGATGCCGACTGGAATATTGATGAAGAAAATCCAGCGCCAACTGAAGTTGTCGGTGATCCATCCCCCAAGTGTCGGACCGATCGCAGGCGCCATGACGACCGCGATGCCATAGACAGCAAACGCCATGCCCCGTTTGGCGGGAGGAAAGGTATCGGCAAGAATGGCCTGCTCGCTCGGCTGCAATCCACCGCCACCAATACCTTGCAGAACGCGGAAGAAAATCAGCATGCCGAGATTAGGGGCAAGTCCGCAAAGGCAGGAACTGATGGCAAACAGTGCCACGCAGCTCATATAGAAACGCTTGCGGCCCATAATCGACGAAAGCCAGCCGCTGAGCGGGAGCACGATCGCATTGGAAACAAGGTAAGAAGTGAGAATCCAGGTGCTTTCATCCACCCCCGCCGAAAGACTGCCGGCAATATGCGGCAGCGCGACGTTGGCGATGCTCGTGTCGAGCACCTCCATGAACGTGGCCAGCGTGACGGTAAGCGCAATGATCCAGGGATTGACCGAAGGCTCCCAGGCAGCCTCGGCGTCGTTCATCGTAATGGACGCAGCAGACACAAAAACAGTTCCCGGCTCTCAGTTGTCAGTTCTCGGCATCGGCACGGCGGTTTGTTGCCAGGAGCTGGGAGCCAAGAGCTATTTAATCCACACCTTCGGTTCCACCGACATCCCAGGACGAAGTTCGTGTCCCTTAAGTTCGCCCGGTTGAAAAACAATCTTCACCGGAATTCGCTGCACGACTTTCACATAATTGCCAGTCGCATTTTCCGGCGGCAGCAGGCTGAAGAGCGCGCCACTCGCACCGGCAATCGAATCGACATGGCCCTTGTAAGTCTTGCCATTGGCATCGACGTCGATGTCGACAGATTGTCCGGCCTTCATGTGCCGCAACTGCGTCTCCTTGAAGTTCGCGATCACCCACAGGTCGTCAAGCGGTACGATCTTCATCATCTCCTGCCCAGCCTGCACGTTCTGGCCGACCTCGACGGTGCGGTCGCTGACCACTCCGGTAGCGGGCGCGACGATCTTGGTGTACTCCAGGTTCAATTTTGCCTGATCAACTTGAGCTTTTTTCTGCTGCGCATTCGCTTCCGCCGACTGCGCGCGCGACCGCGTGGCCTGCATCATCTGCGGAGCAGTATCCGCCGCTCGCAAATCCGCATTTGCCTGGAGCAACTTTCCCTGAGCCTGCTCGATTTGCGCGTTCGCGGCATCGGCGCTTGCGCGTGCCGCTTGGACCGTGGCCGCGCTCGCTTTGGCCGCCGCTACCGCCTCATCGTATTGCTGGTCAGAAATCTCCTGCTTATCGATCAGTTGTTTGTAGCGGGCGAGATCGTCCTGCGCTTTCACGTTGTTGGCTTCAGCCTGCGCAACCTGAGCTTTGGCAGCCTCGAACTGCTGGCGTGCCGCGGCGATCGCGGCTTTCGCATTCGCGACTCCCGCCTGCGCGCTCGACACCTGGCTGGAAGTGTTCACGTTTGTCATGGGAACGTTGATTCCCGCAGCCGAAGCCTGCGCCAGTGCATCGTTGTATTCGGCTTGTGCCCTCTCGACTGCAATCTGATAGTCCGCCGGATCGATCTCAACCAGCACGGTTCCCCGCTGTACATACTGGTTGTCTTCCACATTGAGCTTGATGACGTGGCCGCTCACGCGCGCGCTCACCGAGTTGATGTGCCCGTCAATCTGCGCATCGTCGGTCGATTCGTAGCTGCCGAGGTAACGCCAGATGAAGAGTCCGGCGACGATCAGCACCAGCGCGGCCAAACCGATGATCAGCTTCGCGCGTTTGCTTCCGAGCAGCGCCTTGCGCCGATAGCGCGCTTCGACCGTCGGAGCAATAGGTTGGGTAGTGGGCGCTTCGGGTTTCGGGTCGGCGACGGCGGTAGGGCTTTCGTCCATGGGCTACTTCCCTTTCAAGTATTCGAGCACGCCCTGCTCGGCCCGGCCAAGGGCGCGCGCGTAAGAAACTTTCGCAATATTGTGAAGATAGAGACTCGAAATAAGATTTTCATGCGCTGTGGCAACCGCCTCCTGTGCCTGGATCACTTCGAGGTTGTCAGTGACTCCGGCGGTGAAGCGATCGCGCGACTGAGCGAGCGCCTGCTCAGCCAGATTTACGGAACTCTGTGCGACTTCGACCTGATCGGCGGAAGATTTCAGGTCGAGAATCGCGTTGCGAATATCCTGATCGATCTGTCCCTTTATGTCGGCCAACTGCGCCTGCGCCTCACGCAGCCTGGCATCAGCCTTCAGCACATCGCTATGAACCTTGCCTCCCTGAAAAATCGGAATACTCAAAGTGCCGACGATCTGGTAGGTGGGAAGCACACTGCCGGGCGCGGGCCCAATCTCACCATAATTGCCGGCAACATCCAGGGTAGGAAAGTATCCAGCGACGGCGGCGCTGCGCTCGAGTTCGGCTGCGACCAGCCGATCGTGCGCTGCTTTGTAGTCAGATCGGAAGGAATAGGCGCGCTGAATGCTCGTTTGAAGGTCGGGAATCGGAAAAGGTTCGTATGCGGATTTGCTGGCGAGCGTGAATTCCTGGCCGGGGGCGAGTCCGATGATGCGCGCGAGCGACAGCTTCTGCTTGGCGAAGTCGTTGCTGGCGGCAATCAATTGCTGCCGGCGCGATTGATATTCGACCTGGGCGCGCAAAGTATCGATAGCGGGCGCAACGCCAGCCTGCTGTTGGGCAACCGCTTTGTTATAGAGCGCCTTTGCCGTGTCGACCTGTGCCTGCGCAGTTTCGACGCGCGCCGCACCCGCAATCGTCTGGAGGTAGGCATTTCCGGTCGCAAGTACGACCAGGTCGCGGGCATCCTGCAAACTGAAGCGCGCGATGTTTTCGCCCATCATCGACGAACGGTATTTCTGAATTGCATTCCAGTCGAAGAGGCGTTGCGTGCCGGAAGCCCGAACGTCGAAATAAGAGAAAGGGCCGATGGTCGGCGGAATGTTTCCGAAACCACCGCCTTTGGGGAATTTGCCAAAGCCCAAAGCTTCGAGGCTCATCTTTTGCTCGGTTTCCTGAACGTCGCCATTCACGTTCGGCAGCAAATCGCTGAGCTGCTTCCACTTTTCACCGCGGGCGTCAATCGTGTTGTACTCAGAAAGCAAGCCGGCCAGGTTGTTCCGCAATGCGCGCTCAATCGCGTCGGTAAAAGTCAGGGGGATGACACCCGGCGTAAGTTTGGCTTCGGCGACGCTCCCATAAACGGGATTCTGCGCCGAAGTCGGAACCTGGTTAGGGATGGAGGATGCGCTTTGTGCAAGCGTTATTTGGCAACACAGCACGATAGTCGCTACCTGCAAGAGCTTCGAGCCTCGAGTTGTCGGCCATGCGCAGGCGACGACAGCATGGGAAGGTTTCTTGAATGGAGTGGTCACAACTCGCGGCTCGCCCCTTATGGCTTCGAGATTGCGCGCAGCCACAATCTCATGGCTCACAGGCTCAGCACGGTTGGAAGAGGGCATCGAATTAGGATTCGCTCCTGTTGGTGAGTAATCCGACACGGAAAAAATATTAAATCGTTTGGATTCGCTTTTTCGGACAAGCGATGCAAATAGTTGAAACATTTCAGGATAGAATGAGGCCGCTTTGCGCCTATCGGACGGGCGCGTGACCTTGGTCATCTTGTGAAATTACGCTCCAGAGCCGAACCTAGGGTGGAACTTAGAGCAACTTCCCTGGACGCTGAGGGAAGTGGTGCGTATGGACAAATCCACGAAACCATTGCCCGAAGGGTCGGACTGGACCCGCCTGCTTACCGATCCGGATCTCGTGAGCCATCTTTCAGTACTGCTTCAGACATATCGCGAAGTCTCCCCCGAAAAGCGGGCTGCGGCTTTGCTTGAGGCCATGCGCCAGATCAAGGACGCTGCCAACCGCGCTCGCGAAGCAAAGGCGAATGGAGGAGCCGCAGCGGCAATGCCCGCACCGCAAACGGAGCCGCTCCCCGGCCCTGAACCCATTGAAGAAACGCCTCCTTTTGAGCCCGATCTATTTGCGTCGACCATGCCCGCGGACCGCCGTCGCTTCACCCGCATGAAGTGCAACGTTGCCGTAGAGATTCGCGTAGAGGGCACCTATGCACCGATCTGGGGAAACCTGGTCAACGTAGGCCGCGGAGGCTGCCTGGTTGAAACCGCCCGCGCAGTGCCCGCAAACAAAGCCCTCGAAATCGGGTTATGGGTCGCCAGCGGTAAGATCTGGGTAAAGGGTGTCGTCATCAATGGAATCTCGTCCGGCAGCACGCCCTCTGCGGGCGCTCGCGTCCAGTTTTCACGCGCGCAGCTCTCAGAAAAGGAACACCTTCGCGAGTTCCTTAAGTTTGTCGAGGGCGAGGCCCATAAGTCGCAGAAAGAAAATGACTACGTGGCCAAACTCAGACGCTGAGCGCCCGTTTCCAGCCCCCACCTTCCCAGCAACTTTTTCGCCCCTTCGGGTTCATTCTGTATGAGGCACATCCTGATGGCAATGCCTGTTCGCAGAACTGCTGCGGTAGCCGCTGCGGCTGTTGTCGCTGTCGTCGCGTGCCTAGCCACGACTGAGGTTGCTGTCGGGAAGAAAAAAGACAAGCCAGTCACCGGCATGGATCAGCAGAAACGGGCGATCCACGCTCTGAATCGCCTGACCTTCGGCCCGCGGCCGGGAGATCTCGAACGGGTTACACAACTCGGCGTCGACAAATGGATCGATCTTCAACTCCATCCCGAGAAAATCGACGACTCCGCCCTTGACGCGCGCCTGGCAGCGTTCCGCACTCTGCGCATGGATACTCGAGCGATCGTCGAAAACTTCCCCAATAACCAAATCATCAAACAGATCGCCGAAGGCAAGGCGGCCATGCCGACCGATCCCGCGCTGCACGCGGTCTATGAAGCACAGGTGGAAAAATATGAAGACAAAAAGGATCGCCAAGCGCCCGCCCAGACCAGCACAACTGGCCCAAACCAGTCAGGCGATCGCGATCCCGCCGTCGACTCGAGCGCAATGTCCATGCAGGCTGATGCCGCCTACGAGAATAGGCGCGAAAAGTCGCAGGCCGCGAATATCGGTGTTCGCGAACTGCTCGATCTTCCTCCGGATGCGCGCTATCGCGAAATCCTGAAACTCTCGCCCGAAGAACAGCACGTCATTGCAAATCGAGCCAAAGGCCCAAAGCAGGAGCTGATGGCAGGCATGAATGCCGAGCAAGAAGAAACCGTGCTGGCGCTCAAGAATCCCGAGCAAGTCGTGGTTGACGAGCTAATGCAATCCAAACTCCTGCGCGCGATCTACAGCGACCGGCAGCTCGAAGAAGTAATGACCGACTTCTGGTTCAACCACTTCAACGTCTTCATCAACAAAGGTGCTGACCGCTTTCTGCTGACCAGTTACGAGCGCGATACGATTCGCCCGCACGCGCTCGGCAAATTCGAAGACCTGCTGGTCGCCACCGCGCAGAGTCCGGCGATGCTCTTCTATCTCGACAACTGGCTGAGTGTAGGGCCGCACTCCGAGGTGGCAATAGGCCTTCCACCGCAGTCGCATGAGCGACCTCGCCGCGGACGGCAAATACCGAAACGCCGGCCGCCCACGCATAAGAAAGGCAAGGCCAGACAGGCGAGCGGCCTGAACGAAAATTACGGTCGCGAACTGATGGAACTGCACACGCTCAGCGTGAACGGTGGCTACTCGCAACAGGACGTGACCGAAGTGGCGAAGGTCTTCACCGGCTGGACCATCGAGCGGCCGAATAACGGCGAAGGATTCAAATTCGAGCCCAAAATGCATGAGCCCGGCGACAAAAAAGTGCTCGGACATCGCATCAAGCAGAACGGCGAAAAAGAAGGTCTCGAAGTCCTGCACCTGCTGGCCCGCAGTCCGCAAACCGCGCATTTCATTTGTCAGAAGCTCGCCCTGCGATTCGTCTCCGATGATCCGCCCCCGGCGTTAGTCGATCGCATGTCACAAACCTTCTTAAAGAAAAACGGCGACATTCGCGAAGTCCTTCGCACCATGTTCAAGTCGCCCGAATTCTGGGCGCCCGAGACCTATCGCGCGAAAGTAAAAACCCCGTTTGAGTTTGTAGTCTCGGCAGTACGAGCAAGCGGCGCGCAAGTCACCGACGCCCGTCAGTTGGTCGGAACCCTAGCCAACATGGGCATGCCCCTCTATGGCATGATGCCTCCAACCGGCTATTCGATGAAGGCAGAAACCTGGGTCAACTCGTCGGCGCTCCTGGCGCGCATGAATTTCGCCCTCGGCCTTACCTCCGGGAAAGTCCGCGGCGTAACGCTGGACGCGACTCAGTTAGCCCCCGGCACACCAGACGCAGACCAGGCGCTGGCGCAAATGGAGGCGTCGTTATTAGGCGGAGACATCTCCCGCCAGACTCACGACACAATCGCAAAGCAACTCGAAGACCCAAAGATCACCCAGCGGCGACTGGATGATCCAAAACGTCCGCCCAACGTAGGCGCGATTGAAGGATTGATTTTGGGTTCGCCGGAGTTTCAAAAAAGATAGCTGCCAGCTGTCAGCCGTCAGCCATCAGCGGTCAGCTCAAAACTGAGCGCCCCCCGACTGATCACTGGCCACTGACGACTGACCAAAAGACAGGTGCATATGTCCCTAACCCGCAGAATATTCCTCCGCAACGGCGCGCTCGCCGCAGTCGGCACAGCCGCGCTCCCGAGTTTCCTCGCCCGCGCCGCCTATGGCGCCGCCGATCCCGGAACCCGTACCAAGCGCCTGGTCGTAATCTTCCAGCGCGGCGCAGCCGACGGCCTCAACATCGTAGTGCCCCACGGCGAAGCGTCGTACTACGCGATGCGCCCAACCATCAACATTCCGAAAAAATCCGTGCTCGACCTCGACGGCTTCTTCGGACTCCATCCCGCCATGTCATCCTTCGAACCGCTCTGGAAGCAAAAGCATCTGGCCATCGTGCATGCCGCCGGGTCGCCCGACTCAACCCGCTCCCACTTCGACGCGCAGGATTTTATCGAGTCAGGCACTCCCGGCATCAAAGCCACCGACGACGGCTGGCTGAACCGCACGCTGCGCGATCTCCCCTCGCAATCATCGTTGGCATTGCCCGCCGATCCCTCCGCCTTCCGCGCCATCGCCATGGGACCGTCGCTGCCCAGAATTCTCTCAGGCAAAGAGCCGGCGGTCGCGCTCAACAACCTGAACGATTTTTCAATTGGCGGAAAAAATCCGAAGGCAGTACCAATCTCCAACACCTTCGAAGCCATGTACGCAAATTCCGTCGACACAGTAATGCACGGCACCGGCCAGGAAACCTTCGACGCCGTAAAAATGCTGCGCACCGCCGATCCCGCGAAGTACACGCCCGCAGCAAACGCAAACTATCCCAAAGGCCGCTTCGGCGACAGCCTGCGGCAACTGGCGCAGCTAATCAAAGCCAACCTCGGGGTGCAGGTCGCCTTCGCCGATATCGGAGGCTGGGATCATCACGTCAACGAAGGCAGCACCCATGGACAGATCGCCAACGTGCTGGGCGACTTTTCGCAATCGATAGCCGCCTTCTGGACCGACCTCGGCGACCTCGGCGAAGACACGGTAGTAGTAACCATGTCCGAATTCGGCCGGACGGCACGTGAAAACGGAAACCGTGGCACCGACCACGGCCACGCCAACGTAATGTTCGTCCTCGGTGGCCCAGTGCGCGGCGGAAAAGTCTACGGGCGCTGGCCGGGACTGGATCAATCGCAACTCCATGAAGGTCGCGATCTCGCCTTGACCGCGGACTTCCGCTTAGTGCTCGGCGAGGCCGTCTCGCAATATTTGGGGAATTATGATTTGAAAACAGTGTTTCCGGGATTTGAGCCCGGAGAGTTCCTGAAAATATTGGGCTAAGTCGCCTAACTTGCCGCGCCTCAGACTTCGATTAACACTTCGCCGCCCTCAATCTTCAGCGGATACACCGCGATCTTCGCTCCCGGCATCTGCGCCAGTCCTGTCTTCGGATCCCACGCCCAGCCGTGCCAAGGGCAGATGACCTTGCCACCCTCGATCACGCCCTGGCCGAGCGGGCCCCCGCGATGGAGGCAAGTGTTTTCCATGGCGCTGATTTCTCCGTTGACGTTAGCAACGCAGATTAGCTTGTCGCCACAGGGGAGTTCTTTGACAGCGTTGATTGTGGGGAGATCCGATTGGGCAGCGAGTTTAGTGAATGCCATAGAGGCTCGGATAGTGCCGCGGAATACTGGCCCGTCGCTTCGCTTAGGATGACAAAATCATATAAAAAGCGAATTAACTGGGAACTGAGAACTGGCAACAGAGAACTGGCAACTGAGAACTGCTCTACTTCGGCTGCATCGTCTGCGCCACCATCACCTGCCGCTT
>JBAQJF010000216.1:0-4797 GCA_049300195.1 Terriglobales bacterium | reverse complement strand
CGCGTGGTGCCGGACGCCTTAGATTCCTTGGAACAACAGTTCGATGAGGACGAGCGCGCACAGTTTCGCGGCGAGGCTCCGCGACGCCAACAAATCGTCAACGAGGATCCGGCGATCCCGGCGGCTTATCGCGCCAAAGATGCCATCGGCTTCTATCTTCAACCGCTTCCACCAGGCGTATGGAAAAATGATGTCACCGTGCGATCCGGTCGCCTTTCGCGGATGTACGAGCCCGGAAATTGGGTTGCCCGCGTCTCGCCGACACCGTTGCTAATGATCGTCGCGATGGCTGATCGCATTACCCAAACCGATCTTCAACTGCAGGCCTATGAGCAAGCGCTCGCGCCCAAGAAGCTCGTGACCATCGAGGGCGGACACTTTGATCCCTATCGGGGGCGTTTCGACAGCGCGAGCGCTGCGGCCATTTCATGGTTTGCCCAGCATCTTGGCGATGACATGCTTCCGGAGATCGTCGTGGCAGGCGATTGAAGAACTTTATGTCACCCTTTTCGAAACGAAGTTGAGTTTCTTTTTTAACGGATCCTCGTCGCTCGATAGATAGCAGGACTTATAGATGACTTCTCGCGTCACTGTGCCTCCGCTTCGGTACAAGCTCTTTATACGCCAGCGTCCCAGTGCGACTCAGGGCGCTCCGGCCGGCAACGATCATCTAAAATGGGTCGCGAACACGGCAACGCTGATCTACGGCGAGCGCGACGCGCTGCTGGTGGATACGTTTCTTTCGGAGGAGCAAACCGCGCAACTTGCGGATTGGGTTGCCAGTTCGCAACGACGACTCACGAAGATTTACATCACGCACGGGCACCCGGACCATTTCTTTGGCCTCAAATTGTTGCGCGATCGGTTTCCAGAGGCCCCTGCAGTCGCCACGCCCCGGGTAGTCAACGCCATGCGAGCGGCGCTTCAGCCCGAGGCGGTTGAGAACTGGCGCCGCCGCTTCCCGAGCCTCATACCAAAGAGTTTGACGATTGCAGAAAGTCTCGATCAGCTGACCTTCGAACTAGAAGATAGGGAAATCGCGGCGGTGGAGATCGGACATACCGATACCGATCACACGACTTGTCTCCATGTGCCGTCTATCGCTCTCGTAATCGCAGGTGATGCCATCTACAACGGCACCCATCCCTACCTGGTGGAATCAGACCATCAGGGCCTAGCCGCGTGGCTCTCCGCCATCGATAAGATTGAGGCGCTGAAACCGCGAGCCGTCGTTGTTGGACACGGCCCGCTTGATCCCGACAATGCGTCGCGTCATATCGCAGAAACGCGTCGTTACATTCATGACTTCATGCGTCTCGACATGGAAACGGGAACCGCCCGAGAACTCTACGATCGGATGCTGGCGCTCTATCCGGACCGGATCAATCCCGGATCGCTCTGGGGCAGCGCCAACGCGGCAAAGGCGCGCGCGACGCTGAAGACGGGACGTCCCTCGGCGTGACGATGGGCTCTACACGCTCGCGGCTAGTCACCGCTTAACCGCCAGCGCTGGCCGCCTCTTTCTTCGAACGGCCCGATCGCTGCCGAGGCGCCTCCCGCGGGCCTTACCGTTACGAAATAGATAGCCGACTGTTGCCGCTTTAAACCTCGGCAAGTTAACTTCTATTCAGCCAGCTGAAGGCGAATGACCTTGCCGATAAATCGAACGATTACGTGACCTCGTTCGGTCCGTTTCGCCTTTTTCCATTGCTGTTTACTATGGCGAAGCGCTACTGCAAGCGCATGGTGCGCGTCAGAATCTGGCCGCGTCGCGGCCACACATGAGTAACGATATTTCCCGGCGGTTTGACAACGATTCACAAAATTTCACTCGGACTGCGGTGGGGCCTGCCTAATATCCCGCCGGCATGGAAAAAGCGACTACCACAGACGGCAAGCGAACACGCAAGGAAAGAGCGAATAATGTATCCAACATGCCGTCACCGCCAACGGTGCTATCCGCCGGGCCGGATGCGCGTCTACATGCCGGGCTGAGCCTGGTGTCCATGGCTCGTACCGCGGACCGGGACGCGAGGTGCGTCAGCCGCACAGTATCAGACGTGCAGCCTTCGACCGCCGAACCAAAGCCGATTAGGCACTCATCTACCGTCAAAGGCACGAGTTTGGATAGCCTCGCTGCCTTAAACGTCTTTTTGCGCGCCGCCGAAACCTGCAGCTTCACAGACGCCGGCCGACAGCTCGGGTTGTCGTCGTCGGCGATCGGCAAATGCGTGGCGCGCTTGGAGCACCGGCTCGGCGTGCGTTTGTTCCATAGAAACACACGTTGCATCAAATTGACCCAAGAGGGAAAGGCGTTTCTCGAAAGCTGTCGTCGAATCTTTTCTGAGATACGGACTGTCGAGCAAGAACTCGCGCAATCCAAGGACACACCAAAGGGCAAATTGCGCGTGAGTTTGCCGCTAGCCGGGATGCTGATGATTCCCACGCTGGACAAGTTCATCAGGAATTATCCCGAGATCGAATTGGACATGCACTTTACGGATTGTTTGGTCGACGTCGTCGATGGTGAGTATGACCTTGTGTTGCGCAGCGGAGCGGCAGGCGACTCGCGGCTTATGTCGAGGCGCCTGGCAACATATCGGTTTCAAATCGTCGGCTCGCCGGATTATTTTGCGCATGCAGGACTTCCGTTAACGCCGGAAGATTTGGCGGCGCATGCTTGCCTACATCGCAAGCTAACAACAACGGGCAAGTTTCGATCCTGGCCTTTTTCGTCAACCGCAACCGATGGCGATCTAATTCTGCCCACCGCGGCAACGGTGAGCACGGTCGATGCGCTGATCCATTTGGCTGAACGCGGGGTCGGAATTGCCTGCGTGCCAGATTTTTGCGTGCGAAGACAAATCGCGGACGGTTCTCTCATAAATGTCCTGGACGAACACCTTGATCAGACTGAGGTAGTTCGCGCCATGTGGCCATCCAGCCGATACTTATCACCCAAGCTCAGAGTCTTCATAGACTTTTTGTCCAAAAATCTGCTGCCAGAAATGTCGCGTATTCAGAAGAGAAAGAAATTTGCCGTGGCATGATGTCGTCGCCGCCGCATCTTTCATTGAGGCCGAACTCGATAGAGCAGGCGCCAGGTGAAGCGTCATGGACGACCATGCGGCCGACCTCAAAGAGCCATCCCCGTCAGCGGCTGGAGAGAATGGTTTGTCGTGGTCGGCAGCTGCGAGACGCGGCTTGCAGAGATGGTTCGGCGCCGGAATCCGCGTCTTTGTTCTATTGGTGGCGATCGGCCTTGTGATCGTCGTCGCACGTGATTGGGATTGGTGGGTCAGCTTGGCGGTGCTGCAGAGCACCGATGATGCCTACCTGAAGGCCGACACCACCCCCCTCGCCGCGAAGAGCGCTGGCTATGTGCGCATCGTTCCCGTCGCCGATTTTCAAAAGGTCAAAGCCGGCGATCTACTGGTGGCGATAGTCGATGATGACTACCGCGCGTCGCTGGAGCAAGCCGAGGCAAACGTCGAGGCTGCCCGCTCGGTGATTAGAAACATTGAACAGCAGAAGCTCCTGCAACAGGCGATGGTCCGGCAGGCGGAGGCTACGATTCGAGCAACCGAAGCGGACCTCAATCGCTATCACCTTGAGACGGTCCGCCAGCAAGCGCTACTCGCCACCAGAATTGCTGGCACCCCTCAACTGACCGAGCAGGCTGTCGACAACGAGAAGCGAACCGAGGCAACGCTCGAGTTAAATCACGCGCAGCTCGATCAGCAACGCCAACAGCTCAATGTTCTAGATAGCCAGCTGCAGCAGGCCGACGCAGCGCTGAAAGCGCAACAAGCCGTGCGCTCACTCGCGAGCATCAGCCTGGGCTACACGCGCATCGTTGCGCCTGTTGATGGCATGGTCGGCCAACGCCAAGTACGGCCCGGCCAATATGTCAGCGTCGGAACCCAAGTTATCACGCTCGTACCGCTGCCGAACGTTTGGGTCATTGCTAACTACAAGGAGACGCAGATGGCCCATATTCGCGTCGGTCAGCTGGCGCGGGTGACGGTCGATGCGTTCCCTGGCGTCGTCATGCATGGCCGCGTCGACAGCTGGTCGCCGGCTTCCGGGGCGGAATTTTCGTTACTGCCTCCCGACAACGCGACCGGCAATTTCACCAAGGTCGTGCAGCGCGTCCCGGTCAAGATTTTGCTCGATTCCGATCCGGCGGTGGATGAACTGCTCCGGCCCGGAATGTCAGTCATTGCAACGATCGACACGAAGTCGAAACCGGGCGAATTCCTCTCGGGCGGCAAATAGAGCGGGCGTGGACGTGAACACGCGCGGCACGAGTTTGATCAGCGACGTTCCGCCCCGGAGCCCAAGTCCGAACATGGTCTCGTTGCGTGATCCGGCCGATCCAGCTGCCCGGCCGAGGCTGACCATAACCGCCCGGCCGTTGATCGGCCTGCTCGCAGTGCTTTTAGGCGCGGTTATATCGACGCTGGACGGCCGCATAACGACGTTCGGTCTTGCTGATGTCGAGGGCGCGGTTCACGCCGGTTTCGACGAAGGAGCGTGGATCACGACCTCATTTACTGTGGGCCAGATGCTAATGGGCCCGATTTCCACGTGGTTCGGTATGGTGTTTGGTCCGCGTCGGGTGCTGACTGTCTCGTGCGCCGTCTTCGCGACGTCAAACATGCTTTTGCCATTCTCGCCCAACCTCGGCTTTGCGCTGGCGTTCCAGGTGATCAGTGGGCTTGCCTCCGGAACGTTCATCCCGCTTGTCATCGGTTTTGTGGTTCTGAACCTACCTGCCCGATTGGTGATCTACGG
>JBAQJF010000215.1:0-3420 GCA_049300195.1 Terriglobales bacterium | reverse complement strand
CCACGTACCCGAGCCGGGTTCCGTTTACTTGGGGGGAGCGACAAAAAGGGAAGGAACCAATGGGAACACCGTACATCGACCGAAACGTGCAGCATGTGGGCGTCAGTCGTTTACGTTCGCTAAACGCAACCCAACTACGGGAGATCGATAAAACGCTCGTCATTCAGGAGAATGATCAGCCGCTTGCTGTTCTGTTGAAGTATGAAGAGTTTTTGATTATGCAAGACCAGCTCACCTCTGTGCTCGATACGATTGCTGCTTTGTCTGATCAGGACGAGCTTGGGGGCATTATGTCCGGCATCAAGGATATGGACGCTGGTAGGACCAAGGGCATCTCTGAAATCCGAGCCGCCCTAAAAACCAAAAAGGAGAAGGTTTGATCTTTTTATTTGACCTCCCTCGATGCAAAGCTACAAGGTTGAACTGACTCCAATAGCACAGAAAACCTACGAAGAGATGTACGCCGATGTTCAAGCGTGCATTACGGCGGGCGATCTCACAAACGCCAAAATCACTACCTTACGCATGGTGGATGATGCCATTGACAACATCATCCCCCATGATCCTTTTTCGACCACGAACGCACTTTCCGGCCCGCTATCTAATATTTTCAGGGTTAAGAAGGGGAGACTACGGATTTACTACGCCGCATCTTCCAAGGAAAAGAAGATCGTTATTCTTTACATCTCACAGACCTTACGGAAGGCCGGTGATGTGAATGACCCCTATTCGATCTTTACTCGGCTGGTAATGACAGGACGTTTCAATGAGTATTTCTCTAGATTCGGCGTTCGCATCCCACCAAAAAACACTTTACAGCCACCACAGATTCAGTGATCCTCGGTAGCTTCTCTCACGATCCGGGCAGCGGCTTGGCTGGCATCCTCGCGTAGCACATCAGAGTGTTTGTCCTTCAAATGACGGTCATAAGCATCGGGTACGTCATTCATCGTGGTCTCGCCGATTTTTGAGTCTTTGAAGATTGCTTCGCGGCAAATTGGGCAATCCCCTCTAGTGATAACAGCGCCTACTTTATAGACATTGATGAGTGGTGGTTTTGCCATGTCCCAAGTTTCCCACAGACCGTCTGACCGCGCTACCCTGTGGAAATTCAAACTGCACCACTACCAAAAAATGCCACCAATTCTTGCGGGCTGGTGCGGTCGGCGAAGACCTTGGACCACAGAGGACTCCGGAGCGCCTGGGAATTGGGAATCGAGAGGTCATCCCATAATGAAGCGAAGAAGTAAACCGCAGCGTCCCACAGCGGCTAAAGCCGGCGTCTTTATTGCTTCTGGACGGCACGACTGAAGTTGTGCCCTTCCCAAGACTACTTTTGAGATAGCTTGTGAGAACTGCTAACTGCTAACTGCTAACTGCTGAGTGCTGACTGTTTTAACGCACCATGGCCAGCACGCGAACCTGATCCTCGGAGGCGGCCTTGCTTTTCGCGGGGGCCACGATGATGATCGAACCGCTGGCGGGCAGGGTGGTCAAATGCACTGCGCTCTCGATGACGTAGTTTCCGTGGAGAGCGATCTGGCGGGCGAGGGTGCGGTCGGAAGCGAAGTCGGGACTGGTTTCGATGGCGAAGCCGGTGGTGTAACGGGCGTCCATTAGAAAGCGCGCGGCTTCGGTGGTGATGGGCACAGCGGTCGAGGGCGGCGCCCCGGCTGCCGTTACCGTTATCGGCGACGAATGGCGAATCGCAACCACCGCGCCCTGGGGCACGGCGCCGTGTTTCGATTCCCAGGCGGCAATGTCATCCAGCGAAATCTGCGCCGGGGACGCGACGTTTAAATCCATCACGACCAGTGGGGCGATTAACCGTTCTGCCGGAATCTCGCCTGCCGCCCAGGTTCCGGGAATGAGGACGCCGGGAGCGATGATCTCGGTACGCGATGAAGCAGGGATTTGTCCGGCGGCGCTTTTCCCGACCGTCAAGTCGACAATATGCGAATAGCCACTCTGCGCCACGGGATGGGGCCGCCGATCAGCGAAGAGCAGAATGGCGAGCACGAGCGCGTAGGCGATGATGAAACTGCGAATTCGCATGGAAGATGGTTCGTGGCTCTCAAAAGTAAGACGTTAGAGATGGATCCTATTGTTGCCTATGAATGCTATTGTTGCCTGAATAAGCAATCCGTTCAATCCTCGGTTGGACATGGCCTGACGGCAGTTCCCAGTTGCCGGTTGCCAGTTGGTACGGAATCACTGAGCAGTGAGGGCTGAGAGCTGAGAACCGGGAACTGAGAACTGAGAACCGGGAACTTTGCTGCAAACTTTCGTGACCGGCGGCAGCCGCTCGCGGGCGCTGGAAGCAGAGTAGAATTGAATCGATCTCCTAACATCTTAATGTTCGGCCGCGAAGAAAAAGTCTCTCCTTTCCGACTTACCGCTGTGCAGTACGCTGTACTGTTCATCTTCCTCTTATTGGCTTACGGTTTGTGGCGGCTCCAGGTGATGCAGAGCGATAAATATTCTCTGCTGGCCGAGCAGAATCGCGTGCGGAATATTCCGATCCTTGCGCCGCGCGGCAAAATTCTGGATCGCGAAGGCCGCGTTATTGTCGACAACTATCCTTCATTTTCGGCGCTGCTTTTGCGCGACTCCGCGCGCGACTTGTACGCCGACGCCGACGCCATCGCCAAAGGTTTGCATCTGAATCCGGAAGAGGTCCGGCAGCGCATTCGCCACGCCGCCTCTCTGCCGCAATACCAGCCGCTTTTCCTGAAGGAAGACATCACGCCTGACGAACTTGCCTTCATCGAGGCGCACAAGAACGAGCTGCCTGAACTCGACACGATCATGGCGCACCGGCGGCTTTATCCGCGCAACGGTTTCATGGCGCACCTGATCGGGTATGTCGGCGAAGTCACCGAGGACATGCTCAACCAACCGGAGTTCGAGCTTTATAGTCCGGGCGACGTGGTGGGCGTGAGCGGAGTTGAAAAAGAATACAACAGCGTGCTGATGGGGAAGAACGGTTCGCGGCGCGCCATCGTGAACAGCCGCGGAAGGGAAGTGGGACGGCTGGATGAGACTCCCGCCGAGCCCGGCAAGCAGCTCAAGCTGACGGTCGACCTCGATTTGCAGATTGCCGCGGAGGAGGCGCTCGACGGCAAGAACGGCGCAATCGTCGCCATGGATCCGCGGACGGGCGAGATTCTCGCGATGGTGAGCCGGCCGACGTTTGACCCGAACAATTTTGCGGTGAAGATCTCCCGAAGCGAATGGAACAAGCTGGTCACCGATGAAGACCACCCCTTGCTGAACAAAGCGATTCAGGCGCAGCTGGCGCCCGGCTCGACCTTCAAGATCATCATGGCGGTGGCCGGTTTGCAGGAAGGCATCGCGCAGACCATGCACGTGAACTGCAATGGCGGCGGCGTGTTCTATGGGCGCTACTTCAAATGCTGG
>JBAQJF010000214.1:0-7415 GCA_049300195.1 Terriglobales bacterium | reverse complement strand
GTCTCGCTAGAGTTTCAGCCCCTTCAGGTACTCCCGGAAGGCCCCACCCAGATCCTCGCGCTTCAGCGCGAAGTCCACGGTGGCTTTCAAAAATCCAAGCTTGTCCCCGGTATCGTGCCGCTTTCCCTCATACACGAACCCATACATCTTCTCGCGCTTGAGCAGTTCGCGCAGCCCGTCGGTAAGTTGCAACTCCCCGCCGGCGCCCGGCTTGATATCCGAGAGCGTCTCAAAAACCGTCGGAGTAAGAATGTATCGCCCAATCACTGCCAGATTCGAAGGCGCATCCGCCAGCTTCGGCTTCTCCACCAGATCGAGCACCTCAAAAAGTTTCCCGCCCGACCCGGCAACCTCTTTCCCCTTGATGACGCCATAAGAAGAAATCGCCGCGCCCTCGATCGGCATGATGGCAATCACCGACTGCTGCTTCTCGTTGAAGACATCCATCAATTGCTTGAGCACTGGCACCTTCGCGTCGATAACGTCGTCGGCCAGCAGTGCGGCGAAAGGCTCATCGCCCACCAGTTCGCGCGCGGTGAGGATCGCGTGGCCGAGCCCAAGCGCCTCCTTCTGCCGCACGTACGAAACATAGATCATGTCCGAGATCTGGCGGACGATCTTGAGGAGGTCGAGTTTGCCCTTCTGCTCCAGCATCGTCTCGAGTTCGTAGCTCGTGTCGAAATGATCCTCGATCGCGCTCTTGCCACGGCCGGTGATGATGATGATCTGGTCGCAACCCGCGGCCAGCGCTTCCTCGACCCCGTACTGGATAATGGGCTTGTCGACCAGCGGCAGCATCTCCTTGGGCTGAGCCTTGGTAGCAGGCAGGAAGCGGGTTCCAAGTCCGGCGGCCGGGAAAACAGCTTTGCGGACAGTGCGAACTTTGCGGCGGTCGGGGCTAAGGCGGCGGTCCTGCTCAGGCATCATGTGCTCAGACATATGGCTCGATAATTGTAAACGGCTGAAGGCGAGGCGAGATAGCCGGGAGATGCTGTAGTGGCAGTGGACCGATTGCGACTCTTCGCGGGTGACCGCCCGGAAAATACAAACTGGATTAGGTGACCGCCGCCTCTTGCGCCTGTAGCTCTTCCAGGAGGTCGCGCAGGGTTTCGAGAATCGCTTCGGCGCTGGCGATTTTGATGGTGAACTTCAACGTGCCGTCAGGTGTGAATTGCGCCTTGGGCTGGCTCGCCACAAAACGCGCCAGCTTTCCAGGATCGATAGTCGCAGTTTGCGCGAACTTAATATTCACGATTTCTCGTTTGCGCTCGATCGCCGTCGCGCCGACTCGCATCGATTGCAGCTTTAATGCGGCATAGGCCAGCAAATTTCGTACCGCCGACGGCGGCGGCCCGTAGCGGTCGGTCAGTTCGCCGCTTACGTCCTTTAGTTGCGATTCCGTTTCCACTCCGGCCACGCGCTTGTACATGCGGAGCCGCTGGTTCTCTTCCTTTATATAGTCGGATGGTATGCGAATGTTCAGCCCGAGGTTGAGCTGGATTTCCGTGACTTCCACTCCCCCCTCGCCCTTCATCTCTCTCACCGCGCGCTCGAGCATCTGCGTGTAGAGTTCGAAGCCGATCGCTTCGATGTGTCCGCTCTGCTCCCCGCCCAGCAAATTGCCTGCTCCTCTCAACTCCAAATCGAGAGCGGCGATTTTGAAGCCTGCCCCCAGATCGGAAAATTCCTTGAGCGCGGCCAGACGCCGGCGCGCGATGGGCGTCAGTTCAATCTCGGCGGGCAGTAGCAAATAGGCGTATGCCCTGCGATTCGACCGCCCTACCCGGCCTCTGAGCTGGTAAAGCTCGGACAGCCCGAAGCGGTCGGCGCGATTGATGATGATGGTGTTGCAGAGCGGGATGTCGAGTCCGTTTTCGATGATGGTTGTGGAAACGAGAATGTCGGCTTCGTGATGCATAAATGTGAGCATCACTTTTTCCAGTTCGCCTTCTCCCATCTGCCCGTGGCCCACGATGATTTTCGCGCTCGGGGCCAGTGTTTGGAGCTTCGCGGCGATTTCCCAGATCGTATCGACCCGGTTGTGTACAAAATAAACCTGGCCTCCGCGCTCGAGTTCCTGCTCAATCGACGACTGAATCAACTTCTCATCCCAACTGGCGACCACCGTCTGAATCGCCATGCGATCCTTGGGCGGCGTTTCGATCACACTCATATCGCGCAGCCCGACCAGCGACATATGCAACGTGCGCGGAATGGGGGTCGCCGACATCGTCAATACGTCGACCTGCGTGCGAATCTGCTTGATGCGCTCTTTGTGCCGCACGCCAAAACGCTGCTCTTCATCGACCACGAGCAGGCCCAAGTCGGAGAACTTTACGTCTTTCGAAAGCAGCCGGTGCGTGCCGATCAGGATGTCAACTTTGCCAACTGCGGTTCTCTCTAAAATTTCTTTGACTTGTTTAGGAGTGCGGAAGCGGCTGATCATCTCGACCTTCACCGGAAATGCCGCGAAGCGCTGCTTGAAGGTTTCGTAGTGCTGGAAGGCCAGCACGGTCGTCGGCGCCAGCACTGCTACTTGCTTGTTATCGCTGAGAGCCTTGAAAGCCGCGCGCATGGCCACTTCAGTCTTGCCGTAGCCCACGTCTCCGCAGAGCAGGCGATCCATCGGCAGCTGGCCCTCCATGTCGCGCTTCACGTCAGCGATGGCTTGCGCCTGGTCTTCAGTCTCGTTGTATTCAAACGCGTCTTCGAATTCCTTCATCCATTCGGTGTCGGCGGGAAAGACGTGGCCTTGCGCGGACTGGCGCTGCGCATACAGCTTGAGCAGCTCGTCAGTCATGTCCTTCATCGCCTTCTTGACGCGGGCTTTCGTCTTCTCCCACTGTCCTGTCCCCAGGCGATTCAAAACCGGCTTCGCGCCTTCCTGCGAACGATACTTCTGTACAAGGTCAAGGCGCGTCAGCGGAACGTAAAGGCGCGCAGCGTCGGCGTATTCGAGCAGCATGAACTCAGCAGTGCCGTCGCCCTGATTGATTTCTTTCAGCCCCTGATACTGGCCGATGCCATGTTCCACGTGGACCACGTAATCTCCAACTTGCAGATCGCGAAAGTCGGAGAGAAACGCCGAGACTTTCGACTTCTGCCGCCCCGGCCGCGAGGCCACCAAATCCGATTCGTCAAAAAGATCGCGCGCTCCGAAAACGGCGACGTGCGCTTCCGGAAGTATGAATCCATCGGGGATGTAAGCCTTAAGCAGCGTAGTAGTGAATACTTCCCCGGAGAAATATGCGGTCTCGTCCGCGTAGCTTTCGCCGCCGCGCGTGCGGCTGCCCAGGCGGAAGCTGGCGTTGTACTCGGTGAAGATGTCAGCCAGGCGCTCAACTTCCCCAGTGTTCGGAGCGGCCAGGATCACGCGTGTTCCGCCCGCCGTTAGCTTCTTCACCTCTTCGATCATGCTCTGGACGTTGCCGTGGAAGCGCGGAGCGGGCTGCGAAAGGAATGCTCCGCCATCGGCGATTGCGCGACGCTCAGGGACACTTGCCGCTTCATCCTCCGGAGCGTGCGCCTCCGGGGCCCGCGCGATCGCCAAATATTCCAAGTCAACTCCAGGTAACGACCTCACCGTCTCCTGCCATTTCTCCGGCGTCAGATAAAGGTCCTTTGGCCGAACCAGATTCCCAACTCCGCTGCGCTCATGGGCTTCCTCAACACGTGCCCAATTTTTCTCTAATTCCTTCATGAGCAATTCGGGTTCATCAAGAACCACCCTTGCTTCGGGGAGCAGATCAAAAACAGTGCGATCGGCGCCGGCCACGGGAGCGTAGAACTCCCACCCCGGAAACACTCCCGCTCCCGTATCACGCGCAGCCTGCTCAATGGCCTCGACTGTGCCCTCAATTCTCTTGCCGCTCAGGCGCGCGTTGATCGCTCCCAGCAACTCTTCGTTAATGGGAGTTTCGGTGAGCGGCAGCAACACCACTTCATCCACCGGATTCGAAGATCGCTGGCTGGCCGGATCGAACTTGCGCATCGATTCGATTTCGTCCCCGAAAAATTCCACGCGTACAGGACGATCGGATTCAGGGGAATAAACGTCGAGCAGTCCGCCCCGCGTGGCGTACTGTCCAGGCATTTCAACTACGTCGGTTGCGGTATAGCCGACCGTGTTCAGATGCTGAAGAAGTTTTTCCAGGTCGAACGTTTCGCCACGACGGAGAATGCGCGCAAGATCGGCGTAGTACTCAGGCGAGCGCAGAAGGATAGTCGTCGCGCTAACGGGAGAAATGACAATGGTCGCGCGGCCAGTGGCAATTTTCCAAAGCGCGGTAGCGCGCTCTTCCTGAATCTCCGGATGCGGCGAGAGATTTTGAAATGGCAGCACATCGCGCGCGGGGAGACTGACGATGCTGTCAGCATCGACCGAGCCGGTCAGTTCGGCGAACGCGGCGAGCACAGGCTCAAGATCTTCGGCGGCGCGGTTGTCGGGAACCACCAGGATGACAGGGCGCTCAGCGCGGTGTTGAAGAAGAACGGCGATCAGGGCTTTGGCCGCGGGGTTAAGACCGGACACACTAATCCGCCCCGTGCTCTCCCGCAGATGGGAGGCCGCACGCCGAAAAGCAGGAAGTAATTCCACCTCCGCGAAAATTTCGCGGACGAACGGCAGGAGCATGCTGGAATTAATTTTATCAGGTGCGGGACAAAGCCTAGCGGGACAACGCCCAAGTCTTATCCGCGTTCGTCCGTACAATCCGCGGACAGGAATTTCACCGCAGTGTCCATTCCCGCAGCCGAGCGCTTACTTCCTCACTACCGGTCGGGTCAGGCACGTGGGCCCGCCATTGCCATTCAGGCAGAGTTCCGACCCAGCGAAGGTTTGCACTTCAAACCCCGCCTCGCGCAGCCGGTCGTTAGTGCGCGCGTTTTCCTCCAGCGCAATCAGCCGCTTCTCACCCAGTGACAGCACATTGCAGGCCAGCGTATCGCGCTCGGCATAGTCAATTTCGATAAGCCGGAAGTTTCGGCCCCGCAAGAGTTCGACTATCTCCACGGCCAGCCACGGAAGATCGACCAGGATCGTCCCTTCGTCGAGCATACTCATCAGCGACATGAGATGGAGACACGCGCCCGGGCCGTCGCTGTGCGGAAGAGGAGCCGAGATGACTTCAATGTAGCGCGTCGCCAGGAGGGCGCGCAGTTGGCGGATGCCTGCGTCGTTGGTGCGGTAGCTGTGGCCAACCAGCAAGGTTGCGGAATCCAGCCAGACTATGTCTCCGGCTTCGCTGGCTCCTGGGGCCGTGATTTCCCCCAGGATCGGAATATCTAGTCCTGAGCAGCAGGCAGCCTGCGCTTGGGCTTCTGCGACGCGATTGGGTTTGCCGGGGCGCATGAGGATCAGGCCGGAGTCGGTGGGAAGCGACGCGTCGTGGGTATAGACGGCGTCGAGGGTCAGTCTGCTTTCGTCAGGCGGCAGGGTCAAAACTTCAGCTCCGGCTTGGCTAAGGAGACGGCAAAGAGCCCGGTGCTGAGATTCGGCGGCCGCGAAGTTGGGCGGGTGGTGGAATCCGAGGGCTTGCCACACCCCCGATTTCTCGGAGTTGTTCCAACCCGCATGGCTGGGTGGGCAGACCAGAACCTGGCGGAGCGGCGCAGTCATGGATTGGATAGACATGGATTGGATAGACATGGATTGGATCGACAGAACGCGAGTGGCGGTGGATTGCATGGCTATTATTACTGGTTAGAAGTTCCCTGTCATTCTAGCGTCCTGACCCCATTCCCCTGGTTCCAGAGGTCTATTTGCGCTCGCGATGTTGAGAATCGAAACAGTCCAACCTTGTTTCACGTCTGCGGGGCGGTAACCTACGTTACCGCTTGATAAAACGGGCTTCTCTGATATACATATCTGCGGTATTTCTTCCGACATTGTGCGGTATTTAAGTCGATGGTCGCAAGTCGCGCGCTGTGAATCTGTCTGCCTGCGGCGTACGCCGGCGGGGGCGCCCGCGCCACATTTCCGTAACCCTGCATTAGAGCCTACATTTCACGAGCACTGAGGAGCCTTATGAGAACTACGCTGCGTCTGATTTTTTCCATCGGCACTCTCTTGCTGATTTCGCAATTCGCGCTCGCTCAGGGCGCGGCTACCGGCGATCTTCGTGTCACAGTCAAAGACCAGAAGGGCGGTGTGGTGACGAATGCCACCGTGATCGTCAAAGATGTGGCCAAGGGACTCGAGCGCGCCGGCAGCGGCGATGGAGAAGGCGGATACAGTGTGCGGCAACTGGCTCCAGGGACCTATACCGTGTCGGTCACGGCGCCCGGCTTTGCCACGTCGGAGGCCACTGATGTGAACATCACGGTCGGGCAGGTCGCCGAGCTGCCGATCGGCCTCACGGTAGCGTCGGGCAAGGAAGTCGTGGAGGTAACGTCCCAGGCCGAGTTGGTCGAAACGACGCGGACTTCGACGACCGATACGATCGGAGAGCGGAAGATTGAAGACTTGCCCATCAACGGCCGGAATTACATTCAGTTCACGCTGACCGATTCGCAGGTTGTGCGCGACAACGCGCCCAGTCTCGGCGGAGCGGCGCCGACCTCGGGATTAAACATCAGCGGGCAGCGCGGGCGGTCGAACCTGGTCAACGTCGATGGCGCCGACGCGACCGACAATTCGGTCAATGGCGTGCGCTCGACGCTGTCGCAGGAGGCGGTGCAGGAATTCCAGATCCTTACCAACAGCTATCCGGCCGAATATGGACGTGCCTCGGGCGGCGTGGTCAATATCATCACGAAATCGGGAACCAACGCTTTTCATGGCGACGTGTTTGGGTACTTGCGCAACCGCGATTTCCAGGCGGTGAATCCATTCTCGACCACCTCCAATCCGGCGTACACGCGCGTACAGGCGGGGGCGGCATTTGGTGGGCCGATCAAGAAGGACAAAACTTACTACTATTTTGGTTACGAGATCACCCGGCGGCATGAGACGGGGTTTTCGAGCATCGGGCAGGACTGCCAGCAATCGGGTGGGACGACGTGCTTTGGGCTTACGCAGTTCACCCCGCTCGGCGGCGACGCCTACCTGACTGCGGACCAGATCAGTTTCATCACCAATCCAACCGTGATTGCGTTCGAGGAACTCTATCCCGCCTATGCCACAGAAGTGCAGGACTATACGGTTCTGGCAGGGGCGTCGTCCGGGCAGGCTATCAACGGCGCGTGGCCGCTGGCCTTCACGATGGGGCACCCCGGGCTCGGCGGATTTCCCACGACTTGCTCGACTCCGGGAGAGTGCTTCGTTCCGGGCTCGTATCAGTCCCTCGCGTCGCAGGAGGGGAATTTTCCGGTATCTGAAGGAACCAGTCTCTACTCGCTGCGCCTCGATCACAATCTGAGCAACACCAACCGCTTGAGCTTCATGGCGCGCGTCAGCCCGAGCACAGTGACCGGCA
>JBAQJF010000213.1:0-8734 GCA_049300195.1 Terriglobales bacterium | reverse complement strand
GATCCTGCAACGATATGGCACCTGCCGACGCTTCCTAGAACCCTACATGGGAAACGTTAAGACCGACTATGAATACATGGTCGATATCGGCCCTTCAGGCATCTACTACTACTATGTCGATCCCGCTAACACCAGCATGTTCTATCGTATAACCAGAGCCGTTGTGGGTGACCTCAACCCCCGGCTGAGAAGAGCCATCGGCCTCCGACGGTGGAATGTGTACGGGCGCGTAGGATTCAAAGACAAACGGGTGACGTTCGTGGTGGGCACGGTGATGGTTGAGGGAAGCAAGGAATGGTTGCAGGGTGGCTGGGGCCTTGAGCAGACGATACCACCGTCTGAAATCCGCACAATTGTAACTGTGCCAGGCGTTTCCTGGCCCCACGACGCGAATCACTACCTGGTGACTTGGGATCGCCTGATATCGATGGAAATCCAGAACGGCGGAGGCCAAGGCACTGGTGCCTATATTACCCCTGCTGCGACGGACGAAGAGAAACGGTCCGCGCATGAATTCCGCTGGAATTGCCTTACGTCACTTTCAGGATGTAAGACAGTTTGCGATCTCTATCCCGCCGCCGTGGAATATGCCGATAGCGGAACATGGAAAGAAAGAAGAGAGGCTTGTAGGCCCAGTTCCGGTAATAGCTATTGGTGACGAACACACTAGCTAAAAGTTCCTTGTGGATCGTCAGGGGGTGCAGGTGTTCTGGCCATATTCGGGGCCTGTTTGGTACGGAGCGTGGGGAACCCCTTCGTCGAGCCCGTCCGGCTTTCAACCCAACCAGACGGCGAGCGTGACGACTGAGTGGGCGGTGATTACTCAAATCAACGTTAACGTCGGGAATACAGTTTGCCCCTCCGGTTGCGATACCACCCCAGCGCAATCGGGCCCCCCAAGCCAATGAAGAAGACACCGAGGAGATTCGTGTTGGCGATGGCGGCAACCTTCGTGCTCGTGCTGAGTTGCTATGGCTTGGCACGAGCCTCTCTGTACTATGAGGCCGCCAGAGCGGAGCGCATGCTGAAAGAACTGGGGGACGTAAAGATCGGCGACACCGAAAGTCAAGTGCTTGCCATACTCCGGCGCTATGGTAACTTCCGAAAAGCGCCAGAATACTGGGCACAATTCGATAATGCTGACTACGAGTATCAGGTTGAAATCGGTCCTTCGGGAATCTACTATCTCGTGGATCGCGCTAACACCCCCATGTTCTATCGCATCACTCGAGCAGTTCTGAGCGGCCTCAGTCCCCGATTTAGAAGAGCAATTGGCCTCCGACGGTGGAATGTGTACGGGCGCGTAGGGATTAAAGAAAACCGAGTAGCCCTCGTGTTGGGCGCGATAATGGTCGAAGGCAGCCATGAATGGCTAGAAGGCGACTGGCTGCTTGCGAAGACGATACCACGTTCTGAAATCGACAGATTTGTAACTTCGCCGGGAATCTCCTGGCCACACGACGTAAACCGTTACCTGGTTGGGTGGTCGATTCGCCTGATAGCGATGGAGAACCAGAACGGCGGAGGCGAGGGAGCCAGTAGCCGGATTACTCCATCCGCAACGGAGGATGAAAAACGATCTGCGCATGGATTCAGGTTGGAGTGTCTGACTTCGCGTTCAGGCTGCCAGACACCTTGCGATCTCTATCCCGCCGCAGTGGAATATGCCGATAGCGGAACGTGGAAAGAAAGAAAGGAGGCCTGTGCTGTACCAAGTGCCCGTAATACTTACTGGTAATAAGACCAACTAACACAGAGGACCAAGCAACTCGTCCGCAGAGATGCAGCCCGACACAGGCCAATGGCACGAAATGAAAACAGCGTTAAGGTGGACCCTTCGGCTGTCCGTGATGGTGCTCGCTGTTGTTCTGGGAATTCGTAGACTTTTACAATTAGCCAACAATTCGTCACGGATTGCAGGTTTCCGGCGCCTACTTGGTATGGGGCATGGGGAACTCCCTCCTCGCCCCCGCCCGGCTTTCAACCCAACCAGACCGCGAACGTGACGATCGGATGGGCAACCATAAGTCAAATCAACGTGAACACCAACGCCCCGGCGGCTTGCCCCTCCGACTGCGATACCATGCTGCCGCAAGCGGGAAAACCAAGCCAATGAAAAAGACACCGGCGCGATTCGTACTGGCAATAGCGGCAACTCTTGTTCTTGTGCTGATTTGCTACGGCTTAGCACGAGCCTATCTATACTACGAGGCCGCTCGAGCAGAGCACATGATGAGAGAACTGGGAGATGTAAAGCTCGGCGATAGCGAAGCTCAGGTGCTTCCGATCCTGGAACGATATGGCAGCTGCCGACGCTTCCTAGAACCCTACACAAAGGCGGATAAGACCGACTATGAATACCTGGTTGACATCGGTCCGTCGGGCATCTACTACCTTGTAGATCGCGCTAACATCGGCGCGTTTTATCGCATGACTCGGGCGATTCTGAGCAGCCTAAATCCTCGGGTCAGACGGGCAATTGGCCTCCGCAGGTGGGACGTATACGGGCGCGTAGGATTCAAAGACAAACGGGTGAAGGTCGTGGTGGGCATAGTGATGGTCGAGGGCAGCAATGAATGGTTGAAAGGTGGCTGGGGCCTTGAGCAGACGATACCACCATATGAAATCCGCGGATTTGTGACTGGGCCGGGCGTTTCCCGGCCCCACGACGCGAATCATTACCTGGTGGGATGGAGTCGGCTGATAGCGATGGAAATCAAGAACGGCGGAGGGGAGGGCCCCTCTAGCTCGATTACCCCATCCGCAACGGAGGACGAAAAACGATCCGCACATGAATTCCGGTGGAATTGCCTTACATCACGTTCAGGATGCAGGACAGCTTGTGACCTCTATCCCGCCGGAGTGGAATATGCCAATAGCGGAACCGGGAAAAGAAAGGACGCCTGCGCTGCGCCAAGTCCTGAGAATAGCTATTGGTGACGAACACACTTTTTCAAATTCTCTCCTTTTTGGCGGGGCTTGCGCTCGTATCCTTTCCTGGCTTGTTCGGCTATGGCTGTTCATGTTGCTCATTTAGGCAGTTCCGGTTCAGCGGACCGGGTTCGTGGTTGGTCTGTTGCTCTCCGTTTCGCCCCTGACTCAAATGCGTGCCAGGACCACCGATCCCGTGATTCAGAAAAACGGCGATCTGGGCGGGTGGCCCAGGTAAAACACGTTGGGTGCCCCACTCATTCGCGCACTTTGCGAATGAGTGGGTTTCGTCACCGTCACGATGTGTCGGGATCACAGCGCTCCTCCGTCTTTGTCGCTACGCTTACTCCCGACCCGGTGTGGCAGAAGCGATTTTACGATTTCAACGTTTGGTCGGAACGAAAGCGAATCGAGAAGCTGCGTTACATGCATCGTAATCCGGGCCCCCGGCAAGCCTGGTCTTGGCTTGTTGGGGTGGAAGCCGGTGAAGCGTGGGCTGGTCGAGCAACCGGAGCAATGGCGGTGGAGCAGTTACCGTTCCTACTTCTACGGTGAAAAGGGCCCCGTGCGGGTCAGGTTTCAGGAGTGGCCCCTGGAAATCAAGGCGCGTCCGGTGGAGAAGTTCAGTGATGGCAGCAGCAGGCAGCGCCCACTCATTCGCAGAAAACGCGAATGAGTGGGGCACCCAAACGTTACCTGGGCCACCCGCCACCCAAACGTTACCTGGGCCACCCGCCCTGCCAAGCGCACCCCAATCCGTCGAAAATCGTGCTCCCGACCCAACTCTCAGCAATCAGGCTCTTGGCATAACAGGATCGCGGGTGTAGTCCTGCGCTTAAGAGCGTGACAAGGTCCGATGTTTCTAGCGTCTCCTCCGATGTGACCTTCGTCACACTTTTTCGTAACTGTACTTTGTAATACGGGTCAGAGATCATGGTGAGCGTATTGAGACATGTTATGCGGGTGGCTGAAGAACGTGGGACAGTTCCGGCCGGAATCCAGCCGTTGGTAAACAAGTTGAGAAACAGGTTGAGAAACGAGTAGAGAAACAAAGAGGATAAAGAATGATTAAGTCAGTACGTTTATTCGTTGCACCCTGGCTACTCTTTGCTTCTTGTTTTATGGCACAAGTTCTGGCCTCCATTCCGGCCTCGGCCTTGACCAAGACCGCCACTACGCTTACGTCGTCGCAGAATCCGTCCGTCTATGCACAACCGGTTACTTTCACTGCGATGGTTGCTCCCGCGCCGGCGGATGGAGAGACGGTCACGTTCTGGCAAGGGAAGACCTCTCTGGGAACGGGCACATTGAGCGGCGGCACGGCGAGTTTTACGATCTCGACGCTGGCGGCGGGTGGTACCGATTCGATCAAGGCGGAATACGCCGGCGACATGACACATGCGAGCAGCACATCGAGCTCGGTGGCGCAGGTGGTCGGCCCTGCGCCGACCTCGACTACTCTGGTTTCCTCGCAGAATCCGTCAGGGGTTGGGCAGGCGGTAACTTTTACGGCGACTGCGACCTCGACAGGGTACGGCGGCACACCCACCGGCAATGTGTCTTTTTATGACGGCAGCGCAAAGCTAGGGACGGTCACGCTGGCCGCAGGTGTGGCCAGTTACACGAGCACAAAATTGGCCGCCGGCACTGGCTCGATTACAGCGGTCTACCTCGGCGGCAAAACGTATCTCACCAGCACCTCAAGCGTGCTGAGCCAGACGGTCAGCGCAGGGGCAGTATGCGGCAAGGGCACCGGAACTGTTATCGATGCCTCGATGATGTGGGATGGCATTTCGCGTTACTACGAAGTTTACGTTCCCGCGAATCTGCCCGCGAGTCCGGTACCCATGGTTCTGATGTTGCATGGAACGCAAACTACCAAGTCCACCGGCTCTGACCCGCAGCCTGTCATTTCCATCAATTGGGGCTGGGTGCCGGTCGCCGACGCGAACTGTTTCATCCTGGTCAAACCTGCATCCACCTACGATCCGTCAACCGATCAGTGGAACTGGAACGCATATTTCATGGATGCGGCGTTTCCCTCGAAGAGCGAGGGTGGGACGTGCTCTGAACCGGCAGCGACAGGGTGTCCGGACGATGTCGGCTTTCTGAAAGCGCTGATCGGCAATCTTGAGACACAGTACAACGTGAACCCGAACATGGTGTACGTTGCCGGGTTCTCTTCCGGCGGGCAGATGGCGGAGCGAGTCGGTGTCGAACTTTCTGGTACTGTGGCCGCTATCGTCGCCGCTTCGGGCCAACTCGAGGGTCAGACGACTCCGTTGCCGGTAAGCTCTCCGCAGCTTCCGCAGGGATTCCAGCCTATTTCCGTACAGGAGTGGCACGGCACGCTCGACCAAAACCTGGGACCTTGTAACTACGGCACGACGAAATACAACGGCGTTAACTTCTATCTGGATACGGTCGATGACACTTTCAACTTCTGGGCCTCAACCAATGGCTGCACCGCATTCAAAACCACAAAGTCCCTGTGTCTAAACAGCGCACCGAACAATTTGAATGATGCGTCCATGCAGGGCGTGGCGGGACTGACCGGCAACGATGCCACGGGATGCACGGACAACGCCGAAGTCCAATTCATCTGGGAGCCCAATATCGCGCACTCGTGGCAGCAGCAATACGATGATGTCCGCTGGAATTTCTTTGCGGCTCATCCCTCATCCATGCCAGAGTTGACGCAACGATGAGAAAGTCGCCTACGACCAACTGAACCGCGTCTCAACGGCGCAAACGACGGCTACGCATTCGAGCGACCCGGCCGACTGCTGGGGGCAGGCCTTCGGCTATGACACGACCGGCAACTGGAGCAATCTGCTCTCGATTGCCGGATCGTCATCCGCTTACAATGGATGCACGCAGGGCACGCTCAGCGTCAGCGTAAACGCGAACAACCAAATCGTCGGCGACACCTACGATGCGGCCGGGAATCTGATGACCATTCCGGGCACGGGCGGGGCGACCTACGTTTTCAACGCCGAGAACCAGATGACCTCGACCTCGAATGCGAGCATGAACTACATCTACGACGGCGACGGCAATCGGGTGGAGAAGTCGGGCAGCAAGCTTTACTGGTACTCGGGCAGCGAGGTGCTGGACGAAACTGACCAGACGGGCAGCGTCACGAACGCCAGCTTCAACGAATACATTTTCTTTGGCGGCAATCGGATTGCGCGGCGCGATAAGTCGAACAACGTTTTTTACTACCTCACCGACCAGATAGGCTCCTCAAGAGTGATTGCCGAAGTGCCCTCCGGCCAAAACACGGCGACGATGTGCTACGACGCGGATTTCGAGCCTTTCGGCGGCGAGCACGCGTACACAAATAGCTGCTCCCAGAACTATAAGTTCACCAGCAAGGAGCGAGACAGCGAGTCGAATCTCGACAATTTTGGGGCGCGGTATTATGCGTCGACGACGGGGAGATTCATGTCGCCGGACTGGGCCTTGAAGCCTCTGGCGGTGCCTTATGCCAAGTTCGGCGACCCACAGACGCTGAACCTGTACACGTATGTGGAGAATTCTCCCCTCAACCGGATTGATGCCGACGGGCACGCTGGCGAACACCCTCCGGGCGCCTGCTCGGCTGAGGACTATTGCACAGGCCCCGCTGATCCCGCGGCTGACGGCAATTCAGATGAATTCAAAAGGGAGGCGCAAAATCTTTTCGATTTCGGAGTGGGGGTATTGCAGGGCATTGCGTCCAGCATGAGCTTTGGGTCTGTTGGCGGACCCAGCAGCAGCGACTCCGAGGCCTCAACTGCGGGTCAAATTTTAGGGAGTGGCATCGCTGGAGCCAGTGGAGAACTACTGCGGGACGCTGGCATCGGGACAACAGGCGTAGGCCTGGTTGCGGAAGTACCCTCTGCTGGAACGTCCACTGTTGTTGTGGGCGCAGGAGTCGCTGCGACAGCTGCTGGTACGACACTTGAAGCTGGTGCGGCTGCGAATATGGTGAACATCCTTGCGAAATCTTCCGCTGGGAAGATGCAAAAGGAAGTTGAGAGAGGCCAAGCTCCAGACTCAGTTAAGCGCGTCGACAAAGGACGTGGCCCACATGAGCAAGATCATGTCCACTTCCATGATGGAAGTGCGCGTAATCAGGATGGAACATGGAAGCATGGTTTCTCTGATCTTTCAAATAAAGTTATGAATTGGATAAACGGCCATGGATGGAACTAAGCACAAAGAAATCATTCAATCGTGGTTCAACTCCGCTATCCATGAAGGCGGGATTGATCGCTATGATGATCTGCATATCGATCAGATCGACGCGGCATGGAAACCTCGCAGCAAATGGATCGAAGCGGCTTTGGAATCGTTTGAAACTGCGCTCCAAGTGCGCAACAGCTATTCGGGGAACATGTCTTTGACAGTGGTCATGGCTTTCGCGCTTGCATCGGAATCACACCCATTGGGAATCACGTTTCAAAGCCGGTCGGAATTGGAAAATGCCCTCTCCTCAACTCCGCCATCTTTGTATTTGTTTCGGGAAGGCGGCGAATTCTGGGTTGAGGCTGAGGAATCAAAGGGCAAGAGAAGAAAGGACGATTTAGTCATCAAGATGCTAAACGCGTCTGAACTCTTCGGCAAGATGCAGGCGAGTGTCAAATGCATCTACATGGAATACCTAAGAGACGGAGATGAGGAATATTCACGAGACGTCTTTTTAGCAGGGTGAAGGAGGCTGCGTAAGAATCGGCGCAAAATACGAGCTCGGGCGGATTTTGGCAGAAACTCGGTAACGCGATCAGTGGCAACGGATGGAAGACTGACGCGCAGCTAAAACAGGATCAGTCTTCGAACTCTGGCCCCCCTACGCGGACACCTGCAAAAGGTGCGCCTAATACAACCGTCACGCTTCCTGCCAAAGGCGGCAGCACAGATAGAACGTATGGCCCAGATGGACGTGCCACCACAGATATCGACAGAGGCCACGACCACACCGGAGTTGGTGACCCACACGCGCACGATTGGGACTGGAGCAAGCCAAGTCCAGATCAGCGTCAGGACCCTCGGCCACTTACACCGGAGGAAGCCGCAGGCAGTGGTAGCAGCGGCCCCAACCAGCAGCAACGGCAAGCGATACAAAATGCCACCACCGTGGGCGTGGGAGTGACCGGTGGATTCATCATTCTCGATACGCTCCTATCGATTCTTAACTAGCATAAAGTCATGAGAATTGCGGACAGAAGACAGCATCGAAGTTGGCAATGAGATTTCCGTACCGTGAGGCGACCAATGAGTGTTCAGACGATTGACACGACCATACAGCGATTCAACAACATTCGGTGGCATGACTCGAAACTGCGTGCTCTATCTTTCTACAGATCGGGATCAGAGGAGCAGGTGAAAATCTCCCTGGAATTGCGCGGGGAGGGCGGCGTCCTCACACCAACTAATTTAGTACTAAAGGGAAGCACATACATCGTCCTAGAAGTCGATCTAGAAGGCAAACGTGTCTGTTCTGACGATATCTCTGGCGCAGAATGTTATGCCTCGTCCGAGTGGATACGGAATTTATCGGAACGGAACCCTCACGACAACTTTGCGGGGTACCTGCACTTTGAGATAGGTCTCATTCCGCCGGGTGGTACGATCAATATCTTGGCGAAGGATTTTTCGCTCGAAATGAAGGCTCCAGGATAGAGCCTGTCCGGCGGGTGGCCCAGGTAAAACACGTTGGGTGCCCCACTCATTCGCGCACTTTGCGAATGAGTGGGTTTCGTCACCGTCACGATGTGTCGGGATCACAGCGCTCCTCCGTCTTTGTCGCTACGCTAAC
>JBAQJF010000212.1:0-10493 GCA_049300195.1 Terriglobales bacterium | reverse complement strand
TACGGAGCGAGTTCCCTTCGACCGTGCGGAGCAGCGAGTTTCCTTCGACTATCACACCGACCATGGCGCGGCCGCGGTCGGGTCGGAAGAATGACTTCCGCGATGTCCCGCCTCCGCCTGAGAATCCCGATCTCGGGTAGATTTTTAGCCGCGAGTTCGCGAGGCGTCCGCTTCACAGCATAAACATTTATACTTACTGGTTTGCCCGGCCGAGTCTGGCAAGAGGACATAGGAGTCGACTTGTGAAGATTCTGGTTTGCATGAAGCAGGTGCCGCAGAAGGACGCTCCGCTGAAGTTGAACGAGGCGGGGACTTGGATTCGCGAGGATGTCTCGTACGAGGTGAACGAGCCGGACGCGTTTGCGCTGGAAGAGGCTCTCCGGCAGAAAGAGAAGCATTCGGGCGAGGTAGTGGTGATTACCGCCGGGCCTGCCCGGGCGCAGCAGGTGCTGCGCGAAGCGCTGGCGAAGGGCGCGGACCGCGCGATTCATCTCGAGGACAATGGCTTCGTTGGGCTCGATGCCTACAACACCGCGCGCGCCATTGCCGCCGCCATCAAAGACGAAAAGTTCGATCTAATTTTCACGGGCTTGCAATCGGACGATTATGGATTTGCGCAGACGGGCGTGATTCTGGCTGAGATTCTCGGGTGGCCGCATGCGACCATCATCATGCAGATTGAGAAAAATGAAGGCGGCATTCGCGTGAAGCGCGAGCTGGAGGCTGGATTTTTCCAGTTTGTCGATATGCCGCTGCCGGCGGTGCTGACGATTCAGTCCGGTATCAACAAATTGCGCTATGCCACGCTGATTGGGATCAAGCAGGCGAAGAATAAACCGATGCGCAAGGTTGCGATGGCTGAGGTGCAGGGCGAGCTGAGCGCGAACTTGCAGAAGATTGAGAAGCTCTACTTTCCGGTGAAGTCGAAGAACACTGAGTTTCTAGAAGGGCCGCCGGCCGAAGTGGCGAAGAAGCTGGTGGAGAAATTGAAGAATGATGTGCGGGTGCTGTAAGACTAAAGTTCTCAGTTCCCAGTTCCGGGTTCTCAGATAAAAAACTGAGATTCTGAGAACTGGCAACTGAGAACCGAGAACTCATAAAATGACGGACAACGTACTTGTCGTAGTCGAACAACGGGAAGGCAAGCTTAATCGCGTCTCATGGGAGACGATTGCTGGCGGGCAGGCGATCGCTGCGCAAACTGGGTGGACTTTGGAAGCGGCGGTGGTTGGGGCTGGCGTGGCGGTCATTGCCGGCGAAGTTGCCGCTAAGAAAGTCGCGAAGGTTTATGACATCGAGTCCCCGAAGCTGGAGCCTTACACTCCCGACGCGTTCTCCTTTGCACTCAAGGAATTTCTGGGCTCGCATCCGGCTAAGCTTGTGCTGATGCCGCATACCTATCAGGTGCGCGATTTTGTGCCCAAGCTGGCTACTGCGCTCAAAACAACCGCAATCAGCGACGTGATTGGGTGCAAGTATGAGGGCGGGAAGCTGCTGTTTACGCGGCAGATGTTTCAGGGGAAATTTGTTGCCGATGTCAGCTTTGCCGGGTCGGGGACGTGCTTCGCGACGTTTCAGAATGGATCGTTTCGCGGGGACAAGGCTGAGGCTGGCACGGCGGCGGCTCCGGTGGAAACCGTGAACGTGGATGTGCCTCATGCAATTGTGCGCAATCGTCCGCAGGAAGTATTTAAGGAAGCCAAGCAGGCTGTGGACCTCACGCAGGCGGAAATCATTGTTTCGGTCGGACGCGGAATCAAAGAGCAGAAGAATATCGAGCTCGCGCAGCAGTTGGCTACTGCGCTGGGCGGGGAACTGGCGGCTTCGCGCCCGATTTGCGATAACGGCTGGCTGCCGATGGACCGGCAGATTGGATCGTCGGGGCAGACGGTTGCGCCTAAGCTTTATCTGGCTCTTGGGATTTCAGGGGCGATTCAGCACATTGTCGGCATGAAGGGGGCGCGCACCATCATTGCTATAAACAAAGATTCGGAAGCGCCGATTTTTGAGATTGCGGATTATGCGGTGGTGGGGAATTTGTTTGACATTGTGCCGCCGCTGATTGAGGAAGTTAAGAAGGCTAAGGGGTGAGCGCAGCTACTAGCGAAAGCAGGTTCTTCGCTTCGCTCAGGATGCCAGTTTTTCTGAGGGTACTATTCAGAAAGGTAAGGGTCTTTACTCGCCCGCCGCAAAGCCGCCGACCTGCGCCAAAGTGATGCGCAGATATTTGTAGGGGTTCACCGGCGTGTCGTGAATGCGCACTTCGTAGTGGAGGTGCGGGCCGGTCGAGCGCCCGCTCGATCCCACGTAGCCGATGATGTCGCCGCGGTGCACGTATTGGCCGGCGGTTACGGCAAAGGCGGACAGGTGTCCGTAGCGAGTGCTGATCCCGTGTCCGTGATCGATCATCACAGCGCGACCGTAGCCGCCGAGGAAATCGGCAAAGGTTACGACGCCGTCCGCGGGAGCGATGATCGGGGACCCCACTGCCGCGGAGATATCTACGCCGGAGTGAAACGCGCCTTCACCGTTAAACGGATCGATACGCTCGCCGAAGCTGGCTGTGATTTGTCCTTCGATCGGCCAAAGGTTTGGAGCAGAGTTTGCGCGAATCCAGTCGGCGGTCGTTGAATTCCGGGTCAAGCCCATCG
This sequence comes from Terriglobales bacterium, assembly GCA_049300195.1. Lineage (GTDB taxonomy): Bacteria > Acidobacteriota > Terriglobia > Terriglobales > Acidobacteriaceae > Acidiflorens. The sequence goes on along the minus strand of JBAQJF010000212.1, from coordinate 7,842 downwards.
AAATGCCAACGCTCGCGGCGCCCGTGAGAGCTGTATTTTTCAGCGCGAACAGCTGGTCGAGCGAGGAGTTCACTTGCGCCTGTTCGATCTTATCGGTCGAGGCTGTGACCATCGCTGGATTGGACTTCAGTCCATAAAGGGACGAAACCTCGCGAGCCAGTGAGCCGAGCGATGCGACCTGAATGTCGCGCTCTTTGGCAACTTGCTCGAGCCGTGTGTAGTTGTCTTTGAGTTGAGCATCTTCGGTGCGAAGGTCGTTGTAGCGGGAAATCTTCTGCAGCATGCGGGCGTACGAGCTGGCGATGCCGGTCAGGCTGCATGCCCCAATGGCAATCCCTGCAATCAGGACATAAAGGTAATGGACGGGAATAGAGATCTTGCGAAGCTGTCCGGCCTCGTCACGAGCCACAAAAAAGATATAAAAACGCTTGCGCAATAGCCCATCCTACAAACGACAAAATTTGGCATTCGCTTAGGAAACCCGCCAGAGCTGGAACCGTCATGCTCGGGCTTGGAATCCTGATTCCACCAGCCGCCTCAGGAGCGGACTGAAAGCAATTCCCCCACGGAACCAGGCCGGCCGTAGGCAAATGGTCCGCAAGCGATTCAACCTGCGGGACTTGGTACGGCAAAGGTATCTGTTAACGGCGAGAACACCGTAACAAACCTGATTCCCCATTGTCAACCTACCTACAGACTTTCGGGTAGATTACTGAGGCCCGTAGCCTCTTGGCCTGACCGGCCAAGTGACCCGGTGGCCCAAAGAAGGCTTGACCTGAGAGGGGGCGTCCGGGGCCCGTTCCGGCCAAAAGCGAGGCTCCCAGCCAGGTTTGACCCAGCCAGTTTCGTTGATCTGATGCGGTCCAGAGGTATAGTGATGCCATGCCGGAAAGCGAGAGAAGACTTATCCAGCGAATTCGCCGGAAGGCTAGTGTAGGCGCGACTGGGCGGCGTGGGGCGGCGGTCAGGGTCGGTATCGCAGACGATGCAGCGGTCTTGCGTTTGGCTCCCACCCATGAGCTGCTGGTCACGACGGATTTCTCGATCGAAAATGTGCATTTCCGGCGGGAGTGGCATGCTCCCGAAGTGGTCGGTTGGCGGTGCCTGACGCGCGGGCTAAGCGACATCGCCGCCATGGGGGGCGAGCCGATCGCGGCATTCTTGTCGCTGGCTGTGGCTGCCGACGTTCCGCAAGGATGGGTCGATCAGTTCTTTAAGGGATTGCTCACCTTGTCCAGGAAATTCCATGTTCCTCTAGCGGGCGGAGATACTGCGCAGGCCGCGAACGGTATCCAGGCCGACATTGTGGTCGTGGGCTCGATACCGAGGGGGACGGCGATCCTGCGCTCAGGGGCTAGGCCCGGCGATCACATCTACGTGACTGGAGCTTTGGGGGGCTCGGCGGCAACTTTGGCTCGGCTCCGGGCTTCGCTGCCGCTCGGGGCGGAAGCTTCACGACATTTTCGTCCGCAGGCGCGGGTTCGCGTGGGGCAGTGGTTGCGCCGGCACAAGATTCCGTCCGCCATGATCGACGTCAGCGACGGGCTTTCCACGGACCTCGAGCATATCTGTCAGGAGAGCGGGGTTGGCGCCGAGATAGAGGCCGAGACGATCCCACGGACTCGCGTTGGCCGCGGGAAAAACGAGTTTGTGGCGCTGGAGTGCGCGCTGCACGGGGGCGACGATTACGAACTGCTCTTCACTTCGTCTAAGCCGGTACCTCGAAAAGTCGAGGGCGTTCCCATCACACGCATCGGGCGCACTACTCTCAAGAAAGGTATGGGGCTGATCGATGCGGATGGAAAAAACCAAGTGCTCGAGGCCAAGGGATGGGAGCACTTCCACTAGGACTCGCAGTTCGCGAGCGGTGGCCCTCCCGGGTCCCCGCCCCTTTTGCCGGGGCGCACGTAACTTTAGTGACCTGTCGGTAATCACGCCCGAGGCCTAGAGTAGCTGCATGCCTAAAATTTTCCTCGCTGCGCTGCTGTGCCTGGTAGTGGTCCCGGCCTTCGCTCAGAAGACATCGTCTTTACCCAATTCCGATTCTTCTAACAAGAAGATCGACGACGATTTCGTCCACCAGCAGTTCGGCGATCAGTTCACCCTCGTCTCAAGCGTGAGCCCCGCCTTTGGCGATCTGGATGGCGATGGCGTCGAAGACGTCGTGATCGCGGCACGCTGCAAGAATCCCATGGTCGACCAGAGCGAGCACAACTTCAGCGTCATCGATCCATACGATGCGTTCTTCGGCTATGGCAACCCGCAGGTGACCACAACATTTTCTGAGGGCGATCCCGCGCTGCGTGGCCTGGTAATTCTCATCATTAACGGTTCCGGACCGGAGGCCTGGCGCTCCCCAAAGCCCAAGGCGAAATACGTCGTTGTCAATCTCCCGTACAAGGCGATCTACGTGCGGAAGTTCACCTTGAAAAAGAGGAAGATCGAAGCTCTTTATGTCGAGGAGGCCGGCAACTTGGGAAGCAGCTCGGCGGTTTTTTTTGATGGTAAGAAATTCCAGTACGTGCCCATGGGCGGAGATATGGAGTAGCTCCACGAAAATCCTTGGCGCCTTGCAGTCCCGAGCGTCGAATCTATCATTCATAGAATTCGTCGCTCGATGAGTAACCTTCCTAATCTTTGCGCAAACATGGAGTTCACTGACGGCCTCAGGCCGGGAGGCCATGTCTCATACCGGGCCATTGCGGAGATGCCGCGACCCCATTCGACCCCGTTTCCACCCCGGCCGCTGCCTGAAATTGGACGTTAGGGCCTTCGGGATGTTGAAATAGTAACAACAGACATTCCATGCCGACGAGAGCAGTTAAATTCCGGCGCCAGCTTAAAGGGCTCGAGCGCAACGTTCACGGATTGTGGCAGATACTGAAGGCTGCTGTGTCGACTGACCATCCCCTGCTCGCGCACCTGATCCCGATCCGCCGCTGCAATCTGGCTTGCACCTACTGTAACGAATTTGATGACTTTTCAAAGCCGGTCGCGACCGCGCTGATGCTGCGGCGGGTCGACAAATTGAAAGATCTCGGCACCTCGGTCGTCACCATCAGCGGAGGCGAACCGCTGCTGCATCCTGACCTTGACGACATCATTCACCGCATGCGCGAACGCCGAGTCGTGTCCGGGCTCATCACCAACGGATACCTGCTGACCGCCGACCGCATTCAGCGGCTGAACAACGCGGGGCTGGAGTGGCTGCAAATTTCAATCGACAACGTGAATCCTGATGAGGTCTCGAAGAAAAGTCTGAAGGTTCTCGACCGCAAGCTGCAACTGCTGGCTGAGCACGCCGAGTTTCATGTCAACATCAACTCAGTCGTCGGTGGAGGAGTGAGCAATCCGCAGGATGCGCTGACTATCGGCAAGCGGGCGCTGGAACTCGGATTCAGTTCCACGGTCGGCATTATTCACGACGGGTCAGGCCAGGTGCAGCCGCTGGCCGACGATGAGCGGCGCGTCTATCACGAGATGAAATCGCTCGAGAAGCGCAGCTTTACACGCGTCAACGCCTTCCAGGACAACATTGCACTCGGCCGGCCCAACCAGTGGCGTTGCCGCGCCGGCGGGCGCTATCTCTACATTTGCGAGGACGGCTTGGTGCATTACTGCTCACAGCAACGCGGCTATCCGGGGATTCCGCTGGAGAACTATACGGTGAGCGATCTGCGGCGCGAGTTTTATACCGAGAAATCCTGCGCGCCGCACTGCACGGTTTCATGTGTGCATCAGGTGTCGATTCTGGATGCCTGGCGGGCACCGCAGCGGCCGGCGGCGGTATCGGCGAACGGGTTAGTGCAGATCGAGTAGAGCCCCGTCGGCCGTCAGCCATCGGGTAAATCTCAAGAATTCCAAGGGTGCTGCCCCTGCACCGACTTTCGGAACAACCCAATCTGACGACCCGGATTCGCACTTCTGATGGCTGATGGCTGATGGCTGCCCTCAGAAGGTAGTCGCCACCGTAAACCGGAACGTTTTTCGCGGTTCGCGCAGCGTGTAGGGGGAGCTGAGCGTGTCAAACGCCTGCGAATAGGTATAGATCCCGGCACCGCTATTGGGGAACATGCTGGGGGTTAACTTGATGGGCGGGCTGGCGCTGGAATCGAGGCGCAGCGCGTTGTAAGCATAGTAAATCCTGAACGGCGCATTGATCACAGGCAACATCATCTGCAACTCTAGACCCGTCGACATGCGCGGAACCCAGTTCGTCCCAGACACGGGACGCAGATACTGCGAGATGCCCAGCGTTTTTCCTTGAACCGCATAATTGACATCGCAGCCAAAGGCGGGCGTTAGAACGGGGCAGCCAAAGTAGGTACTGAGCAGGTTGTTGTACTGGGTCGGATTGAGCTGGAGCTGCGAATCTCGCAGGATTGAGTCGGTGCCGATATCCACAAACGGCGCTATCGCAACCGGGCCGGCGATGGTGACGCGGTATTCAACGTTTCCATTCAATGCGAAGTCGCCGCCCGGCGTCACCAGTTGCTGGTAGGGGATCGGAACATTCCAGCAGTTGGCGGTGCAAGCGCCGTTTGAACTCTGGACCGGGTAAGCCGGGTTGGCAGGGACAAAGCTCCCGTCCGGATTTCGCAGTGCTACGCTTTGTACGCTGGGCAGATATGCGATGGGTGAAACCGTCCGGATATCGAATCCGCGCAGATCGTTTTCGCCGCCCAGATACGCGCGTTCAAAGGGAGGAGCGACGACCCCGTCAAAGCCGCTGATAAACGACGCCTGAACGTTGTAGCCGAGCGCATTGCGCCGTTTCTGCATCGGGAAGAATTGCTTGTACTGAATAATCGGGCGGAAGGTATGAACGGTACCGCCGAGCCCTGAGATCTCGCCGCCGATAAAGAGGCTCTTGCCCTTGTGTGGGGCGTAAGAGGCATCCAGCGTATTCATGGTGAAGCTGGGAACGATCTTGCTGGTGATGATGCCGTTGAGCGCGTTCGGTCCCTGAATGCCGCTGAAGTTGAGGTTGTCGAAGAGCAGCCTGGAGGCGGTGCTGACCGCGACCAATGACGAACGGTCGAAGGAGTAACTGATGCCGAAGCGCTTGAATGAGCGCCGCAACGGGTAGCTCAGGCTGAGCGTGAAGCCGGTGCTTGACTGCGAATAGTTCTGCAAATTCTGCAGGAAAGGCGATCCCAGGTTGAGCTGCTGCCCCGTTAGGATGGCGTACTGACGCGCCTGGTCATAACTGATCTTGCGCAGGTACACGTTGAAGCCGGCCTGGATGGGACGATCGAACAAGTAGGGTTCCGTGAATCCGAAGACGATATCGCGCTGGCGGGCGCCCAGGCTGGCCTGGATGGAGAGTGTCTCACCCAGTCCCAAAAAGTTATTGGTGCTGTAATTGAGACCCACGAATGCGCCCGCCAAGCCACTGACGCCACCCTGGAGGCCGATGCTGTTCTTGCCTTTTTCATGGACCTTGAGCGTGAGGTCAACTGTGCCCTGTTTTTCGTCGAGGTGCCGCTCGGTGGTGTTGGGGTCGTCGGGCTTGAGCTGGTCGAAATATCCCAACTGGTTGAGCCGTAGAAGGCTTAGTTCCCACAAACGGGAGTTGTACACCTGGCCTTCTTCGAGCGCGATTTCGCGGCGGATGACTTTGTCGCGGGTTGTGGTGTTGCCCTGGAACTCGATGCGTCGTACGTAGAACTGCTTGCCCTCGTCCACGTCGATGTTCAGGTCGACCGTCTTTTTCTGGTCGTCGAACTTGGTGTCTGGAACGGAAGTGAAGTTGATATAACCCGCCTCGCCGTATGCTTTACGCAGGTTTTCCAACCCCTTGGCGATTTTTTCGCGGCTGAAGATGTCGCCGTCTTTGATGGGGAACAGCCCGCGCAGCGCTCTGACATTCCGGATCGCCCTATTGTTCTTGAAAGTGATCGTGCCCAGATGATAACGCGCGCCCTCTTCGATGGGCATGGTGATGTCAACGGATTTGCCGGCTCCCGCCTGGATTAACGGAATGTGCAGGCCGGTGTGACCGGTGTCGTGAATCTCAGTCTTCGGGTCTTCCACCACCACCTTGAAGTAGCCGCGGTTCTGGAACTCAGCTCGAACGCGCTCGGTGTCTTCATCGAGCTTGGTCGCGTCATAGGTCTTGGCGAACAGATTTTCGAGAAAGATGGAGTGCGGGATTCCGATTGGTTTCAGGTTCTTCATCGCCGCCCGCAGCGTGCGCGCCTTAATGTGGACGTTGCCGCGGAATGTAATCTTGCCAACTTTGACTTTCGGCCCTTCCTTGACGACGAAGCTGACGCCGACGGCGGCCGGCGGAATCGGCCTGATTTCCGTGCGGACCGTTGCAAACTGCCGGCCATGTTCGGCGAGCAGTTCCTTGATCACGACTTCGGCCTTTTTGACCTTAGTGGGATCGTACTGGCTCTCTACTGAGAGCCCGACTTTGCGATCCTTGAAGCGGTCGAGTACATCGCTGGTGGAAACTGCGTTGAGCCCGACATAGTTTATTTCACGGATCGTCGGCCGTTCCTTGACGTAGATGTGGAGAACCCAGCCCCTCGCGCTCTCTTCACGCTCGAAGCGGATGTCTTCAAAGTACCCGGTATTCCAGAGCGCATTGAAGTCCCGCTCCAGCGCCGCGACATCATAAACGTCGCCCACTTTCGTAAAGATTCGAGCCCGAATAGTCTCAGCGGGAATACGGCGGTTGCCGTGAACTTGAATGCCGACGATCAAGTCCGACTGGCTAATCGAGGGAACAGCGCAGACGAGGAGAAGCAGCAATGCAACGAGGAAACTGCGGCCGCAACTATGCCCCCAGGAGTTGCGCGGAGACAAAAAAGCGCAGCAGGGGTCACGGTGTGGACCCTCGCGGCGGCCATTTACCGGGGTCCCCAGCCCGCGCGCTTTTCGCGGGATGGGGTGGTTGCTCGGGGCGCACACAGGGATAGCCTGATGACGGCGATGAATTGCAACTACCTCGAAAAGCAAGAGTTAGGAAAACGGTAATTATACGGTAGAGAGTGGAAACCGTCCAAGCTGGGACGCGCATTTTTCGCGGCGTCAAGCTTGAAAAGGTTCTACTTCAACACAGACGGAATAGAACGTCGCCGCGTTGCCCATGTCGGTAAGTTTTTCTGAGGTCAGCACATTTATGTTGCGCAGGCCGACTCCAAAGCGTGCCCAATCGAGTCGGGCTGCCACTACTCCGGCTGAGACTGCGCCATCGACTCGAGCCTTTAAAACTATCTCACCGCGTGCGTTGAAGGCGCGAACCTGGTCACCGTCGCGGATTCCGCGAGCGGTCGCGTCAGCGGGGTGGATCTCCAACATTCCGATCCATGGTTCCATCTTCCGAACCGACTCGACATTTGCGAACGTGGAATTCAAATGATTATCCGGCTTGCGGGCGAGAAGTTCGAGCGGATAGCCCTGTACGCCTGATCCGTAACGTGATTCATCCGGGGGAGTGAAATCGACGACGGGATCGAGACCGAGTTTCTTGAGCGCCTCAGTATAAAACTCGGCCTTGCCGCTGGGAGTTGGGAAGTTGCCTTGCGCGAAGGGAAGGAACGGTGATTCTTCTGCCGGTTCGTGGCCTCCGAAGTTCAACCGAATCTGATGCTGGCTCTCCAGTCGCCCGCGGGTAATTCCCTTGAGGAAGGGATTCGGCGAATCGAGCGCGCTGTCGATCATGGAATCGACCGTCTCGCGAAAGCAATCGTCCTCGAATCTCATGCGCTCGGCGAGTGCTCGAAAAAGTTCGACATTTGAGCGGGATTCGCCGACCGGATCCATGGCCTGGTTCGAGACTTGAAGGTAGTAGTGCCCGTACGCGGCCTGGAGGTCTTTGTGCTCGAAGAA
>JBAQJF010000211.1:0-10241 GCA_049300195.1 Terriglobales bacterium | reverse complement strand
GTGTCTCAGGCGACGGGTATCCCATCCTCAGCTGGCGGATTGGTCGCGCGTTGAGCGCGCCATTATCCGTCGATTAACCCGGGGCCGGATCTTTTTGTTCCGGCCCCCATCTACCCTTCATTCTTACAGCCCACGGATCGTGCCCCGACACCAACCGGCGCCCCGTCCCTGGCAGCCGCGGTTGGCACAACCTGTGCCCTCCGACTCACTCTGGTGATACAGAGACATCTCTCTTGTGAAATGATAAGGAAAATCTTTTATCTTGACCGCTGATCCGAATAAGAGGAAGATCGTCGGCTCTAGCTCCCCCGAGCATTTCTCCCCCGCTGGATCGGGCCCTTTATCTAACTGTCGACCATCAAAGGAGACCTATGAAGAGGACAACGCAACCGTCAAGCTGGATTTCCGGAGCCAGCCGGCGAGCTGCCGGATCCGCCCTTGTTTTGCTGACCGCGCTGGCGTTCGCGTTCCTCCCGACGAAATCGGTACATGCGCAAGGTTTCAGCTACTCGGCTGTGCATTCCTTTGGCAGCACATCGGGGGACGGCGTAAATCCTGCGGCAAATTTCGCGATGGACGCGCAGGGCAATTTGTATAGCACCACCGCCTATGGCGGAGCTTTCGGCTATGGCACAGTGTATGAGATTGCCGTCACCGGCCAGGAAAAGGTGCTTTACAACTTCACAGGGATCGGGGGAGACGGCGCAACTCCGCAGGGAACAGTGCTGGTGGACACTTCGGGCAATTTGTATGGGAGCACTGAATATGGCGGGGACTATACATGCTCCAACTCCATGGGCTGCGGCACGGTATTTAAGTTGGATACCGCCGGCACCGAGACCGTTCTCTATACCTTCGCCGGAACGGGCGACGGGGCAAATCCGGTCGGCGGCATCGTCATGGATGCCCAGCATAACCTTTATGGCGGGGCGATCGCGGGCGGAAAAGGCGGATCCGGGGTGGTTTACAAAGTCGATCCGAGCGGGGTAGAGACTGTGGTTTCACTTTTAGGTTTCGAGATACTAGACGCCTTCCCGTTTCCGGGTGTGTTCATGGAATCTGGCGGTAACCTTTATCTGACCAACGGACTTGCGTTGTTCGAACTCACCGCCGGTGGCAATTTGATCGGGCTTTTTAGCGCCCAGACTCTCAACCCGGGCATAGCCACTGACGGGCAAGGCAATTTCTATGCCGCGGCCAAAATCGGCGGTTTCAGCCGCAAACATCGGCCAATCGGATCGGGATCCGTTTTTAAGGTGGATTCGCATGGAAATGTGACCACCCTGTATGAATTTTGTCCTGCTACTGTGGGTAGTTTCTGCCCAGACGGGGCGTGGCCCGAGGGCGGTGTGGTCATCGACAGTGCGGGCAACCTGTATGGCACGACCTCCCAAGGTGGCAAAGGCGGCAATGGTCTTGTCTTCATGATCGATCCGGCCGGCAATGAAACCGTGCTGCACAACTTCGCGCAGGGCCGTCATGGCCTCGGCTATCGGCCTCTGGCTCCCTTAGCCATCAACGGGCAGGGCAGCCTTTATGGCACCACTTACTACGGTGGTGATTCCGGCGGCCCCGACGGAGCAGGCATCGCGTTCGACATGCTGGCCTCTGGGACGGGCAGCACGACCAGCCTAACTTCCTCACCGAATCCATCCACTTCTGGAGAAGCGGTGACTTTTACCGCCGTGATCTCCGGAGCTGTGATGCCCGCAGACGGAGACACTGTCTCCTTCATGAAAGGCAAGACCCTGCTTGGGACCGGCACCGTGAGCGGCGGCTCTGCCAGCTTTACGATTTCGACGCTTAAGGGAGCAACTACTGTGACGGCGGACTTTGGTGGCGACCTGATGTTGTCCGGTAGTTCCGGCACGGTGAAACAGGTGGTGAAGAAAGTCAAGCAGTAGCGGATCCGCTTTCCATTTGCGAGACGGCCGGTACCTTTCTACGTGCCCGCCCAGCGCGCTGAACAATTAGCCTCTGCCGCGGAACTGAATGATGCGGCGGCGATCGCGTTTGGTGGGGCGGCTTGCCGGGAGTTGCTCAAACTCCCGCATCGCTTTGCGCTCGGCTGCGGCTTTCAGCCTCAGCTCGCGGCTCGCGTCAGTTTCGCGGTAGAGGGTTTGCGCCACCGATGCCGGGCCGCGGACCTCGCTCAGGAGCAGGACTTCAACTTCATATTCGCCGCCTTCGTTCGAGACGCGCAGCATGTCTCCGCTGCGAATCTCGCGCGCGGGTTTCGCGGGCTGGCCGTTTGCCTGGATTCGCCCAAGGCCGCAGGCGCGCCCAGCCAGCGCTCGGGTCTTGAAAAATCGGGCCGCCCAGAGCCACTTGTCGATTCGCACAACACGTTGCCCGGACGCCTCCAGAGAGGCCATAGCTTATTTTCCTAACCTTATTTTCGTATACCGGCGAATTTTTCGCATTCCCGGAACATCCTTCTCCGTTCGGAACCATAATCTGGATAGTATTTCTGGATATGATTAAGCATTCAACGTGAATTGTGTGCGGCAATTGCATCCAATGGCCGGCGCGCAAGCCGTTAAAAAATGACTCAGCCGACTCCCCATCCTCAGCGCCAAAAACCGCGAATGAACTGGAACCTAATCGTTCGCGCCCTGCGCCACCGGAATTATCGCCTGTTCTTTGGCGGTCAAGGCATTTCGCTGATCGGCACGTGGATGACGCGCGTCGCCACCGGATGGCTCGTCTACCGTCTCACCGGATCCGCGTTTCTGCTCGGACTGGTAAGTTTCGCCGGGCAGATTCCTATTCTCGTGCTTGGGCCGTTCGCGGGAGTCTGGATCGATCGCTGGAATCGGCATCGGGTGCTGGTGGTGACGCAGGCGCTCTCGATGCTGGAGTCGTTCGGCCTCGCAGCTCTGGCGCTTAGCCACATCATCACGGTGCGCGAAGTCATCCTGCTCAACCTGTTTCAGGGGGCGGTGAATGCGTTCGATATGCCGGCGCGGCAGGCATTCGTAATTGAGATGGTAGAGGAGCCCGAGGACCTAGGCAATGCCATCGCGCTCAACTCGTCGCTGGTGAATGCCGCGCGGCTGATCGGTCCCTCGGTGGCAGGTTTGATCATCGCTGCCGTGGGAGAAGGCTATTGTTTTCTGATCGACGGCTTCAGCTATATGGCGGTGATTGCGTCGTTGCTGCTCATGCTTGTGACACCACGCCCGCTCGGGCGCTCACATCCAAGCGTGCTCTCCGAACTGCGCGAGGGATGGAATTATGTCATCGGCTTTCGTCCCATCTGGTCGATTCTCCTGTTGCTCGCCTGCATTAGCCTGGTGGGTATGCCCTACACGGCACTGATGCCGATTTTTGCCGGCAAAGTGCTGCATGGCGGAGCGCACACGCTGGGCTTTTTGATGGGAGCGGTTGGAGTGGGCGCGCTTTTCGGAGCGGTGACGCTGGCGGCACGGCCTAGCGTGCTGGGCCTGGGGCGACTGGTCCCCATGACCGCAACGGGGTTCGGCATTTCGCTGATTGCGTTTTCGGCGTCGCGAATGCTTTGGCTGTCTCTAATATTGTTGGTCATCACTGGTTTTTGCTTCATGCAGAATTTGGCGTCCTGCAACACGATTCTCCAGACCATCGTCGACAACGAGAAACGCGGGCGAGTGATGAGCTTTTACTCGGTTGCATTTCAGGGAGTCGCGCCGTTCGGCAGCCTGATTGCGGGAGCGGTCGCGAGCCGGATTGGCGCGCCTCATACGCTGATGATCGGCGGCACGATTTGTGTATGCGGCGCCGGATTATTTGCCCTTCAGCTGCCCACCCTGAGGAAGTTGATCCGTCCCATCTATGTACGGATCGGTATCATACCCGAGTTGGCGAAGGGTGTTTATGCGGCCTCGGTGCTGCAGGATCCGCCCGAAAATTGAGCGATGCAGCAAATTGCTGCGTGATTTGTCCGGCGATTCGCGGCTGGAATACCAGGGAATAATCAGATCGACTTCACCGGAATGGTCATCACGTCATCGACCAGCCCGGCTTCCTTCTGCACAAAAGGTTCGGCGTAAGTGACGCCTCCGAGCATTCCGTAGAAGCGTGCCATCGATTCAACGCGCGTGCGAATTTCAGCCTGCGCAGGAAAGATTCCGCTGCCCGCCTGCTGATCGGTGAACTGCGACTTGTAAGCCATGAGCGAAGCAAGGCGCGTCTCGAACTGGTCGGTGATGTCGACGACGAAGGTTGGACGCACGTCGCGATAGAGGCTGGCATAAATAATTTTGAATGGACGATGAGGAGCGAAGCCGCCGCTGTTTTCGCGGACGGATGACGGCGGATGGCTGACCGCTAATTTCGCTAGTCCCGACAAGAATGCTGCTTCGTACCCCAGCACCGACGCCGTGTAGTGATCGGGGTGACGGCCTTCCCAGTAAGGGAGAATTAGCACGCGTGGACGCTGCTCGCGCAGAACGCGCACTACCTTCAGACGATTCTCCCAGGTGTTTTCGACGCGGCCATCTGGAATGTCGAGTGCCCCGCGCCACGATACTTTGAGAATGCGCGCGGCATCGGAAGCCTCGCGGGCGCGGTCTTCGGCTGTGCCGCGTGTTCCCATCTCGCCCTGGGTCAAGTCGAGAATGCCGGTGCGGTAACCGCGGTCGGCCATCTTCAGGAGAGTGCCGCCGCAGGTCTGTTCAACGTCGTCCCGATGCGCGGCCAGAGCGAGGAGGTCTAAAGTCATTTTGTAATTTTGTAATCGGGTAATTGTGTAATTTGCAAACCCGCTCGATTTTGATTTCCAAATTACCCGATTACCCAATTACCAAATGCGTTAAGCGGCTGGCTTGGTCGTGCGCCGATTCGCCAGCACGAAGGCAAGTCCGAACATGAACAACGTGAAGAGCACGAGCGTCAAGAGCGACGCCGTCAGTGAGAATTCGAATGAGAATGAACTCGGCGCCTCCGGATACATCAGGACGCGCAAAGCTTCAACACCGTACGTCAGGGGGTTGGCATACATGAGCCAGCGAATCCAAGCGGAGGCTTTCGAGATCGGAAAAAGGGCGCCCGAAAGCAGCCACAGCGGAATCAGAAACAGGTTGATGATGGCGTGAAAGGCCTGCGTGGAATCCATCGGCCATGCGATCGCGAAACCCAGCGCGGTCAGCGCGAACGCCACCAGGAAAATCGTAAGCGCGATCAACAGGAAAGAGACGACCGTGAAATGCACGCCGACGACGGGAGCGAAGACCAGAAAGATCATTCCCTGAACTGCGGCCAGCGTGGTACCTCCCAGCACTTTGCCGAGCACGATGGCGGAGCGTGGAACGGGCGCTACCAGCACGGAGAGCAAGAAGCCTTCGTTGCGATCTTCGATCACCGACATCATCGTGAAAATTGCAGTGAACAGAATGATCATGACGAGCGCGCCGGGATAGAAATAGTCGAGATAATTCTGCTGGCCGGCGGCCTGCCCGGATCGAAATGAAGTTCCAAAGCCTGAGCCGATGACGATCCAAAACAAAAGAGGAGAGACAATCACGCCGACCACGCGCGCTTTCTGACGATAGAAGCGCACCACCTCGCGCCACCAGAGCGTAAAGGCGGGCAGCATGACTCCAGCAGACGCTGGAGCGGTTGAAGTGTGGGGCAAAGTTGCGGTCTGAGTCGCCATGGGCTTCTAGTTTAGCAGCGTCGGAGGGCCTGAGCCGAAGGCTCGCATCAACGGATTTCGTATAAATAAGCGTCGTGAATGTACTTTCCACCAATCTGCGTGTTGCCGAGTCGCGCACCTTCCACCGACGCAGTTTTCCCGAAAACGGATCGGAGAGCTTGATAGAAGGGTTGCCGCGGACTAATCAGCTCGATTCGCGAAAGTTGCTCCGAATTTGCCGACAGGCGTTGCGTGACTTTCGCAAGCTCCTCGTAGGCTTTGCGGGGACCAATTTCGTCGACCCTCGGAGAGGCAAGTAACAAGTGCCACACATCCGATTCGGATCGAGACAGCCACAGCGCTCCATCATCGGGAAAGATCTTGTTCCCGCGGAGTGCATGCCACAGCGATTTCCCAAAGTCTAGGTCTGTCTCGGTTAGAACTTCCACGTATGCCATTACCATCTTCCTCGAATCCATTCCATAACGCCTGAGCCGGCCTCGGTAGAGGCCTCGTACAACGCTTTCGCCTCTAACTCTTCCACCATCTCGTAACGTCTTCCGTCATCCCAATCCTTGACCGTGCTCCAATTCACTCGGAGTTTGGCGTCGGCTTTCATGTCGGCCTGTAACCCGGCCCAGAGTGCCCCATTCAATTTAAAAAGACTCTCGAGGCTGTGAACATACATTGCGTTCACGAACTGCTTATCTGGAAAATCGTACTCCTTGACTGCACTCGCCAAACAAGACTTCAAAGCGCACTCAATTGCGAGACCGGTCATGTAATAGGCGCCCGTCCAAAGTTTGTTTTCCAGGAGGACACGCGATTCTTCGAGTCTGCTGCCCGCCAAGGTTCGCAAGGTATCGCGAATAAGTCGCGCAATTGGCACGTTTCATTTTACAACGGTGATAGTGAAAGACTGCTCCACGTATGGCGGCTTACTAGGAGGACTTCTTCTTAACTCTCTTCTTGCCCGCTTCCCGCTCCCCTGCAGTTTCTTCGTTCCAGAACTTGTGTCCGGTGCGATGAATGAATACGTCCTCCAGCGTCGGCTTGCTGACGCTCAGCGATTGAATCTCTCCCGGGAATGCTTCGACCACGTCGGGAATGAAGCGATGTCCATTCTCGATTTCCAAGCGCACCTGTTTGTCCATGACCGTAGCATCGAGTTGAAACTTGTTGCGAATTTGATCGGCCAGAGACTGCGGGTCGCGCGCCTCCAACAGAATTACGTCGCCTCCGATTTCGCGCGTGAGCGCCTGGGGCGTGCCGAGGGCGACCAGATTGCCTTCGTTCAGAATCGCCAGGCGATCGCAGCGTTCGGCTTCTTCCATCAGGTGGGTGGTTACGAGGATGGAAACGCGCTCCTGATCGCGCAGGATTGCGAGATATTGCCAGAGGTCGTGGCGCGCGCCCGGATCGAGACCGGTGGTTGGCTCGTCGAGGAGCAGCACTTCAGGATGATGCAGCAAACCCTTCGCCAGTTCTATGCGGCGCTGCATCCCGCCGGAGAAGGTTTCGACGCGGTCGTTGGCTCGGTCGGCTAGCCCAACGCGCGTAAGAATCTCCTCGATACGTTGTTTCAAGGCGCGGCCGCCCAGCCCGTAGAGATGTCCCTGGTGCCAGAGATTCTCTCGCGCGGTGAGTTTGATGTCGACGCTCTGGGCCTGGAATACGACGCCAATGTGGCGGCGCAAAGCGCCCGGCTGGCGAACGGCATCGAAGCCGGCGATGATGGCGGCGCCCGAGGTCGGAACCATGAGCGTCGAGAGAATACGAAAAAGTGTAGTCTTGCCGCTGCCATTCGGCCCAAGCAGTCCAAAAAGTTCGGCTACACGAACGTCGAAGGAAACGCCATTCAGCGCCGCGCGATTCGCGTAGCGATGAATCAGGTCGCGAACCTGAATGATGGCGGGAGCGGACTGCTCGGCAACTTTAGCGGCCGGTGCGAAATCGATGGCAGTTGAGTTTGGAGCCACAAGACATTTTACGACGCAATTGAGCGGAACGGTACCTGTGCGTTCTAGGCGGCAACAGGTTTCCGCTCCCCGCCAGAGACACGCTCCGCAAACGAGATCGGCACGTGACGCCAGACTTGAATCGCGAGGACGACGGTAGTGGCAAGAAGGAGTGCCCCAACCGCAACATGGACGACAGTTGCGATCACCATGGGAAGTTCGGGTTGGACGGCGTTTTTTCCCCACATGACGCGCGTGATGAAGGCCAGGAATCCGAGGCAAAGCTGCGCGACCATGAGTCCAAGCATGAGTACAGCGGTTCGTTTAACATCGTCGATTTTGGAATAGACAGAGATGGCGCGGATTGCGGTCCACGAAAGCACGATCGCCACTACTCCGGCATGAACCACGTGCGGCCACCAGCTCATGCCGTGATGCCGAAACATGGCGCCGAGAATCAGTTGAACATAAAGCACAAAGATCGAGACCAGTGTGAGCGTAAAAAGCGTAGGCCGACGCGTGTCGAACTCGGTGCAAGGCTGCTCTTCAATCCAGTGGCGGCCAGTGAAAACGGCAATGGAAACCGCGATGCAGAAGAAAGTTTGCGCGACCGCGGCATGGGCGCTGGAGATGGGCGCGGGAAGATAGAAGAGTACGGTAAGGCCGCCGAGAATTCCCTGAACAATGACCGTGCCGAGCGCGGCGAGCGCGAGAATCCGCAACCAGCGGCGCTTTTCCACGCGCCACGTCCAGACTGCGAGGATGATAGTCAGCAGGCCCACGAACTCGGCGACCATGCGGTGGCCGTGTTCATACTTCACGCCTCCAACCATGTGGGGCATTTTGTAAAACGAACCGAACGTAGTTGGCCAGTCGGGAACGGAGAGCCCCGCGTCATTGCTGGTGACGAGGGCCCCGGCGACGATCAGAAGGAATGTGACGCTGGCCGTAAAGATGGCGAAACGGTGCAGTCCCTGGTTGTAAGGAACTTCGAGCTTCTTCAACATGGATTGCCTGAAATACGCGCTGGACGCAACTAGCGCCGCAGCGACTATCCAGTCTAGCAGACCGAAGTTTGTCCGAGTTTCTTAGCGAGCTACTATACCGGCATCGGGGCGACTGGCTGACGCGGCGCTGCCATTGCCGCAATGATGGCGTCGGCGAACTCGGACGTGCTGGCTGTGCCGCCAACGTCGCGCGTGAGTTTGCTGCGGTCGCGGTAGACGTCGTCGATGGCATTGCGAATTTTCCATGCGGCCTCCGCTTCGCCGATGTGCCGCAACATCAGCAAGGAGGAGCGCAGCACAGCGGTCGGATTAGCGATATTTTTCCCGGCGATGTCTGGCGCCGAGCCGTGAACCGCCTCGAAGATGGCGCATTCGTGACCGTAGTTCGCACCGGGCACCAGGCCAAGGCCGCCGACCAAGCCCGCGCAGAGGTCAGACACGATGTCGCCGTACAGATTTTCGAGCAGCAGCATGTCGTACTGGTACGGATTCATGACCAGCTGCATGCAGTTGTTGTCCACAATGTGTTCGGCGTAAGTAATTTCCGGATACTCCTTTGAAACCTTGCGGGAGCATTGCAGGAACAGGCCGTCGGACATCTTCATGATGTTGGCCTTGTGAATGCAGTGAATCTTCTTGCGCTTGTTGTTGCTGGCGTGCTCGAAGGCGAAGCGCGAGATGCGCGTGGAAGCTTTTTCGGTGATGATCTTCAGACTCTCGACGACGCCGGGGACGACTTCATGTTCGATACCGGAATAAAGGCCTTCCGTATTTTCGCGGACTACGATCAGATCGAGGTCGGGATAGCGCGTCGGAATGTGTGGAAGGTTGCGGATCGGGCGGAAGTTGGCGAAGAGTTCGAAGCGCTTGCGCAGTTCGACGTTGATGCTCGAAAAGCCGCCGCCGATGGGCGTTGTGACCGGTCCTTTCAATCCCACGCGCGTGCGCTCGATTGACTCGGTCAGTTCCTTAGGAATGTATTCGTGATATTTTTCGAACGCTTCGCTGCCGGCGGCAAAGCTCTCCCATTCGAATTTGACGCCAGTAGCTTCGAGGATGCGGACGGCGGCCTGAATTACTTCGGGGCCGATGCCGTCGCCGGGAATTAAGGTTATTTTATGAATCATGGAATCAGATCGGCCTTCAGGCCTTCACAGTCTTACCTTTCGGCTCCGGTTCTTTTGTCTTTAGCAAGTCCTTCAGCTCGGTCATGAATTCCTGCACGTCTTTGAAGTCGAGATAGACGGAGGCGAAGCGGACATAGGCGACTTTATCGTGGCGCCGAAGGCGATTCATGATCAGCTCGCCAATCTCGCTGGTCTTACGCTCGCGCTCGGGAGACTCAATTACAAATGTCTCTGCTTCATTCACGATCTGCTCGAGTTTGCTGATTGGGACGGGGCGCTTTTCACAGGCGCGCATCAGGCCGTTGAGGACCTTCTGGCGGTCAAAACGTTCGCGGCGCCCGTCTTTCTTCACAACCATGTATGGAATCTCGTCGATGCGCTCATACGTGGTAAAGCGCTTCTCGCACTTGAGGCATTCGCGCCGGCGGCGGATGGAATCGGCTTCCTTGCTCTCGCGTGAGTCGACTACCTTATCGTTTTCAAAGCCGCAAAAAGGGCATTTCATTTGTGAGTGTTGGGATCAAAAATATTGTAG
>JBAQJF010000210.1:0-2070 GCA_049300195.1 Terriglobales bacterium | reverse complement strand
ATAGTGCATGTCGCCATCCGCGGAGAGATTTACGGACCAAGACAATCTCCATTCGGCACTTCGGCTCGATCTGCGTCCCGGAGAATGGGTTCTCTGGAGTGGCCGCCCCCATCGATTTGAGTCATTGCGCGGCGCGTGCGCGCGTATACGAGATTCCAGTTCCAAAGAGATCAGAGAGGTCAACATCGCAGAACTCCGGGGACTGCCCGCGCTGGCGCTCGAGGATCTCGATGAGCGATTGGATCGTCAGCACACCTCAGGCGATCCGATTTGGGAGAAGGCGGCACAGCGCGAAGAGGTCATTCGACGGGCTCTCGTAGGGCCCGGTCCGGCAAAGCCGCGGATCCGCTCCGCCGCTGATTCACTTAAAGTATCGACGCGTACCATCCAGCGACTCATTGCCCGATATAAAACATCAGCGCAGACAACTAGCCTGGTGCCGCATCAACTGGGGCCCCGCAAACTATATCGACGGTTGGGTGCCGTGCGCGAGCGACTCATCAATGAAGCCATTCAAAAGCGCTATCTCGTTCGGCCAAAAACGCCCATGGAAGAAACGTATCGAGAAGTCGTACGCCGCTGTCGGCGATTGCATCTTCCCGCACCTGCACGGAACAGCGTCATCACGAGAATTCGTGCGCTCGATGCCCGATTGGTCGCCCGCCGGCGCATGGGATCGAAGGCATCCGAAGGGATTGCGCTTTCGACCCCGGGAACTTTAGGCCCCAAGGTAAGATTGGTGTAAAAGTAGGACTTTCACGGCTTCGCCGGTCCCGGGCGTAGCGGTCACAAGGCGGCCATTGATGCCGAACTGACCGGCAAATGCTTCTGGATCGGCCGAGAATCGGTAATCACTTGCGCAGGATAGTCGCCGAAGCGTTTTACCTTGCTCGTCGGGTACGGACTGAAATGCACCAGATCCTCTGCTGCAATGTTAATGCCTCGATCATGCAGCTTAATCAACGCATGCGTTAGATCGTTTACCGTTTGTGCGGCCACAGCGTTGGCCACGAGTTCATTGTAGACGATCGCCTTTTCTTGGTCCGCCGGATTGTTCGTCTTCAAACCCCCTTCGCCGCCAAAATTCAGGAATTTCGAGAATTGGTGGTTACGCTCAACTTTTGTCGTGCCCTTGTGGACGGCATGGCGCAATTCCTCGTCCCAGGTCCAGCGCAACAGGAATTGTGTGCGTACCGCATGGCCCAGCTCTTGAAGTGCACGGGAGAACGGGTCACGGCTACTCTGGCTATTGATCCGTGTGAGCACGGCTGACGGGGCGAGTTCACCGCTATGGATGGCAAGAGCCAGTCGAATGAAATCCGGATAGTGGCCCTCAATGAGGGACCAGTCGACGGTTGCGGAAAATAGGTGTGAGATCGCCTCAAACTCGGAATTCCGGCTGGGACGATACAACTTGAGTCTCTTCCAGGCCCTGATGCGTGGCAAGAGCTGTATGCCAAGCAGATACGCCAGGGCGAAGACGTGAGCCGACTGGCCATGCGAATCGGCGTAGAGTCGGGTGGGGTGAATTTCACTGAGCGTATTTTGAAGAATGTCGAGAATGTAGGTCGCCTCGTATATCCCACACCCAATGAAGCGGCTGAACAGGGCAATGTAGTTGTCGGAGACGTGCCGATAGGCGATTCCGCCCGTCCTGCCGTAGCGAAAGTGTCGCGCTGCCATCAGATTACTTCGAAAGGTCTCGAAATGCGTGCCGTCCGCTGATGCCGACTCTCCCCTCCCCCACAGCTTCGTCAGATCAAACCCGAGAAAAAGGTTCTGCAGGTCAGCGGAGCCAGCGCGTAGATTGGCAATATCAATGTGCCGTCGATCGACAAAGCTCAATTCCTCCGGCAATACAGCGCCACCGAAATGACGGGCGGCCTGCGTAGCTCCAAGCCCGCACCCGTAGGCAAAGGTCGTGATCAGGTACCGCTCGCGAAGATTCGCAATTCCCGAACTCATCCGCGAGGGGAGTCCAAAATGCCGCGTCCAGTCCACCCAGTGCGCCGTATTTGCCAGCGCCTCGAGCACCGAGCGCTCCGGCATCTCGTCCATCACCAAGCGTAC
>JBAQJF010000209.1:0-26628 GCA_049300195.1 Terriglobales bacterium | reverse complement strand
GCTCATTGCCAGGTTGTGTTGTGGCGTTGCAACCACCAGCAGGGCGGGTTCCAGGCAGAGGCTGCGTATTGGGGGAATAAAGTGCGCGAGCAGGTCTGGTTGGCGGTGCCGAGGTAATCGAATTCGGCTTTGTTACCTTTCAGGGGAGTCGATAGAAATTGATCGACGGCGACGGTGCCGAGACCTGAGCCGCGGAGGTGGCGAACCTGGAAGATGGCGAAATCGAGGGTGTAGAGAATGGCCAGGGTGATCAGGAAATACTTGGCGGCATCGGCAAGAATTCGCACGGTCGGGCGCGGGGCGCAGGGGTATGGTAAAGCATTTTCGGGAGCAATGCGTTGAGGGCAGGGAATTGGCGGGCGGAGCTCGGTCCGCCCACTCATTTGTTATTGCTGGCCGGGGCTGTTGCCGATCGCTTACTGCTGATCGGAGTCAGAAGGTGGCGCTTGGCCGCCGTGACGATGGCCTTCCCTTTGTTCGCGTCGGCTCTGCATCTCATCCCATTTTTTCTGCTGGGTCGGATCGAGGAGCGCGCGGACTTGATCGCCCGACGCTTTGTGAATGTCCATCATCTTCGAATGGCGATCTTCACGTGACATTGAGGAATCGTTGCGCAGGGACTGCATCTGGGTCTGTTCGGATTTGAAGATATCCTGAACTTTGGTTTGCTGATCGGCGGTCAGGCTAAGTTTCTTACTGAGCATCTCGGTGCGCTTGGCGGGATCCATTTCTCCGTGGCCGCGTCCGTGCCATTGGTGGCCACCGTTGGCCGATTGCTGATCGGACGTCGTGTTATTTTGCGGAGCACTTTGCGCGTCGCTTTGCGCAACCGCGGGCGCCGCATAAATGAGGCCCGCGAGGGTTAGGGCGAGCAGGGAATGTTTGAGCATGGTGTTTTCTCCTATATGAGATCGAATTGGCTAGAGGTATGAACCTGATTATGGGCTGAGAGTTGTGGGAACAGGCGGGGTTTTACGAATCTTTACTCTTGATTCTACTCTTTACTCTACTCTTGGGCGATAGGCTCCAGCCATCAGCCGTCAGCCGTCAGGAAAACCTTTTGGGCCCGAATGGCGACAGCGGGACCAAATCGACAAAATTTTACAGTTGATTCCTATTGATGCGGCTATGATTCGATCACGAGCACCGCTTTGAGAGCGCCTGGAGCTGATTTGTTCGCGATTGATTTTTGCGCTTTCCCTCCTGCGGCGGTCTGACTGCGGTTGATTTTGTCCAATGAGAGTGGGCGCTTGTCGACAGTTGCTACTGGGGTTGTATCTGGCCATGGCTTGCGCCTGGGGCCAGACAATGCGTGCCCCTGCGGCGGCGCCAGCTCCGACTCAGGTTCAAAGTGAGGGCGGGATCATTCGCGGCGTGGTGAAGTCGGGCAACATACCGATTCCCGGCGCGGCCGTGACTATCTCTGCTAAGAGTGGTCTTGGATCTCTTCGTGGTGCTTCGTCACCTTCTTCGCCTCAATCCTCCGCTAACTCGTCGTCTGCGGCGCTGCTTTCCAGTTTGAAGATTTCTGTTTGGACCGATGTGGATGGGAGTTACTCGGCTGCGGTTCCTAGTTATGGAACTTATTTGGTGCGGGTGCAGATGATGGCGTTCGCGAGCGGCGAGCAAACGGTGGTGGTGGATGCGGCGCATCCGAACGTGCTCGCGAATTTTGAGTTGACGTTGCTGTCGCGGGTCCGGGAGACGGGTCAGCCGCCACAGGAGGCTGGCGGGCGGCGAGATGGCGCGCCGGGAGCGGGACAGCGTGGCTTTCAGAATCTTTCGGCGATGGAGAATTCAGCGGCGGAGGGCGGCGGAAATGCGATCAGCGATGTGGTGCCATCGGGAATGCCGGTGCCGGGGATCGATCCGGATAGCGCGACCGAATCGATTGCAGTTTCGGGGAACACTTCGAACGCGTTCAATTCGATGAGCGGGGATGAATTGGAGCAGCGCATCAGCGAGGCGCGCGCGTCGGGAGCGGGATTTGGCGGAGGCGGCGGATTCGGCGGTGGGGGCGGATTTGGCGGGCTTGGGGGCAGGGGATTCGGCGGTGGTGGACGCGGGCGGCGCGGCTTTGACGTGAACCGTCCGCATGGTTCGGTGTATTACGGGATTGGGGACTCGGCTCTGAATGCGGCGCCTTATGCGCTGGCGGGCGAGTCAGCGGTCAATCCTGCTTATGTGCGGGATAGTTTTGGCGGGTCGGTGGGCGGGCCGCTGAATATTCCGCATATTTATAACGGAGGGACAAAGACGTTTTATTTTGTGAACTACAACGGGCGGCGCGGGGAGAATCCCTTCGACCAGTTTTCGATTGTGCCTACGCTCGCGGAGCGGGCCGGTGATTTTTCTGCTTTGTGCAAGACGGGATTTACGGGTGGCGTCTGCAACGATCGGGACGCGAACGGGAATGTGATCGATCAAATTTATCAGCCGGGGACGGCGACTCCGTTTGCGAATAATATGATTGCGCAGATTAATTCTGCGGCGATGGGGTTGCTGCCGTATATTCCGGAGCCGAATTTGACTCCGCCGCCGGGGGATTTTCAGAATTTTCATTTTGTTACTTCGGCGAACAGCGGCAGCGATGACTTGAATATCCGGATCAATCACACGCTGGGCGCGGCGCGGACGGGCGGACGCCGGGGCGGCGGACGCGGAGGACCCCGAAACAATTTGACGTTTGGGTTTCACTATCACGGGTCGAGCGCGACGATTACAGATCCATTTCCGAGCGTGAGCGGGAAGACGAGCGCGCGCAGTTTCGATGTACCGGTGGGATACGCCCGGACTTTCGGGAAACTCACGAATAGTTTGCGGGTGGACCTCAATCGCACGCGGACGCATACGCAGAATCTGTATGCATTTAACGACGACATCGCTGCGGGGCTGGGGATTACGGGGGTGTCGACGAATCCGTTTGACTGGGGATTGCCAAGTTTGTCGTTCACGAATTTTGCCGGCTTGCGGGACGTGAACCCGCAACTCTTGCGAAACCAGACTTACTCTCTGTCCGACTACATGATCTGGAACCATGGTAAGCATACCTGGCGGTGGGGTGGGGACTTTCGATTTGTGCAGCTCAATACCGAGGCGAGCAGTAGCGCGCGGGGAGCGTTTACCTTTACGGGCACTAATACCGCGCTGCCGGGCGGCCCGCCGGGAGGTACGGGGTTTGACTTCGCCGACTTTCTGTTGGGGCTGCCGCAGCTTACTTCGGTGGAGTTCGGACAGGATAACTACTATTTTCGGGGGCACTATTGGGATCTTTACGCGCAGGATGAGTGGAAGGTCCGCGGCAATTTCACTTTGAACGCTGGCGTGCGTTACGAGTACCTGTCGCCTTATACCGAATTACATAATCAGATTGCGAATCTGGACCTGTCGCCGGGAGTGCTGAATCCGGCGCTGGGTATGCCGGCGGTGGCGGTGGTGTTGCCGGGACAGAGTGGTCCTTATAGCGGCGGCTTGCCGGCGAGCCTGGTGCGACCGGACCGGAATAACATTGCTCCGCGCGTCGGATTTGCGTGGAAGCCGCTGCGCGATACCGTGATTCGCGGCGGATACGGGATCAACTACAACACGGGGGCCTATCAGACGATTGCGCAGCAACTGGCGTTTCAGCCGCCATTTTCGACTGCGGAGACGAATATTCAACCGTTGCCTGGCGATCTTACACTGCAAAACGGTTTTCCCGCACCGACACCCGGCACTATTACTAACAGTTATGCGGTCAATCCGAACTACCGGCTGGGGTATGTGCAGATTCGCAACATCGACGTGCAACAGCAGATCCGGCCTAGTTTGCTGCTTAACCTCGATTACACGGGGACTAAGGGAACCAAGCTCGACATACTGGAGGCGCCGAATCGCACGACTGGTCCGGATGGATTTCAGATTCTGATTCCAGGAGTGCAGGCGTTTACATTTGAAAATTCGGTGGGGGACGCGGAGGCGAATGCAGGGTCGGTGAGGCTGCGGAAGCGGCTGGCAAACGGCTTTTCGATTGGCGGAATTTATACGTTTTCGAAATCGATTGACAATGCGTCGTCGATTGGCGCGGGCGCGACGGTGAATTCCGGGAGCAGAGGGCTCGGGGCGGGCGGCACGGGCGCGGGGGCCGGCGGGGGAACGGCTTCTCCGGGAAGCGGGGCGAACAGCGTGGCGCAGGATCCGCTGGATCTGGCAGCGGAGCGCGGGCTTTCGAGCTTTAATCAGAAACACCGCTTTACCGCGGATTATTTATTGGAGCTGCCATTCGGGCATGACCGACGCTTTCTGAACGGCAACACTCCGTGGCGCGCGATTTTTGGGGACTGGCAGTGGAGCGGGGACTGGACGTTCGCGTCGGGGCTTCCGTTTACTCCGCGGTTTGTGGGCGACGCGAGCGAGGTGAACGGCGGGACGAACGGGACGCTACGGCCGGATGTGGTCCCGGGGCAGATGGTGCAGTCAGGGAGTCCGACGATTGCGGAATGGTTTAATACGGCGGCGTTTGTCGCGCCGCCCGCGGGGCAGTATGGGAACGCGCGGCGGAACAGCATTATTGGGCCGCCGACGCATGTGTTCGATATGGCATTTACGAAGACGGTGCCTCTGAAAGAGGCGCGCGTTGTGGAATTGCGGGCGCAGGCTACGAATGTCTTCAACATTCCGAATTACTCATCCATTGATACATCGGTTACCTCGCCGACCTTTGGACGAGTTACAGGCGTTGGCGGGATGCGGCAGATTACTATGACGGCGAGGTTTAGATTTTGACAGCCATCAGCCCTCAGCCGTCGGTCGTCAGCGAGAACCTGCGGGTTTCCGTTATTCGGCGACTTTTCGCTTTGTTGCTTGTGCTGGCGCTCGTGCTTTCCTTTTCGCTCTCGTTTGCTCAGGAGGATTACACGTTTCATGCGGAAAGCAACCTGGTGCTGGTCAATGTGACGGTTCGGGATAAGAGTGGGAGCTTTGTGCGCGGGCTCAGGCCCTCGGACTTTACGATTCTGGAAGATGGCAAGCCGCAGAAGGTCGTTTCGTTCGATGTGGAGAACATTGACGCGGTCGCGAATCAGAATGTGGCGCAGGCGCTGCCAGGCGCGCCGCTTTCTGGATCAGCGGCGCATGCGATTAGTCCGCCTGTCGCGGTGGCGAATGCGAATGCGACCGATCAGTTTAAGGATCGGCGGCTGATTGTTTTGTTTTTCGATCTTTCGGCGATGGAGCCGGATGAGATCGATCGAGCGATTACTTCGGCTGAGCATTATGTCGATACACAGATGGCGCCGGCGGACCTGGTGTCGATCGTCTCTTTGGGAAGTTCTCTGGTGGTGAATCAGGACTTCACTTCCGACCACGACTTACTGAAGAAGCAGTTACAGGCTTTTGGCACGGGCACCGGGCAGGGATTTGAAGAGGGCACGACGGGGACCACGGAAGGCACGCCGGATACGGGGCAGCCGTTTACGGCCGATGACACCGAGTACAACATTTTTAATACGGACCGGCGGCTGGAGGCGCTGCGGTCGGTGGCGGAGCAACTTTCGCATGTGCAGCAGAAGAAGTCGCTGATTTATTTTTCGAGCGGCATGGACCGGACGGGGATCGAGAACCAGTCGGAGTTGCGGGCGGCGATTAATGCGGCGGTGCGGTCGAATCTGGCGATTTACACGATGGACTTGCGCGGGCTCCAGGCGATCGTGGCGGGAGGCGAGGCGCAGAACGCGAGCATGCGCGGGACCTCGGTGTACTCGGGGCAGTCCACGATCAATGCGCTGAATTCTAATTTCACCACGCAAGAAACGCTGGTTACGCTGGCCAGCGATACGGGAGGAAAGGCATTTCTCGATTCGAACGACTTCACCCAAATCTTCAAGGGGGTACAGCAGGACACTTCTACTTACTATCTTCTTGGGTATCACAGCACTAACCTGGCGCGGGACGGTAAGTATCGACGGATTGTGGTGAAGGTCAAGGCTGCGGGGACTAAGATCGATTACCGGCGCGGGTATTATGCACCGGCGGATTTTAGACATTCGACTAAGGACGATAAGGAGCTGGAACTCGAAGAGGAGCTGGCTTCGGAGCTACCTACGACCGATCTGCCGTTGTATTTGAGCGCGGCTTACTTCCGGCTGGAGGCTAATAAGTTTTATATTCCGATTTCGCTGGTGGTGCCGGGATCGCAGATTCCGTTTACCCGGAACAGCGATCGGGATAAGGCTACGCTTGATGTGATCGGCATGGTGATGGACAGCGAGCGGCATCCGGTGACACGGATTCGCGATACGGTGAAGCTGGCGGTGAATACTTCGGCGGAGGTGAGAAAGAAGAATGTGCAGTATGACACCGGGGTCAGTCTGCCGCCGGGAAAGTATTACGTGAAGTTTGTGGCGCGGGAAAATCAGACGGGGCGAATGGGGTCGTTTGAAGCGGATCTGAGTGTGCCGGATTTAAAACAGCAGCGCTTAAAGATGAGTTCGGTGGTGCTGGCCAGTCAGGTAGAGACGGCGAAGAAGGGATCGAGTCTTAATCCGCTGATTCGCGATGGATCGGAGATTATTCCGAATGTTACACATGTGTTTTCGGCGGCGCAGCATATGCGATTGTATTACGAGGTGTATGACCCGGGACGGGTTGGGGCTTCGGGGCGCGGGATTCATCTGGTTAGTAGCGTGGCTTTGTTTCGGGGTAAGAGTAAGGTGTTTGAGAGTGCGCCGGTGGAGCTTACGGAGTTGAATGGCGGCGGGCGGAAGGCGGGCGTATTTCAGCTGGATTTGCCGCTGAGCGGGATGGCTCCCGGATTTTATACGTGTCAGGTGAATGTGGTGGACGATGCGGCGGCGAGCTTTGCGTTTCCACGAATGGCGTTGCTGATACGTGGCGATGGAGCGGGAGCGCGGCCTTGAGGAGACGAGGAAGCGTCCTTCTCTCCTCGGTTGTGCTTGTCAGATCCCCCGCTGATCGCTGGCACGCTCCATTCTAGAAAACTTCTGGCGGAGCCGGTTTTAGAGCGCGGCTTGCATGGGGTCCTTCGACTACGCGTGGCTCGCTTCGCTCACAGCGCTGCGCTCAGGATGACAGAGGGTAGAGGTTTGGTGGCAATTCGAAATCCTACTTCTGTGTCGTTTTGTGTCTAGATGGCCCTCACTTTGTGATGGTTCGTTGGTCGGCTGGCGGCTTTTGAGTTACTTGCTGCGTCGTGGGCAACTGGCTTACGTCCCAGCCGCCGCCCAGGGCTTCCACTAACAGGACTGCGCCGGCCATTTGCTGGATTTGCGAGTTCACCATGGTTTGCTGCGTGTCTAACAATGCTGTTTGAGTTGTTAGCAAGTTTAGATAGGGGTCGAGACCGGTTTCATATCGGGCTTTTTCCAGGTCATAGGCCTTTTGGGCGGCGGTTACCGCCGCTTGCTCTTGCCGAACCTCCGTAAAGACGAGGCGGGTTTCCGCCAGATAGTCCTCCACCTGCTGAAAGGCCGTCAGGACCGTTTGGCGATAACTGGCTACATCGGCGTTGTAAGTCGCTATATATTGCTCGATGGTAGCGCGGCGAAGGCCGGCGTCGAAGATGGTTTCGGAGATCGAGGGGCCGATGGACCAGACTCGGCTGTTGGCATTTACCAGCTTGCTGATGGCCGAGGAGGCGAAGCCTCCGCTGGCGCTTAGAGTTAAATTGGGATAGTAAGCGGCATAGCCGATACCGATTACGGCATTGGCTGAGGCCATCTGGCGCTCGGCGGCGGCGATGTCCGGACGGCGCTCCAGCAGTTGCGACGGGGTGCCGGTGGGGATGGCCGGGGGCTGCACGGTTAGCGGCCGCACCGGCATGGTGAAATCAGTAGCGGTTTTGCCCAGGAGCGTGGCAATGGCATGCTCGTATTGCGCGCGAGCTACTCCAAGATTGGTGGCGGAGGCGCGCGCGCTTTCCAGCGTTTGGGTGGCTTGCTGGACGGAAACTTCCGTGTCGGTTCCTACTTCGTAGCGGGCCTGCGCCAGTTGGAGCAGATCCTCGTCGGCTTTTACGGTGGCATTGAGAAGGGCTTGCAGGGCGTCTTGTCCGCGGATTTCGAAATATGTTTCGGCTAACGTCGCTTGTTCGAGGAGACGCTCGTTTTCGAGGTCAGCGGCACTGACTTGCGCGTTGGCCTGGAATTCGCGAACTGTGTTGCGCACGCGGCCGAAAAGGTCGGGTGCCCAGGAGATATCGAGGGGGAGGGAGAAGGAAGAAAACGTTCCGCCGCCGGTTTGGCCGGCGCCGCCAGTGGCGGTGCCCGCAGTGTGTGAGCGCGTAAAGGATGCTCCCACGCTGGCGGTCGGGTAGAACTGGGCCCGGGCTTCACGGATCTGGGCGCGGGCGGCGAGATAGTTTTCGAAGAAGACTTTTATGTTCTGGTTGTTAATGTTTAATTGCGATTCGAGATCGTTGAGCTCGGGCTGATTGAAGATTTCCCACCAGTTGCCGTGGAGCATGGCGTCTTGCGGCGAGGCTACCTTCCAGCCGTTGGCGTCCTGGAAGTTGACTGGGGACTCTTTATAGTTCGGGGCTGCCGGGACGGTGGCCTGGGGCTTGTGATAGTGCGGGCCTACGGTGCAGCCGGAGAGCGCCAGGCTTAGCAGGGCTGCTAGAGTTAGCATGGAGAATGCTCTAGAGCGGAATAATTTCATTTCGCGCGGCGTCGCCCCATCGGCTAAAGCCGGGCCCGATAAGAAGGCTGCAATCGCAGGGGTGAACCGCTGCGCCGTCCATAAACACATTTGTTTATTTTGTTCTGATCTCATGCGGTGCCTTCTCCGGGCGCGCCTTGTCCGTTCAGTGAATCGAGGGTGTCGTGTTCTTTGCCTAAGACCCAGAGGCGCGCCCGGTCCATGAATAAGTAGACGACAGGGGTCGTGTAAAGAGTTAGTAACTGACTTACTATGAGACCGCCGACGATGGAGAGACCCAGCGGACGGCGCAGTTCGGAACCTGTGCCTGGGCCGAAGGCCAGCGGCAGAGCGCCGAAGAGAGCGGCCATGGTGGTCATCAGGATGGGGCGGAAGCGGAGCAGGCAGGCGGTGAAGATGGCGTCGTAGGTGGTCATGCCTTGCTCGCGTTCTGCTTGTAAGGCGAAGTCGATCATCATGATGGCGTTCTTCTTAACTATGCCAATTAGCAGGATTATGCCGATTATCGAAATTACATTTAGGTCATTGTGGAAGATCATCAGGGCGAGCATCGCTCCCACGCTGGCCGACGGTAGCGTGGAGATGATGGTTAGCGGATGCACCAAGCTTTCGTAAAGAATGCCGAGGACTATATAGACGGCTAGCAGGGCGGTGGCGATTAGAACTGGTTCGGTGCTTAGTGAGCTTTGATAGGCCTGGAGAGTCCCGGAGAAGTCGCCGTGGATAGTCGAGGGCGTGCCTAGTTTGTTCTGCATCTGCACGATCATGCGGGTGGCGTCGCTTAGCGCCAGGCCGGGCGCCAGATTGAACGAGACCGTTACCGACGGGAACAGGCCGGAGTGGGCTACGGAGAGCGCAGCCGTATTGGTTTTTACGGCGGCGACTGTGGTTAGAGGCACGTTGCCTTTGCCATTTTGAAGATAGATATCTTTCAGCGCTGCGGGGGATTGCAGGTAGGGGGGCGCGACTTCGATGACGACGTAGTACTGGTTGAGCGGTTCGAAGATTACGGAAGTCTCTTCCTGGCCGAAGGCGCTATATAAGGTCGAGTCGATCTGCTGCGGAGTGAAGGCGAGACGGGCGGCGGCGGTTCGGTCGTAGGTCAGGTAAGTTTGCAGGCCGCCATTTTGCTGGTCGGAGTTCACATCTTGCAGGCCGGGAAGTTTCTTGACCTCGGCGAGGAGGATTGGCCCCCATTTGTTAAGGTCTTCGACGTTATCGGCCTCGATTGTGTATTGATAGAGTGCGGCGCTGGAGCGGCCTCCGATGCGAATGTCCTGCGCGGCTTGCAGGAAGGCCTGGGCAACCGGGAGGCGGTTGAGCTTGGGGCGCAGGCGGTTGATGACTTCCATCGCGCTCGAGTGCGGTGGCCGCTGGCCCAAAGGTTTGAGCGCGATGTAGATGAAGCCACCGTTACCGCCGCCCGTGTAGGCGTTGACGTGAAAGACGGCTGGATCCGCTTTGATAACGTCGACGAGCTGGAGAATCGAGTTGTCCATCAGCGCGAATGAGGCGTCCTCCGGACCGCGTACTCCTCCGACGATCGCGCCTGTGTCTTGCTGTGGGAAGAAACCTTTT
This sequence comes from Terriglobales bacterium, assembly GCA_049300195.1. GTDB lineage: Bacteria > Acidobacteriota > Terriglobia > Terriglobales > Acidobacteriaceae > Acidiflorens. The sequence continues at coordinate 16,395 of JBAQJF010000209.1, read as the reverse complement.
TGCACGCGGGCGATGATGACTACGTTGAGCGCGATTACCAGCACCAGCACTAGGAGGACGAGGAATGGATTGTCCAGCACCCAGCGCAGGCTGTGTGTGTATTTGCCGAGGATGAAATTGAAAAAGCGCTCGCTCAGGCGATACAGGCGGCCGTGCTCTTCATCGCGGTGCGCCTTGAGCAGGTGAGCGCACATCATTGGAGTGGTGGTCAGCGAGATGACCATGGAGACGAGGATGGCGGTGGAGAGCACGACGGCGAATTCGCGGAAGAGACGACCGACGATGCCGCCCATCATCAGGATGGGAATGAAGACGGCGATGAGGGAGACGCTGATGGAGAAGACGGTGAATCCGATTTCGCGGGCGCCGAGGAGGGCAGCGGCCACGGGCTGCATGCCGGCTTCGAGGTGGCGGGAGATGTTTTCCATGACCACGATGGCGTCATCGACGACAAACCCGGTGGAGATGGTTAGCGCCATCAGCGAGAGATTGTCGAGGCTGTAGCCGCAGAGATACATCACCGCAAATGTGCCGACCAATGAGACCGGAACGGCGACGCTCGGAATCATGGTGGCGCGGACGTTGCGCAGAAATAAGAAGACGACCAAGACGACGAGGATGACAGAGATAAGGAGCGAAATCTCGACGTCGCTCAAGCTGGCGCGGATGGTAGTAGTGCGATCGAAGACGTCGGTGATTAGTATGGCCGACGGAATGGTGGCTTTCAGGGCGGGGACGGAATCCTTGATGCGATCGACCGTATCGATGATGTTCGCGCCGGGCTGGCGGAAGATGATCATGGTGACGGAGGGCTTGCCGTCCATGTAGCCGGCGTTGCGGACGTCCTGCACGGAGTCAATGACATCGGCGATGTCCGAGAGGCGTACGGCGGTGCCGTTGTGCTGGCCGACGATCAGGGGCTTGTAGTCGTCGGCGTGCATCATTTGATCGTTGGCGACGATGTCGGCGGTGGTGTCGCCGTTGGAAATCTGGCCGAGCGAGAGATGGGCATTCGCGAGACGAAGCTGATTTTCGACCGAACCGTAGGAGATGCCGTAGCTGTTCATCTGGGTGGGATTGAGTTCCACGCGGACGGCGGGATAGGAGGAGCCGCCGACGTAGACCTGGCCGACGCCTTCGATCTGCGAAATGCGCTGGGCCAGGACGGTAGAGGCGGCATCGTACATCTGGCCTTTGTTGTAGACGTCGGAGGTGAGCGCGAGAATCATGATGGGCGCGTCGGCCGGGTTTACTTTGCGGTAGGTCGGATTCGACGGGAGATTGGCCGGGAGATAGGTGCGGGCTGCATTGATGGCGGCTTCCACGTCGCGGGCAGCGCCATCGATGTTGCGGCTCAATTCAAATTGAATGGTGATGTTGGTGCTGCCGAGAGAGCTGGAGGAGGTCATCTCGCTGATGCCGGCGATGTGGCCTAGTTGACGCTCCAGGGGCGTGGCGACGGATGAGGCCATGATATCGGCGCTGGCGCCGGGGAGTCTGGCACCGATGTTGATGGTGGGGAAGTCGACTTGGGGAAGAGGTGCAGCGGGAAGGACTGTGTAGGCGATGGCGCCGGCGATGGCGATGGCGATCGTGATGAGCGTGGTCGCTACCGGACGTTTTATGAATGGAGTGGAGACGCTCATATCGGCTACGCCTGCGAGGGTCCTTCCTGCGGTAGCCCAGCCTCTGGCAGCGAGGAAATTCCGCCGGGGTTCGGATTCGGATCGTGCTCGTCATTTTTCGAGAAGCGCTGCGCGATCCGGTCAAAGAAGATGTAGATAACCGGCGTGGTGTAGAGCGTGAGCACCTGGCTTAAGAGCAGGCCTCCGACCATGGCTATGCCGAGCGGGCGGCGCAGTTCGGAGCCGAGGCCAGAGCCGAAGGCGAGCGGCAATCCGCCCAGGAGCGCGGCCATGGTGGTCATCATGATGGGGCGGAAGCGGAGCAGACTGGCTTCGTAGATGGCGTCGGTCGATGACTTGCCGTGCTCGCGCTCGGCTTCGAGGGCGAAGTCGACGATCATGATGCCGTTTTTCTTCACGATGCCGATCAGCAAAATTATTCCGATGATGGCGACTACGCTCAGATCTTGGCCGAAAAGCATGAGCGCCAGTAACGCGCCTACTCCGGCGGAGGGAAGCGTGGAGAGAATGGTGATGGGGTGGATGAAGCTCTCATACAAGACGCCTAACACTATGTAGACCGTGACTAACGCAGCGAGGATCAGCCAGGATTCGTTGGAGAGGGAATTGTGGAAGGAGGCGGCGGTGCCCTGGAATCCGGTTTGGAGGCTGGGGGGCGGATTCAGCTTGGCGGCTAGATCGTCAATTTTGCTGATCGCGGTGCCGAGCGAGGCTTTGGACGCCAGATTGAACGAGATGGTGACGGCGGGGAACTGGCCCTGATGGGTGATAGTCAGCGGCGTGCGGATGAGTTCGAGATGGGTGAAGGCATTGAGCGGGACGGCGTTGGCGATCTGCGAGCTGCTTGCTGTGTTGGTGGTGACTGTAGTCTTGGCGAGCGCGGTTTGGAGCGGCGCCAGAAGCGATTGAGCGGGAGTGGGCGTGTACTGCGCGGACTCGGTGGCAGCGTTCGAGCCGGCGGAGGCGGAACTGGACGACGAGAACGAAGTTGCAGCTCCCGCGCCGGTGGCGTTGGCGGAGGCATTCGATTGCAAAAAGATCGATTGCAGTTTGTCCGGGTTGGTCTGGAAGGCGGGAAGCGATTCGAGAATTACGTGGTACTGATTGAGCTGCGTGTACATGGTGCTGATCTGGCGCTGGCCGAAGGCATCGTAGAGTGCATTGTCGATGGTGGCTGTGGCAATGCCCAGGCGGGACGCGGTTACGCGGTCGATGGTCAGCGAGACGGCCAGGCCGCCGGTCTGCTGATCGGTAGCTACGTCTTCGAGTTCCGGCATCTTCTTCATGTCGGTTACGAATTTGTCGGTCCACTCGTTGAGTTCGTTCACGTCGGGATCTTCGAGCGCGTACTGATATTGGGTGCGGCTTACGCGATCGTCGACGGTGATGTCCTGCACTGGCTGCATGAAGATCTGGAAGCCCTGGACCTGGTTGGCGATTGACGCTTGCAGACGGCGGATTACGTCGGAGGCGCTCATGTGGCGCTGATCGAGCGGCTTTAGATTGATGGAGTAGCGGCCGGAGTTGAGCGTGGTGTTGGTGCCGTCGGCCCCGATGAAGGATGAGAGGCTTTCGACGGCGGGGTCTTTGCGAATGATGTCGGCGACCTGCTGCTGCTTCTCGGCCATAGCGTCGAACGATACGGTTTCCGGGGCTTGCGAGATGCCCTGGATTACTCCGGTATCCTGGACGGGGAAGAATCCCTTGGGAATCAAGATGTAGAGGACGACGGTGAGCACCAGCGTGGCGACCGCTACCAGCAGGGTGATGGTCTGGTACTCCAGCACTTTTTTCAGCGTGCGGCCGTAGAAGGCGATCATGCGGTTGAAAACATCTTCCGACCAGCGATAAAACTTTCCCTGTTCGGACTCCGGCGTGTGCTTCAGAATGCGGGCGGACATCATCGGGGTAAGGGTTAGGGAGACGACCGCGGAGATCACGATGGTGACGGCTAGGGTCACGGCAAATTCGCGGAAGAGGCGGCCTACTACATCTCCCATGAAGAGGAGGGGGATGAGAACGGCGATCAGGGAGACGGTCAGCGAAACGATGGTGAAGCCGATTTGTTCGGCGCCTTTGAGGGCGGCTTCCATCGGCTTGTCGCCTTCTTCGAGGAAGCGCGAGATGTTTTCGATCATGACGATGGCATCGTCGACTACGAAGCCGGTGGAGATGGTTAGCGCCATGAGCGAGAGGTTGTCCAGGCTGTAGCCGAGGGCGTACATGACCGCCAACGTCCCTACCAGGGACAGCGGTACGGCCACGCTAGGGATGATGGTGGCTTTCAGGCTACGCAGAAAAAGGAAGATGACCAGGACTACGAGGCCAATGGTTAGTAACAGCTCGAATTCAACGTCGTCTACCGACGATTGAATGCTGGTGGTCAAGTCGGTGAGCTTGGTTACGGTAATAGCGGCGGGAAGGTTGGCCTGGAGTTGCGGGAGTAATTTTTGAATGCTCTTTACGACCGTGATTGTGTTGGCGCCGGGCTGGCGCTGGATATTTAAGATGACCGCGGGAGTGTCGTTCATCCAGGCGGCCTGCCGGGTATTCTCTACGCCGTCGGCTACGGTGGCGACATTTCTTAGGAAGACCGGCGCGCCGTTACGGTAGGCGATTACGATGTCGCGATAATCGGCGCTGGAGGTGAGCTGGTCGTTGGCGTCGATCTGGTAATCCTGGCGCGGGCCGTCGAAGTTTCCTTTCGCGGCATTGACGCTGGTTTGAGTGAGCGCGGTGCGGAGGGATTCGAGATCGATGCCATACGAGGCTAGCGCCACGGGATTTGCTTGAATGCGGACCGCAGGTTTCTGGCCTCCGCTGATGCTGACGAGGCCGACGCCGCTGAGCTGCGAAATTTTTGGAGCCAGACGGGTGTCGACTAAGTCTTCGACTTTGGAGAGCGGGATCGTGTCGGAAGTGATGGCCAGCGTTAGGACGGGGGCGTCGGCGGGATTGGTCTTGCTGTAGATCGGCGGCGCGGGGAGGTTGGACGGGAGCAGGCTCTGTGAGGCGTTGATGGCGGATTGAACTTCTTCTTCGGCTATGTCGATTGGGAGCGACAAGGCGAATTGCAGGACTACTACTGAGACTCCCCCGGCGCTGGTCGAGGTCATCTGACTTAGACCTTGCAGCTGGCCGAATTGGCGTTCCAGCGGCGCGGTGACGGTGGTCGCGGTTACATCGGGGCTGGCGCCCGGATAGAAGGTCAGGATCTGGATGATGGGATAGTCCACCTGCGGCAGGGCAGACTCCGGCAGTTGGTAGTAAGCGACTATGCCTGCCAGCATGATCGCGGCCATCAAGAGCGAGGTCGCTACGGGCCGCAGAATGAATGGGCGCGACGGACTCAATGAGATTTACTCCCGCTTTTTGCGCTGCCGGGCTTGCCCTTGCCGGATTTGTTTTGCTGCGCTTGGTTGTTCTGTTGTTGCTGGCTGGTTTGGTTTTGCGTTTGCCCCGGGACTAGCTGCTGCACGATGTTTACCTTCGAGCCGTTCTGCAATTTCTCAAAGCTGCTGTCGGCGACTACTTCTCCCGGATTCAGGCCGGTGACTTGCGTGAGATTGTTGTCGGTGGTTCCGGTGGTCACGTTGCGGGTCTGCGATTTTCCATCCTGAATGACCCAGACGAAGGCTTGGGTCCCGTTGTGCTGGACGGCGGACGAATCGACCAGCGTGACGTCGTGGAGCGTGTCGACTAAGAGGCGCGTGTTGACGAACTGGTTGGGGAAAAGAGTGTTGCCCTTGTTGTCGCTGCTTTTATTGTCGAAGATGGCGCGCATTTTTATGGTGCCAGTGGTGGTGTCAATCAGGTTGTCGGTGGTCAGGAGCTTGCCCTTGGCGATCATTTTGCTCTGGGCGCGATCGTAGGCTTGCACTTCGAGCGTTCGGTTTTTGTGGAGTTGGGCCAGGACCTGCTGGAGGCTGTCTTCGGAGATGGTAAAGACGACTGTGATGGGCGCTTCTTGCGTAACTACGACCAAAGTTGTGCCGCCGCTTGATGTGACGAGGTTGCCGGGATCGACCAGGCGGAGGCCGACGCGTCCTGTTATGGGCGCGACTATGTGGCAGAAGCCGAGCTGGACGCGGTCGTAATCCACGTTGCCCTGGTCCAGCTTGACCGTGCCCTGGTCTTGCAGGACAAGCTTGGCCTGATCGTCGACTTGCTGCTTGGCGATGGCGTTGCGGGCCAAGGCCTGCTGGTAACGCTCGAGATCCATTTGCGCCTGAGCGAGAATGTGAGTGTCGCGTTCGAGGGTGCCTTCGGCGACTTCTAACGTTGCTTGATAGGGGCGCGGATCGATGTCTACCAGCGAAGTGCCCTTGGTGACCAGCTCGCCTTCGCGATAATGCACGGCTACGACCTGGCCAGTTACCTGGCTGACGATGGAGGCGGTATAGACGGGAGTGACTGTGCCGATCGCGGTTAAATAGACGCCGATGTCGCCCTTGCTGGCGGTGGCTGAGGTTGCGGTGACAGTGCCTCCGGCGGCGCCGCGGCCCATGGGAGAGGCGGACGAAGAGGCGCCGTGCTGGCGCAGGACCCACCAGAACACCAGCGCGAAGACGACGAGCACGGAAATCCAGACCCAGGCTCGATGCTTGGGCTTTAGCGCGGGAAGTGCGGTGTCTCGCTTGGGCGCTGGGGGTGGAAGAGCGGGCGGGGTGGGTGTGTGGGATATTTGGTCGGTCATCGTAAGTTAGACGAGTTGGAAGTTAGTCTCTCCGAAAAATCACCGAACGCGCGCCGACGGCTCGCGGCACGGTGGAGTGAATTTAATATTATGGCCTAAGCGGGAGTACGATGGCGTAAAGTCCTGTAAAGGGCGATGCCCTAAACTCGCACTTTAGGACGCCGCCCCACAAAAGAAAGATGTGGGATGCGGTGCAGGACAAAGAGTTTTCTTAACAAAACATTGCGACATTGCGCGGGGGGCTCCGTCGCCACCGCCCCGGTACCCGGCGCTACGCTTGGGCGCGGCGTCGGGGCGTGGAGTGGTGGCTGCTAGTCGGGTTATTTTCCGGCTTCCGGATTTGCCAGGAGCAGCATGGGTACGGCTTGTTGTTTGACCAGATTGTTATAGCCTGCGAGATCCGTCGCGACGATCGTCTTCCACTTCGCCAGTTGCTCGTCTGCCTGCTTGCTCAGCATGTCGAAGACTTCGTAGGACTGGCTGGTTGGCGCCGAGTCGGCGCTTTCTACCACACCACCGAGAGCAGCGAGGTGATTGTTCAGGCGCACCGGGAAGTTTAGAACGTCCTGGCCGCTTTTGGCTTTGGTCTGGATTAGCGCTTCTTCTACTTCAGTCATTTTCTTGTCGAGCGCTTTGCCGGCGTCAGCGATTACTTTCTCACGCGGATCGTTCTTGAGGCGCTTGTTGACGGCATTGATCTGATCGCGCAGATCGCGAATCTGGACGATCGCGACGTCGGTTTCGTTGAGCTTGTCGCGAATCTTGAGACTTAGTTCAAATTGCTTGGCGAGATCTTCGGGGCCGAGCTTGAGGCGGGGGTCGGGCGCGATTTCGAGGGGCGCGGTGGAGGTCTTGCCTAGAACCGTGAGACGCACTTGATAGTTGCCAGGGAGAGCCTCCGGACCTTCGGTGCCCCCTCCCCACAGTGGGGCGTGCGGGACAGGAGTTGCTCCTTCGTAGCGCAGGTCCCAGACGAAGCGGTTGAGGCCGGCTTCGGCGGGAAGCTTGCCGGAGCCGCCATGGCTGAAGAAATCTTCCTCGCCGCCTGCATCTGCTTCTTCTTCTTTCTTGGGGAATTTGCGGATTACTTTGCCGGAGGAATCGAGTATCTCAAGGGTGATTTTTGGGGTCTCGTTCTTTTCGGCGTCGGATTTTTCTGCGGCAGATTTTTCGGGTTGGCCATTCGATTCCGATTTTGCCGCTTCCGTTTTCTCGCCTTCCGCCGGTTTTTTCTCGGGCTTCAGCGACGTTTTCAGCCAGTAATCGATGATCGCTCCGGCGGGCGGGTTGTGGCCTACATTGTTGTGCGGAGAAAAGAACGATCCGCCGAAGACGGTGTGATTTGCCACGAAGGGCGTGAACAGATGCACTTCGTCTTTAGGAATGGACTCCTGGAATTGCTCAAGTGGAGTGATGTCGTCGAGCACCCAGAAGCTGCGGCCATGCGTCGCGACCACCAGGTCGTCATTTTTGTCGGTGCTCTTTATCACCAGATCGTTTACCGGCGACATCGGCAGATTGAGTTGCAAGGATTTCCAGTTTGCACCGTCATCGTAGGAGATGTAGACGCCATTCTCGGTTCCGGCGAAGAGCATGCCGGGGCGGCGGGGATCGATGCGCACGGCGTGGACGTAGTCGTTGGCGGGAATGCCGCTGGTGAGGCTCGTCCAAGTTTTGCCGAAGTCGGTGGTCTTGAAGATGTAGGGAGTGAAGTCGTCGCTCTTGTGGCGTTCGACGGCTATATAGACGGTGCCGGCATCGTGCGGCGAGGCTTCGATCATGCTGACTGTACCCCAGTCGGGCATGGCTTTGGGCGTCACATTTTCCCAGTGCTGGCCGCCGTCGCGCGTGAGTTGAATCAGTCCGTCATCGGTGCCGGCCCAGATTAAATCCTTTTGCACGGGCGACTCTACGACCGAAAAAATCGTGTCGTAGACTTCGACGCCGGTGTTGTCTTTGGTGATCGGGCCACCGGATGCGGCCTGCTTCGATTTGTCGTTTCGCGTCAGGTCCGGGCTGATGATGGTCCAATGCATTCCGGCGTCGGTGGTCTTAAACAGGACCTGGGCGGCGAAATAAAGCGTCTTCGGATCGTAGGGCGAAAAGACGATGGGCTCGGTCCACTGGAAACGATATTTGGTGTCGGCGGGCGCCCAGCCGATCGGATTCACCGGCCAGGGATTGATGGCCTGCTCTTCGCCGGTGCGGTGATCGTAACGCGAAATGTCTCCGCCATAGGAGCCGGCGTAGACGATGTTTGGATCTGTCGGATCGGGAGCGATGTAGCCGCTCTCGCCGCCGCCTACGTCATACCAGTCGGGGCGATCGATGGCGCCATTGACGCTGGCGCTGGCGATGGCGACGGTGGAGTTATCCTGCTGCGCTCCGTAGATGTAGTAGGGGAAGCGATTGTCGGTGGTCACGTGATAGAACTGCGCGGTCGGCTGGGTGTACTGGCTTGACCAACTGGCGCCGCCATCGGTGGAGATGGTTGCGCCGCCGTCATTGCCGTTCATCATGCGCTGGGGATTGGTGGGGTCGATCCACAGGGCGTGATTGTCGCCGTGCGGTGCGTGGATGTTGGTGAAAGTCTTGCCACCGTCGTTCGACCGATAGGCTGAGGTGTTAAGGATGTAGACGGTGTCGGCGGATTTGGGATCGGCGAAGATGTGCGAGTAATACCAGGCGCGCTGGCGGAAACGATGGTCGTCGGTGAGGAGATGCCAGGTTTCTCCGCTGTCGTCGGAACGGAAGATGCCGCCTTTTTCGGCTTCGACTACGGCCCAGACGCGGTTGGGATTCGCGCCGGAGACGGTGACGCCGATGCGGCCGAGAATGGTTTCGGGTAGGCCGTGACCTTTGAGTTGCTTCCAGGTGGTGCCGCCATCTGCGGAGCGATAGAGGCCGCTGCCGGGGCCGCCGCTCTCGAGGCTCCAGGGAGTGCGCCGTACTTGCCAGAGCGCGGCGTAGACGATGTTGGCGTTGGTGGGATCGAAGGCCAGGTCGATGCCGCCGGTTTTTGCGTCTTTATAGAGAACTTTTTCCCAGGTCTTGCCGCCGTCTTGGGTACGGAAGATGCCGCGCTCTTCATTGTCGGCGAAGGGATGGCCGAGGGCAGCTACGAAGGCGATGTCGGGATTTTTGGGATTGACGAGCAGGCGGCCGATGGAGTGCGTGTCGGCCAAGCCGACGAACTTCCAGGTGGCTCCTGCATCGATGGATTTGTAGACGCCGTTGCCGCCGACGATGTTGCCGCGGACGCAGGCTTCGCCGGTGCCGACGTAGATGACGTTCGGATCGGACTCGGAGACGGCGATGGCGCCGATGGCGGGGGAGGCGTCTTTTGTTTTGTCGAAGATGGGGCGCCAGTTGAGGCCGCCGTCAGTGGTCTTCCAGACTCCACCGGCTACTGCGCCGAAGTAGTAGGTGTCGGGCTGGCCCACGACGCCGGAGACGGCTACTACGCGGCCTCCGCGGAAGGGGCCGATTAGGCGGTACTGGAGGGCTTTCCAGGGATCTTTGTCTTTATCCTCGTCGGCTTGGATCGGCGTAGGCGCATTGGCGGTTGCGGACGTTTTTTGGGATTCGGTTTGCTGTTGCTGGGACTTGGTCTTGTTTTTTGATTTCTGCTTTTGCGCTAACGCCGTGGGAATGCAACATGCTAAAAGAAGGACCAGGGTGATGGTTCGCAAGGGGAAGCGCCTCCGGAACTTGACGGTTAAATTTTGCAAGGGACAATAGTAAACCGAAACGAGGGGGTGCAGTAGTCGCTTCAATGGCCGATGGTCATTGCGTCCACGGCGTGAATAGGGATTTGACTGCGGCTTGAAAGTGAGAGACGTTGCGAGTTACGAGAGTCAGATCATAGACTTCGGAGGTGGCTGCGATGAATGCATCGCGCGCCTCAACGGGACGACCTTTTGCCTGGCAGCGGGCCATGAGGCGTCCGCATTCATCGGCGATTGCGAGATCCACGGGCAAAATGCGGCCTTCGAAGCGGGCTAGCAACTCCTGTTGAAGCCAGTCGTCGATTCGCTTTTTTCGGGCGCCCCGAGCCATGTGCTGGATTCCGTAACGCAGTTCGGTGATGGTCACTACGCTGAGGAATGTCTGGTCCTCGTCAACGGTTCGAAGCCATGAGGCCACGCCGGGGTTGGGGCGCGGCTTGAGCCACTCGGAGACAAGATTTGTGTCGAACAGAAAGTTCACGGCTTAGACTTGCTGCGGATAGGCCGCAGACGGATTGGGAGGTGCTGGAGATTGAGGCCGGAGCCGCGTAAGGGCGAGGCGGCGAAGAAGTCGGCCAGCGTGCCTTTCCGCTTTGTTTTGCGGTCCCACTCGTGAGCAGCAACCAGAACGGCTGCGCGGCGGCCGTTGCGGGTGATGGTTTGCGGGCCTTCGTGGGTTGCCTTTTCGATGACTTCGCTAAATTTGGATTTGGCTTGAGCTACGGTCCAGGCGTGTTCGGGCATTGGTTCCACCGCTTTCTTGTTATGACCAGATTAGTCACTCTGGTCATGATAGTCATTCAAGAATGGAAAAAGCAATCGGCGAACTGGTTGATTGCTTTAGGCCAACGAATCTGCCTATCATGTCTCGAACCCGGAGAGGCCGGAACATGACATTCCCCGAATTGAGCCGATTTGTTTCGCCGTCACTACTGCTGATGCGGCTGATGGTGGGGGCGATTTTTATTTCCAGCGGGTGGAGTCATGTCACGAAGACAGCGGAGCGCGCAAAGAGCATCGGGATGAGCGAGGGCTTCACGCGTTTTCTCGGGGTCGCGGAATTGGCGGGTGGCCTGGGCGTGGTGTTTGGAGTCCTCACGCAGTTGGCCGCGATGGGGCTCATTTTGCTGATGCTGGGGGCGATTTATAAGAAGATTGTGGTTTGGCACACTGGGTTTTGGGGCGACAAGGCTTACGGGTGGCACTACGACCTTATGATTGTCGCCATGAATTTGGTGATCATGGCTACGAACGGCGGGGCGTTTGTTCTGGTGAAGTAGCGTCACTTGGGCCGCTTTGTTGTTGCAGTTGGCGTCCAAAATCTTAAACCGCCGAGTTCGCAGAGGTCTCGCGGAGAACGCTGAGAGATCTACACCACAAAATACTTGGCCGCAGGATGGTGCACTATGATTGCCGACGTGGACTGTTCTGGTTCCAGCAGGAAGCCCGAAGTCAGGCGTACGCCTACGTTCTTTTCCGGGTCGAGGAGCTTGAACAGCTTCGTCTGGTCTTCGAGATTCGGGCACGCGGGATAGCCGAAGGAATAGCGCGAGCCGCGATACTTTTGATGGAAGAGGTCGCGGATGTGCGGAGAGTCTTCGGCGGCGATGCCTAGTTCTTCGCGCATTTTTTTGTGGTGGAACTCGGCCAGGGCTTCGGCGGTTTCTACGCTTAAGCCGTGGAGGTAGAGATAGCGCGTGTATTCTCCGCCTTCGAATAGGCGCTGGGTTTCGACTGAGGCTCGGGCGCCGATGGTGACCAGCGAGAGGCCCAGAACGTCCGTCTTTCCCGAGCCCGCTCTCGCGAAGAAGTCGGAGATGCAGAGGCGGCGGCCTTCTTTTTGGCGTGGGAAGGTGAAGCGGAGGAGTTCTTTTCGTGCCGATCTAGAATCTGGGTCGAATACTACTATGTCGTTGCCTTCGCCGACTGCCGGGAAATATCCGTAGACTACTTTCGGATCGAATAGATCGGCCGCGATTACTTCTTCTTGCAGCTTCTTTTTTATGGGGCGATATTTTTCTTCGACCAGGCGCGCGTAGTCTTCCTGCGAGGCGGTTTTCAGCTGCCACTGATTTTTAAAGAGCGCCGTATCGTTGATGTACTGGAAGATTTCGCGCAGGTCGAAGTCTTTGTCTTTGTGCACGCGCACTCCCCAGAATGGAGGCGTAGGGATGTTGGGCGCGTCGGTAATCACCGCGCTGCGCTCGGAAAAGACTGGGCCGGTTTCTTCGTCTACTGCCGCAGCTTTCGCATATTCTTTGACGGTCTTGCCATCTTGCAGGCGGGCGGTGCGCTTGCCGTCATCGGAGGCGAGGTCTTCCATTACGTGCAGGCCGGCGAAGGCGTCTTCGGCGTAGAAGACGGCGTTCGAGTATTCGCGGCGGAGATCGTCTTCGACATATTTACGGGTCAGCGCTGCTCCTCCGCAGATTACCGGGTAGTCGAGTTCCTGGCGCTGGAGTTCCTGGATGACATACTTCATTTCAAGCGTCGACTTCACCAGCAGGCCGCTCAGGCCGATGGCGTCGGCGCTGTGCTCGCGCGCGGCATGGATGATGATGTCTCCCGGCTGCTTGATGCCGAGATTGACGACTTTGTAGCCGTTGTTGGAGAGGATGATGTCGACCAGGTTTTTGCCGATGTCGTGGACATCGCCTTTTACCGTGGCGAGCACAATGGTGCCTTTTTGCTGCGAGCCGGTTCTCTTCTCCATCTTTGGTTCGAGATAGGCTACGGCGGCTTTCATTACTCCCGCGGAATCGAGGACGGACGGGAGCTGCATTTTGCGCGCCCCGAAGAGATCGCCGACCGTTTTCATGCCGTCGAGCAGGACTGTGTTGATCAGGTCAAGCGCGGTGTATTGCTTGAGCGCTTCTTCGAGCAGTTCGTCGAGCGCGCGCTTGTTCGCGCCTTCGCCTACCGATTTCTCTCCGTTGATGATCGCGTACTTCAGCTTGTCTTCGATGGAGAGTGTTTCGATGTGGGCGTTGGTCTGCGCCTGCGGCTTGCCCTTTTTTCCGGCGAAGTGCTGCATGTAGACCTGGAGCGGATCGCCGGCGGAGCGGTCCTGATAGATCAGCTTGCGGGCTAGGTCGACTTCTTCCTGGGGAATCTTGTAGAGCGGATAAATTTTTGTGTAGTTGACGATGGCCATGTCGAGGCCGTTGTCGACTGCCTCGTGCATGAACACTGAGTTGAGAACGCGGCGCGGATAGGCGTCGAGACCGAAGCTGATGTTGCTGACGCCCAGCACTGTTTTTACTTCGGGCAGCTCTTTTCTTATGCGCTTGACGGCGTTCAGTGTTTCGATGCCGGCAGAGCGGTATTCTTCCTGGCCGGTCGAGATCGGGAGGGTCAGCGTGTCGAATATCAGATCGACTGGCCGAATGCCGTATTTCTGCGTCGCGAGATCGAAGATGCGTTTTGCGATGGCAACTTTCTTGTCGGCGGTCAGGGCCATGCCGTCTTCGTCGATGGTGAGCGCGATTACGGCTGCGCCGTAGCGCTTTGCCATGGGCAGAACTTTGGAGGTGCGCTTTTCGCCGTCTTCGAGGTTGATCGAATTGATGATGGCTTTGCCGGGGATGCGTTTGAGCGCTTCTTCGACCACGTCGGCTTCGGTGGAATCGATGAGGATGGGCGCGGGTACGCGGGTCGCGATTTTTTCGAGAATCGCGGAGATGTAGCCCTTTTCGTCCTCGCCGACAATGGCGCAGCAGAGGTCGAGCATGTGCGAGCCTTCATTGGCCAGCTTTTTAGCTAGTGTCAGAATGTCGTCATATTTTTTCGCTTGCACCAGCTTGCGGAAATGCTCGACGCGGGTCGTCGTGTTCATCTCTTCGGCGATGATCAGGGGCTTCGGTTCGAGATCCAAGGGGACGCTGGTGTAGGCACTGGAGGCTGCGCCTACTGGTTTTACTTCGCGTTTCGCGGGCTCGACGTTGGAGACGGCGTCGACTACCGCCTTCAGGTGCTCGGGCTTGGTGCCGCAGCATCCGCCGACGATGCGGACTCCGTAGTCGACGACGAAGTGCTTATGAAATTTGGCCAACTCTTCGGGCGTCAGCTTGTAGACGGCGTGGCCGCCTTCGTTCTGCGGGAGACCGGCGTTTGGGAGGACTGAGACTTCTTTTGTCGAGTTGAGCGCCAGATAGCGGACGGCTTCGTTCATTTCGGCTGGACCGGTCGCGCAGTTCAGGCCGATTACGTCAATGTCGTAGGGCTCGAGGGCGGTCAGCGCCGCGCCGATTTCCGTGCCTAGCAGCATTACGCCGGATTCCTGGAGCGTGACTTGAACCGTTACCGGAAGACGCTTGCCGGCTTTGCGCATGGCTTCGAGCACGCCAACCGTCGCGATCTTTGCTTGCAATAAATCTTGCGCGGTCTCGATCAGCAGAAGGTCGACTCCGCCTTCAATTAGCGCGGCGGCTTGCTCTTCGTAGGCTTCGACCATGGCGTCGAAGGAGATGTGGCCTAGCGATGGGAGCTTGGTGGTCGGGCCCATCGATCCGGCTACGAAGCGGGGCTTGCCTTTTGTGGAGAATTGATCGGCGGCTTCTCGGGCCAGCTTTGCGGCAGCCAGATTGATTTCGCGGACGCGGTCGGCTAGATCGAATTCTGTGAGGACGGTGCGGGTTGCGCCGAAGGTGTTGGTTTCTACTACGTCGCAGCCGACCGCTAGAAAACCCGCGTGCACGTCGCGGATGATGTCGGGACGGCTTAGGACCAGGACTTCGCTGCAATTTTCTTTGCCCCAGTAGTCATCGAGTGTGGGGTTGCGGAGCTGGATGTTGGTGCCCATCGCGCCGTCGTAAACTATGACGCGCTCGCGCACGACTTGGAGAAAATTGGGCATTAGAAAATCGGTTCTCAGTTCTCAGTTCTCAGTTCTCAGTTAATGCGCGTGGTAGACATGTCCATATTGTTGCAGAATTTTCTTGATATTCCGGCTCGCTAGCATTGAAAAGGCCTTTACGAAGGGCCAACGACTCCTAACTCGCAGCGAGCGAAAACCGTTAACCACAGAGTACACAGAGGGCACAGAGGACCCTGGAGGCAATCGGAACTCTTGTCGCCTCTTCTTGTTGGTCAGCTGCCTTGGGTCATTTCCGGCGGCTCGCCGATTGCGACTTCCTCGCGGTTGAAGACGGCATTCGCTCCCATGTGGGCTGGGGCGATGGCTAACAACTGCTCTTTTCTATAGACGAGGCTGCTGGCGTTGAAGGTGGCCAGTTCGAATCCGTGGCCGTGCGTGATGGCGTCGGTGGGGCAGGCTTCGACGCAGTATCCACAGAAGATGCAGCGGTTGTAATCGATGTTGTAGACCTTGGCGTAACGCTCGGCGCCGGAGATGCGTTTCTCTTCAGTGTTTTCGGCGGCTTCGATGTAGATGCAATTCGAGGGACAGGAAGCGGCGCAGAGGAAACAGGCGACACATTTTTCCAGGCCGTTTTCGTCGCGCTGGAGGACGTGCATGCCGCGGAAACGTTCCTGGAATTTGGCGCCTTTCAGTGGGCCGGGGCCGTCGGGATAGTTCTCGACGATCGTCGGCTGGAACATTTCCTTGCCGGTGATGATCATTCCCTTGGCGATGGCGCCGATGTTTTTGATTACGGACATGCCCTTTAAGTATAGCTGATGGTGGGCTTGGGTTTCTTCGGGCCTGGCGGCGGGCCTCGGTTGTCAGTTGTCAGTTCCCAGTTCCCAGTTCTCAGTTCTCAGTTCTCAGTTCTCGGTTCGCTCTTGTCCGTCTTTGGTTGGCTACTTTGGTTGGCTACTTCGGGTGGGGGCACTTTCGTAGACGCTGATTCGGGTCTGGATCACATTCTTAGGCGCTACTATTTAGTACTTTTCGCGCAGGGTGATTTCTGCGTCATGAGCCGCCGTTTTGTGCCGTCTTCTTGCCGTTTTTTCCTGTGTTGTCTCTTGGCTGGCTTTCTGACCGTGCTCGCACCGCTTGTCTCTGGTCAAGAGTCGAAGCGGCTTTCGCCTGGTGGTTCGCTTCAAGAGAAAGACAACAGAAGGGCGCGGCCCGATCTACGGGATCGCTGGATGATGCGCGGGCGGACTGTGCCTCGGGGGCAGTCGGCTGCGGCTCTCCGACTGAGGGCCTATCGGGAGAAGATGGCGATGCGCGGGGCCGCGCAACGGAGAACGCCTGCGGGTGACGGGCCTCAGACGACGACGCCTTGGGTTCCACTTGGTCCGGCTCCGCTTATTTCCGATCAGAATGTTTATGGAGCAGTCGCGGGGCGCGTTACGGCCGTGGCGATCGATCCTTCGGATGCTACTGGCAATACGATTTATGTGGCCGGCGCGGCGGGAG
>JBAQJF010000208.1:0-11403 GCA_049300195.1 Terriglobales bacterium | reverse complement strand
GCTAACCGCTAACCGCTGCCAACTGGTTCCATGCACACTGCCGAAGCTATCAAAATCGCGCTGCAATCGCTCTGGGCTAATAAGCTGCGCTCCGCGCTCACGCTGCTTGGAGTCGTCATTGGCGTGGCCGCCGTTATTGCCGTGGTTACCTTTGTGAACGGCATCAATTCGTTTGTGGCGGAGAAAATCTTTAATCTGGGCGCCGACGTCTTCATCATGTTCAAGGTTTCGCCCGCCGTCACTAACGTCGAGCATTTCATCGAAGGCCAAAAGCGCAAAGACCTTACCATGGACGACTATCGCGCCGTGCGCGAGGGCTGCAAGCTGTGCGCTTATGTCGGGGCTTACGCGCGCAACAACAGCGGCCATATTAAATATGGTGGGCAATCGCTCACCGATACGATTGTGCAAGGCATGACGCCGGCGGTGGCAATCACGCAGGATGCCGACATCGAGTCGGGGCGAATGGTGAACGACACCGATCTGGATAATGACTCGCCGGTGGTGGTGGTTGGGCCGGACGTGGTCGACAACCTGATGCCCGGCGTCGACCCGATCGGCAAGGAAATTCGCGTCGATGGATGGACGTATCGCGTAATTGGGGTTGGCAAGAAAAAGGGCAGCGTGCTCGGACAGAGCCTGGATAACTGGATCTTCATGCCGCTGTCGTCGTGGTTTAAACAATACGGCGTGTTCAACTCCAATATGCGCATCTCCGCGAAGGCGGTCGGTACGGGCGCGGTTCTCAGCGAAGCGATGGATCAGGCGCGAGTGATTCTGCGCGCGAGGCGTCACGATCCCATCGGTGGCTCCGACTCGTTCGACATGGAGAACAACAGCAGCCTGCTCAGCATCTGGTCGAATCTGACGGGCACGTTCTTCGTCGCCATGATCGGGATCGCCGCGATTTCGATGGTGGTCGGCGGAATTGTCATCATGAACATCATGCTGGTTTCGGTCACCGAACGCACGCGCGAGGTCGGCATCCGCAAGGCCATGGGGGCGAAACGCGCGGACGTGCTGCTGCAATTTCTGATCGAAGCGGTAATTTTGTCTTTGGCGGGCGGCATGATGGGCGTGCTGCTGGGAATTGGCGTCGCCAAGGGCGTGACTTTGGTTGTTGGCATGCCGTCGGTGATCAAACTGTGGGCGGTATTTGCGGGCTTGATGGTGGCCGCGAGCGTGGGGATTTTCTTTGGAGTATATCCGGCGCGCAAGGCCGCGACGCTGGACCCGATCGCGGCGCTGCGCTTTGAGATGTAACCGATAACTGATAGCTGAGAGCTTCTTATGATGGGCAAGAGCGAATTCGGAGAAATCATTGCGATGGCGCTCGCCACCATCCGCAGCAACAAGATGCGCTCCGGGCTCACCGTGCTTGGCATCGTCATCGGGGTTGCGGTCGTCATTGGAATCTCGTCGATCGTGCGCGGCCTCAACAGTAACGTCAGCAGCATGATCAGCAGTATGGGATCGAATATCATCTTCGCTTACCACATGCCGATCACCTTTGGGCGGCCGACCGAGGAATTGCGGACTCGCAAAGAACTCACACTCGAAGATGCCCTGGCCATGAAAGACCTGCCGCACGTGAAAGCTGTGACGGCGGGCGTGCGTTACGTTGAGCCGCAGTTCGGCAGCGGAACGTTCACGGTGAAATATGGCGACCGCAAGGCCAAGCAGACGATTCTCGAAGGCGACAACGCGTCCGCCAAAGATGTTTTCGATCTGGATATGTCGTCGGGACGGTGGTTCAGCGACATTGATGACGAGCGGCATGCCTCGGTGATTGTGCTGGGCGCCGACACGGCCGATGAACTTTTTGGCAATTCCGATCCGCTGGGCAAGGAAATCAACATCGAAGGCCAGTTGTTCGAAGTGATCGGGACGGTGAACAGAGTCAAGAGCGCATTCGGTGGAGGCAAGAACCCGGATGACAACAAAGTTTATTTTCCGCTATCAACGCTGCGCAAGATGCATCCTGAACTCAAGCAGCACTTCATCAGCGTGAAAGCGACCTCGCACGCCGACATGCCGAAAGCGGTCGACGAAATGCGCGAGCTGCTGCGGCGGCGACGCCACGTGCCGCCTGATAAGCCGGACAATTTCTCGGTCTTCACGCAGGATTCGCTCTCCGACGTTTGGAACCAGATTACGGGCGCGGTCTTCATTTTCATGTTCGCCGTCTCGAGCGTGGCGTTGCTTGTCGGTGGCGTCGGCGTGATGAACATCATGCTGGTGTCGGTAACCGAGCGCACCCGCGAAATCGGAGTGCGCAAGGCAATCGGCGCGCGCAAAGGCGACATCCTGATGCAATTCACTCTGGAAGCGATTACGCTGACGGCGATTGGCGGCGTGCTCGGAATCCTGCTGGGGGCGATCGTCACGTTCGCGATTCGGGAGATATGGGCGTCGCTGCCGGCTACCATGTCATTTTTCTGGGCCAGCTTCGGCTTCCTTTCCGCCGCCGCCGAAGGCCTGCTGTTCGGCATTTATCCCGCGTGGAAAGCGGCGAATCTGGATCCGATCGAATCGCTCCGCTACGAATAACAACTCCTCCGCTGCGCCTCTTGAAGCTCCGTAGGGGCGATCTATACTAGCCGAGCGCTTTAGCGCTGGGAAAAGCCGCAAAACATTCCGACGATGGGTATAACTCTGAAAACAGCGATGGAAGTCGTTACCGGCCTCGGAACGCTTGCGTGCTTTTGCTTTTATCTTCTTTCCGCCTCCGGCATCGTGAGTTTCCTGAAAAAGAATCGGAAACAAACCTCTCGAAACGATGCATCGCTCCCGCCGGTTTCGATCCTCAAACCGTTAAAAGGAACCGACCCGGAAATGCTGGAGAGTTTCAGCAGCCACGCTGAACAAGACTATCCCGACTTTGAGTTGATCTTCGGCGTAAGCGATCCGGAAGATCCGGCCTGCGAAGTCGTGCGCAAGCTGCAAGAAAAATATCCGAGCCGCGCGATTAAATTAGTCGTGTGCGAACGCAGGCTCGGGGCGAACGTCAAAGTGAGCAATCTAGCCCAGATGCTTCCTGCAGCGCATCGAGAAATTCTGCTGGTGAACGACGGCGACATCCGGGTTCCCCGCGATTACCTCCAACAAGTAATCGGGCCTCTGAGCGATCCAGAGATCGGCCTGGTTACGTGTCTCTATCGCGGCGAGCCCGCTAACACCGTCGGTTCCCGGCTTGAAGCCCTTGGCATTGCCACCGACTTTGTGCCAGGCGTTCTGAGTGCGCGATTCCTCGAAACCGGGCTGCACTTCGGACTGGGCTCCACACTTGCCTTCCGCCGCGCCGACCTCGCGTCAATCGGCGGCTTCGAATCTTTTGTCGACTATTTGGCTGACGACTACGAATTGGGACGCCGCATTTCTGCAATTGGCAAGCGAATCGAACTTAGTGCCGTGACTGTCACCACATTTCTTCCCGCCTATACGCTGCGCCAATTCTGGCAGCATCAGGTGCGCTGGTCGCGCACCATCCGCGACGCGCGCCCATGGGGATATGTTGGACTGTTGTTTACTTTCGGGTTGCCGTGGGCTTTGTTTATGCTGATCGCATCGCGTGGCGCGATCTGGGCATGGGCGCTCTTCGCGGCGACATACGCCACGCGAATTACGGTCGGCCTGATGACTGCTACGCGAGTTCTCCACGACCGCCAAGCCCTGCGAAATGTTCTGTGGCTTCCGGTGCGAGACCTGATTGCCCCATTCATCTGGGCCGCGGGACTCGTCGGGAGCCGCATCCACTGGCGGGGCGACGATTTCTTTTTAAAGGATGGCCGTCTGTCGAAGAGACGCCAGTGAGCTTCGATCTCATATTCGATCTGGGTAGAGGTCAGGTATTTCCCCGGGGAGCCGGCGTACCCCGCGGTGATCGCGGTTGATTTTCAATGGGGCGGCGAATCGTTAGGGCGATTCGAATAAATTGACTTCCCGCCTCGCTGGGCGATCAGATAGGCGGTCAATCCGTGCAAGGCTGGCGGATCTTCCTGGTCAGTCCACAGAAACACCCGGCCTGCACCATTCCACAGACTCACAAAGGACGCCTCGCTCTCCCACACGCGCGGAGCATCCGGAAACTGCGCGCCGTACCACATATTGCCGCCCGGCTTATGAAGACTGCGCAGCGGGAAGCCGCCGTAAAAATTCAGCGTCGACGCGTTTTCGTAAAGCCCGGTCGCTACCACCTGATCTCCCGGTTGATACTGCGCGCGAATGGCGAGCGCCAGATCCTTCGACGAAATAATGGGCGAAAAGATTCCAAAAGCGATTTGCACGCAGCCGAGCACCACGACCATCATCAATGCGAGTGCCGAATTGCCGGCTCCCGGACGCCCGGCGCGTCGCAGCATCCAATTCGCGAGCGTGCCCAACAGAAATGCGGCCGAAAAAAGACCCAGCGGCAATCGAAACGCTCCCATTGCCTGCGGCGTCAGATCGAGAAAGTGGCCGAATGAGAGCGCATAGTCTTTGGGATTCTTTCTTAGCAGGTCCGAAAGGTCGGTACCAGGCGCCGGTGTTTTGGAGTAAATGAGCAGCGCGAACCCCGCCGCCGCGATCGCCAGGCCGGCCACCAGCAACGCGATCGACGAAATCCGTCCCGCCCGGCGCTCCCGGCTTTGGGGCGCCGCTTCACGTTCGCGCGCGAGCCATCCACCGACCAGCAGCGCCATGCCGGGAATAGCGGGGATCGTGTAGTACTCCTGCCGGGTCGAAAAACTGAAGAAGCCGACAATCACCAAAGCCCACAGAACAAACAGCAGATTGGCGCGTTGGCGACGCGACAAGCCCGAGCGATAGTCTCGCCAGCGGCGCGGAACCTCAAGCAATGACGGCGGAAGAAACGCCGTCCACGGAATCAGCCACAGCACCAGCAATGCCCAAAACAACAGGAGAGGGACGGTGTCGTAGTCGCGCGGCACACGTTTGTTTAAGAAACGGAGGAAGTGTTCGTTGACGAAGTAGAACCAGAGAAATCCGCGCACGTGCCCTTGCGGAGGATTTCGC
Organism: Terriglobales bacterium; assembly: GCA_049300195.1. Taxonomy (GTDB): domain Bacteria; phylum Acidobacteriota; class Terriglobia; order Terriglobales; family Acidobacteriaceae; genus Acidiflorens. The sequence goes on along the minus strand of JBAQJF010000208.1, from coordinate 6,387 downwards.
AGCGCCGCCAAAATGTGCCAGGGTGCCGCAATCGCGAAAAAAACCAGCGTGCTGGAAAAAAGCCGCAGCCGCAGCAAGTGGCGCAGGTTCCCGGTGAGCAGCAGATAAAGTCCAATCGTCCCCACCGGAAAGACCAGCCCAATCAGGCCTTTGGTCAGCACGTTGAGCGCGCAGACTGTAGCCAGCCCCCAGCAGATTGCGCGCGAGGGCTTCTCCTGTTGCGCCTGTTCGAGCGATTCGAGAAAAAACCAGAAGGTCAGCGTCAGCCACAGACCCACCAGCACATCCGGAATCAGAAAGCGCGTAAACAAAAATGGCCCGAGCGCAGTGGCCATCACCAATCCCGAATCGAATCCGCCCGCGCCTCCAAAGGCCCAGCGTCCCAGCCCATAGGTCGCCAAAATCATCGCGAGCACGCCGAGCATCAGCGGGAAACGTGTGCTCCACTCGCTGATGCCAAACAGTTTGTAACTGACCGCCACGCTCCAATACATCAGCGGCGCTTTTTCAAGGTAGCGTACGCCATTGACATAGAGCGTGACCCAGTCATGGCGCTGGAGCATCTCTTTCGCGGCTTCGGCGTGCACGGTGTCGGCGTCGTCGAGCAGAGGCGCGCTGGATAATCCAACCGCATAAATTGCCAGCCAGAGGCCGATAAGGACCAGCACAGCCATGCGCCAATTCGCCGACAGACGGTCTGGTGGCTGTGACGCCTCGTTTCCAACGGGCGAATGCGCGAGAGTTTGTGGGGAATTCATCAGGAGATAGCGGCCTTCAGCCGGTGCTCATGCTTCTACTCGATCACATCCGCATCCAGCACGCGCGGCTGTTCCAGATAATGGGCGACCGCGTATTGCGCCAGAAGCGGCGTCTGGAGCTGGATTTCGGCGCCGATCCATTCGCCTTTCGCGTGGGGCGCGCCCGGGGCGTGATTGCTCGGACCTCCGCGCCCGAATTGCGGTCCGAACGCCGCGCTTTGAATCTGATCAAATTGCTTGATCGCGCGCCAGGCCTCGTCACCGACCGTCCCGGCAACATCGATTTTCAGCCTTACTATTGTCATCGTTCCTCGACCTTATTCTTAGATGCTGTGCGCTAGAGACCTCGAACTTCCGTGGCTTAATCCGCCGCAGCGTGGCCCGCCACGCGTTCGCCCGCGACCTCGCGATAGATCTCGAGTATGCGCGCTACTGAGGTTTCCCACGAGAATCTCTGCGACTGCTCATACCCCAACCGCTTCATGCGATCGCGTACCTCCGAGTCAAGCAACGCCTGCTGCAACGCCCGCCGAATCTCGAATACGTTTTCCGGATTTACCATCAGTGCCGCGTTCCCCACGACCTCAGGCAGGCTCGATGTGTTGGACGTGACGACGGGCGTCCCGTGCGCCATTGCTTCGAGCGGCGGCAGCCCGAAGCCCTCGTAGAGCGATGGGAACACAAAAATCTTGGCCACGTCATAAAAAATGCGCAGCACCTCGATGGGCACGAAGCCCAAAAAGCGGACATCGTTCTGTACGCCGCCACTCACCACCGTGCGCCGCAGCCGCGGATGGCTGGACAAATCGTCTCCGATAATAATCAACTTCAGGTCCGCATAGCGCCGCTCCTTGGCGAGTTCGCTCTTCAGCGCGGAGAAGGCTTCAATAATACGCACCACATTCTTATGCGGACGGATCGCGCCCGCATATAAAAGGAATGGATAGTTCACCTGATAGCGCTGCTTGATCAGATCGCGATCCGCGTCGGTCGCGTGACCGTGCAGAAATCGCTCGTCGATCGCGTTATACACGACCTCGATCCGCTCATCGGGAATCGCCAGCAGTTTTTCAACTTCGCCCTTGGTAAATTGCGAAACGGCCATCACCCGTGCGGCGCCGCGCAGCACGCGACGAGTCAAATAAAAATGCATGCTCCGCCGCAAGCTGGAAAAATTGCGCGACCCGTACATGTGTTCCAGCAGATCGTGCACCGTCAGCACATAAGGACAGGGCAGACCGCGCGGCATCCAGAATAGATGCGGAATGTGCGACACATCGCACCCCAACCGCCGCACAATCGCGCGAAACTCCACGCATCCCTTCACCGTGTTATCGGGAGTGGCCAGTTCGACCGCCTGAAAGTTCTCGGGAAGCGGGCCACACTCGGCCATCTTTGTAGGCGAACCAACCAGGTAATAGGTGCTGTTGTGATCGAGACGGGCCAAGGTCCGCACCACATTGCGGATGTAGGTGCCGACGCCGAACTCCGTCATGCGCCGGATGTCGATGGCCACTTTCACGAGGAGAATTTAAACATAGGGAGGGTCGAAGGGCACAGGGAATTTGCACCCATGAATTTTTACGGCGGAACACGCCTCGATCTGCGGGTGGTATGCGGGAGAGCGTTATGCCCTGACCTCGGCGCGAGACCGGCGCTCCGCGTACAGCGGAAACTCTTCCGCCAGTCCCAGCACCTGCTTGCGAATTTTTCCGAGCGCGGCTGCGTCCGTGCGATTCGTCAGGGCTTCGGCGATCCAGCGCCCGATTTGCCGCATTTCGCTTTCCTTCATGCCGCGGGTGGTGACGGCCGGAGTGCCAATGCGAATCCCGCTCGGCTTCATCGGAGGATTCGTATCGAACGGAATCGCATTCTTGTTCACGGTGATCGCGGCCTCGCCCAGGGCCTTCTCCGCCTCGCTCCCGAGCATGCCCTTGGCAAACACATCGACCAGCATCAGGTGCGTATCGGTGCCGCCGGAAATAATCCGGAAGCCCTCGGCCGCCAGCGTCTCCGCCAGCACCTTGGCGTTCGCCACAATTTGCCGCGCATATTCTTTAAAGCTGGGCTGCGACGCTTCAAGGAAGCAGACCGCCTTCGCGGCCATGATGTGGACCAGCGGCCCACCCTGCATTCCGGGGAACACAGTTTTGTCGATGGGCGCGGCGAATTCCTGCCTGCTTAGAATCATGCCAGAGCGCGGACCGCGCAGCGTCTTATGCGTTGTCGAAGTCACGATCTGGGCGTGCGGCACGGGAGAAGGATGCGCTCCTCCGGCGACCAGGCCGGCAAAGTGGGCCATATCCACCAAAAAAAGCGCGCCGACTTTGTCCGCAATCTGCCGCATTCTTGCAAAGTCAATAATCCGCGGGTATGCGCTTCCCCCGCCAATAATGAGCTTCGGGTGCTCCTGTTGCGCGAGCCTTTCGACCTCGTCGTAATCGATCGTCTCGGTTTCTTTGGTCACGCCGTAGGGAACGATCTTGTACGTTTTGCCCGAGAAATTCAGATGATGCCCATGCGTCAAATGCCCGCCATGCGCCAGATTCAGGCCGAGAATCGTGTCTCCCGGTTGCAGCACGGCCGCGTATGCCGCCTGATTGGCCTGCGAGCCGGAATGGGGCTGCACGTTGGCGTGTTCCGCGCCGAATAATTTCTTCACTCGCTCGCGCGCCAGATTCTCGACCACATCGGTAAATTCGCAGCCGCCGTAGTAACGCTTGCCGGGATAACCCTCCGCATATTTATTGGTAAATACGGAGCCGGCAGCCTCGAGGACCGCCTCGCTCACAAAATTCTCCGAGGCAATCAGCTCCAAACCTTCATGCTGGCGCCGCGCCTCGTTATCAATCGCGGTTGCAATCTCGGGATCGACTTCATAAAGGGGACGATTCATCGCGGAATTTTCCATAAATTTACCCGGCTCCGATTGTAACGCGCCGTGAGAGGGCGACACCGTCCGAGGGGATAGACTGAGTCGATATGCCGGAAGTCTCCGAAGTCGCGAAAAAAATGCCGCGCGCCGGTCTCTGTGGAAGCTGCCGGCATGCGCGACTGATCGAGTCCGATAAAGGTTCCGTTTTTGTCAGGTGTGAGCTATCGCTGATCGATGCAAATTTTGCGAAGTATCCCCGCCTGCCGGTCTTGGTTTGCAGCGGCTACCAAGCGAAGTCAGAAGACTCATAGCCAGCTGTTATTTCAAAATTCCAAGAGTACGAATTTCGCCGGAGCGCTGCTCGCATTGGTCACCGCCAATGGCCCATCTGACCACCACAGGTCTCCAGATTTGAGTTCTTTTCCTGGCGATCCATGGCCATTCGCGTTCTCGCCCAGCTCAAAGTCGCTCACCGCAACCAGCAGTCTTGGCCTGACGTGCTCATCTTTCGGCATGGCCATTTTCGCGCTAAGCTCGATTTGTGAGACGCGGACGCCATCCTTCACGAAAAGAATCTTTCTCTGCCCGCCGTTGAATGTCTCCAGGCCGCTATCTTTGTCCCAATGGGTGGGCGCGGATCGCATTTTTTCGTCCTGAAGCAATTCAATCGTCACGTTGCGGAATGGAGTGTCCGCCAGATTCCTCGCAACATGAGCAAAGTTCCCGGAGACAAAACGGGCGTCTCCGTCGTACAGCATGGCTTCCACCGGGGCCTTGCCCTGAACTTCGTTCGAAATGTGAGCGTCGCCTAGTGTGACAAAAATGTAGTCATGGCGGTGCCTGTGCATCAAGGTCGCCGCGTGCGGAGCAACCTCAACCTTGAAGGCGCGGACGTAAGAGTTCTCCAGGGCAAGGTGGTGCGAAGGCTCGGCGGTGATTTCGACTTCCTGAGCGGCGGCTCGACTGAGCGCGAAAAATGGCAGTGCGACGAGCAACATCAGTACGATCGAAGTCTGGCTCATGGCCGCGAATTCTAGCACTTTTTAGGCGAAGGCGAATTCAATTGTAGCGCTGGCGTCCCGCCAACTGTCGCCGGGCGTCCGCGTCCCCACCACTGCGCTCGGCTACGCCTCATGAGCATCCAGAGCCCGCCCTTTGCAGCGAAGTCACGTTGATCCGGCTCTGCCGGCCAGTCTTGATGAGCACGCCCTTAACGTCCACCTTTTGTCCTTGTTCGGCCGGCGGATGAAACACATCTACGCCGAGCAACCGATCCTGCAAATTGCCGAGCGGCTTATCAGCCGCAGCCCTCACCGCCTCCGACGATGTCGTCTGCGTCTTCGACACGACAGGCTCAGTCGCGTGAGTCAGCGCCCAGGCATCGGCCGGCTTCCCCGGCTCCAAACAACCAACCACCTCGACAACACTAAGCGGTTTCTCTTCGTTGTCGATTGCGTACTGAACGAACGGTGTGAACATCTCGTCCCAGCTCTGGTTCATGTCGCGAAAATAGACTTCCTTGTCCGGCCCTGGAATGTGCTCGGGGTCGCCGCCATGCCCATGATGATGCAGCAAATGCTCGTTCTTGTCCGAATTGTCATAGTGCGCCGTGACCAACAGTTTGCTGCCCGCCGGCAGCTTGAGCGGCTCATCAAGGTCATACGCTAATTGCCAATGGAAGTCATATTTCGGCACGGTGAGCAGCGTCTGCTCGCGCCCGTCAGGATAGACAACCGAGTATGTGAAATCCTTGCCGCGCAGATGGGCATGAGGTTGAAACTGATAAATCGTGACGGGCTCCGTATAGGCCGTGACGCCCACGACTTCATAGTTCCCGTCATTCGGCGGAATCGGGGGAATGACTACGGTAGTTCCTTCAGCCTTATCGCCTGGGGCATCGGTCAGCAACTGCTTGCCATTGGCGATCATGGTTTCGCCCGAAGCCGGCAAGCGAAAGAGTTGATGCTTCGGAGGCTTCGACGCGAACCAGAACGCAACCCTTGTCTGATCCTTCTCCGGTTTGCCGGTCGTCTGGTAGTGAATATTGAAGTTGAGGTAGCAGTTCTTGCAGGCCTTGAGCAGCTTGCCGCTGCCGTCCTCATACATCTCAAACGTTGTGCCGGGGGTGTAGACGCCCAGCATGTCGTACACGGCGGGATTCCCCGGGGCGGTCACGGCGAAGTGCATGTTCAAACCGCTGGCAAACCCCAGCTTCCGTGCGACCTCCTGCAACTTATCGATGTTCTCCGGAGTCATTCCGTCCGGCAGCACCAGTTCTGTGATGGCCATGTGATGCACCACGGCGGGATTGCCGGGCTGGACCTGCATGGCGACGATCCACTTGTCTTCCGCCACCGGGACTTTAACCAACGAGCGGAGATAGGGAATCTCGTGTTCGGCGGGCAGCTGAGTCTCCGGCAACGTGATGACGAGGTCCGGCGCGAGACCTTTGGGGTGCAACCAGCCTGCGGCAAAACGAGGAGCCGGCGGAAGGTCGGCCACGTCGCCTTGGGGAGCGCCGGCTTTCGCCCACGCAATCAGCGTATCGATCTCTCCGTGGGTCAGCCGCGGGTCATTGCGGAATTTCACACTCCGGCTGGAATCCGCCGGCCAAGGGGGCATTTTGCGCTGCGAAACCTGCTCCTTGATGGCATCAGCGAGTCTTGCGGCATCAGGGTAGGTCAGCAGCGAAGAGGCCCCGGCGATCTGTCCGGGGCGATGGCAATTCACGCAATGCCGGTACAGAATTGGCGC
>JBAQJF010000207.1:0-1513 GCA_049300195.1 Terriglobales bacterium | reverse complement strand
TGAGGTTTGGAGCGGCCTAATCAAACGTCCACGATCCCTGGTTCCGTGGATGTTCTACGATTCCGAGGGTTCACGTCTTTTCGAGTGCATTACAACCCTGCCCGAATACTATCCCACGCGAATGGAGCGGGACATTTTGGCGAACTATGCCGAAGCGATCATCGCAGCGACTGGATCTGACTACTCTCGGCCCTTGCGCCTGGTGGAGTTGGGAGCGGGGACAGCCGCAAAAACGGGGATTCTGTTGGAAGCCGCCACGGGCCTGCGAAACGAAGTAATCTACCTTCCGGTGGATGTGTCGTCGGATACACTCGATGCGGCGTGCGACAGTATCGGTTGCCTGTTGCCGAATGTGCAGCTACAGCCGATGGTGGCGAACTACGTCACTCACCCGCCCAAGCTGGAACGGTTCAAGGGGACCACGCTCGCGATGTACATCGGTTCGAGCATCGGTAACTTCTCTCCGGAGGAGGCTCGCGCCGTTCTTCGCAATCTGAGATCTGAGCTCAGAGCCGGCGATGCGCTGCTGTTGGGTACGGATATGGTGAAAGACGAGGCGGTTCTCTTGCGTGCCTACGACGACAAAGATGGCGTCACCGCGGCGTTCAACTTGAACGTTCTGCATCGCCTCAACAGAGAACTTGGTGCGGACTTTGAGGTCGGCTGCTTCCGGCATCGGGCGCGCTGGAATCGCCTGGAGTCACGGATCGAGATGCACCTGGAAAGCACGCGCGATCAGTGCGTAAACATCCCGGCGGCGCAACTAAGCGTTCAACTCGCGGCGCTGGAAACCGTCCATACCGAGAACAGCTACAAGTTCACCCGGAATACGCTCGGCGAATTGCTCGATGACGCGGGCTTTGCGATCGAGCAGACGTGGACGGATCCACTTGGGTGGTATACGCTTACGCTCGCGGGACTTCGGTAGTTGAAGCAAACAATCGGAATATTGAACGCGATCGTGACGACGTCCAGCATCGCCCGAATCTCTCGCGGCCCACCAGGCTCGACATGACTTGACGCTCCAATGTGGCTTGAATGACCCTCGTCCAGCCATTTCTTTCCCGAGGCCTTCCCTTCACATCGTGTACACGTACCTGAAGGGTCTAATTTTGCTGCTCTTCCAAAAGTACGCGAGGATGATCACACTCGCTACGGCCGCGTAGGCACACCACACTGAAGTGAACGCGTAACGCTTGATCACCATCACGGCCAGCAGAATGAAAAGGTTTGCTGCGCCGAAGATGATCATGTCCTGGATTTGGGAGAAGAACAGCGAACCGCACGTGGCGATGACGTACACTACGGCGACGGCCGTATTATTCGTGGCTGGATTAATGTATACGATACTATTACCCCTCACGAATACCTGCAGCGGAAACGCCGTGAGCGCCCACAATATATAAAGTGTCGTTGCACCGCCGATCACCAGGAAGGGCAGCATGCGCCTGCGCCTTTTAATAGTAGGTTCGAACAGCAGCACGCTGAGCGGCAGCAGAAATGGGAGGAGCCC
>JBAQJF010000206.1:0-9352 GCA_049300195.1 Terriglobales bacterium | reverse complement strand
CAACTCTCTCTTGAAGGAGATCGATATCCCGGCCCAGCGCCTTTCCACTGTCGAGCGCTGGACCCAACCCAACTGTAAAGGATGTCCTGATAACACTGTGTAAAGGATCTCATGAGACTGGACAGGTTCACCCCTGCGATAACCGCTTTGCTTTTAGGCCCGGCTTTAGCCGCTGAGGTAACAACGCTCGCCAGAGAAACAGCTTTTCCCGCAACCGATCACGCAACCGCGCCACGCACCTGCGAGTCCCCAGGCGCGAGCGCCGGGAGATAAGGCAATCGCGCCGAAGACGCCCATCTGGAGCGCACTGGCCCCATCAATACGCTCGAAATATCTTTTTGCGCAATTCTCGCGGAGAGGAACTTCTTCGATGTCCGCACCAGCCACTCTTTTCCATAGCAGCCCTCGAACCCCTGTTCCAGCAGAGATTCCAGCACACCGGACCCGCAATGCGGGTGGTTCCAGACCAGATGCTTGGTGTCGAACTTCGACCAGTCTTTTTCAAAAATACCGTAGCCGGAATCAAGCTCATGCCACATTTCCGTCTGCGGATGGGGCGTAACGATGGTGATTTGCGTGACGTCAAGCTTGAGAGATGCCAGTGTCTTCAGATCGGCAGCGATCGATTCCGGCGTCTCCGGCGGCAGCCCGATGATGTAATAACCGTGGGCGTACATTCCGGCGCGGTCGAGCCGCTCGGTAAGCTCAAACGCAGACTGCGCCTTCTCGTTCTTGTGCATCTGCTTCAGGATCTCCTGGTGAAAGCTCTCGATCCCAAACAGCGCGCCTTCCATCCCGCACCGCCGCCAGTCATCAAAATTACGCAGCAGCAGGTCCACGCGCGATTGCACCAGCCATGAGACGCGATGGCGCGCCAGTAGCTCAATAACAGCGTCAGCATGCGCCGGAATATTCCCGAAATTCTCATCCAGCATCAGCACGAAATGAACACCATGTTGCACATAGAAACGCAGAACCCGATCCAGCGACGCCAGTGAGATTTCCTTTGGCTTCGGCGCAAACACAGTCGTCTGGCAAAATGTGCACCGAAAACTGCACCCGCGCGAAGAAAACAAAATCCCCAGCGGGAACGACCACCCTCCGGGCAGGCGGAAGCGGGTGATCAGTGGTGGATGCTGGATTTCGTCGCGCAGGCTCTCACCCAGCAGTTGTGCCACGGCGTCTTCACTGTAGCCGGTGAACACATGATCGAAGTGCGATTTAATGGAAGGAGTCAGCGCCCCATAATTCCCCGCCCACAGTTCGCGCACGCCAGCCTGCCGAGCTTCGGCGGCCATCGCCAGAATGTCATTAGTCTCCTCGAGGTAAAAAGAAAAACCGACGGCATCCCAGCCCTTCTTGAGCTGAGCAGAAAACTCGGCGCGCGTCGGATATTCCAGGATGTCAATGTGCGGAAGATTCTGGCGCAGGAATCGCAGCCCAAACGAAATCGTCCGCGGCATACCGAAACGCCAACGAAAATTCCGCGGCGCATTTTCTCGAAAATAATCGTAGAGGCCGGAGTCGCGGCAACGCGTTGTCAACAAAATTCGGGGCACTCGATCCTCCCCCAATCCCGCCCAGAAGCGGACTTGACCGAAGTCAAAACTCTAGCACATTGGCCCAAAACAGAGATTTGGCTGCCCCCCAGGGATTCGAACCCCGATAGCCTGCTCCAGAGGCAGGTGTCCTAGCCGTTGAACGAGGGGGCAGCAATCTTGCAGAGCCGGCTCAGACCGGCTGACTTGATTCTATGATCCACCAGCAGCAGCGGTCAACATAACCGCCGCGCTCATCGCATACCCGCGCTACAAGATAAAATCAAAGGGCAGGAAACCCCATGCACACGACCTTCGAAAACTTGACCGCCCCTGCCGATTCCTCCGAGCTAGCCCGCCGCCCGCTCGAGCCCGATCAATGCGCGCTCATCGTAATCGACATCCAGCAAAAACTTCTCCCGCCCATCTGGGAAAAAGAGCGCCTGATCCGCAACACCCAACTCCTGATCCGCCTGGCAGGCATTCTAAAAATCCCCGCGCTCGTCACGACGCAGTACACAAAAGGCTTGGGCAACACAGTCCCCGAAATCGCCCAACTCCTCCCCGAAACGCCGGCCATCGACAAACTAATGTTCTCCTGCTTCGGCAGCGACGCCTTCTGTAGTCTGCTAAAGCGCCTCCCCGGCCAGCGCACTACGCTCCTGCTCTGCGGAATGGAGACTCACATCTGCGTAATGCAAACCGCCCTGGCCGCTCTCCGCGAAGGCTATTTAGTCCACATAGCCGCGGACGCAGTCAGCTCCCGCACCGAACTAAACTGGCGCATAGGCCTGAATCGCATGCAAGCCGCCGGCGCAATTCTCTCGTCCACGGAAATGATGATTTACGAATTGCTGCGCCAATCCGGCGCGCCGGCGTTCAAAGAACTGCTGCCGTATTTGAAGGGATGAAAGAGCGTTTTACCACAGAGTCACAGAGCGAATCTAGAAAATGGAAAAGCCGGAGTTTGGTTTTCTCTGCGACTCCGTGCCTCCGTGGTGGATTGCGATTTGAGCGCTAGCCGGCCGCTGCGTCCTTCTGCTTCACACGCACCACGGTAATCTTCGAGAACCCCTCCTCAAATGTCGGAGGCTTTAACTTTCCCGCCATCTTCCTCATAATCTCTTCCGGCACCGCCCGCCCGCGCCGCGCATGACGCTCCAGACAAACTTCCAACGGCACATCAAAAAATAATCCCTGCACGTCATACCCATAGTCTTTCGCCAGCTTGATCCAGCTATGCCGGTCATGCGGAGTCAAATTCGTAGCATCCACATAATTCAGCGGACGCCGCGCAATCAGCCGCGCCTTCAGCATTGACCGCAAATTAGAAAACACCAGATCCTGAAACCGCTGCTCCTGTGCATCGTCAAATAAAAGCTCGCGCAGCAAGTCGCTCGACAGCGGATGAATATCGTGCCGCTTGAACCACGAACTCTTCCCCGACCCCGGCAGCCCGATCGCCAGCACCACAGTCCCCTTGCTGGGCCGAGGCGCAGTCGCGGAAACGCCCGCCGGCGCGCCGGAAGATGAGGCGGCCGAAGATGATGTGACTGAAGACCTCGGCGCAGCCGACTTCGCGGCCCCTACTTGCGCCGTCTCACCCGCCATCGATTCCGGAGTGAGAGCCCCGCCGAAATCCCCGCCCACCGAACTCTCATCACCGGCCTCCGCCGGCGCGACCCCGCCCGCTGCCGAAGCAACTGGCACGCCCACGGCTCCCGGAGCCCGTCGCGCTCCGCCTCCCCGTCCGCCACGTTTTCGCCGCCGCCGCGCCGGACGAATCTGATTCTGCCTGCGGCCCTCGCCCGACACGGCCGCAGCGAGCGGTAACTCGGGCGTCCCTCGCGATGCCAGCAGAAAGTCCGCCTGCGTCTCCTTCTCCCGTCGTTGGGCCTCCGACCGCTCCGCCGCCGAATGCCCGGATGACGTCGACCGCTGCGCGGGCGATCCCTCAGGCGCCGATCGTTCGATCGTTGGCTCTTGTGAAGTTGGCGCGGCAGCGGTCTCCGCCGCGCCCTCCCCAACCTTCCCGCTGATCTCGCTCTCGAAATACTTCGGCTGTAGCGGCTCGGGCGCATTTGCCTTAGCCGAATCCTTCGCCCCCTCGCCACCTTTTTTGCGGCGTTTAAGGCGGTCACCCATCCATTTCCTCATATAGCGCTTGTAGCACAAGCACCTGTGCAGCGGCAATCCAGGCCCCGTAGCGCAAAGGATACCTACGATGGGGGATGGTCACCGGTGACCGGCAACCGGTGACCCGATTACAATACCCTCATGCCGTCTACCCACCCCGCAGCCGCCTCCGTCGATGTCGCTCAACTGCCCGCCGTCCCGCTGACGCTCGAAGGCTACGCCACCTTGCATCAGATGATGCGTTTTCGTTGGACCGCCTGGCGCGCCCTCCCGGAATCCGACCGCCGCGAGATCGCCGCCGAAGCCTCTACGCTACTCTCCAAAATGGAGGCCAACCAGAACGGCCAGTCCGCGCTCTTTTCCCTGATCGGTCACAAAGGCGACCTGATGTTCGTCCACTTCCGCGAAAACTTCGCCGACCTGAACCAGGCCGAACTCAACCTAGCGCGCACCCGCCTAAGCGACTTCCTCCAGCCCGAATCTTCCTACCTCTCAGTGATCGAGCTGGGGCTCTACGAATCGAGCCTGAAGACCTACAAAGCGCTGGCCGAGCGGGGCGTCGAACCGCATTCCGAAGAATGGAAGAAGGCGATCACCGACACCATAGCCCGCCAGAAAGAAGCCATGCACCCGCGCCTTTTCCCCGCCATGCCGCCCAACCGCTACCTCTGTTTTTATCCGATGAATCGCCTGCGCGGCGAAGACAAAAACTGGTACACGCTCCCCATGGAAGAGCGCCAGCGCCAGATGAACGAGCACGGAATGGTCGGCCGACGCTACGCCGGCGAAGTAAAACAAATCATCACCGGCTCAATCGGCTTCGACGACTGGGAGTGGGGTGTAGACCTCTTCGCCGACGACCCGCTGGTTTTTAAAAAGTTAATCTACGAAATGCGCTTCGATCACGTGAGCGCAGTCTATGCGTTATTCGGCAGCTTCTTCGTTGGCCTACGCTGCCCGGCCAGCCGTCTGCACGATCTCCTGGAAGGCAATCTTCCAGAGCACAACCCGCCCGGCGCATGATCGCATAGTCGCGAATTCAGTCCGGCCACAGCATCAGGGAAGAAAAAGAAAATCCGCGTGCATCCGCGCAAATCCGCGGAAAAGAAGTGTAACTGCGTGAGGTCAGTTAACCTTTTTATCGAGTCGGTCAAACAATACGCCAATCAGCCAAAACAGCGCGATCACGCCTGCAATCCCGCCCGCGAAGCGAAGCATCACCGTGGTAGCACTCGTAATGACAAACATAGCGATCAAGGAAATATCCCGAACTCCGGCCACGGATACCCCTCCTTCACACTATCGTCAAAAGCTGGCCGGACCTTCATATCACACCCGCAATAGGAAAATCGGTCTTCCCGAACACCCAGACCACGTTTGTTACCATTCTCGTAAACGCGATTTTCATTAACGGAGATCTCGACCGGCTTGAATCAGGAAAAGAATTCGACTTCCTGCAATCGTGTCTTGCTCGAAGTCTGCGTAACCTCTCCGGACTACGCGCTGGCCGCTCAACGTGCCGGCGCCGATCGCATCGAGCTATGCTGCGACCTGGACTGCGGCGGCCTCACCCCGGGCGCTCGTCTGATGGAAGCCGCCCGCAAGCAACTGCAAATTCCCATCCACGTGCTGATTCGCCCCAGGCCGGGGGACTTCGTGTATTCGGCGAGCGAGTTCCAGGCCATGCGCAAAGCCATCCAAACCGCCAAAGACCTGAAGATGGATGGCATCGTGCTTGGCATCCTCGACCAAAATTCTCACGTTGACGTCGCCCGCACCCGCCAACTAGTGGAACTCGCGCATCCGCTTCCGGTAACCTTTCACCGCGCCTTTGACGAGACGGATACTTCGCTCAACGCCTCGCTCGATTCTCTCGAGGCGGTCATTGAAACGGGAGCCACGCGCCTGCTCACCTCCGGCGGCCGCCCGAAGGCAATCGAAGGTCTCTCCACGCTCGCGAGGTTGATAAAAGAAGCCAGGGGCCGCGTCAGCGTGATGCCAGCCGGCGGAATCACTCCGGCCAATGTCAGCAGAGTTGTAACGGCAACTTCGGCGCGCGAGGTCCACGGCACTCTGCTCACGCCCGCTTTGCGCAAACAAACAGACCGCGCCGATCGGCACTTGCAGACGGAGCGCTACTACCGTCGAATCCGCAAGGCAACTTTAATACTCCAGCAGCTTTAATACTCTGGCAGCTTTGATACTCCGATCGACAGCCGTGCAATGAGCATCCCGAACGAAGTTATGTCATAGCTGGCTGACCCAAGTTCGTCAGGATGCAAAAAAGAACGATCCGCGTAAATCCGCGCGATCCGCGGAGCAGAAGTTGCCTCACTCCACATACCCACCCCCTAAATTCCTGATTCCAAAAGATCACGAAACGAAAGGTCCAAACTAATCGGTCGTTTCCCGCGACCCACACTTCCGCGTCCGCTCCGCCAATAAAAATCGCCAATCTCACCGCCTTCTCACGATAAACTCAAACCAATCCCCAAAAGGCCCTACAACAATCAACTCTGTGCCCGAAGTCGAAACCATTCCCGAATCCGCCACCGAATGGCCCGAACTTCGTCTTCTTGTCGAATGGTCTTCTCCCTGGCAAGAATTCAAAACTGCCCTGCGACCCGCGCTCGCGCGCGCTCCCGAAGCGCTCGCCGGGGAAGCTCCCGTCGGAATCTTTCCCTATCGCGGAATCCTCGTTTCGTGGGTGCTCGAATGCCTGCTGCTGATTGCGCTCATCGTAATTCCCGCGCGCATGGCCAGTTTGCAGCCCTTCGTTCCTCCGCCTCGCCCCAAATGGGATGTCATTTACTACTCGGGGGACGAACTGCCGCAAACCGCCGATCGCGGAGGAGCGGAAGCCGGCAAATCAGGCCGAGCAGGCGGACAGCAAGCGCATCATCGCACGCAGACCATTAAAGTCGCGCGCGGAGACAAGCCCGGCGAAACCGTGGCCGATGCACCGAAACTCAATCTGCCGCACAGTGATTCGGCGGTAGCGAATCTGCTGGCGTTCAAGCCGATTCCCGGACCAAGACCGGCAGAAGGCTTGCAGTCGTCTTTACGCTCCCCAACTTCGGCTTTCCCGAATGTCACTCCGGTTGCGCCCGCGCCCAACGTGAATCGCGACGTTAACGCAGGCGCGAACCGCAATCAGACGGGCCTGAGCGCGAGCGTGGTCGCGCCAGCTCCAGAAGTCACGCACGATCGCCGCGCCGCGAGCGCCATCAATCCAACTCCGATCGCGCCCGCGCCCAATGTTTCCGCGGACAAGTTGCGTGCATCGAATGCAACCGCGATCGCGTCCACCGTAGTCTCGCCCGCTCCAACTCAGACGCCGCACGATTTAGCCAGCTCGCGAGTCCAGCTCTCGCAGACCGCAGATGTGGTCGCGCCTCCAGTTTCCGCACCGCAGCGCGATTTGGCCTCGACCGCGAAACTGTCTTTGCCTCCACCAACCGTGGTCGCTCCACCGCCGTCGCAAGTGAGCCACGACCTCAACAGTTGGGGAAGCGCGCGTAGCGGCGATCTGCGCTCGCAACCAGTTCCGCCTCCACCATCGGCCGCTGCGAGCGGGTCGCGATCAGGATCTGGTAGAGGAGCGCTCGCAACTGAGGTCGTTCCGCCGGCGGAGAGCATCACCGGAAACGGCTCAGGGAATGGAGCGGCCGGCGGAACCAATGGTGGAAGCAGAAACGGCCGCGGCGGAACAAATGGCGCCGGACTGGAGGCGAACGCCGTAGTTCCTCCTCCGCCAAGTGTCGGGGGGCTCGGCGGAGGGAAATCCGCAACCGGCAGCGGACGCGGCAACAAAGGCAACGGCACAGGAGGTCCGCTCGACTTAGGCACGTCGATAGCTCCGCCAGGCAACAATGGAAAGACGTCCGGAAATGGAGTCGTCGTGTCGAGCCATCCCGGATCGAAAGTCGGCCTGCCGAACGCAAGCGGTGGCGGAGCGATCGCGATGTCTCCCGAAGGCACGGCGAAGAGCGGGCTTGGCGGAAGCGGCGGCGGGACCGGCATCGGCCGCGGAAACGGCCCGGGAAGCGGACTCTCAGGCGAGGGCTCGGGCGCGGGTAGAGAAGGCGTAGGCCGCGGCGCGGACGCCAACGCCCACGGCGGAATCTCGCCCTATCCAGGTCCGGGAGGAGCCGGCAGCGGAACCAGCGGCACGCCGGCGATGCCCGGTGTCTCGGTGGAAGGCGGTACGACGACAGTCACGCTGCCGAGCTTTGGGCCTCCGAATGGCGATCCGCCCCGTGGGCCGGGACGTTCGTCAACCAATCCACACCGCGGATTCGAGGCGACGGTCGAAGCGGGCTCGCGCTCGGGAGGAGTTTTTGGCACGGGCTATTACGGATTCCTCAAAGGCAAGAATTATTCGATCTACATCGATACGTCGATCGGGACGGCAGTCATGCAATACTCCGATCCGGCGTCCGCCGCGCATCCAAGCGGCGAAGAGTTGAGCGCTCCCGAGGCAATGCGTAAAGAACTCCCCCCGAATCTGCGCGCGACGCGCGTGATTCTGGCGTGCACGCTCGACCGGTCGGGTTTGCTCAGGAATGTGAAAGTGCTGGAGCCTGGAGCGGCCGAGACGACCAGTAAGATATTAGTCGCGCTTCAAAGCTGGAAATTCCGCCCGGCGTTTCGCGGGAATGTGCCGGTGGAAGTGACGGCGATCCTCGGTTTCGGCGTAGATACGCGCTGAAAACACAGACCTTCAATATCCCTTGCGCTTATCGACGACGGCGAGCAGCGGCTTCCCGTCTAAATACCGCCGCAGATTCTCCGAAAAGAGCGCGTAATGCCGCTCCCATAACTTGTCAGTAAGTGCCGCGGTGTGTGGAGTAATCAGCAGATTCGGCAAGTCCCACAGCGGAGAATCCGCCGCCAGCGGCTCCTTGGGGAATACATCCAAAGCCGCGCCGCCAATCTTCTTCTCCCGCAACGCCGCAGCCAGCGCAGTCTCATCGACCAACGCGCCGCGCCCGACGTTGATCAGGCACGCGCCCGGCTTCATCAGCGCGAGATGCTCGGCATTCGCAATGGCCTTCGTGCTTTCGGTTACGGGCGCGGCGAGCACGACATAATCAGCCTGCCGAAAAAGCTCGCCCACCCCTTCCGGGCCAAACACGACATCGGCGCCGTCGCTTCCCTTTTCCGGATGTTCACGCACGGCCACAACGCGCATTCCCAGAGCTTTCGCGCTCTTAACCAGCGGTCGTCCAATCGAACCCAGGCCAACGAGCCCCAGCGTCGCGCCCGCAACTTCGCGAACGCGGGGAAGTTCATCCCACAGTAGTTGCTGTCCCCAAACATGCTTGCGCTGCAAGTCGACCGAGCCCGGAATCTTCTTGGCAAGCGCGAAGATCAGCGCAATCACATGCTCGGCGACGACGGGTCCATGAACGTCGCGCGCATTGGTGAGCACGACATCACTCTCGATCAACTCGGGAAACATCAGTTGATGCACAGCCGCAGCCGGCGAATGAATCCAGCGCAGCTTAGTCGCCGCCTTGATCTGCTCGGGACGAATCGACCAGGCGATCAGAATATCGGCATTCGGTATCTCGGCGTCGAGACGCTTATAGTCGGGAAGATGAACGACGGTAAGCTGGGGAAAATCAGCGCGCAAGCGCTCCGAAAACCAATCGGGTGCGTTCCACTGATCGAAG
>JBAQJF010000205.1:0-7120 GCA_049300195.1 Terriglobales bacterium | reverse complement strand
TGTCGCTATGCGGCAAGTCCTGAACGCGCACGCCCATGCCAAATGTCAGAGGACTGACATCAACCTCGATCGATTTCGGAATGTCCGCTGGAAGGCACTCAATCTCAATCTCACGCAAGATGTGCTCGAGAATGCCGCCCTCCTGCTTCACACCCGCAGCCTCGCCCTTGAGAACGACTGGCACGGTGACGGTCAGCTTCTTGTCCATGGCGATGCGTTGCAGATCGACGTGCAGCAGCTTGCCCTTGATGGGCTCAAACTGCCAATCGACGATCATCGCCTTCACGCGATCGCTGTCGAGCGCCAAATCGAAAATCGTGTTGTGCCCGGTCTCCGAGTGCAGAATGCGCAGCACCTGCCGCGGATCGACCGCGACCGTGGCCGCGCCTTTGCCCGCGCCATAAACAACCGCGGGGATTTTCCCGCCCACGCGCACACGGCGCGCCGAATTCTTGTTGCCCGCTTCGCGCTTTTGCGCTTCCAGAATGCTGACTTCCGTTGCTGTCGCCATAATCCAGTGTCCGTCCTTCGCTAATCGTTCTTGGGTGGCGCAGCGCTTAAGCGCTGCGATGAACAATACATTTTGTCCCGGCTTTAACCGCTGAGGTCACACCTATATAAACAGCCGGCTTACCGACGTCTCCTCGTGAATCGACTGAATCGCCCGCCCAATCAACCCGGCGATCGAAAGAACTTTAATCTTCGGCAAATTCCGCGCCGCATCGTTCAACGGAATCGTATTCGTCACCACCACCTCGGTGATCGGAGAGTTCATCAGATTCTCCGCCGCCGGTCCCGAAAGCACCGGATGCGAGCAGCACGCATAAACGCTACTGGCGCCATTCGCCATCAGCGCCTGCGCGACCTTCACCAGCGTTCCACCCGTGTCGATCAAGTCGTCGATGATTAGACAAGTCCGTCCCTCGACATCGCCAATGACGTGCATCACTTCCGCAACGTTCATCTCCACCCGGCGTTTGTCGACAATCGCCAGCGCCGCGTCCATCTTCTTGGCGAAAAAGCGCGCCCGCTCCACGCCGCCCGCGTCCGGTGAAACCACTGTCAGATCCGGCAAGTTCAGCTTCCGGAAATAATCCACCAGCACCGGCGACGCAAACAAAGGATCGACCGGAATGTTGAAAAAGCCCTGGAGCTGCATCGTATGCGGATCAATCAGCAGCGCCCGGTCCGCTCCCGCGGTGGTCAGCAAGTCGGCCACCAGTTTCGCGGATATTGGGGATCGCGGCTTGTCCTTGCGATCCTGCCGCGCATAGCCATAGTACGGAATCACCGCTGTGATTCGCCGTGCCGATGCGCGTTTCAAAGAATCGATCATCAACAGCAATTCCATCAAATGCTCGTCTACCGGGCGGCATGTCGGCTGAATCACGAACACGTCCGCTCCGCGCACGTTCTCCTGGATTTGCACGTAGGCCTCGCCGTCGGCAAAGCGCGTTACCAGCGCCTGCCCGCGATTCATGCCCAGGAAATGGCAGATTTGATCGCAAAGGGGCTCGTTTGCCGTTCCGCAAAATATCTTGAACTTGTCGTCCACCCGGGCGCGCTGCGGTTTACGCTCCGTTTTATCGTCCGTTATCGGCTTTTTTTCCGCAGCCGTTTTCTCGGCTGTCGTCTTTTCAGCAGTCGTGGTCGCAACTGTGGCCATAGTCGGTTCTCAGTTCTCAGTTCTCAGTCTTGGCTCTGATTCTCACTGAGAACTGAGAACCGGGAACTGAGAACTGGTTGTCTGGCTGGGCCGCTAGGATTCGAACCTAGACAAAGTGCTCCAAAGGCACTTGACCTACCATTAGTCGACGGCCCAAAACCTGTGGATAGTGATCGGTGACTAGTATGCCCAACTCCGATCCATCCGCAAACAACAAAGTTGAATGCCGCCTCGCCGCCAAACGACTGACCGTCGCCCAGGAACGACCGCCGACTAGCGACGAACGACCACCGACGATTTTTCGTACTGCCGCCGCGTTAAAGTCCGCGTAGCCGTCGCCCGGAGCCCCTGCTTGCGCAGACGCCCAGCCGCCTTCTCCGCCTCGGCCGCCGACCGAAACAACCCGTACAAGGTCGACCCGGACCCAGACAGCGACGCGTATCGCGACCCGGCGCGCACCAGTGCGCGTTTCATGTCTCGTAGTTCGGGAAATTGCGGAAACACGACTTTTTCAAAGTCGTTTTCAATCCCGGCTCGGACAAGGTCGGATAGCAGGCTTCCGGCCCGGCCCCCACGTTTTGCAGGAGCACCAGCGTCAGGGTAATTATTAAGCCACGCCGAAAGCGCGCAGCCAACCTCAAACAGTCTATCGGAGGAGCCCGAGTGCGTCAATTCGGTTTGAGAGACAACGGCCTCATCCCAGTCGGCGAATGCTCTCGGCGTCGATACGCCGACCTCCGGTGTGACGACGACCATGGGCATTGAAGGCAAATTGGGTAAAGGATAAACTTCCTCGCCGCGCCCGACGCCCAGCACTGTTCCGCCAATTAGAAAGAGCGGTAGATCCGATCCGACCTCGGCGGCGATTCGCAAACGCTCCGAGCCGCTCAGCCGTTTCTTGAGGACTCGTTCCAGCCCCAACATCGCGGCCACCGCGTTCGACGATGCCGCGCCTAATCCGCCCTGAACCGGCAGCTTTTTCTCGATCTTAATCGTGAGCTGGTCCCGACGCTTGAGCGCTTCCATGACGAGCACTGCCATTCGGTGGCAGGTATTCGACGAGTCCAGCGGGACGCGTGGGTCGTCGCACAGAATTTCAATCCCATTGCCACGCGCCTTGCTCTCAACATCAAGGCTGACGCGAATCACGTCATGCAGCGCAATCGTCTGATACACGGTCCGCAGGTCATGAAATCCGTCTGGGCGCCGCGCGCCGATATACAGCCCGAGATTGATCTTGGCAAACGACCGCACGGCAACCGTCATGAGAGTAGGAATCGCAGGAGGAATTGTAAGCGAAAGAACATGTGGCGTGGACACTCTTGTCCGCGGAAAGCCGCGCCCGCCCAGACGCGTCGAAACGCGCTCGCGCCGCGGCCCGGCAAAGCCAAGGAAGAAGAAGAAGAAGAAGTCTCAGATCACACGAGACAGATCGCCGCTGCCAGCGACCACCAGCCGTAAGGACTAAGGGGTAACCGTCAGTACCACCGGCACTGTCATTGCGCTCGTGCTAAAGGGGGTGGGGATAAATATCACTTGTCCGACGTATGTCCCGGCCGCCAGCTGACTCGAATTTACGGTGACGGTCACCACCCACGGAGTCGTGCAACAGTTCTGTCCTCCCGACAGGCTCAGCCAGTTCCCGCCCGAACCGGTCGAAGCCAGCCAGGAAAAATCGAAGTTAGTTCCCGTGCTGTCGACTGTTACCGTTTGCGCTTGCGGATTAACGCCAACTTTCGCGCTGAAAGTGAGAGCATCCAGTTCGACAAAGACCGAACTTCCCACGTTTACGCTTACCGGCACGGTCACGGTCCCAGTGCTCGTTTTGAAGAGCTCCTGCCCCACATACATTCCGGCAATCTTGCCCGCTCCCGGCAGCTTTTTGGTGGTTACCTTCACACTGGCCACGGATGGCGTCGTTCCTTTCACCGGAGAAATCTTCAGCCACTTTCCGCCGTCAGCGGTAGTAAGGGTCGAGGTCCAGTCCACACTTCCGGGTCCGCCATTGTCGATCGGCACGACTTGGGCTGCCCCGCTTGACCCCGGCACAAATGAGAAACTGCTCTGCCCCGGTATGCTGTCAAAAAATGCCGTCCCCGACGGCACGACCGTGAGCGTAACTGGAACGTTCATTTCGTTGCCCGCGTAGGGTGCCTGGGGCATTGACACTTGTCCCAGGTAATTTCCGACAGGCAGTGCGCTTGCACCAACGACGCTTAGAATAAGCGCCGCCGGGGTTGCGCAACACTCGGCGCCTCCGGCGAAGGTCATCCAGTTTCCACCGGAAGCAGTCCAGGTTGAAGGTCCGAAATCAAAGTTCTTTCCCGTGCTCGCCACCGATAACACCTGCGGCAGGGGTCCCGCGCTTCCCGCAACCATGGTGAAGTTGATCGGGTTTACCTGCGCGAACACAGAGCTTCCCACCGTCATGCTTACCGGCACGGTCACAGAATCGCTGCCTGTCTGAAAAACCAATTGCCCCACGAACGTGCCGGCGGTCACGCCGCCACCCGGCAGCAAACTGGGAACCACGCTCAGCGAAACAGTTTTCGCGGCGCTCCCGCTTTCGCTTCCTTTCACTGGCGTCGCCTTTAACCATGCGTCTCCGTCTGCAGTCGAGGCCGCGAGTGTCCACTTCAGCTTCCCTGCGCCGCCGTTCCTCACGGAAATGGTTTGTGCCGGTGGCGTCAATCCTGACGTAATCATCGAGAACGTCAGCTGCCCGGGCAGGGCGTCAAAGAACGAAGTATTCACCGGCTCGACGGTCAAAGTCACCAGGACAGTCATTCCCTGCCCGGCATAGGGGAACTGCGTAAAGATGATTTCTCCCGTGTAAATGCCCACTGGCAGCGTGTTTGCCTTCGCAATGCTGACCGTGATCGGCTGCGGCGTGTTCTCCCCAACCGGCGTTACTGTCAGCCAGTTCGCTGCCGTACTCGTCCATGAGTTCCATCCGATATCGAAATTCGTTCCGGTGCTTGCCAGCGACAACACCTGCGGTAAAGGTCCCGACCCTCCTACCGGCATGGTGAGATTGATCGGGTCAATTTGGGCAAACACGGAGTCGCCTACCGTAACTGTCACCGGCACGGTCACTGAATCCCCGCCCGACTGGAACAAGAGTTGCCCATCGAAGGTTCCGGGAGTTGTGCCTCCGCCGGGCAGGTCAGAGGCGTCGATGCTGACTGTCTGATTCGCAGGCGCGTTGCCTCCGGAGTTTGAAAAACCCAGCCACCCCCCGCCGTCCGCCGTGCTCGCAGAAATCGTCCAGTTCAGCGTCCCGCTTCCGTCATTGCGTACTTGAAAAGTCTGCCCCGGCGGATT
Source organism: Terriglobales bacterium (assembly GCA_049300195.1). Lineage (GTDB taxonomy): Bacteria > Acidobacteriota > Terriglobia > Terriglobales > Acidobacteriaceae > Acidiflorens. The sequence continues at coordinate 2,130 of JBAQJF010000205.1, read as the reverse complement.
TTTGGCACCCGTCTTCATCGAAAAACTCAGGCCCCCGGGCAGCGCGTCAAAGAACGAAGTGCCCGATGCCTCAACAATCAGCGTGACCGGCACCGTCATCGTCAAGCTGCCTTGCCACTGTTGGAACGTGATCTGTCCCGTGTAAGTTCCCGCCGCCAGCGAGCTCACGTTCACCACGGTCACCGTAATCGGCTGAGGAGTAGCCTCGCCACCCGGCGTGGGCACCAGCCAGTTGCCGCCGGAATTGGTGGAAGCCGTCCAAACGATGTCAAAGTTCTTCCCGGTAGTGGCGACGGTGACCAACTGGGGCAGCGGTCCGGCGCTGCCGACCGGCATCGTGAACACCAACGGAGCAATCACTTCAAAGCTCTGGGCGTGCAGCGGCAGCGACAAAGCTGAGCAGGCGGCAAAGACAAGCACGATGAAAAAAAGAAATGGATGGATCTTGTTCCCCGAACCCTGGGTCCGCACAAAAAAGTTTGTCATTGAGGTCCCTTCCGACTCGTCTGTTGCAGGCGCCCCGCCCGCGAAGGCTGTAGTAAGGCTATCGAAGCAAGCAATGGTGAGCAATTGCCGAATGTATTTAGCAAACGCGACGTTACAAGCCTGACGCGCCGAGTGTGACGAGGGAAGGGGATAATCTCGGCGTGTCGTCACCGAAGCTCTTCATGTGCCCGCCAGAACGTTTCGGGCATCAGGGCCGGTCACAACTATACAGGAGAACGGACGGAAGTCAGTAGGATGCCAAACCTTCATGCGGACAATCGCCCCATGAGAACACGCACCGCGCCTTTGCTAAACTCCCCTCATGCCCACCCTAACCTACCTCGAAGCCATCCGCCAGGGAATCTGGGAGGAGATGGAGCGCGACCCTTCCGTCTTCTGCATCGGCGAAGACATCGGCATCTACGGCGGCGCGTTCAAAGTCACCGACGGTTTCATCGACCGCTTCGGCGCCGAGCGCGTCATCGACACGCCCATTGCCGAATCCGCCATCGTCGGCGCGGCCTTTGGCGCGTCGCTCACCGGCCTGCGCCCCGTCGCCGAGTTCCAGTTCTTGGACTTCATCGGCTGCGCCTTCAACCAGATCGTCAACATGGTTGCCGGGTCGCACTACCGTTGGGAAGCGCCCGCGCCGCTCGTAATCCGCGGGCCCAGCGGAGGCAATGTCCACGGCGGCCCGTTTCATTCGCAGAATCCCGAAATGTGGTTCGTCCGCGCGCCCGGCCTCAAGGTCGTCTGCCCGGCCACGGCCTACGACGCCAAGGGTTTGATCAAGGCCGCGATCCGCGATAACAATCCGGTAATCTTTTTCGAGCACAAATATCTCTACCGCCGGATCAAGGATGAAGTGCCGGAAGGCGATTACACAGTCCCGATCGGCAAAGCGCGCGTAGCCCGCGCGGGCGGCGACCTGAGCGTGATCACCTACGCGGCCATGCTGTACACCGCGCTCGATGCCGCGGAGATTTTGAGTAAAGAAGGAATCGACCTGGAAGTAGTCGACTTGCGCACCGTCTCGCCACTTGATCGCGAAGCGATCATCGCAACTGTGAAGAAGACGAACAAGGTGATCATTCTTCACGAGCACTCGCGTACCGCGGGTCTCGCCGGAGAAATCGCCGCGATCATCAACGAGGAAGCCTTCGACGATCTGGACGGCCCCATTGTGCGCATCGCCTCGCTCGATACGCCCGTTCCATTCTCTCCTCCACAGGAAGAGTTTTTTCTGCCCAAGGTGAGCGACGTGGTACGGGAAGCGCGCCGCCTGCACGCGTATTGAGTCCTGCAAAGCGCAAGTGAACCCGAGTGATGTATAGTGCCGAAAGAATACTCCGTTCCCAGTCTCCCAGCGCGCTCGGAACGCGGAGGGATCTTAACGATGGCCAAATTCGTTCTGGGGATCGTCTTCGCCGTCGTCGTCTTACTGCTTGCCGGGATCGGCCTTGCCCTGCTGGGATTTCTGCCCACACGCGCTAATACCCCTCCTTCAAAAATGGAGGGCCAAATTGCGATGGGCGCGCTCGACAGCTCGGTCGAGCGCCACGCTCCGCGCGTGGACAATCCCGTTCCCGCCACCGACGACAACCTGATTGAAGGTCTGAAGATTTACACCATGAACTGCGCCCT
>JBAQJF010000204.1:0-84148 GCA_049300195.1 Terriglobales bacterium | reverse complement strand
CGAGGAAACATTCGCAGCGGCGATTCATGTAGGTTACGCCTGCGGGAATCCGTACATCAACCACGACTGATTGGCTACCCAATGCGCGCACAGCCCTTGACGCGCAGTGCGCTTTATGGTATTACTTTTTGTAAGATGTAATGGGGAAGCAATGGAATCCGCGATTACCATCAAGGGCCAAGCAACGATCCCGAAACCTATCCGTGAACATCTGGGGCTACAGCCGGGTGATCGGGTTAAATTCTTCGTGCATCCCGATGGCAGCGTAGTCTTGTTGCCGAAGCTCTCCGCTTCGGCGATACGTGGAATGGTCAAGTCCCGGAACGCCCGGCCTGTTACCACCGAGCAGATGACCACAGCGGTCGCCGAGAGTGCTTTAAGTCGAAATTCGCGGCGTCGACACCCGCGACGTCGACAATGATGATCGGGCTTGATACCAACGTCCTCATACGCTATCTCACTCAGGACGACCCGGTACAGTCAGCCAAAGCAACGGAGATATTTGAGCGTCGCTTAACACCGAAGAATCCGGGTTTCATCAGCGTCGTGGCGATGGTCGAAACTGTATGGGTACTTGATCGCGCTTATTCTCTGACCGCTAAGGAAATCTCAACCGCTGTGGAACGCCTGTTACAGGTTGAGGTTCTGGCTATCGAAAACGAGCGGGAGGTATTCACTGCCATGGTTGCGTTAAAACAGGGGCGCGGATCATTCTCGGATGCGCTCATCGCAGAACTCGGAGTGCGCGCAGGATGTGCTCGCACACTAACGTTTGACCGAAAAGCACTCCGGCTTCATGGCTTTGAGATCGTGTAATCGACCTCCATTCTGTTCCGGTGCTGTGGCGCACCACCACGTAGTGGTCGCCGGTCAGAAGAAGCCAGGCGCGTCCGATTCTCCCTCGGCGATCTCTCCCACGATCCAGGACACCAAGCGTTACCTCGAGGACTCCGATCGCGTGCAGAAAACCGCGACATCCGACCGGGAGCTGTTTGATCAGATGACGGACCTATACCCGCATTGGGTAGCCAATCAGTCGTGGCTGATGTTCGGATTCCCGCAGCCATAAAGAACTGGGGACACACCGGACCCTCACCAATGTCCTTTCGCTGACAACTGGGCAACCTTCCGCCTATCCCGGCTTTTCCACCGGCCTTCCAATAAAAGATCCGCTGGCCCCGTTAGCGGGGCCAGCGGACCCAAGCTTGAGAGCTTCCTTACCTGCGCGCTCGCTCGACTTCCATCACATCCTCACGGTGTCTACGATCACTGACTCTATCGCGGTGCCATGCGACAATCTCCCCAGATCGTGACAGCTAAGCGTGTGCCCGCCTCCAGAGGTAAGGGCAAAGATCCTCGGCGGAAAACCGTCGAATGCGCTCTTTAAAAAATGAGCTGGTACCTGTCCTAATTTGCCCTCTTTAAAGAGTCACGAAGTCACCGGCGACCAGGATAGGCTTTTGCCAAGCAGTTGGGTTTCTCCATGACTCAGTGTCTCCGCGGTGGGTGTTGAATTAGGACCAAGTCAGCAACGGAATTGGCAAATCGGCCCTAACTCCTTATTCTGGAATACTTTGCGTGTAAGTACATATTTATCAATACTTTAACTCAAAACATATAGGGGGGAGGGGGTACACATTTGAATAAAATCGATCCAATGGAAGTCTCCTAAGAAGATCGCAACCCTCGCGTTTTCAGATTGTTGCCTCAAGCCTAATCTGAGGCTTCACCAATTTTCCGTTTGCAACTGGATTACAATTCCGGAATGCCACCTCCGGGAAAGCCTTCGAGGAAAAAAGATCCCTTCGTTTCAGTCGCGCGCTATTCCGAGATCGGCTTCATCCTTCCATCAGCCGTTCTGCTCGGATTTTTTCTGGGCAAGCTCCTCGACTACTGGCTGCACACCAAGTGGCTTTATCTGGTCGGATTGCTGTTTGGGGCGGTGGTGGGATTCTGGCAGGTAATCCGAATGGCGCTCGGCGCTTTCGGGAAGGATTCAGACTCCTCGCCTCCAAAATGACTGAGCCTCCCGCCAGCGATCTTCGTCCAGGCGATTCTCCTCCCGCCGATCCTTCTCCCGCCGAGCTCTCTCCCGTCGACCTGCGCCTCCTGGCCTTCAACGAGCGCGTGTTGTTCCGCATGTTTCGAACCATGCTGATCGTCGGCATTCTTCTCGTTGCGCCAGCACTCTGGAAATACAAAACGGCAGGCGCGGTCGGATTCGCCGCCGGCGCAGCCGTCTCCTGCATCAACTTTCGTGCGCTCCAGGGTAGCGTGGAATCGCTAGGCGACCGCATCGTCAACCGGCAAAGCGCCGAAAAAGGCGGAAGCATCGTGTTCCGCTTCCTGGTTCGCTACGCGTTGGTCGGAGCCGTTGCCTATGCTATATTCAACAGTTCCGCCGTGGCCTTCCGTGGATTTCTGTGGGGTTTGTGCCTGCCCGTAGCAGCCATGATGATCGAGGCGGGATTCGAAACGTACGCGGCATTGCGGAAGTAAGCCGTGAGCGTCGAGCCAAGAGCTAATGGCTAGCTAACAGCTTTTTATGGAACAACTTCCTTTCACTAAATTTCTGAATCATCTCTTCGGCGCGGCCGTGACTGCGCTGCTTGAAAAGCTGGGCATCCATCCCGCTCATCCCACCCATCCCATCAATAACCCACTCGCCATGGAACTGCTGGTGGTGATCCTGCTCACGCTCTTCTTCATCGCCGTCCGGCTCCGCCTTTCGGTGGAGCGCCCTGGCCACCTTCAGCACACCATGGAAGGAATTCACGAATTCATCGCCGGCCTGGCGGACGAGATCATCGGCCATCACTCAGGCGCGAGATTTGTCCCATATCTCACCGTGCTGGGAATGTTTATCTTGAGCTGCAATCTGCTCGGGCTGGTGCCCGGGCTAGAATCGCCAACCGCCGTGGAAACCGTACCGCTCGGCGCCGCCATTCTGACCTGGTTCTACTACCACTATGCGGGACTGCGCGAGAACGGCTTCGTTGGGTACCTCAAACATTTCATCGGACCGCAGGAAGGCATGCCGCTGGCGGTTCGGATTTTCCTGCCGATTCTGGTTTTCCCGATTGAAGTATTCAGTCACCTGGCGCGCGTTTTGTCGCTCAGCGTGCGTCTTTTCGCTAACATGTTCGCGGGCGAAATGGTGACGCTGGTATTTTTTTCGCTCTTCCCGATTGGCTTGCCCATCGTGTTTGAAGGCCTGCACATTGGAGTGTCGTTCATTCAGACGTACATCTTTATACTGCTGCCCGCCGTCTATCTGGGCGAAGCGGTAGCGCACGAGCACTAAAACGGTCACAGGTCACAGGTGACGGGTCACGGGAATCAGTGAGTGAGATTTTCCAATGACCTGTGACCGGTAACCTGTAACGCGCCTTCAGCGTGAGGGCGCCGGCTTATGAAAGCACGGCGTCAACCACCTCCTGACGGCAATTCATAAAGGAGAAACACAAATGCGAAAAATGATGATGTTGCTCTTGTTGTTATTGCTGTGTTCGATCTTCGCCGTTCCCGCGTTCGCACAAGGCGGCGCAGCCGCGACGGGTGGAACCAACTGGGTCGCGATCACCTCCGGCTTCGCCATCGCCTTCGCCGCCGGCCTGGCGGCGCAAGGTCAAGGACGCGCCGCGGCGTCAGCCTGCGAAGCTCTCGGCCGCAACCCGGCAGCCCGCGCCGGCATTCAGGTCGCGCTGATTCTTGGACTTGCTTTCATCGAGTCTCTGGTGCTCTTCACGCTGGTTATTATCTTCGTGAAAGTCGCCTAGTTCGCCGCGCTTGAGTTTCGCAGATAGCGAAGAACGAACAAAGGCCTCGCTTCAGCAGAGGCCTTTGTTTTTCCGTTGTAACTGAGAACTGAGAACTAGGTAAGCGACTTCCGCTCGCCATCCCAATCCGACGATCCACGCTTGTCGGGAGTCTTCTCGAGCGCTTCGACAAGCACGCGGCGCAGGCGGTAGCGGCTGTCAAGATCCATGTTCACGAACTCGAAACCAATTTCATTCACGCGCGCCCGCCGCAAGAGCACCTGGGCGCGAATTTTCTTGACTCCGACAGAAATTTCGACGTTTGCCTCCGAGCCCACGCGCAAGTTGTCGCTGCGCGTGCCCATGCCGCCACCGAGGCTCATCTCGCGCATCACGATGCTCGATTTGCCCCACGAACTGGAAAGCACGGCCGAGAGTGTACGCGGCAGAATGATTCGCTCATAACGGCGCTGCCGTACCCAGGGACATCCGAGCGCAGAATCGAGCGGCGCGACCGCAAGTTCCACCGTCTCCAGGCCGCTCTCGGCAAGCGCCTGAGTGCCGTAGCGCGGGTCGATCTTGGAGAGCGACTGAATGGCCGCGATCCGCAGTTCGCGATGCTGCGCGTATCCAATGAACTTTTTGTCTTCAACGATGGTGCGCAGAATCGGAACCGCATCCATTTCGCGCAGGCGTCCAAGCGACTCGATCGCCTTCAGCTGCACGAAAGGAGAACGCGATTCGGCTTCGCCCGCGGTCGCCAGAGCGATGAGCGGGCCGCTCGCGCCGCGGTCCTGGCTCATGCCGATCTCGTCAATCGTCTCGGGCAGAATCAGAGCGTCGAGCAATTCGAGCAGTTCCAGCAGCGTGCGTCCCCGATCGGGAGAGTTGGCATAGGCGATCTGCCGCACGATGATGTCCTGATAAAAACGGTTGAACTCGCTCATGCGTCCGGGAAGAACTTCGAGCAGCGAGGCCGGATCGAGGCGGCTCAACAGACCCACCGTAGAAGCCGCTTGCCGCGCTTGTCCGGTACGCAAAATCTCACGCAGATCGCTAAAGGCCGTCTGCCCCAACTCCCCCACCAGGTCAATGATGCGATCGCACTCGTCCCGCTTCTGCGAGCGGAAGAAGCGGTCCGCAAAGTGTTCCACCGCGCTTCGCGGCAGCTCCTGGAGCACTTCGACAACATCCTCGGGAACAAGGTCGCTGTTGATCGCCTCTTCAATCATTTCGGGCAGGCGATTCTCAATGCCGACTCGTGACCGCAAGTCCTGTGCCAGCGCCGGCCGGTCCCGAGCAATTCTCACGAACGCCGAACACATTGCGGCCACCGCTTTGTATTTCTTCCGCGAACAAGCTTCCTGCCCGAAGCGCGTAAGTGACGCGCCCAGCATGCTCTGGATTTCCGGGTCAGTTTCCTTCGCGATCTTTTCCCCAATCGCGCCGACCGCGTCCGTCATCACTTGCACGGGCGCGTCGGCAAACAGGTCGGCAAGTTGCGCCAGCCCGGTCGCCGTTTTGCGGCGAGGCTCACCATCTTTGGCGTCGAGGCCGCTGACATAGTTGGAAAGGATCTTGCCCGCGAGTTCGTCATCCTCGCGCTCGAACAGCAGTTCCACAAACTGCCGGATATTGCGCGGCGGCACACAGGCCGCCTCATTGGACATCAGTACGCTTTTCTTGCCGCTCTCGGGAATCTCCGCCCAGAACATGCGGTCCAGGATGTCGGCGTGCGACTCCACCAGAATCCCGGCCTTCGACATCTTGTCTTCCTGCACGCGCAGAATCTGCCGCAGGGTATCCATCTGCTTGCTCAGGTGCTCCATCATCTCGTGGACGGCGTTTACCTTGACGTCGCCCTTCTGATAACGGTCGAGCGCGAATTTGATGGCCATGCTCTCGGCGGCTTTCATCAAGAGCGGCGTGTCATTTTCCGCAGCGCTCAGGGAGGCCTGTGAGGCCAACCCCTCGAGCAATTGCGCGAGATTGACTTTGGTCGTCTCCGGCATCGTCCCGAGTTCAGTCTTCAGGCTCTCGGGCGAGGCATTCGGATCCTGCATGACCTGACCGAAATGCGTCAGTAGCCGGATGGCGCGTACCACTTCTTCTTCCTGCAAAGGAACGACGCTGGTGCCATCCCAGGCAACACCGGTCCCCGTGCCGGTTCCAGAACCCGTGCCCGTTCCAAAGCCAACATTGGGTACCGTGCCAATCGGAGCACTGCCAGGTTCGCCCGATCCTCCAGCGCTCGCTCCCTGCGCGGCCGCGATTAACTGCAACAGCTTTTGCGGATCGTTGAGCCACTGCTTGAATTCCGGACCGAGCGACTGCGCGGCCAGTTGCGCGGCGATCGACAGCTCTCCGGTAGTGGGATCGGCGGCGATGAATTTCACTTCGTTGATGCGAATCGACGAGGTCTTGCTTTCGGAGAGCGTTTCCTTGATCTGCTTGGCGAAGTCCTGCGCCTTCGAGCCGCCCATGGCGAAGGCGCGCACCAGGCGGGTGAAATCGTCGAGATTAACTTTGTTCGAAAACAGAATGCTGGAGAGTCCCGCGGCATTCAACAACTGCGCGAAACTGCGCTCTGCTTGCCCGGTTTCGAGTGGGATGCCGTCGAGAAGAAGCTTATCGTCGGAGACGCCGAGCACAAATCCGCTGTCTTGAGTTTTCGGAAGTGCCGATTGCAGTTCTTTCCAGGCAGTATCGAACTGAGTAAGAGTCCGCTTGTGAGTTGGTCCGTACAACCGCGTGTACTTTATAAGAATGTTGAGAGTGTGGAGGAACGCCCGCGCAGACGCGCTGCGGCCTGAATCGATTTGAGTGGCGTTCTGGATACAGCCTCCTCTATGTCGGCGCTCGCATCAAGCCTATGACGGAAAGTGACCTCATGCACGATTACGCTAGTAACGGCCAGCCGGCAATTGGCGTGTAGAGTCACTACACTGCGGTACATGCACTGACGGAAGGCAGTCGCGCTAAACTGGATGTGTGGCGCGGGCGCCCCCCGAATAGGGATCTGATCCGCTTGCAATCGGTCTGACGGAGTGTCCGAGCTATATAGGCCGTAGTCAGGCGCAACCACCTTGCAAATTCGCATATTGTTCTTCGGCGTTCTTAAAGACCTAGTCGGACGCTCAACCGACATGGTCGATCTCCACGAAGGAGCGCGTGTCAAAGATGTCCTCTCGCATTATGTGCGCCAAGCACCGCGAATCGAGGCGATGATCCCGTCGCTGGCTTTTTCCGTCAATGAAGAATATGCCGCCGCGGATTGCGAATTAGCCGCTGGCGATGAAGTTGCCCTGCTACCTCCCGTGAGCGGCGGCACATCTGAAACAGCGTGCGCAAAAGGCGAAGGCGGGGTCCAAATAGTGCGCCAGCCAATCGCAACCCAGGCTGTTCTCGCCGCACTGAAGCAACCCGAAGATGGCGCCGCCGTAGTTTTCGAAGGTGTCGTGCGCGACAACACGCGTGGCCGCCGCACGCTTTACCTCGACTACGAAGCTTACGAAGCCATGGCGCTCAAACAAATGGAATGTCTCGCCGCCGAGGCCCGGGAACGCTTTGCCGTGCGCGCGATTTCCATCATCCATCGGCTCGGGCGCCTGGAAATCGGCGAAACGAGCGTGCTGATTGTGGTCGCCTCCGCCCATCGCGGCGCAGCCTTTGAGGCCTGCCGTTGGATCATCGACACACTCAAGAAGACGGTTCCGATCTGGAAAAAAGAGTACTTTGAGGACGGAGCCGTCTGGGCTGACGGAGAAGCTTTTCCCGAAGAAATTCAAGGGCCGGGCGCCACAAAGGAACGCAAGGCCGCATCCAAATAGATGTCCCCTCAAATGAAGAATGAGCGACCAGTCGCGAGCCGCGAGTTGCGAGCACACAACGGGCGTTCTTTTCCCATGCACATATTTCAAATCCCGCGACTTATACCTTGCCTCCTTGCCTGTGCCTTGCTCGGCTGCGCGAGCCTTCCGCTGCTCGCGCAAAATACCGGTGACACGGTCAAGGTCGATGTAAAACTGGTCAATATCTTCGTGACGGTCACCGATGCGCACGGTACGCCGGTCGCCTCTCTCGGCAAAGATAACTTTCAGCTCAAGGAAAACGGCAAAGATCAAAAGATCGCCGTCTTCGACCGCGAGTCGGCGATTCCACTCTCGATCGCACTCTCGGTCGACACCAGCCTTAGCACGCGCAAAGATCTGCCGCTGGAACTCGCCTCCGCACGAAAATTTTCGCAAACCATCCTGCGCCCGCAGGACGCCCTCGCGGTCTACAAGTTCAGCGAGGAAGTGGACTTGATGGTTCCATTCACTTCCGATCTGAAAAAGATCGACGCTGGAATTGACCGGGTTCGCAACGGCTCCGCCACCGCTCTTTACGACGCAATTTTCCTGGGCGCCCAGGCGCTCAGCAAGCGCTCCGGGAGGAAAGTCATGGTCGTCATCACCGACGGCGGCGACACCGTCAGCCAGGTCGACTACAAGGAAGCCCTGCGCGCCGCCCAGGAAGCCGAAGCGATTATTTACAGCATCATCATTGTCCCGATTGAAGCGAGCGCCGGCCGCGACACCGGCGGCGAGCATGCGCTCATACAAATCTCCGAAGACACGGGCGGCAAATATTACTACGCGACCTCGACCCCGCAACTGGACGACGCCTTCCGCCAGATCAGCGACGAACTGCGCACGCAATACCTGCTCGCCTACTATCCAACGGAGCGTTACTCCGATTCCGATTTCCGCCGCGTGCAGGTAAGCCTCGCGAATCCACCAGCTGGCGGGCCGTATCAAGTGCACAATCGCGCCGGGTATTACACGAGAAAGGGATCGTGGTAGAGCGTCTCTGGCGCGAGATATTTTTCGCGATCCAGCTCAGCTCCGAAAAATCGCATACATCGCGCCGGTTCCGCGGCCGCATCTAGTAAACTGTCCTATTCCATTTCAGTGGAAAGCTAAGACCCTTACACGCAGGATTGTTTTGCCGTTCTGTCGGTGATTCTGCTCCCAGGAGAGTGGCGCTTTGTTTCAATGGTCTGGTTTGTGCGCACGGCGTTGTCTGTCCCGCGGCCTTATCTTCTTTGTTTCGTTGACAGTCGTTTCGTCGCTCTCGCTTATTGCCGCCCCGCTTTGGGGGCAGGAAGCTTCCGAAACGACCCGAGCCGGCACCATCCAGGGCACCGTGCTCGATGAAGACGGCGTTCCGGTCGAAGGCGCGCGTGTTACTTATAACTCGCTCTCCACCGAGAACAAGGGTGCGGCCACCGCGGACAAGAATGGCGCTTACGTCAGCGAGCAGTTGCCGCCGACCGCCTATCTAGTCACTGCGTCCGGCCGCGACATGCTGTCTGTGCAGCAGACTGTTACCGTCACCGCAGGCGCCGCCGTAACCGCGAACTTCCATCTTGAGTGGATCAATCCGGGCCCGGTCCGCCTGCAAAGCCATTTCACCGGCGATTTCCCCGACGACCTACCCATCAACGGACGCAACTACCTGACCGCCGGCGAACTATTCCCCGGCGTGCAAGCGGTCGATGGGGCCGTCCTCGAACCGGGCAAGAGCGGCCAGCAGACGCTCTCCATCGACAGCACGCTCGGACGCACCACGCGTTACGATTTCGACGAAGTCGAATCGATGGATGAGACCAAGGGCGCCGCTGAATTTACCCTACCCACAGAAGCCGTCCGCGAAGTCATCGTTTCCCGAAATTTCCCGGATCTTTTTCAATCTCTGAACGCCACCGGCGCGGTCCGCGTCACAACGCGCACCGGCGGGGAGGAGTGGCACGGCAACATCTTCGGAATTTTGCGCGACCAGGCGCTCGGGCTCGCCGGCTTTTCCGACAGCGACGACTACAGCCGCCAGCAATATGGTTTTGGAGCCGGCGGCACGGTCATCAAAGACAAGGCGTTTCTATTTGTAAGCGCCGAACGTACCAAGCAGGACGGCCTTTTGCCCGCCCAGGTCGGATTCCCCGCTCCCAACGGCACCGCCCTGCGCTCGGCATATTTTCGCGAGAACACGGCGCTCGCCCGGTTCGACTACAACGTCAACGACAACATGAGATTTTTCGCGCGCCTCGGCTTCGACAACGCCAACCTGATCGGCCCGCAGAACAGTTTTTCAAGCTACCGCAACCAGCTCAACGTCCCCTCCGCTGCGTTCGGTCTCGACTGGAATGGTCCAAGATTCGTGCGCAGCGCGCGTTTCGGAATCCAGCAGATGAGCAACACAGTCAGCCCGGATCTGGGCGCGTCGGTCATCGATCCGTCGGCTCCTTTTCACATGCAGTTCGGTTCGTTCTCGATCGGCCCGTCCATCGCGGGTCCGCGCCAGACCAAGCAGCGCGATCTCTACGCGCGCTACGACAGCAATACCGCCTACATTGTCGATCACATCTTCCACTTCGGCGGTGCCATCCACCGCATCGTTCAGGGAGACTACTGGAATCCCGGAGCCGGCAGCTTCGGTCCGTCCGTCACCAGCTCCAACGGACTTGCGACGATTTCCGCGATCGACGGCAATCCTCTGCTGACCGGAGGCGCGGAAGATCCTCTCAACTACCCAGTCGGCACCGTCACGATCTTTAATGGTCTCGGCAACTTCAGCACCGACTCGGCCTTCGGCCATCTCGGCGGGCATTCCGACACGCGGCTCGAAGGCTACTTCGGCGATACCTTCAACGTTTTTCCGAATCTGAATCTCAACTTCGGCGTTAATTACGTTTACGACACCGACCGCAACAACCACGATCTCAGCCCCGTGCCTTGTTCCGATCTCAACATTCTCGTGACCAGCGCGCCGTGCTCGGGTAGCGACTTGATCCTCAACCAATACGGTTTCTTCCCTCCTTTCACCGAGGATGTTTACCAGCCGCTCGGCAACAAAGTCCATAATCCGTATAACAATTTCGCTCCCCAAATCGGCCTGGCCTGGGATCCCGGCCATAGCGGACGTACTGTAGTTCGCGCCAGCGCCGGCCTGTTCTACGACAACTTCCTGCTCCAAAACGCCTATCAGGACCGCATCAACCGCCTCACCAATGGTCAATTCAATCGCAGCCTCACGCTCTGTCCGGGGGGTTCCACGCTTTTACCAAACGCGATCCAACAGGCGCAGGGCGGTCAACCGTACATCACAAACTCGGTCGATGGAATCGACATCGCGACGCAAATCTGTGGCCAGCCACTCGGCTCCATGCAAACCCCACCGGGGGGCGGACCGATGGTCCAAGTCGCGACCGCGATCCAGGATTTGCAATCGCAATTTCAGGCGGCCCAGGCCACCACCAGCGGTCCCAACGTTTACTCAGTTGCCAGTCTGGCTAACTTCGGCGGATTGCTCGCGCCCACGTTCCGCACTCCGCGCATCTTGCACATGTCCGGTGGAATCGAGCGCCAGATGGGACTGCGCAGCATGTTCTCCGTCGACTACATCCGCGATCTCGGCACCGCATTCCCCATCGGCATTGATTCGAATCACGTTGGCGATGCCTCTTACCTCACCGACGGCACCAATCCCAATCCAGCTTTGAACACTTACGCCTCCGAACTCTCGGCCATCAACGCGACCATTGCGAACAATCCGATGACCAGTGGAATATGCCCGATTGCAACTTCTGCCGGTGGAAGTTCCCAATCCGCGGTGAACTGCTATCTCGCCAATGTCGCCAACGCCAGCATCGTCGACTTCGCTCGCAGCGGCCTCGACTCCTCCAACGCGTTCTGCGGCTCCTTCGCCTGCTCGGTTCTGGGCAAGCAACAAGCCGCGTTCGGCGGCATCAATCCCGCGGTCGGCTCGAACCTCATGTACTTCCCGGGCGGACGGTCGCAGTATCAGGCACTCCATGCGACCTACCACACATCGAGCGGCGTCAACCCGCTGCGCCGCGTACAGAGAATCGACCTCGCGCTCTCCTACACCGTTTCGCGGTATCGAACCAACATCGCAGAACCCGATGGAAGTGGCGGCGACTATTCCATTCTCACTCCCGCGCTGGACTACGACCGTCCTCACCTTGGCCACTTTCACTCATCGGGACTCGACCGCACGCATCAGATCGTCTTCACTCCGACCATCGAAACGCCTCGCGGTCTGCGCATCTCAACCATCTTTCTGATGGCCTCTCCACTCCCCATCACTGGATACATTCCGCAGGAGAATGGCGGCGGGGTCCCGGGAGAAATCTTCCGCAGCGACGTAAGCGGCGACGGAACCGTCGGCGATGTGGTGAACGGCACTTACATTGGGACGCTGGGAAAATACAGCAGCAACAAAATTAACAATGCCATCGCCTTCTACGACAAGTATGTGGCGGGGCAATTGACGCCGGCGGGCCATGATCTGGTCAATGCCGGCCTCTTCAGCACGACGCAATTGCACCAGCTCGGCGCTTATGCGCCGCTGATTTCTTCCTGCAATCCGCCGGATCCGAGTTGCGGCGTCCCCGGCCGCGCCGCCGAAGAGAACTGGCTTAAAACCATCGATCTGCGCCTGAGCTGGCCGTTCGCGGTTGGCGAACGCTTCAAGGTCGAGCCGAGCTTTACCGCCTTCAATCTCTTCAACCTCGCGAATTTCGGCGGCCCGGGAGGTCAGCTGAGCGGCATCCTCGATGGTGCGCCCGGCACTTCACTGAACAACTCAACATCGCCCGGCGTGTGTGGCAACACCACGGCGTTCTGCACATCGCGCCTTGACCGCGTACTGCCGGGTTCCGGGACCTATGCCACCGGCGCCCCCCGGCAAATGGAGTTCGGCGTTCGCATTACTTTTTAGGCGAGCCGCGAGTCAACCCGTTTCGATCCGCGCGCTTGAGCCGCCACCACTCGTAGGCCATCGACACTTGGGCCATCGACACCTGGTCCATCGTGATTTGGCCATCGTGACCTGGGGATTCATCCGGTGTTTCCGAATATTGCTTTAGGCTGGCAGCCTCAAACTCAGGTCTCCAGCCTCGACAGCTCGGCGAGTTGAACTTGGAGCGCCAAAATTCCGTCGCGACCGCACGATTTCTTCATCCGTTCGGTCGTTTTCCCGTCGCTCGAATCACCCTGAAGACGCTTTTTTTTCACTGCTTTGGCAGGCCTTTTGCCGCAAGAGCGCAAAGTTTTTATCTTTCCAAAAATTTTTCTTTGGAACGGCGCTTATTCCCTTGACTTAATCCGGGAATGAGCTAGATTTGCCTGCAGTCAGTGTGGTCACTGCTTCCCCGCAGGACCCCACTGGTGGGTTGTTCAGCTTCTGTTGTTTAGCTTCTAACGTTAGATTCACAAAACTTCCAGGAGGAAATTCAGTGAAGAAAAGCTTGTTGGTAATCACTCTGTTGGTATTCGGCTGCAGCATGGCTTTCGCGCAGTCTGGCACGTATAGTTTCTGGGACGCTGCCGGAACTCTCGAATATTGCAACTTCAACGTTATCACCACTAACAGCGGCGGCGTGGTTGCAGGATTTGACAACACCACGACGGGCTGCGGCTTGGAGTACAATTCCCCGATCGTCGGCTTCTCCGCCACCACGCCAAATGATGGTCTGCCGGCTCATGGCAAGGGTGCGGTCGTCGGCGACGGCATCTACGACGCCTCGTGCGTCTGCTTCACCGGCGAACAGTGGACGGTGTGGCAATCGGCTAAGGCCAGCAAGCGGAGCTCAAAGACCGGCTACTTCAGCGGGAAGTACGGCTGGCTGGGCGTTGCTGGTGCCTACACCGGCTACTACTTCGGCGACAACTACGGCTACTTGGGCTCCGGCTATCCCGCGGGCAACGTTGCTAGCCATGGGACCACCGCTGGCAAGGGCCAGAGCAGAATTGCCAAGAAGTAACGAACCATGATCGATGTAGTTTCATCGAGCCACGCCGATTCACGGCGTGGCTCTCTTTTTGTATACTTGAGACGCAACCAGCCACAAGCGCATTTGTGGGATCGTGTTACCAGGAGGAACCTTAAGAGATGATTCGACCAATCGCGGCCTTGCTGCTCGCCTGCTGCCTTACCCTGCCGGTGTGGGCGCAGGAGCCGTCACCGGCATCGCCAGCGCAAACGCCAGCTTCATCAGATCAAGCCCCCACTGCCAAGCTCGATTCAACGCAATTTCCGTTGGACCGGTTCCGGGAGTTTTCGGCGATCGAGAACGGAGGTATTATGCCCGGCCAGGACGAGGATGGACATATTTACCGTTCCGGTGATTTGATGAGGATGCAGGCCGTCAATTCGGGGCCGACGCAATATTTCGTTGACGATTTGGTAAAACGGACATCGTACGGCCTCTCGCTGGGGGGATGCGCCAAGTTGGGCTTTCTTTATTCCCGCACTTTCCCATTCTTCATGTCAGGACCGGGTTTTACGTACGAGCGCGTGCCAGTCGGCGAAGACACCGTGAACGGCCATCACGTCCATGTCGAAGATATTACCGTCCATAGCAAAAAGTTTACGAATCCGGCGCATTTCCGGCTCTATGAAGCGGACGATCTGGAGGGATTTCCCATTAAGATCGTAAATCAGCAGGCAAAGGTGCGGCAATGGGTCATCGAATACAAGGACGTAAGGCTGGGTCCTCAGGATTCAACGCTCTTTACGGTGCCGCGCGATTGCCAATCGCTGGAAGGTACGAAACCTGTACATCCGGCAGCCCCGGGCGCGAAGCCTAAGACGGCGCCGGCCGACAAGCCGAAGTAGGCGCTGCTTTTTCGCGCCTTAGTAAAAGCTGAGGTGATCGGAAGTCGTGGGGTACAAAGCTTTAAGGGCCCGGTTTCGGTAATGGCCGGCGATCCCAGAGCGGAACTGCCGCGAGTGTCTTCGGCGGCTGGGGCCTCTTTCTTTTATCAGCCCGCCACGGCAGCAGCCCCCGCTCCTAAGCGGGTTTTAGCAGTCGTGGTTTTGCGCTGGTCGCTGGCGACCCGCGGTAACCGCATCGTAGTTCCGGGAATGCCGCAACCGGTCAGTTTTGTGTAAAATCAATTTAACCCTCCCAAAGTAAAGGTCATTTCAAAAATGCGCGGAATTTATTGCTTCATGTGCGTCGCCGCCCTGGTGGCGAGCAGCTTCGCTGCGGACAGCCCCCACCCGAATGCCGGAACTCCTGGCTCCAGCACGCAGCCAAAGGTCGCCTATACCAATATCATCCTGATCACGCTGGACACTACGCGCGCCGACCGCATGGGATTTCTGGGCTCGAAGCGCGGGCTGACGCCAAACCTCGATAAATTGGCGAAGGAGTCGGTGGTCTTCACCAGAGCGTATACGCAGGCTCCGTTTACGCCCTGTGCGCACGCGACCATTCTCTCGGGCACGTATCCGCAGTACCACCAGGTGCTCGCCTTCCCCATGCCTCTGGCGAAAACTGTGCCCTACTTGCCCGAGATCCTGGGGGCCCAGGGATTTCATACCGGGGCGTTTGTTGGCTCGATGGCCCTTGACCCAAAGTGGAGCGTTCCCGGCTTTGATCGGGGCTTTGATACCTATTACGCCGGCTTCCAACCGGGGCCGGAGGGCGGCGGCGACCGCTACCACAGCGTCGAATGGCGAGCGGGCGAGGTCGTGAAACATGCCACCGGCTGGCTCAGCAAACGGCCGCCCGGACCATTTTTCATTTGGATCCACATGTTCGATCCACATGATCCCTACGACCCGCCGGAGCCCTACAAGACACGCTACGCCAAAGCACCCTACGATGGAGAGATCGCCTACATGGATTCGGCACTGGGCACTCTCTTCCGGGAGTTGAAGGCCTCCGGTCTCTATGATGAAGCGCTGATAGCCGTCACCGCCGATCACGGCGAAGCGCTGGGAGGCCATGGTGAAGACCAGCATGGCATTCTTCTTTATGACGAAACCATTCATGTTCCCCTGCTAATAAAGCTGCCGGATGGGCAAGCTGCCGGGAAGCACGTTGAAACCACAGTGGAACACGCCGATATCATGCCGACTATACTAGGCTGGCTGGGCATCCCGGTGCCGGACAAAGTCCAAGGGCAGTCTCTGCTCGGATTCCTGGTACCGGGCACGCCTAAAGGCAAGGCAGCCGCGAGCGCCTGGCAGGATCGCGGCGCTTATTCCGAGGGCGATTACGGCCACCTCGCCTTTGGCTGGAGCGCGATTCAGTCATTGCGGACGGGAAAATATTTTTATGTGGAGGCGCCCCGCCGCGAACTCTACGATCAGATGAACGACCCCGGTGCGGAGCACAACCTGGCGCAGGCGTTGCCGGCGGTGGCCGACACTTTGTCGGCCAAGCTGAAGGAATTTATCCAGAAGACCAGCAACACTGCGGAGAGGCCAAAGGCTGTAATTACCACAGGCCAGACGCATGAGCTTACCGCGCTGGGATACATTGCGAGAATCGATAATCCCGCTTTGGCGGTATCCCCGGAACATGGGGCCGATCCCAAGGACAAGGTCGGAATTATAAATGCGGTGAACCGGATCAACGATTTGCTTCAGAAGCACAAATGCCCGGAAGCAATACCCCTGCTTCAGAAAGCGATTGCCGTCGATCCGAACCTTGCCTTGTTCCATTTCTTTTATGGTGGATGCTACCTGGAGGCAATGGACTACGAAAAAGCCGCTCCCGAGTTGAGCAGGGCGGTACAACTCGATCCCGGCTTTTCACATGCCGAGATGCAATTGGGCCGCGCATGGTGGAGACTGAGAAAAGACCCTGAGGCGACCACTGCTTTTGAGGATGTGACCAAAGCGGAACCGAACAATGTGGAGGCGCACATTTACCTGATTGTTCTCTATAAAAGGGCGCACCGGGTGCAGGATGAGATCAGAGAGTGCCGGACTGTGCTGGTGGCCATACCGGATAACTACGGCGCCAACTTCAATCTCGGCCGAGCCTTGCTGGAGACGGGAGATTTTAAGGATGCAATTCAACCGCTCCAGATCGCAATCCAAGACAAGCCCGACCGCCCCGACCCTCACATGGTCTTGTCGGATGTGTATCTTAAGCTGGGGAACCAGGCGGATGCGGCGCGGGAGCACGACGAAGCTGTGCATCTCGGGGCGCTCCCGATATCTCCCCAAACCGAGCCCGAGGCAGGTCCGGAGAATCCCAACCACCAGTGAGAAACGGGATGAACACCGATTCGCATGGCATCACAGCCAGGTTTCTCCGCATTTTCGTGGCTCCGTGGTGGATGCTGTTTTGCATCGCTGGGATTCTGGCGGCGAGTGCTGTGGCGGCGGCGAACCACCCCGCGGCGGCTAAAACGGGCGCACGCGTGGCCCCGGCGCCGCCGAGCATTATCCTGATCACGTTAGACACGACGCGCGCGGACCGCATGGGATTCCTCGGTTCGAAGCGTGGACTGACGCCCAACTTGGATGCTCTGGCGCAGCAGTCGACGATCTTCACGCGCGCCTACGCGCAAATACCGATCACGCCGGGATCGCATGCGACCATTCTCTCCGGCACCTATCCACAATTCCATCACCTGAACACGTTTGGACAGCCGTTGCCGAAGGATCTGCCGTATGCGCCGGACATCCTCCACGCTCACGGTTATCACACCGCCGCATTTATTGGCTCTATCGTCCTTAGTCCTGAGACGGGCAATGCGCCCGGCTTTGACCGCGGCTTTGACTTCTACGACGCCGGTTTCCGCTATGAAGGTCCGGATGAAGACCCCTACAACACCATCGCCCGCCGTGGAAAGCAAGTGGTCGCGCACGCTCTGGCATGGCTGAACAAGCATCCGAAGGGTCCGTTCTTCATCTGGGTTCATCTGTACGATGCCCATGGTCCCTACAATCCTCCCGAACCGTACAAAAGCCGCTATGCCAAGGCGCCCTATGACGGGGGCATTGCCTATGACGATGCCGTGGTCGGCAATCTGATTGGGCAGCTGAAATTGCGCGGATTGTACGACAGCGCTGTAATCGCCATCACGGCCGATCACGGCGAGTCGCTCGGCGCTCACGGTGAGGATGAGCACGGCATCTTTCTCTACGATGAAACCATCCATGTCCCTCTGCTGATAAAACTGCCCCGCTCCACGGCCGTCGAAAGAAGGGTGGAAAACTGGGTAGAGCTTGTCGATATCCTGCCCACGCTTCTGCAAGAAGTCGGCATCGCCATCCCCGTGCAGGTGCAGGGAGAGTCGCTGCTCGATTTAATGAAGGCGAAACCGCCCGGCGGAAATACGACTGCGCAAGCCTGGCATGACCGTCCCGCTTATTCGCAATCGGAGTACCCACACGCCGAATTCGGCTGGAGTGCGCTGCGCTCGCTTCGCACCGGGAAATACTTGTATATCCAGGCGCCGCGCCGCGAACTGTACGACGAATCGACGGACCCCGAGGCGCAGCATAATCTGGCTTCGACTTCGAGCGCGGTGGCCGACACGCTGGCCGGCCAAACCGAGGCTTTCAGACAAAAGACTTCCAGCAGTCGTGAAACTGCCACGGCTGCTCTCGATCCCGATGCGCAGGCAAAACTCGGAGCGCTTGGTTACATGGCCTCAGGAAACAGCTTTTCGAAGACTCCGGTTGATCAGGGCGCAGATCCCAAAGACAAAATCGAAATCGCCGACATGATTCTCCGCGCCGAGCATATGCAGCAGGACATGCCCGCTGCGATTGGGCTGCTCGAGGAGGTGGTCTCCAAAGAGCCGAGCCTGCCGCTCTATTCGAAATTAGGCGATTGGATGCTGCTGAACAACGACTTTCATTCCGCAATGCCCGTTTTTCGCAAAGCGCTCGAAATGGATCCCGGGTCAATGCAGCTTCACTTCCGGCTTGCAAAATGCCTTATGGCAACCCAGGATTTCGATGCCGCAATCCCGGAGCTCGAGAAAGTCGTCGCCAGAGTTCCCAATCAGGTCGAGGCGCACAGCCTTCTGGAGTTGGCTTATTCCCGCACCAACCGTGTGGCGGATGCCATCAAAGAGTGCCGAACGGTGCTGGAGTACGATCCGGAGGACTATGGAAGTTACCTGATTCTCGGGCAATCGCAGGCGCGATCGGGAGATCCTCAGGCTGGGATCGCAACGCTAAAGAAAGCGGCTTCGCTTCAACCCGAAAGTCCGATAGCCCACGTTTGGCTGGCGGACATTTATGATCAGTTAGGCCAGAAGGCGGATGCGGCGCGGGAGCGCGCAGAAGCCAAGCGCCTGGGTACCGTTCCACACGGTCCAAAGGGACCCTAAAATGGTAAGTTTGAATCGCACGAATTGAGGTTGCACATCCCAATTGCATTTCGCGAGAGAGGGCTCGTTATGCATCGACGTCGTCTGTTTTGTCTTTTGTCCATCATCTGCGCCCTAATGTTGGTCTCAGTCGCGGTTGCCCAGCTTCCCGCATACAAGGAGATCGAACTGGGAAAACAGGCGCTCGCTCACGGAAAATATGACGAGGCGATCCAGCATTTTGAGAATGCCAACAACCAGGTTCAAATGAATGTCATGGTGCAACTGGATCTGGCTAACGCTTTCGCAGGAAAGTATGTTCCGGGCGCCGACAATGCGGACAATGCCCGGGTGGCCGATCAGGCCATCAACTACTACCAAAGAGTCCTTGACGGCAATACTTCGAGAATCGCATCTTTCAATGCCGCGAAGGGCGTCGCCCTGCTCAAGGCCCAAATGAACCAATTCGACGAGGCCAAAGATTATTTCGCCAGAGCGGAAAAATTGGATCAGCGGGATCCCGACTCCTACTATTGGACGGCCGTCATCGATTGGACCGTGTCCAACCAATTCCGCCTGCAGCAACGTACCAAGCTAAAGCTGAAGCCTGAAGATTCCCTCCCGGAAAAAAACCACGAGATCTGCATCTTGGTCAGGGGAAACAATTGGTCCAACCTGGATGACGGTATTGACAACCTCAACAAGACGCTCGAACTCGATCCCAAATCCGAGGGGGCCATGACCTACATGAACTTGGTCTATCTCGAGCGCGCCGACGTCGAATGCGACGATCCTGGCATTCGCAAATCCGACCTGAAGACAGCCGGCGAGTGGGCGCAGAAGCTCGCAGCTCTCAAGAAGTTGAAAGCCACGCATCCTCAAAAGAAAAAAACGGATGATGACGATGACGACTAGCGGCCAGGTTCCGGACGGGCGCGAGAGTTAATACGCCCACCACGGAGCCGCCGGAGCCCCCGAAGGCACCGATTGCCCGTAGATCGAAACGAACACATTGCGCCCGAAGAAGAACGGCAATCCCCAGTCAAACCCGCACGCCGATCCGTTCCCGCAGTTCGTGTCTCCGTTCGGCCCCGCCAGATTCGCAAAGGCCGCGTCGCTGCCAAAGTTATTGAAATCGTTCACGGCATTATCCACGCTGAAGTTCACCGTCTCCTGCGACCCGCCTTGCGCCACATTCTGCGCCGACAGATTCAGCGCGTTGCTGGGACAATAGAATCCGGGCGCGATGCTGTTCCCCGCACACTGTGTAATCGACGAATCGGGAAAGAAATATCCGTTCGATCCGCTGTCGATGAAGCTCTCGTTCAATGTCTGCGAATTGAAAGTCGTCGTAAAAAATCCATTGTTGTTAATCGGATAGACCGTAGCCGAACCAAGCGCGTTGTTCGATTCGGTGCCAATGCCAAAGATCATCGATCCACTGGCCGTTGCCGCCTCGCCATCCACCGACTGCATTTCGATGATTACGCCATTGTTGTCGGTCGTAAACCCGATCACCGGATTGATCACCTGCTGCGCGACCGGAATCGTTTGCGACGAACAAGGACCGCTCGGCCCACAGGTAAAGTACACATCCGGCGAAGTCGAATTTTGGCACGCCGAACCGCAATCCTGCGGATATGACCCAACTCCGAGAATGCCATTCGCCCCGAGGTCGTTAAGAGTGTCCAGGTTTATCCCGCCTTGCGAACAAGCCGTCGGAACGCTGAAGCCTGAAGGATTTTCGATCAATTGAAGACTGGCCGTGCTCGCCTTCTCTCCGGCCATTTCGATGTCCGCCTGCGCGACCGGACCCCAAAGGTAAGTGCCGTCTACAAAGTTCACGCAGTTGTAGTAAGTCGTGTTGCCCGAACCTGAAAGCTCGGGAAGCGCGAGCGAAGGAATGGCCGAAGCCAGCAGCCGCAATCCAACCGAACCGGTGTCGACCAATACCCCATCAACTGTTGCGCAGCTCGCAGAACCCGGAACGCACACCGTAACGCTGGTGAAAGCCGCGTCGGCGTAATCCACTCCCGCCGCCGGACCGCCGTTCACGGAAAGCGCTTGCACGTTGTTTCCGTTGGGGGGCGGAGACGAACTGCTTCCCCCTCCGCCGCAACCGGCCAGGAATCCGAAAACCAACAACACGACGGCGGCGGCAAACCCGCGCAACATGACTTGTACTTTTCCGGATGCCGTTCTCACCGCAATGCCTCCTCTTTCACGCCCGCCGGAACCTGCTGCGGAATATAGGCGCGGAAGTGATACGCGCGCATGTAGCCATTCATCTGCACGACCAGTCCCGGAAGTTGAAGATTCAATGGATGCCGTCCCACATGGGCGTCTTTATTGGCCTTGACAGCGGTTGAGTACTGATCGAAATAGCTGCCCAGCAATTGCTGCATGTCGGGAAAAAACGGTCCCTGCCAGGCAACGGCAAAAACATGGCCGGCCGGGGAAACGTACTCCCGCACTACGGTTCCGCTGGCGCTAGTGAGCTGATGCACAGTGTAGGAGCTCGCCTGTGTCACTTGCTCGCTTCCCTTCATCTGAGCGCGGTCCGAATCGACCGAGGCAGCGTCGCCTCCCAGCGATCCAAAGGCAAACGGTGAAAAAAGGCACACAACAACTGCGAGGGTAGCAACGAGGGCTTTCATGAATGAGTGAGATGCAGATTCGGCGACCGATGCTGCACGTCGGGGGGGAAGCAAAAGGGCGTGTTTACGGGGATTTTACAATGCTTTACGTTTTGGGTGTCATTTGTACGTTTGATACCCTGCGGAGCCAAACATTTCGCATGCCGGAACTTATTCCTTATATTTGCCCGGAATATTCAAAAACACCCCGGCCCGACTTTCGGCCGAGCCTCCCCGCTTTCACATACTGCACAAGCAGCGGGCAAGGCAGGAATTTCTCTCCCAGACTTTTATGCAGATACTCGAGGATTTGCAACCGCGTATCAAGCCCAACCAGATCAACCAGTTCGAACGGCCCCATGGGATGATTTAGGCCCAGCTTTAGCGCCTTATCGATGTCTTCCGCGGTCGCAATGCCTTCCTGAAGCATGTAGAACGCCTCGTTGCCGATCATGGCGTTGATGCGACTGGTAATGAAGCCGGGCGATTCCCTCACCACCACCACTTCCTTGCCCATCCGCTTGCCAAGGTCAACTGCGGCGGCCAGCGTTTCAGCGTCCGTTTCAAGCGCACGCACGACTTCCAGCACCTTCATCTTGTGTACAGGATTGAAAAAGTGCATCCCGACACATTTCTTGGCCCGATAAGTAACGCTGGCAATTTCAGTAACGCTGAGCGAAGAGGTATTCGACGCCAGAATCGTAGTCGGCCGGCAGACCTTGTCGAGGAGCGTGAAGATTTCGATCTTCGACTCCATCTCCTCGGGCACAGCTTCAATCACCAGATCGGCCTGGCGCGCAGCTTCATCCACCGAGCCGGCATACTCGATGCGCGAAAACGCCGTATCGGCATCGCCGGCGTTCACCTTGCCAAGCTCGACCGCCTTATCGAGATTGGCGCGAATTTCGCTTTCCGCCTTGCGCAGCGCGTTGGGAAGCAGGTCTTCGAGAATAGTACGGCAGCCCGCCAGCGCCGCAGCATGGGCAATGCCCCGTCCCATAATGCCCGCCCCAATGACGGCCACCGTTTGGATCTTCGGCACCGTAGCCGGCGCCACCTCGCGCGCTGCTTCAGGCACTACTTGGTCACCTTGTCGAGCTGCTTGTCGAGTTGCTTCAGGACGCTCTCCAGGCTGGGATCGGATTTGCGGATGTACTCAGCGAGACGAACTTTTTCCTCTTCGCTCATGGTAGGAAGGGAAGTATTGACCCGCCGCAGAATTGCAGCGATGTCGTCGACGTAGTTCATGAGACGAATGAGTTCTCCAGTTGCGGGCATGATTGCTCCTTGCTTTTTGGGTGACTCATTATTGTTAATGGATGGCGAGCATTTAGTAAAGTGACTTTCAGCTCATTGAAAACAAACGACTCACGGTGCCGGTCCGACTCCCATTCTATTTGCCTACAACTACCCATCCTGCAAAACGACCGCAGTTCTGATCTCTCCGTTCGTGATTTGTCATTTCCATCCCCTCTAGGCCCGGCTTTGACAGGGATTCCTGGCGCGTTAACGATTCAGCCCTTGACAGGGGCGGCCGTGCCGGCTGCGGCGGAAACGGATGCGGAACTATCTTTAAGGTAACGCCCGGTGGCTCGGAGACCATCCTCTACAGCTTTATCGGAGATATGGACGGCGGATTGCCGATTGGCGGTTTAGTGATGGATGCGCAAGGCAATCTTTTGGGCACTACCCACGCGGGCGGTATCGGTTTCGGGGTCTTGTTCGAGGTGACACCGTGAGCGGTCTCAGGACTCTCTTGGATTCGGCGCGTGCCGGCGCAGCAGTGTAATCGAATAAACCAGAATCAGAATCAGCAGCCCAAGCAGCCCTAACTCGGTCATGGACGCGCTGAACATGCTTGCCGTGTCGGAGTTCCACGAGCCTCCATTCGTAAGGGAAGAGGCCTCAAGCGTAATCACCAAAATCCGCCGGATCGATGCGATCAGTCCAACCACGAGAAACGGCTCGGTTACCAGCACGTGCGAGCAAATCGAAATCCTCACGGTGTGCAGGATTTCTACCAGCATCAACACGATCAGCAGGCGATCCAGCACCTGAAGGGTCTGCGCCGAGATCGTCCACGAGCGGATGCCATGCCATAGCAGCAACCCTCCATCGCCAATCGCGGCCGCGGCTGTAATCGTAAGCAGTATGGCGAGAATTCCATAAATGCCAACCTCGGCGTTACGAGCGTACACCTCGAAATGGTGACGTTGCCTCTCCGCGCTCATGGCGAATAATAGCCAAGCGAGCCATATAAGAGCAATCAAGATAGGATCAAACCGCAAGTAGGCCAAATCGACCCACATAGTGGAGGCACGGGCGCCCCGCCCATGGGTGCACCGGCACAGGGGAGAAAAGGTCAGGCAGAGAAGTATAGGAGAGTGTTCAAGCCGCCCATTCTTCTTGGTTCGGAGAAATCGGCTCTGGTAAGCGGTCAGAAACTTCGGCAAGCACGGCCAGTTTGTGCCCCAACTCCGGCCGCAGGAGCGCGGCATCGAACCGCCAGCGCCAGTTGCCAGCTTCCAGGCTTGGCACATTCATGCGCGCAGCGCTACCCAGCCCAAGCACGTCCTGCAATGGCACAATGCAGAGGCTCGCAACCGAATTCGTAGCTGCGCGAATCATGGCCCAGTGAATACCGTCGTCCGAGCGCCCGGCATAAGCCTGAGCAAATGCGCGCTCGTTCTCGGTCGCCGCGCTGGCCCACCAGCCGCAAAGTGTGTCGTTGTCGTGTGTGCCGGTGTAGACGACTTTCTCCGCTTTGAAAGTATGTGGCAGATGAACATGCGCGCCCGCGTTGCCGAATCCAAATTGCAGCACCGCCATGCCGGGAATTTGCAGCCGGTCGCGCAGCGCATGCACGTCGGGCGTGATGTAACCGAGGTCCTCCGCAAAAAAGGGCAGCCCGCCCAGCGCCGCCCGCACCGCATCGAATAAATCGTCCTTAGGCCCATCCACCCAGCGCCCGTGAATCGCCGTCGGTTCGTCCGCCGGGATCTCCCAGAATTGGCAGAATCCGCGAAAGTGATCGAGCCGGATGTAATCAAAGCAGCGCGTGGCCCAGCGCAGCCGGTCGATCCACCACTTATAGCCGCGCTCCTTCATCACGTCCCACCGATAGAGCGGATGTCCCCACCGTTGCCCATCCTTGCTGAAAAAATCGGGCGGCACGCCCGCTACAACTTCAGGATCAAGCTCCGCGTTCAAACGAAACAAATCCGGATGAGTCCAGACATCGGCGCTGTCAAAGTTGACGAAGATCGCAATATCGCCTGCCACGCGAATCGACCGCTCCGCGCAATAAGCTCGCAGCGCTTGCCATTGCTCATAGAAAAAAAACTGCAGCGCGCTGCGCACGTCGAGATCGTCAGCCATCTCAGTCCGTGCCGTTTCCAGTGCCAGCGCTTCGCGATGACAAAGTTCGCGAGGCCACTCGTTCCAGCTCGCCAACTTGTAGCGCGCCCGCAATGCGTCGAAGAGGACAAAGTCGTCAAGCCACCACTGATTTTCGCGCCGGAACTTTTCATAACGCGCGCGCGCCTTTTCCGGCGCGGCGCACAAAAACTTTCGCCCAGCCTCAAACAGCAACGGCAGCTTCTGATGGAAAACGGCGGAATAGTCGACGGGGTCTGCTTCGGCAGGCAGCGTGTCGAGCTGAGAGCGTTCAAGCCAGCCGCGCTCCACCAGCCGATCAAGGCTGATCAGCAAGGGATTTCCGGCTAAGGCGGAAGTGGACGAATAAGGCGAATCTCCAAAGCCCAGCGGGCCAAGCGGCAACACCTGCCACACGCCCTGTTTCGCAGCCGCCAGAAAATCGGCAAACGCGTAAGCCGCCGGACCAAAGTCTCCGATACCTCCGCGCGCAGGAAGCGAGGTGGGATGAAGAAGAATTCCGCTGGCGCGCGCGAATGCCATGAAAAGCAGTTCTCAGTTGTAAGCTGTTAGTTGCCAGCGGTCAGTCGACCGGCCGTAGCACGGCGTCCTCGCCGCAGATCGTACGGCAACCCGATTGCCGGCAGGCTGCTACGACCCTTCCTCCGAACTCGCCTGGCGCGTCAGCGCCTTCATTTCATCCTCATTAACCTTCAGGCGATTCGACTTCTCCATGTTCTTGCGAAGATTCGAAACGAAAAGCTGGAACATTTCATTCTGCTTGGCCTCGAGCAGTTGCTGCCGGATCTCATCCTTCTTCGCCGCAAACTCCTGCTCAGTCGGCGCCTGTTTCTCGAGCAGCTTCGCCACCACCCCGTCGGACCCCGAAATGATCGGCCCGCTCGTCTCGCCCTGCTTGAGCGTAAAAATCACGCTAGCCTGCCCTGTCAGCGACCCGATCCTCGGAACCTGCCCATCCGGTGAGACGAAATCGCTGGTCATGAAACTCGCGCCCAGATCTTCGGCCGCTTTTTTCAAATCATGATCGGCCTTGGCCCGGTCGGCCAGCTCCTGCGTTTTCTGCTGTAACAAGAACCCGGCCCGCTGATTCTTGAATTCGCTCTCCACCCGCGCCCGAATTTCTTCAAACGTAGGCGTCGCCGGAGGCTTGATCCCGAGCACTTGAAAAACCACATAGCCTTGCGGAACCTGCGCGATGTCGGGTGGCGCCTTGTCAGGCTCGTTGAACACAGCATCCATCAGCTGCGGACTCGCGCCGATTCCGGGCAAAGTATCGTTATGACTCACAAAATCGGTGGTCACAACCGAATCCCCCTTGGCCGCCGCCGCCTTGTCGAAACCGTCAATGCGCGCCGCGCTCAGCAAGGCATTGGCGGCAGTTTCAGTCGCATGGTCAATTTTCTGCTGCTTCACTTTTTCCGTTATCTCATTCTTCACTTCGGCAAACGACTTCAGGTGCGCGTCCTGCTTGTCTTCCACCTGAATGATGTGGAAGCCGTAACTGGACTTGACGAGACCGCTGATTTCCCCCTTGGGGAGCGCAAACGCAACCTTCTCAAATTCCGGAACGGTTCGACCGCGCCCAATCCACCCCAGTTCGCCGCCTTCTTTCGCCGAACCTGGATCCTCCGAATACTTTTCCGCGAGCTTCGCAAAATCGCCACCGGCTTTGACCTGCTTCAGAATGTCTTCCGCTTTGGCGCGCGCCGCCGCGACCGCCTTCTCATCCTCTTTCTGTCCGGGCTCAGGCAGCGGAGTCTTGATCAGAATGTGCCGAACCTTCACCTGTTCCGGCACGCGATACTCGTCGCGATGCTGGTCATAATAGGACTGAAGATCTTCCTGGCTCACGTTCATGGCGGCGGCGACTTTCGCCGAATCGATCACCACATATTTGATCTGCCGCTTCTCGGGAATCGAATTCGCGTAGCTCGCCTTGTTGCGCTCGTAAAACGCCTTGAGTTCCTCTTCGGCCGGATGCAGCCCTTTCAGAATGCCCGCTTGTGTGATGACCGCGTACTCAAATTTGATTTTTGTATTTTGATGCTCGAACTCATCGTGCACTTCCGAATCCGGAACGAAAGCGCTCGCCGAAACCATCGCCTGGAGCTTACGTATGAGAATGTATTCCTTCTCCAGCGACTCAAACTGTTCGATCGTCATGTTATTGCGCTGGATAAAATCCGCATACTCTTCCTGCCCCACGAACTTGCCGTCCGGAAAGAACGTGGTGCCAAGCGGCCCATGCTGAAGTTCGTCGCGCAACTCTGCGTCATCGGTACGCAGCCCCAGACGGCGCGCTTCCGCAACCAGCACCTTCTCTTCAATAAGCTGCTGCGCCGCCTGCCCGGTGAACATAGGCAACAGCATGGCAGCCTGTGGTCCGCCGCGCGGAAACTGGCGCTGGATCATCTGCCGCGCCACGCGCTGCACTTCAGCCGCCGTGACCTGTTCGTCCCCAACCGTAGCCAGAACGCCCGCCCCAGGCCCGCCAAAACCAAGACTGCTCCCGATCCCACCAGGAATGAGTGTGATCGCCATAGATGCGCAGACAATAACCAGCAACGCGCCCAGAACGATCTTCAGGGTAGGACCTGCATTTTGAAGAGTTCGAATCATATGTAGATTGCTCCGTCAGACTGTTTCCGCCAGACAAGCCTATTTCGATAGGGTATTCTGCGCTGGAAGCTGAACTATTAATTATAAACCACGAACCAGATGGGGAGCCGTCGCGAAAGCCCTTGAGATTTTCCTTCGTGCGCCTTAGCGTCCTTCGTGGTTATCGCTTTTGGGTGCCATCTGACGGATACCGAAACGAATACCCGGCAGCCTCATTCCCGGACATAAAACGAGTGTTGTACTCAAGCAGGTAATCAAGGTGCGCAGGATCGTCAGGGAAGCTCTGCCCTGGGTAAGGGTAAGTCCGCATTTCGCGAAACGGCAGCGGATCAACGGAGTCGCCATGGTAGGCATAAAAGTCCATATCTTTTTCGTACCCATTGGCAACAAAGAAATAATCGCGCACCCAACCTGACGGCAACGCAGGCAAAGTTGCAGGATTGAAGTCCAAGGCAACCTCGTCCCCGGATCCAAACACAACGAATTTGTCGTCCAGAGACGTAAGCAGCGGTAACACATCCCCGTAGCGAGTGTAAGCCCCGGCAGGCCGCGTATAAGGCCCGGTAGCGCTAGCCTTCTCGTAGATGTATTTCACATTCCCCGGCGGAGAGCCCTCAATCTTAAGCGGAAATCCATGAAAGGAAAGGGCGGCGCGAACCAAAGGAACAGAAGAAACGGAGGCGTGAGGGCCGCCCGCGCTTCTCCCTTGCGCAGTCCGGCTAATCAGAATGCCATCCCAATAGATCTGCAAATTAGTGGTAAGCCGAATGCGCCGAGTCCCAACCGGCAGCTTGCCCGAGAGGTCGGCCGTCATAGTGCGCGCCCCGCCCGCCGGAAAACCAAGATCGTCTACCACGCGCACCCACCGCCCGTTACCGTCGAGCGCCTCCACATAAGGAGCGAACGGCCGAACCCCAGCCTGATCCGCCGCATACATGCTGTTGGCAGAAAAGTATTCGACCTCGCCATGCATCAGCAGCCAAAGCGGCCCGCCGCGATAAACCTCTCCAAGGTCAAGCTCAAGCGAATGCGGCTCCGCGAATCCCAGAAACGGCAAGACCTTGAAATCGCCAAAATATTTGTGCGCCAGCAACGAAGGCAGCACATCATGCCCATGCTCGTCCCAGGCCCCAGCCGGAGGCCGCGCATCTTTCTTATCGCTGAATACAATCTTGAAGCGCGGATAAGGCGGAGAAGAAGCAAAATATTCATTCGGATAAACCTCATACTCGGCCGGATGATCCACCGCCACGAGCTTAGCCTCATCCAGATAAACCGATTCCTCGAGCGGCTCCATGAATCGAAAACTAAGTTTTCCATCCCGCAAGCGAAGCGCCGAGCGCTCAATCTTGATCGCCTCGGCGGGCCGGGGAATGTTGCGAATCACCCGAGACTCATCTTCGCGAATCGCTTTTGACGAAGGTTCAGGGAAGGGCACGGCTTCAGCCGTGCCGTTAGTCGCCGGTGAAGACGAGGGCTTTAGCCCCTGAGGGGAGTGAGCCGCGCCGACCCAATGCCCCACCACGCCCGCACCCAGCATGTCGCCCACGAGCGCATAGCGCGCACCGTCCCAGGCAAATAGCGTAGGACAAGACGACCCCCGCCGGTCAATCTCCGTGATTGTCTGGAACTTATTAGCCGAAACCTCAGTCTCATCCTGCAAAACCCCAGTAGGCCAAAGCAGCCGTACCACATCCGCCTGCTTAGCCTGCCCCAGTCCAATCGTCAAATATGGAGAATTCTGCCCCAAGTATCCCGACGACCCATAAACCTCAAACTTCTGCCGGATGCCGTCCGAAAAAACCTCAACCTTAGTCCCAATCGCCGACTTGTTATCGTTCAATCCCTTAAGCGCCAGCCGCAAAGAATTATTTTTGTTCCCGCCGACATTGCGCAGCAACACGGCCGGCCCATGATTCTGTGTGATCAGCAAATCGACCGCCCCATCATTGTCATAGTCGCCGGCAATAATCGCGCGCGGCTCTTTGAGCTGAATCTTGTCAAGCCCGACGTCGGCCGTAACGTCCTTCCATCCATCCGGCCCAAGATTGCGAAACAGTCGAACCTCGCCGCGCCCGTCTTTAGTCTCGCCAACGGCGGCGAGATCGACCCAGCCGTCGTTGTCATAGTCGAATGCAACGATGCCATAGGCGCGAGACCAGTGGGTCTCTGGAAACTTTGCTTGTTCGAACGATTCGCCATGTTTGTTGCGCCAGAGAGTCAGCCCTGGAGGTTCCATTTGTGTGAAAGCAAAGTCCACCCACTCGTCGTGATCGAAATCGAGAACTGCAACGCCGTTCGTGAGGCTTGGCATCGATGAGGTCAGATCACTTCGGTCTCGGAATTTGCCCTCGCGCGGATTTTCGAAGAGTTTCGGCGATTTCCCGCCCGTGATCAATATGTCGACCGCTCGATCATTGTTGAAGTCCGTGCCAACAGCAGCGATACTGCGAAATGAGCCGCCCAGCCCCGTCGTATCCGTAACATTCGTGAAGCTTCCATCACCATTGTTGCGCCACAACACATTCTGAAACGAAGTGTCATCCGCGCTCGGCCGCAGGAGGATGTCAGGTAAGGTCGTGTCCTTGTTTGGCTTAGTCGCCTCAGGCGCCCTAACACGGCTGGACTGCGTAATGTACAGGTCTAGGTCTCCATCGTGGTCGTAATCGATAAAGGTTGCGTTTAACGGCTCTCCAGGAAAGATGGCAGAAGGCACTCCCCCCACGACATCCCCGGCGGGCGCGTGTTCCCAAGCTTTCTTCTGCGAGAATTCCTGAACCGTCATTCCAGGTTTGAGTCTCACTTCGAGGGAAAGCCTGTGATCAAATGTTCCGTCCTTTTCGTTGTGGAGAACCGATGACCCGTTCGGAAGCGTATACGCCACGTCTGCGAAACCATCACCGTCATAGTCGCCTACCGTGCACCCTGTACCTCCAGGCGAACCGAGATTCCGGCTGGCAATTGACCAAGCCCAAAGGTTCTTCGTGGCGTCTTCGAATTTTCCGTTGCCCCGGTTCTTGTAGAGCGTCATTCCGCCGCTGGCACCATCATGCATAATAAGCAGGTCGATGTTGCCGTCATTATCGTAATCGAGGAAACACGCTCCGCTACCAAGATCGTCGTATGGCTCCGCCTCACGGTGAGAGGGATTTGAGACAATCCCCGCTTCCCCCGTCACATCCACAAACTTCACGTCAATCTCCGCCGGCACCTTCTGCACCGCCAGCGGAGACTCCTCGGCCCGCGAATATTTTCCCTGCTCCCCATAAGTGAGGCTGATCGGCGTGCCCAGCTTTTTCTCAGTGACATATTGAAACCTCTTCATCGCCTCATGCGCCGAATCCCCGTGCCCCGACTGCTGATAAGCCCTCGCCAATCCAAACTGCGCCGAAGCATGCAGCGGATCAATCTTCAGCGCATGTTCAAACGCCGCAATCGCCTCGGGAAATTTCTTCAGCTGCGCATAAGTCGACCCGAGAAAATACCAGCTGTCAGCATCGTTAGCGTCCATCTCGGTAACCCGCCGGAAGTCTTCGAGCGCGGCCTCCGCATCACTGGCATTCCGGTAGTAGAGCCCGAGATTGAACCAGACATGAGCATCGCCCGGATCATCTTTCGCGGCTTTTTCCAGCACCGGCTTAGCCTCATCAAGCTTCTGCAAATTAAGCAGCGCAATTCCACGATTAAGCGCTGCAACTTTAAGCGTCGGATCTTTCGCCGACGCAGCCTCAAACGCCTTCAGCGCCTTCTCAAAGAGCTGCTGATTCATGTACGCGGCCCCAAGATTGTTGAGCCGCGCAGCCTCCGCAGGATCGGAGGAGGGAGAGTCAGCGGGTGGAGCGCTCGATCCAAGCGCCACTTGAATCGCGATAAAT
The DNA here is from genome assembly GCA_049300195.1 of Terriglobales bacterium. Taxonomy (GTDB): domain Bacteria; phylum Acidobacteriota; class Terriglobia; order Terriglobales; family Acidobacteriaceae; genus Acidiflorens. The sequence continues at coordinate 52,733 of JBAQJF010000204.1, read as the reverse complement.
AAGACGAGGAGAATAGCGAGTAGCTTTGTCATCTAAAAGTTAGGCTTGGGTGATGATATTCGCCGTTCCCCAACACTGTCATCTTCGACATTCCCTAAACATTGTCATCCTGAGCGCAGCAGGAGCGTGCGAAGCAAAGCTCCTGCGGAGTCGAAGGACCCCCATACCCGTCGCCGGACTCAACCGGCATGCCTGGGAATTCTCGCCGCACACTTCCTTGTGGGCTGGTTCTGGAAGAGAATTATTTGTCTCCATATGCTCGCGTACTAATCACGCCCTTCCCTTCCTCAATGGTGACGGTCTGTCCGGCAGAAACGTTCGAAAGCCTCTCCACGGCCCCGCTAGGCCACTGAACCTCCACCGAATCCACCTTCATCTTAGCGCCCAGCCCGAACGTCAGCACAAGTTCGCTAGCCGACAAGTAACTCGATCCCGACCGCATCATCTGCCACTGCTTGTCAGCCCCAGCCGTAACCCGCACCACCGCTCCAATCCCATCGCGATTCGATTTCGTCCCCACCAGCTTCACCCGCAAACTATGATTCGTCACGCCCTCGCTGCGATAAAGATGCGCCGCCCCGCCGTTCGTAGTCAGCAGCACGTCGAGCGCCCCATCATTATTAATGTCCGCATAAGCCGCCCCGCGCGCAACTTTCGGAGCCGCAAATCCCGCGCCCATCTTGGCCGTAACTTCCTCAAACTTGCCGCCCCCCAAATTTCGGAACAAATGCGGAGCCTCGGCATAATGAACGCGTTTCTGTACGCGTTCAATCTCATTCTCAATATGCCCGTCAGCAACAAAAATGTCCGGCCACCCATCGTTGTCATAGTCAAAGAAAAAGCACCCAAACCCCAGCGTAAGCAACGTTCCGCGCCCGACCTCCGACCGCGGAGCCTCATCCACAAAAAGCCCGTTCCCCTCGTTGTGATAAAGCGAAAGCATCTGATTCGCAAAATTTGTAATGATCACGCTGGCGTTGCCTGATCGGTCATAATCCGCCGCGTCCACGCCCATACCCGCGCGCGCCACGCCGTCTTCACTGAACGCCACTCCAGCCAGCACACCACGCTCTTCAAACGAACCGTTCTTCTTATTGATGTAGAGCTTGTTCGGCTGCGTGTCGTTGGCAATCAGAATGTCCGGCCATCCATTATTGTTCGCATCCAGAATCGTAATCCCCAGGCTCTTCGAAGTCGGATCATAAAGTCCAGCCTTCTTTGTTGCATCTTCAAAGCGCCGGCCGCCCAGGTTGTGCCACAGCCGCACCGAAGTCCCCTTGTAAGATTCCGGCGTGCAATAAGATTTGTGCGAGCCGTCGAGCGTGCAATAAAGATCCCCCTTCACCGACCACTGCACATAATTCGCGACTACAAGATCGAGCTTCCCATCGCGATCGTAATCAACCCAGGCCGCGCTGGTAGAAAACTCATTCGGTCCCCAAAGCCCCGCCGACTTAGTAACATCGGTAAACGTTCCATTGCCGTTGTTATGAAAAAGCCGGCTCTGCCCGACCGCGGTAATAAAGATGTCGTCGAATCCGTCGTTGTCGTAATCGCCGACCGCGACGCCCAACCCAAAAAACGAAACCGCCAGCCCAGCCTTCCGCGTAACGTCGGTAAAAGTGCCATCGTGATTATTGTGATAAAGCTTCAGCGTAGTAGCGCCGTTTTTGGCATGACCAGGCCAATCTGTACCGTTAACCAGCAAAATGTCCGGCCACCCGTCATTGTCGTAATCAATAAATGCGCAACCCGGCCCCATAGTCTCGGGCAGCCACTTTTTTCCGAAAGCTCCGTTGTTATGCGTGAAGTGAATGCCAGCCTGAGCGGTGATGTCGTGAAAGGTAATGTTTTCCGCGACGCAGGTGGAAGCTAACGCGAAGCCAATCAACCACAGAGTCACAAGGACACAGAGACAAAAACAAAAAAAAAGATTTTCTCTGTGCCTCTGTGACTCTGTGGTGAACGCACTTTTGGCAGGTCTCATTGGCCCAGTCCCGGCAGAGGAACCGAAACATGCTCGTGAATGCTCTGCCGCTCGTTGTTGTCCTCCGGATGCAGCAACCGGTAAGGCCCGGTAATAGTCTGCGAAGCCTCGTAGGCCTTGAAGCGCAGATAGCGCTCCTGATGCTCCTTAGCCATCTTCTCGTCGCCCAGTCCGTTATAGCAAAGCATAAGGTTGTAGTGCGCCTGCAAATCCTCCGGATCCACCGCCATCACCCGCTGTAAAACGGTTACCGCCTCTGCATACTTCCTCTGCAAAAAGTAAATGCGCCCCAGATTGTTAAGCGTCACCCGATCCCGCGGATATTGCGCCAGCACAATCTGCAGATGCGCAATCGCCTGATCGTAGTCGCCGGTAGTCTTCATCAGTGAAGCATAAAAGAAGTTGGCCCGCGCCAGTTTCGGATTAATCGCCAGCGCCTTCTCAAGCACACTCCGAGCCCGCGTCAAATCGCCTTCCTGCAAAGCGGTGCGCCCGATGTTGACCCAGCCATCCGGATTCTGCGCATCGATCTCCGTAACTTTTTCAAACGCAGCCTGCGCGGCTTTCAAATCGCCCTGTAGCAGTAGTCCGATTCCATAGTCATTCCAGCGCTGCCAATCCTCTTTCACCAACTGAGTCGCCGGCCGAGGCACAGGAGCGCCAGCCGCAAGCACATCCAGCGAAATCTGATTTTCCGCCATCGTAACGATAGGCAAATCGGGAATCTTTTCTTCCTTCGCCGAAACTCCCTTCAGCGAAGCGTCAAAAGAAACTTTCCTGTCGTCATAATCCGCCGTAACCCCCGACGAGGCCGCCGATCCCGACGCCGCCGTATCAACCCGTCCCGCAAACGCGAACTGCGTCTCCCACCAGGCGAATTTGCGATAGCAAAGCCGCGCCGTCAGCGTAATTTTGTTCCCAGCCTTGGGCGGAATCTTCATCCGAAAATGCACCGTATCCGCCGCCCCCGGCGGAATCAGCCGCACATAAACCACCGACCGCGTTGCCCACGCATTGCGCTTGTTGATCGGATTGCCGTGCCCATCAATCTGCAACGACCGGTAGAAGTGCGCGCCCTTCTCCACCGGACCCATGCCGCCATCTTCGACCATGCCGCTCCAAAATACAGTCTGCCCACGATCATCCACGCCCTTTAGCTCAAGCCAGGTGTCATAAGCATCCACCGTGCCGCCCGGGAAAAAATGGCCAACACGCTTAGTGCGAACCACCACATCGACGCGAACAGTATCGCCGCGACGAACCGCAGGCCGCACGCGATCCAGAGGCGCGGTCACCGGCGTCACCGCGACATTCTCATGCGGCGTTACGGCCGTTTCCGCCTCTTCGCCAACCGCAAATGTAGTCGCCTCCTGATTCCCCGCGCTCGCCGCCGCCTTCACCCCAGCCGAAGAAGACGCACCCGCGCCTTCAGTCGGCTCCGGCGAAAGCGCAAAAATGTCCACGCTCACCACTCCGCTGGTCAAAAAATCTTCCGTCGCCTTCAACTGCGCCGCGTCTTCATTCGCCGTAGGCAGCGCCGTATTCGCCCCCGGAAAGCGATGCGAGTGCACGAAGCCCCCAACGTTGCCCATGTCGCTCGATCGCTCCAGCGGCATGTGGCAATCCGCGCACTGTTGCGGCTTTGGCGGATAATAAAACGACCGCGCCCCCTCGCCCGAAACTCCGCTCGCCTGCCAGTTGTCATACTCGTTGAATCCGCGCAGCCACCGGTAATGATTGACCGGCACATCCAGATGCACCTTATGGCAAGTCGAGCAGAACTCCGCCGTCTGCGAGCGCATAAAAGGCTTCAAAAAGACGCGCCGATGCGGCTCAGGATTCAGCCTGGTGATCACATCGTGCAAATATCGCACCACCGGATTCTTGCTGGCCGCCAGCTCATGCAGCTTCGGATATTCCAGATAAAAATCCGCCTGCCCCATTGTGCTCTTCACCTTCGCAATCGAGTGGCACATCATGCACCCGAGCCCGGCCTGCGCGGCGGGTGTATGCACAATTTGCTTGATGGGCGTATCCATCTTGCCCGCGTAGAGCACCGCCGGATCGTGGCATCCGCCACACCATTTCGAAGGCCGCGTCCCCACCGTATCCTGCATGTACTCGACCGACTTGCGATACCACTGATTGTTGAACGATGAAAAATGGTGCGCCGAACTCTGCCATTGGTTGTAAATATCCTCGTGGCAGCGCTTGCACGATTCCGACTCCATAAAAAAATTGCTGGGAATCTTCTGCCCGCCATAAATCTGCGCCGAACTAGGGAAAAACGGACCCGAAGGCCCGTCGCCCTCGCCATTCATGCTTGCGGCAGGCATCCCAGGATTTCTAATCACGGCGCTTCGCGCCCACTGATTCTGCCGTTGATAATGCGCGGCCCAGCCCAGCAGACCGAGCGCCGCAAAACAAACAACCAGGCGAACCACCGCGTGGGAACAAACCCAGTTGCGACGTCCCATCCACTCCGCCAGCAGACAACCCACGCCCGCCATGCACAAAAAAATGTGCGAATACAGCCACCGGAATTCGCTGTGCGCGGTCCCGGTATAAATAAGGAGCAGCCCCAGCGCCGCTCCCGCCGCCAGCAGCAACCATCCCGCCCTCCAAACCCAACCTCCCGACCGAAGCAATCGCGGCAGCAGAATCGCGCCCACCACCGCCGCCACAACTCCGCCGAGCGCATGGATCACCACAACAACCGGATAAAAAAGATTGGCCTGTGGAAAGGGATAAAGATAAGCCGCCGAGGCGACCAGCAAAAACAACAAGCCGCGCACCAGCTTCGGAGTGGATGGCCTGGAAAACGACATGATCCTGTTAGATCAACTTCGCCAATCGCTCAAATTCATGTGCTGTGAATTACCAGTGTAGTCGCCCAGGCGGCAAAGGTTAATAGCGCGCCGAAATTAAGCAGAGGTTAAGCAAGCGGGGCTGAGCAGGGGCTAAGCAATTGGAAGACAAGGCGATCGCATCGGGACGCTAGCCCGCTCCAGTGCCGCCGCCACCGCCAGCACAACTTCTTCCTCCCAAGGCCGCCCGACAATCTGCACCCCAATCGGCAGCCCGTCTTCCGAAAATCGCTGCGGCACCACCACCGCCGGAAATCCCAGCAGGTTGAACCACTCGCAATAAGACCACGCATCCAGATACTTCACCGTCTTACCCGCAACCTGCCACTCGCGTTCGCCATGCCGAAACGCCGGAATCGCCGCCACCGGGCAAATAAGCACCGGATACTTCCGCATCTGCCGCAGAATTTTCTCGCGCAACTCATCGCGACGCAGCCACGTCCCAAGCAGAGACTCGCCCGTATGCGGAGGTTCAGCCAAAGTCCACGAAGTAAACTCGCGCAGAATCGGGCTGAGTTCCTCATCGTGCCCACGCAGCATCGGCCCAAGAATCATGCCGCCCGCCGTTCCAAAAAACTTCCACCAGAGTTCGCGTGCCTCCTCAAGCCCATCGGGACGAAACGGCTCCACGCGAAATCCCCCATTCAATAGGCTGCCTGCCGCGCCCTCGACCGCGAATCTCGTCTCCTCGGTAACAGGCGTCCGTCCGTCGTCCAGAAAAAATCCAACGCCCATACCAAGAGTATCTTTGTCGCGCAGCTCACGAACCTCAACCGGCGCCGAGCACGGATCCCCATCATCCCATCCCGCCATCGCCTCGAACAAAACCCGCAAGTCCTCTACCGTCCGCGCCATCGGCCCGACGACCCCGAGCAGCGCAAACGGCCCGCCGCCTTTCGGAAAATGTCCGGTCCCAGGAATCCTCCCCGGCGTCGGCTTCAACCCACAAATTCCGCAGAAGTGGGCCGGCACCCGAATCGATCCTCCGCCATCGCTCCCCACTCCGCCAGCCGAAAGCCCGGCCGCAATCGCCGCCGCCTCGCCGCCACTCGACCCGCCCGCCGTCCGCGTCAAATCCCACGGATTATTCGTGCGTCCATAAAGAAGGTTGTCCGTCTCCCAAGCCATCAGCAACTCGGGAGCATTGGTCACGCCCAGAATCACCGCCCCCGCAGCCCGCAACCGCGCCACCAGCCGAGCATCTTCCGCCGCGACATATCCCGCCCGCAAGCGCGACCCAGCCTCGCACCGATGACCAGCCACATCGATCGAAGACTTAATAGAAAGCGGCACGCCATGCAGCGGCCCGAGTTCGGAGGAATGACCGTCGCCGCGCATCACGGCCGCCTCAGCCGCGCGCGCCTGCGCCAGCACAAGCTCCGGCCGCCAATCGACAAAAGCATTTAGGGAAGGATTCTGCCGCGCAATGCGATCGAGGTGCTCGCGCGCAACTTCAACAGGAGAAATTTCCCGAGTCCGAATCCGCCGCGCAATCTCAAAGGCGGAAGGCAAGGAAGATGTACGAATGGCAGTTTGACGACCCAAGAAAGGATTCTACCTCTGCAATCTGAACTCTGACCTCTGCAATCGGTTTCACCTCCGACCTCGTACCTCAAACCTCGAACCTAGCTTATTTCCCGTACCCATTCCTAACCACCTCCCCGCCCTTCATAACAAACTTAACCCTCTCCAGCGTAGTAACATCCGCCAGCGGATCCCCATCCACCGCAATCAAGTCCGCAAACTTCCCCGCCTCCACCGTCCCCACCTTATCCGACCATCCCAGCAAATCCGCATCATTCACCGTCGCGGCCTGAATCGCCCCGAGCGGCGTCATCCCCAGCTTCACCATCACCGCAAACTCATGCGCGTTCAGCCCATGCGGATAAACCGCCGCGTCCGTTCCAAATCCCACCTTCACGCCCGCCGCAAACGCGCGCGCGATATTCTTGCGCGCCTCCGGAATCACCACCCGCCCCTTGGCAATCAGCTCCGCGGGAGTCCCAATCCGTTCCGCGTTCGCCAAAAACCAATCGCCGAGATAAAGCGTCGGCACCAAATAGGTCCCATCCTTCTTCATCTCAGCGATCCCAGCGTCGTCAATGTAAGACCCATGCTCAATCGAATCCACTCCGGCCCTGGCCGCCCACAGAATCGCCTGCGCTCCATGCGCGTGCGCCGCCACCTTCCGTCCCAGCCGGTGCGCCTCCTCCACAATCGTCCTCATCTCCTCCTCGGTATATTGCGAAGCCTGCGGATTATCCCCATGCGACAGCACCCCGCCCGAAGCCATGAACTTGATCAGGTCCGCGCCATATTTAATGTTCTGCCGGACCATGTGGCGCACTCCCTCTACGCCATCGGCCACACCGTCGCTGGTAGCGTGATATTCAAAGGGCAGCAGATTATTGTCGGCATGCCCGCCCGTGATGCTCAGCGGAGGTCCGCTCACCAGCATCCTCGGCCCCGGCACATCGCCCGCGTTGATCGCGTCGCGCAGAGCCACGTCGGTGAAGCCGTCCGCTCCCACGTTGCGCACCGTGGTGAATCCCGCATCCAGCGTCACACGAGCATTCCGCGCCCCCGTCAACGCCTCGCGCGGAATCGAAACCCCCAGCGTCGAATACCCAAAATTTGTCGCAAATGTCAGGTGCGTGTGCGCGTCGATCAACCCGGGTAGAACGGTGGCATTCGAAAGATCGATGACCGTCGCATCCGCCGGCACAGTCTGATTCGTGGAATCTCCCACGCTGACAATCTTGTCGCCACGAATAACGATCGTCTGATTGCTGAGCATTTTTCCGGTCTTCACATCCAGAAGATGCCCCGCCCGCACAACCACGGTTTTCGACGGATGCCCGTCCTGAGCCAGAGAAAAACTCACGCAGCAAAGCAGCAATGCAAAGGCCGACAGTCGGCGTCCAAATTTCATTTCATCCCCCAGGGAAATTTTGAATTGACTCTCTGGCCGAGTACCTTATAACGTTAGCGGAGCAAAAATCCAACCCTTATTTCAGCAGTGTTGTTAGATTGCCCCGTTCCTGGCTGGTGTGTGTTTTAGGTTTGCCTTTTTAGATGGCGTGTTCTTGGCTTGTGCTTTTGAAGTGGCGCAGCGGTTCGCCGCCGCCATAAGTGCCATGTTCAATTCCGGCTTTAGCCGCTGAGCCAGGGACGATACGTCCGGAAGCGGCTCTCTCCGCGTCTTAAATTCGCCGCTCGAACACTCGCCACGCGACACTCCGCTGATATACCGTAGTTGCTGAAAGCGGCAATCGCCCGGTTCGATCGCCGCCCTTCGCATGTCACAGTCCCGCCGCAATTCGCCCATCCTGCCGCCCGACTCGTCGCCCTTCTCAGCCAAGCGCCGGAAAGCCATCCCGCATGAATTCGTCCTCGAAGCGCTGGCTTCCCTATCTCCGCGAACCCGCCCCATGTTCGGCTGCCTTGCCATCTACGTTGATGACAAGATCGTTCTAATCCTCCGCGACAAACCGAATCAACCGGCCGACAATGGTGTCTGGCTCGCCACCACGACCGAGCATCACGAAAGCCTTCAACGCGAGTTCTCCAACATGCGCTCCATCAAGGTACTGGGAAAAGAAGTAACCGGCTGGCAGATTCTTCCGGTTGACGCGCCCGATTTCGAGGAAGCTGCATTGCGCGCCTGCGAACTGGTCCTAGCCCGGGATCCAAGAATCGGAAAAGTGCCAGGGGAGCGTCAAGCCCGGAAATCCAAGGCCAAGAAATCTTTTGGCTAGAGTTTCCTTAGTGAACCTTTGTGCCCTTCGTGGTTATTGATTTTGCCAAATTGAGCCGCGACCCAAATCTCGAACCAATGACGGTTAATGCCGCCAACCCGCTCCCGAATGGCGTCCGCGCCATCGCCGCGCTCTTCGTCCTTTGCGGACTCTACCTCGCCGTCCTGGCCGCCATCATGCTCGCGCGCCCTGGCACAATCCCAATGTCCGCCGGAGCCCCGCTCCTCTTCGGCCTCGAACTAGCCGGCCCCTACATGTTCCTGATCGTGGCACTGGCCGGCGGTGCGGTCGCCTACGGACTCCTCAAGCGCAACAACATCACCCGCCACATCGCCATGCTGATCGCGATCACTGGAATCGTGATGCTGATTCCGGCCGTCTCGGCAGCCACGGTAGCAACTAACCTGAAGGCCTTGGCCTTCGGCGGCCTGGGCATCATAATCCGAGTAATGGTGGCCTGGTATCTGGCGCGCGCAGAGGTTGTCGAAGAATTTCGCCGCTCCCGATGACGAACCCTGGCTACCGCCCGAGCGCCCATCGATAATGTTCAAGGTAATACAAGGCTCCGAACGCGAGCACTAATGCCGACGCAGGAAGCCATAGCTGACGCGCGCTCCGCAAAGGCTTCTTCCAATCCGACGTCGCTAAGAACACCAAAATCACCGGCAAAAGCAACACAATACAGAGCTGAAAAATATGCGCCGCCGCCCCTTCGTCCATTTGCGGAGCCTGAATATATCCACTGATGACCATCAGCAGGGCCAACACAGATATACAACTCGCAATTCTGCCGCTGACTCGATTCATCTGCTCGCCACTCATATGCACCTTCCGCCTTGCTTCACACTCAAAATTGCGGATGACCTTGCATAGGAATTCCAGGCAAGCCTGGAATTCGGTCCATCATGCCTATTATCGTCGTTCGACCTAATGAATGCGGTGGCGCAAACCCTGTAATGCTCCTATAATTCGTCCAATTTTGGGACCCAGGTTCTCGAGCGTGCATCGAGTCCTGGGCAAATGGGGGCGTGCGATGTCATTGACCCTGGCTACTCCTGCGCTTTTCTCCGTGTCCGAAGAGCGCGCAAACGCCGTGTCGTCTCTCCTCTCGTCCAACATCAAGAAACAGGTTCAAAGATTCTGGCAATCCTCACCCTGCGACTCCTGGTTCACCAATGAGCCGCAGGGCACCGCCGCCTTCTATCGGAGCCTCGACGAGCACAGATACAAAGTCCATCCCCGTCTGCAATCGGCCGTCGGCTTTAAAAACACCCGCGGCCTGCGCGTGCTTGAAATCGGCTGCGGATGCGGCAGCGAAGCCGAACGCTTCGCCCGCGCCGGCGCGCATTACACCGCTGTTGACCTGACGAACGCGGCCGTCAGCATAACGCAGCGCCGTTTTCAGCTAAGCAATCTGGAAGGCCAGTTCGCCCAGGGCGACGCCGAGAACCTCCCCTTCGCCGACGGTTCCTTCGATCTGGTCTATTCCCACGGCGTCCTTCACCACACGCCCGATACGCCCCGCACCATCCGTGAGGTTCACCGCGTACTCTCTCCTGGCGGGCGCGCCATGATCATGCTGTACTATCGCGACTCCTTTAATTACTACGTAAATCTGGGAATCATCCGCCGCGTCCGCGCGCATCTGCTAAGAACCGAACTGGGCATCAAGCTTTCCCGCGCAATCTTCGGCGAGACAGAGGAAGAACTACGCCGGCACGCGGAACTAATCCGCCGGGACCCCGCCGCCTACGTAGCGATGCAAAACATGCTCAACCGCAACACCGACGGCGCCGACAACCCGCTTTCGCAAGTTTTCTCCAAGCCATCGGCCCGCGAAATGTTTCACCAATTCCGGGATGTCAAAACAGAGGTCATGTTCTGGAATCCAAATTGGCTCCCGGTGATCGGAAAACTGCTTCCTCACGCGATCGAGGAGCGTCTCGCATCCCGCTGGGGCTGGCATCTCTGGATCTATGCCCAGAAACCCCGTCTCGAATTCGCCGAATCGAGACCGATTCCGAACCATCTCAGCATCAATAACCTCGCGCCATCGTTTCTAAACTAGCGCCGGGTGCCCACGTCTCGCGATTTTAGAGGCTTGGGTTGCTGGCGGCTGATACGAATCAACCGGAACGCCGGCGCTGTGACGCACGCATCTTGTACGTCAGCGGTTGCCAGCAATTCTCCTCCCACTTCTGAATCGCGAAATATCTTATCCGAACCGACCAAAAAAAAAGGGGGCCGCTTGCGCAGCCCCATGAGAGAACTGACTAAAAATACCTGCGAGTTATTTGCCCGTTCCCGTCAGCGTCGAAGTCTGCGGGCCGCCGACCGCGCTGTCGCTCACCTGCAACGAGCCCGAGCGCGCTCCAGTCTGCGTCGGCTGGAACACCACGCTAATGGTGCAGCTTCCGCCGCCTGACAGACTCGATCCGCAAGTCGTCGCTGAAACCGCAAAGTCGCCCGTCGTCGACGCCGAGATGCTCGTCAACGAACTGCTTCCCTTGTTCTTCAGCGTGAACGTTTTGGCCACGCTCGTTCCTCCCACTAGTGTTTTGGGGAAGTTCGCCTTGGCCGGCGTCAACGTGACCTGCGCGCTTCCGGTGCCGGTCAGCGCAACGCTCTGCGGACTGCCCGGCGCGTTGTCGGTGATCGTAACCGCCCCCGTTCGCGTGCCAATCTGCGTCGGCGTAAACGTGACTTTGAACTTGCAGCTGCCGCCCACCGGCAGCGTGCTGCCGCAGGTGCTCGTGCTGATGGCAAAGTCGCCGCTCGCAGCCATGCTGCTGATGTTCAACGTCGCGTTGCCGGTGTTCGACATCTTCACCGACTTGCCCGCCGAAGTATTTCCAGTTTTCGTCGCCGCGAACGTCAGCGACGTTGGCGAGAGACTCACGACTGGGCCGCTTCCGGCCGCAACCGTAAGTTGGATTGTCGTGGTATTCGTCAGGGCGCCCGACGTACCGCTGACGGTTACCGTCGACGTCCCCTTGGTGGCTGATCCGCTGGCCGTAAACGTCAGCGTGCTGGTCGAACTCGTCGGATTCGGGGAGAATCCCGCCGTCACGCCGCTGGGTAGACCAGTGGCGCTCAAGTTGACGGTGCCGTTAAATCCATTCACCGGAACGACCGTGATCTGGCTCGTGGCCGTGCTGCCCTGCGCCACGCTTACCGAACTCGGATTCGCGGTCAGGCTGAAATCGGGGCTCGCCACCACGCTCACCGTGACCGGAGCCGACGCAATGCCGTTGGCCACCACTGACAAGCTATAGTCTCCGCTTGCCATGCCCGTCGGCATATCAAACAAAGTGCTGTTCGCCGTGCCGGGTGCGATCGAGTGCGTCGTCTCGTCATGCGTCGTCGCATAATAAACATTGTTAGGAGCACTCACCTGCACCAGCCGAACCAGTGGATAGTTGGTCGCTCCCTGGTAGTCGTCACCGTAAGCATTGTTCTCCGACAACCCATTCAGCTGCGCGCCGGACAGCGCGTTGTTGGTTGAAGGGCTGTTCAGGGTTGTGCCCACCGAACTGATCGTCGGCGCCACTCCCGAAACCGTTCCCGCAGCCGGCGTATAAATTTCCACCGTGCCGCTGAAGTCCGTGAACATGATCTGCCCCGTGGGCAGCATCATCAGGTGTCCCACATACGAGGAATCGCCCGGGCAGTTCGAGGGATTGGCGGTGTTCGTCAGCGTGTTGGCGATCGGATCGTACTCCACCATCTGGCAGCCGCCCTGGAATAATCCAGGACTCAGCATGGCCAGCACTTTCCCGTTCGCCTCAAGCGCGGCCGGCCCGTCGGCCTGATCCAAACGGTTTCCTGGAGTCGGGCCCGCCGTCCACGTGTTGCTGGCAACGTCGTAAATCGCCGTCGCCACCACGTTCCCGCCAAACTGAATAACCTGGTTGTTGTACATCAGCACAGCCGCGCCCAGTTCTTCATCGTTGGGGTTATAGAGCTTCACCGGTGTGTTCGGTCCGCACGACCATGCGCCCGTGATCTGACTGTAAAGCTCCGATCCCTGGCTGCCTCCGCACGTCGAAGTCTTCGTGTCCACCGTCAGCACCTGGTCGTTCGACAGCAGCGTAAACCCTGATTCGTCGTTGCTCTGCTGCTTCACCGACCCCGTAGCCGTCCAGGTATTCGGCCCGCCATACAACGCATTCTGCGCCGTGCAGCAGTTCGACTGCATATACGTTCCGTCCGCCAGAATCACGCTCTCCGCGTCGCCCAGCGTAGTCCAGCCGGATGGCGGATTGTTCTTCACCCAGTTGATGGTGTTTCCCGAGATCGTTCCAACCGAACCGATGGTCGTCCACACCGACTGGCCGTTGTTGTACTCGCCGCCTTCGATCACAATCGTCTTTCCATCCATCAGCACTTGCGAACCGAAGAACCACGGCGCATAGCCGCTCTGCAGCTCTCCGCCCGAACTCCACGTTCCATTGATATAGCTGCCGCTGGCGTCGGGCGTCAGGATATGCCAGTTCCTCGAATTTCCTCCCTGTTCTTCGTGTACCAGAATCCGGCCGTCTCTCAGCTGCAACATGGCGCCGACATCAGCCCCAGGTTGATTCGTAAGAGGTGTCCAGGTCTGGCCAAAACCGGCACCCGCTAATGTGATGACCAACATCAAAAACAAAGCAAAAAACAGAGCATGCCTGATGGCGAGCGCCCGAGCTGATTTCAATTGGAATTCCCCTTTGGTTGGAGTGTTGCAGAACGATCACAAACGACCTCTACTCTATACATGTTTTCCCCGCTTGAATAGAGTGAAAGAATTGTCATCTTAAGCGCAACCACTAGTGTCCGATAGTAGCCAGACTAGCGTGCGATAGTAGCCAGACCGGGCCATTGACCTCGGTCAGCGCGCGTGCATATTGCCTCACTCGAACGCCGAATGATCCGCAATTTCAATCCGGCAATCAGCTCGGACATGGGGAGGAAGATGAAGCCCTCTGAGCTTCACGGCTGGGTTAAAAACCAAGACTGCGATTCAGACAACGGAAAAAGGCCCCAGGGTGGGGCCTCTTGTTTACCGATTTGCAAATCGGTGGGCAGAAATTAAAAAACCCGAGAAAGAGATTTAGGCAACCATGGCCAGCGTGGTCGTGGCAACCTCGTACGTCTCAACCTTCGGCGGACTCTGAATCACTGGATTCAGCTTCTCCACCAACTTCGGAAACACAGAGTTGTGATACTGTTCAGCGTTCTTGCGGTCATCCCAAAAGCTGATCGTGAGCGCCCGGTTGTTATTGTCCACCAGGGTGATTTCATCCTGGAACCCCCTCTGTTGCCGCAGCACCGGCAGGATCTGCGACTCAAACAGCTGGACAAATTCCTTTTGTTTTCCGTCTTTCAGTTGAATATGCACATTGCGAGTGATTTTCACGTCAATTCTCACGAATCTCCCTGACGAAATGAAGGTCTCTATCGGCAGTCAAGTACCCGGGCGGGGGCAGGGGTTCGGCGCCCAAGTTTCAGACCTATCTATATTGTTATCAACAACTTGATGATACTCCCGCCATGGAAAAATGTCAAGCCGCGTACACCACATTGTCATACCACAATAGAAATGTCCCCCGCATTCTCCACAATAGACAATGTCCCCTTTTTCCAGATAGGCATTGGCCTGGTCGTAGTCCCGGATCCGAGCCAGTCGTACTTTCTTCACCGGCCTACCTGATTCCCGTCCTTAACCAACTGCACCACCACTAAAGCCAGAAAAACCTTGACTTAACTCCTCTCACCGGCCTCAACTAAATACAGCACACTTCGTGCAACGGCTTCGGCCATTCTCAGTTCTCAGCAGCGTAGTACCCATGAGGCTCCGAAGCCAGGGGACGTTGTTTGCGTCGAAGCTATGGGGGCGGGCACGCCCCTAAAGCCCTTCCAAGAGGCCCCGAAATTCGGCAGCGATCTTTGACATTTCAGATACCGGATGGGTCGCAGGTCATCGGCGTTCGGCAAAGCGGCATTTTCATGGCGATAAGTTATTTATTCCCAATACTTTGCAGTGAACAAATTTAGAATCCATACTTTGCGAGCAAAGATCAGGAAAGTGCCCCAATTTTCGCCTCTAACTCCCATGCGCTCAAGACTTTGCATGTAACCCAATATTTATCAAGACTTTGAAAGGCACAAAAACGTAAAATTTGCCGATAATCGCCTTAACTCAAACTCAGCAAAAGAGTTGTAAGAACTAAGTTCAAGTCTATATTTCCGAATACTTTGCGAGCCAACTTACTCTAAGTGGAGGATTCCATTAGATCGGGGTAAGAGGGGGGAGGGGGAGGGGGGTATCCACCAGTGTCAAAACCCGGGGAGGGGGCACGGACTAGCTGACGAAAAATGATGAACGCCAAGTTTAGCTAGAGCGTCCGCTTGAATAACGGCACCGCCAGTGCCAGCGTCCCAATCGCGAAGCAGGACATGAAGAACAGATCGGGCATGATTGCTCCGAGGCCCGTCTCTTTCAGAAGCAGGCACTTGAATCCGTGCACCGCATACGAGAACGGATCGATCCACGTGATCGCCCGCAGCCATCCCGGAAACGCCTGCACCGGATAAATCGCTCCGCTCGGGAAAAAAAGTAGAGTATTCAGAATTCCAAAAGTAGCGCGCGGCACCAGCGGATCCTCCACGCGCACCATCATCAAAAACATCATGGTATTGAACGCGGTTGCCGTTGCCACGATCATCAGAAAAAGTCCGACTATCGTGCCGAGATGGAAGATTGTTCCGACGCCCGCGATCATCGACCCGATCAGCGTGATCACGATCCCGGTCAGTATTCCCTTGATCGCGCCCGCCCCATTGAGCCCAAACACCAATTCAGCCTTGGTGATTGGAGTGACGAGGTAGCCTTCGTGAACGCCGCGCGCCTTGTCGTCGATGTAGAGCATTCCGCCGCCTATCATCGCCGACACGAACATGGCCAGGGCAATCGACCCGGGCAGCAAAAACTTCATGTACTCGATATAGGGATACAGCTCAACAATGCTGAGAGCGGTCTGCTGCAAAAGGAGCGGTGTGACGTCAGGTTGATTCAAGGCATTCGTAAGCGCGGTCATGCTGTCCTCGAGCGTCGAACTCATGAAGTTGTCGCTGTTGTCGACGATCAACGCAATCCGCGGATGATTTTTCTCGTACACCATCTTCGAATACTGCGGGGGAATGATGACTGCCCCCTGAATTTTCCCGTTGCGCACGTCCTCCCGCGCTTTTACCTCGTTCTGGTAAGGAATCGTGATAAACGTTCGTGCATTCGCGCGCACCGAATCGAATGCTTCCTTGATCCGAATCGCCTGCGTGCCATGATCCTCGTCCACAATTCCCATCTTCGCGTCGCGAATCTTCCCGCCGAATGCATTGCCCAGCACGACCAATTGCACGAGCGGGAAGATCATCGACACCATCATCAGCGCCGGCGAGCGGAAGAATTTCCTCATCTCGCGTTCAATGATTGCCAGAGTTCGATTCATGTCTTATTGTCCCGGTCGCGTCGGCATGACGAACGAATAGGCTTTCACCAGTTCATCGCGCAATTGCCGTCCCGTGTAATGGACGAACACATCATCCAAGGTAGTGTTCTGCACAGTGAGCGTCTTCAGCGCCACGCCCGAGACCACAGCCATCTCCACCAGATCAGTCGTAGTGCCGGACCCATTTGCCGTCAGCACACGAAACATTCCCGCACTCTCGTCCTGCACCGACGTTACTCCGGGCAAATGCCGAAGCCGTTCTTCCCAGTCCGCCGGAGCATTTGCAAACTGCACCTCAATCACCGTCGATCCGGGCACGGTTGCTTTGAGAGCTTCCGGTGTATCGAGTGCCACCAGCTTCCCGTGATCGACAATGGCAATCCGATTACACAGCCGATCGGCTTCATCCATATAGTGCGTAGTGATCAGCACCGTCAGCTTGCGCTTCGATTTGATGTTGGTCAGCATTTCCCAGACGGCTACGCGCGATACGGGATCAAGCCCGGTGGTGGGCTCGTCCAAAAAAAAAATCTTCGGACTATGCACGAGTCCACGCGCAATTTCGAGTCGCCGCCGCATTCCGCCCGAGAGCGTCTTCGTCTGCGCATCGCGCCACTTCGTCAAATCGACCGTCTCCAGCAGTTCGTCGATCGCCTCTTTGCGGCGCTTCGTCGGAACGTCATATAACTTTGCGTAAATCGACATGTTCTCTTCAACCGTCAAATCCAGGTCGCTCGTCAGCGCTTGTGGAATTACGCCAATCGTTCGTCGCGCCGAATCCGGCTCCCGCGAAACATCGTGCCCCGCAATCCGCGCCGCGCCCGCCGTAATCGGTATCAGGGTTGTCATCATCCGGATCAGCGTCGATTTCCCCGCGCCGTTCGGCCCCAGCAGTCCAAAGATCTCCCCTTCCTTCACCGTGAACGAAATGTCGTTGACCGCCGTGAACTCGCCGTACTTCTTCACGATGTGATCGACCTCGATCGCATTAGCCGCATTCGGCGCGATCTCGCCGCGCAAGCTAAGCTCTGATGTCCCAACACTCAGGTCGCTCCTGTTCTTCCGATCGGCTTGGCGCGGTTCTTCGTTCATTTCCCAGATGACCCCTTATTTTCCGCGACCGCATTTCCCTTCAACTGCGCCAACGGCACCAAAACCTCGGCTGTCATCCCTGGTACATAAGCACCCTTCGGGTTCTCCAGCCGCACTTTGAGCACCAAGGTGCGAATGTCACGCTTCCTGCGCCCCACATCGCGCTGCGTGGCAAAATCCGCTTCCGCAGCTTTGTAGAAAACCTTCCCCTGCACTTCCGTTCCACCTGGGAGCCGGATGGTCAGCGTGTCGCCGTATCCGATGTGATCTGCATCCGTCTCAGGAATCGCTGCCCTTACCCACGTGTTGGTAAAATCCACGACTGTTACAATCGCCTGCCCCGCGTTCACGACTTCGCCCTCGAGTGCCGCCCGCACCAGTACCGTTCCCGTCACGGGGGAGTAGATCTTCGTGTACCCCAGTCGCACTTCCGCTTCATTGAGTTGGGCCACCGCGTTCTTCATCTGCGCCCGTGTAGATGCCACCGTGCTGGCCGCAGCTGTCGCCTGATTCGTCCGCGCCACCGCCGAATCCAAAGTGGCCTGTGCGGCCCTTACCTGGTTCTTCAGCGAATCGACGCTTGCCTGCTGCGCCTTCAAATTCGTCTCCGCCTGCACTTTTTCCTGCTCTGACGCAACGCCCGCTGCTGCAAGGCCAATGGTTCGTCGGCTGTCGCTTTCCACACGGGAAAGCGTCGCTTCAGACTGCGCCAGCTGCGCCCGCGAGGACTGCAATTGCGCCTGCGCATTCGCCACATCGCTCGTCGTGGATCCCGCGGTAGATTTCTGGGTATATTGATTCGCGACTACCTGCGACCGCAGACTGGCGATCGTCGCTACCGCGGCGCGCTCCTCAGCTTCGAGTTCGGAAGGATCAAGCACCGCGATCAGGTCCCCTTGTTGGACTCGCGTTCCTTCATCGACCAGCAGCTTCGAAATTCGTCCCTGAATCTGCGGACTCACCACGATCTGATTTGCGTCGACCGTCCCCACCAGCACCAGATCGTCCCCGCGTGGCGTCGATAAAAAATAGTAAGCCGCGGTAATGGCCAAGATGACGCCCAGCAAAATCAGAAATTTGTTCCGAGCATTCATTCGAGTCTCCTACACCCTTGAAGGCTTGCCGCGATGCAATCCCGAAGTTTTGTCAGTAAAGAGCGCTGCCGAAACAAACTCCAGCACAAACCGTCGCCGCTCCGCGATCCTATGTTTCGAGAGCATATCGACATTCAAGAGTGTCCTCATCGTCGGAGCCGAGCTAAAATAAAAAATGATGATTCCGACCATCGAAGGCAGAAAGTCTATCGCTTTCACCGGTCGAAGTTCACCGGACTTGGCTCCTTCTCGCAGCATTTCCGCTGCACGCCGGTAGATCGGAACAAAATATTCCTGTGCAATCCTCAGCATCTGCGGACTGCCCTTAGCTCCTACCCGCGACCACTCCGCCTGTACCACCCGCGGAAATCGTGGATTCGCCGCGACGTAATCAAAATACCGCCCGGCATACTCCAGAAGCTTCTCGCGAGGCCCAAGCCGGCTCTCAAGCACCGGCAGGAGTCGGTCGCGGAGGCCGCTGAATACATGGTCGATCACGGCTTCGTAGAGCGCATCCTTATCCTTAAAATAGTAATAAAGGAGAGCCTTGTTCACTCCTGCCGCTCGCGCAATCGCATCGGTTCGAGCCCCGGCAATGCCGTTTCCGGCAAACTCGGTGAACGCTGCCCGCAGGATCGCCGCCCGGCTCTCTTCCGGCCGTCTTCGCGTACCATAGCGAACAGCGCCCCCCTTTCTGGCAAGCGTTTTTCGGCTTCTCTTTCGATTCACTTTCAGGACGGATGGGCTCATACGCAAGTCCTTAAGTAACTGGTTAGTTAGATTATAGCGCTGCTGAAATCGATTCGCAACGCATATTGGATTCTCATTCCACCGGTCACGACCAATCGCCGCATATGGCCCCGGAAGGCCTTAAAGAGGTGTTGCCCGTGACATGAGCAGATCCCAGTCCTGTTACAATTTTTTGTTCCCATCCGTGGAAAAATGAGGTGTGTTCCGATGTCCGAAACTCTCCAGCTTGCGGCTCCCGCCCCCCTGACCACCCTGACTGAAGACGAGGTTCTTTTCCGCGACAACGTGCGCCAGTTCGCGGAAGACAAAATTCGCCCTTTAGCTAAAGAGATGGACGAAAAAGGCATGTTTGACCACGCGCTGATCGATCAGTTTTTTCAACTGGGTCTAATGGGTATTGAGATCCCGGAACAGTACGGCGGCGCAGGCGGGAAATTTTTCGAGGCAATCCTGGCCGTCGAAGAATTCTCTCGCGCCGATGCCTCGGCCGGCGTCATCGTCGATGTGCAAAATACACTCGTCGCCAATGCCATACTTCGTTGGGCGAGCGAAGATCAGAAGAGACGCTACCTACCAAAAATGGCGGCCGACACCGTCGGAGCCTATGCGCTCAGCGAAGCCGGATCGGGTTCAGACGCATTTGCCCTGCAAACGAAGGCGGAACTCAAAGGCAGCGACTTTGTTCTTAATGGCCGCAAACTCTGGATCACGAATGGCAAGGAAGCCGGCCTCTTTGTCCTGTTTGCGACTGTGGATGTATCAAAGGGCTACAAGGGAATTACCGCGTTTCTCATTGAAAAGAATTTTCCGGGATTCACCGTTGGCAAGAAAGAGGACAAGCTGGGAATTCGCGCATCTTCGACATGCGAGTTAATTCTGGAGGACTGCCTTGTCCCAAAAGAAAACGTGCTCGGCGAGGTTGGGAAAGGCTACAAGATCGCGATTGAAACGCTCAACGAGGGCCGCATCGGCATCGGCGCGCAAATGCTGGGGGTGGCGCGCGGCGCGTGGGAGTATGCCTCGAAGTACGCACAAGAGAGAAAGCAGTTCGGCAAGCCAATTTCCGAATTTCAGGGAATTCAATTCCAGATCGCGCAAATGGCCACCGAAATCGAAGCGGCGCGCCTGATGGTTTACAACGCCGCGCGCATGAAAGATGCGGGATTCGATTTTGTGAAGGAAGCCGCCATGACGAAGCTTTTCACCTCCCAGGTCGCCGAACGCGTCACTTCCTTGGCGATCGAAGTGTATGGCGGCTATGGCTTCACCAAAGACTATCCAGTTGAAAAATATTGGCGTGACGCGAAAATCGGTAAGATTTACGAAGGCACATCGAACATGCAACTCGCAACCATCGCGAAGCTCGTGATGGCGAAGTGAAAGAATTGTAGGAGTAAGAAGTCAGATTGCAGAAATAAGAATCACACGAGATCTGCCGTAGTGCGTTCTACTTCCTTAATGTTGACTTCTGACTTCCTACTTTCTGAAGTGCGGCAACACGGCATCTCCGAAGAGCTTTGCCTGTCCCGTCCGATCCTGCCCCCAAATCTCCAGCATGATATGCGTGCAGCCAGCCACGCGAAATTCTTCGATCCTCTGAATACACTCGTCGGGCGTCCCCGCAATCGGACAAACTTTCCGAAACAATTCGTCAGACACAGCTTCAGCCGCGGCTTTGCGGCCGCCCCGCTCCATGGCGTCTGCCACTGGATGGAGTTCCGCGAATGTGATACCGGCCGACTCGAGCAGCACGTCGGCCGAACCTTTAATGTTTTGCACCTTGTTCGCAAGATACATCGCGGCCTGCTCTCGCGCGCCTTCTTTGCCTTTCTTCGAATCACGGTGGATGCTGCCTACTATGACAGAACCTAGAATTAATTTCGACGCGTTTCGTCCAGCCTTGGCCGCGCCATCTTCCATATTCTTTTTCGAGTAACGAACAAAGGCCGGGGTCGTTATCGAAGCGGTCAACAGGCCATCGCCCAACGATCCGCTCAGTTTCTGCATCACGGGCCCCGTGCCTGCAACATAGATCGGGGGAACGGCGCGCGCGACTTGGACATCAGGCTTAAGCGGCGGCACGCTGGCCTGGAAAAACTTGCCGCGATATTCGAAAGCGTCGCCCTTAAGGGTGCCGCGGATGATCTCGATGCTCTCGCGCATCACCGTCGCCGGGCCGACCTTCTCACCTTCGCCCTCGCCAATCTCTTTCATGAAGATTTTCGATGCGCCGAGGCCAAGCAAAAAACGCTCACCCGCGAGATCCTGCATCACGCGCGCCTCCATTGCAATCTGCAGTGGATGACGCGTGTAGGGAGAAATGATTCCCCAGCCCAGCTGAATGCGTTTAGTTTGGCTCGCAATGACGGCGAGAATTGCGGTCGAAGAGCGCGCCTCGAAAGAATGTTTGCGCCACCAGGGATATGCTTCAGCAATCCAAAAGGCGTCAAAGCCCGCATCCTCACAGGTTTTTGCCATGGCGACAGTCTCATGCACCGGCTCCATGCTGAGTTGCAAGACTCCGATGTTGAATGGGATCGACATAATTGTTGATTCTCAGATTTGCAGCTTGTACGTTACGTTGGGGATCCGATATCTGAAAACTTGCTTTACTCGGGATCGCTCCACGAATGTTCCAGTCCCTTGATTAGCTCCCAAAGCGCTCGATTCAGCGGTGTCGGAACGCCCATTTTCTCCCCCCACTCGACGATCGCGCCATTCATAAAATCAACTTCGGTTCGACGTTTCGCTAGAACATCCTGAAACATGCTCGCGCGGTGCTTTCCCGGGGCGTTCGCTCCTTTTTGCACCAATGCGCGAGGGTCACCGTGCAGTTCAATACCAAGGGCCTTCGCGACCGTTTCGCCTTCCGCGATCAGATCGGTGGACAGCCGGCCAGTCGGGGCAAATCGCGTTGCCGCCCCATGATGCAGAAGCGTCAGCGCGCCGACCGGATTCGTCGCCGCATTAAAGATGAGCTTGGTCCACTGCGCGCCGCGTGCGTCTTTCAGAGGAATCACGTTCATTCCCGAGCGCGTGATCAGGCCGGCGAGTTCTTCCACCTTCGACATCGGCGTGTGAGTAGGCTCAAACGGCCCAATCCAGGCGTCGCCATTAATGTCGAAACCAATGTGCCCGGGCGCGATGGCATGTCCGGCGGGAAACGTCGTACCACGGATCACATACTTCACATACTCGGCGATAATTTCTTCGTTGCCAACCCCGTTTTGCACCGAGCATACAGCGCTGGTTTCGTCGAAGGCATGTGCGACTTGCGCCATCGCGGCCCGCGTGTGAGTGGCCTTGGTGGCAACGATGCCATATTCGCAATGCGGAATTTCGTGCGGATCACACGTGGCTTTGAAATTTGCGGTGAAGTCCGCGGCGCCGGACAGGCGCAGGCCATTCTTCCGAATCGCCTTAACGTGCTCCTCCCACACATCGTAAGCCCAGACCTCGGCCTCGCCTTTCCGCGCAAGATGCGCGGCGAACAGGCTGCCGACAGCGCCACAACCGACAATGCACACTCTGAGCAATACTTATTTCCTAAAGTTAGAAATAAAAGTCAAAAGCAAGAAGTAGACTCTAAGTCAAGAGACAGGTCGTTACTTCTTCAATTTGCATTCTTACTTTTGACTTTTGGCGTCTCTCCGCCCTTGTAAAACTTCCACTCGACATCCGCCAAACACTCGCCTTCAGTCTTGCCGATGCGATACGTGTCCTGCGTGTAAAGACAGACTTTGCCACCTTGATCGACCACCTGCGGATGCAGTGAAAAGATCATGTTCTCCTCGAGCACGACGTCGCTCTCCGCGCCGATTGCGGGATATTCGATCATGGTCGTACCAATGCTGTGGCCAGAAAGATGGCCGAGGGAGAAACCTTGTTTCGTAAATATTTCGGAAACGGCTCGATGTACGGTAGAAGCGAGTTCTCCGTGACGCATTACCTTGCGCGCCGCCTCTATCGCGAGCGGATACGCATCGGCCATCTTCTGGGTGATGACGCTGGGTTTGCCTTGCAGAAGCGCCCGCGAAAACTCGACCCAGTAGCCGCCCGCCCCCGTTATTTCGAGCGAATAAAGGAGAAGATCCTGGGCGGCGACTCTTCGGTGGCCGGGAACTTTGAAGTAGGCATTCGCCTCGCCGTCTTCGCCGGAGAGAAGAATGTTCATCATGCGCGGCCCCGCGCCCCGGGCAAAAAAGCGCGCGACCGCCGGCGCCATAATCTCTGCTTCCGTCTTGCCTGGCTCATAAGCCGCAACCAGAGCCCAGAATCCGTCGATCACGATATCAATCGCGTCGCGCACTTCCACGAGTTCCTCGTCGCTTTTGACGGCGCGGCCGAGGTCGAACTCCCGATCGAACGCGACCAATTCAAACGGTCCCTGCGCGAGTTCGCGATAGTCCCGAACCGCCATGATGAAATTCATGCCGTAGGTGCCGATTCGCTTCCAGTTCCTCTCGGCAGCACGTTCACGCAGCCACTGTCCGGGAAGGTCGGGCCAGACTTGATCTTTCACCCACGGCTTCTGCTTGTCGCCGATCCAACGCGCCTCGCGCGGAAACACGAGGGTCGGATCGCCCTCCAAAGGAATCAGTACGTACACATAACGATGTACAATTTCGACACCCGAAGCGTAGAGCACCGCCCCTTCAAACCCGGCATACTGGTTGCCGCACACAATAAGGGCGTCAAGATTGTGCTCTTGCATCCGGTTGCGGATGTTCTTATAACGGCGGTCGATTTCGTTTGGGCTCGGCACAATTGAAGTTGACGCTGCATCGTTCAGGTTTAATTCTCAGCCGCCTCTATGTAACCTCGCAGATTTCGGCCGCAGTCAACGCGTAAATCCTCGTGATGTCGACCAGCGTCTGAATGCGAACTTTCTCTCCATCTTTATCTCGCGGGCCGCTTGAGGGACCGTAGTTTACGGTTTCAACTCCATAACGAGTGAGCACGCTGGCATCTGAGCACCAGGTAACAACTTCCCGTTCAGGCGGTTTGCCGGTGATGCGCTCGTGGTTGCGATCGATGGCCCGGATCATCTCGTGATCTTCTTGAATCCGCGCCCCGGGGACCGAAACATACGTTTCGAATTCAAGGCCCCAGTCCGGATGGGCTTTGTCGACATCAAAAAAAACCCGCTGAATATCCCGGCGCGCTTCCGCCATCGAAATGCTGGGCGGGACGCGGACATCAAGAAAGAGATCGGTTTTTTCGGGAGTCCGGCTGGCTCGCCAGGCATGCCCTCCGTGGATGCCGCCTAGATTCACAATCGCTTTCTTACCGCCATAGGACGCCTTTGTTTCCCAATGTTCAATCCACTTCAAAACCGGCCGCATGATTTCGTACATGCGCCGGATGGAGTTCATTTGCTCGCGTCCTTCACAAAACGCCGTATGCACATAAATGCCAGTGCACGAAATGCGTACCCACATCGACCCGAAGTGTTCGAGAACAACATGCATATCGGTCGGCTCACCGAGGATGCACATGTCGGGTAAGATTCCGTGGTTCACAAGATAGTGCGTGCCACATCCATAGCCACGATATTCCTTGCCTTTGAATTCCCCCCATTGCGTTTTTTCAATCTCGCCCGCGACCGCGGCAACAATGACATCGCCCCTCAGCCGAATGCCCGCGCGCTGCAAGGCCTTCACAGTCTGCGTATAGCAAACCAGCGCACCCTTCATGTTGTAGATGCCGAGGCCGTAGATGAATCCATCCTTGACGACCGCTGTTGGTTTGTAACCGGGTCCCGTCAAAAATTCTTCCTGACCCGTGTTCGACGTATCCATGTGGCCATTGAACATCAGGTTCTTGCCACCGCCCGTGCCCCTCCAGCGGCCGACAACATTGGCGCGCGCCTCTTCGATCTCCTGCCAAGTGACGTCCAGATCTATCTTCCGCAGCGCCGACTGCATATACTCGGCCATCTGCAATTCCTGCCCAGTGGGGCTGGGAATGTCGATGACGTCGCAGCACATCGAGACGATCTCGTCCTCGCGAACCTCCATGACAATACGATCGACGAGCTTAGGGTCGAGAACAGCAGCTGAGTTAAGAGTTTTTTTCAACACGATCTTGGTCTTGCTACAACCCCTGACTCTTTACCAGACGAAAATCATCCGGATCGGTACACATCTTCTCGTTGCCGTTTTCGACGATCAGAAAATTATCTTCCAACCGCAAGCCTCCGCCGCTGGGCCAGTAGATCCCCGGTTCGATCGCCAGTACCATTCCCCGACGAATCGTTCCACCACCCGCCTGATGAGCATACGGCGGCTCGTGGGCGCGAGCGCCTACACCGTGGCAAATAGGATGCGACGGCTGTCCGGCATATCCGCCTTCCGCAATCCGAGCGCGCACAAGTTTATCCAACTCCGGCAAACTCGCGCCATCGCACGCAAAAGAAACAGCTGCTTCAAAAACTTTCAACAGAAGATCGAGCAGCTTGTGATACTCAGGCTTCAGTTCGCCCGGACAAGCATTCTTCGTCAGGTCGGTCCAATAGCCGTCGACGCACACCCAGATTTCAAACAGTGTCGGCTCGTTTTTCTGAATGGGGCGGTCGCTGGTTGCGGTGAAAGTTGCGATCCCTTTTCCTGACCACACAAGCGTAAACGCGCGCGCCATCTCGACCTTGCCCTTGTAGCCAATGCCGATTCCATGCACAAAGCTTTCGTACATGGCCCCGACTTCGCTCTCCTTCATGCCGGCTCGCATATGTTCGCGCGTGTAATCCATCGCGAGCGCCGCAAGCTCGTTGGCCAGACGCATTCGCTCGATTTCCTGCGCGGTCTTGATCGAGCGCACCTCGTTCAGAAGCGGAGTGGCATCAATCACCTCGCCACAGAACTTATTGAACGATTCAAAATACGACATCATGAACGTGGTCGGCTCGCCCACCATACGGTCTGACGACTGCGTGCCCATGTTCAGCTCGACGCCAACCTTATCCGTCAGCCCGCGGTTCTTGAGAATCTCATAAACACGATCCCAGGCGCGGAACTGCGGCGGCCGCGGATCGCGCTGGTCGTATCCCTTGAAATAAACAATATCCTTTGTCCACGAATTGCGCTCAGCGTCGGCCCGCTGCGGCTCGAGCGCAATCAAAGTTGGTGCACCCTCGCGCGGAAACACCACGGCATCGTAACCCTTCATGCTCCAGTAATTCGTAAGATAGATCACATTGTCGGGCGCGCGAACGACCAACGCAGAAAGGTCCTGATCTTTCATCAGCGCGCGAACGCGCTCCAGTTTCGGGTTGTCGACGGGCCAAGCCATCAATGCACCGTCACAGGTTTGTTCTCATCCTGAAAACTCCACGCCGCTTCCTTGCCTTTGATGAGCCGGTAAACCATCGTGTGCAACGGGGCTGCAACTCCTGCCCGTTCTGCCTCGCGCGCGATCGCGCCAGAAAGAAAGTCCACCTCGGTTGCCACTTTGTGCCGTACGTCATTAAGCATCGACGGAGGATGATTTGTCATCGATCCGAGTCTGTTCATTTCCCAAGGATCTTCGTGCAAACGAATTCCGGAAGCTTCCGCTACCAGTTTGCCCTCATCGATCAAGTCGTGCAGCAGATGACCCAAGCCGGAAAAGGTTTCTTCCTCGGCAAAATGAGGCGAATGAGGAAGTCCCGTCAGCGCCGATACACCGTTTACCGAAGCATTGAATATCAACTTCGACCATTGTGCGGGCTTCGCATCATCGAGCGCCTGCGCTCTGAGCCCGCCGGCCACGATCAGATCGGCGGCCCGTTGCACGACATCAAAAGGCGTGCCAGTCGCCTCAAACGGGCCCATCCATGTGGCCGTGTCGAGCTCGTACTGCACGTGCGTGTCAGAGTGGCGCGTTCCACTCATGAAGGTCGTGCCGCGAATGACGCGGCCGCGCGTGAGTGAGGCGATAATCTCCTCGCTGCCTAATCCGTTCTGAGCGGACAGAACCGCTCCTTCATCAAATCGTCTGCCGACAAGGCGAAGCGACTCCTGGACCTGCGTGGCCTTGGTCGCCACGATGCCGAATTCGCACTCTGGAATCTCCTTTGGGCTCGTGGTCGCGCGCAGCTTCACCGCGAAATCATGCGTTCCCGTGACGCGCAGGCCGTCCCGATTCAGCGCGCGTGCATGATCTTCCCGCCGCACGAATGCCCAGACCTCGGCCACCCGCGCCAAATGCGCGGCGTAAAGGCTGCCGATCGCGCCACAACCGATAATGCAAACTTTCTTCATCGTTCAATCGCAGTTGGCACATAACGAGCGAAGCGCGCTCTTCTCTCTAACTATCTTTTCTCGACCTTCACCTGCGCATCCAGTTGCCCGCCCTCGCGCCTTTTCAGCCCGCGGAAAATACTGTCGCCGTTATTGAAGGAGTCATTGATAAAAATGCCCTGCGTAAATAAGGCGTCCTGCAAGGCAGCCGAAATCGTATGGATCGGCGCCGCTCCGCCTTCGCCCATGCCTTTCGCGCCACTGTAGCTGTGCGGCGACGGCGTCGAGGTGTGGCCATACTTAATATTCGGAATGTTCATCGCAGTAATCGGAGTGTAATCGCTGAAGGTGCTCGTCATCATATTACCAACCGCATCATAAACGCAGGTTTCCATCAGCGCCGCGCCGATGCCGTGCGCGGTCGCTCCATAGACCTGCCCTTCGACGATCGGAGGATTAATCACCGTGCCGCAGTCGTCGACGGCGACATAGTCGAGAATCTTCGGCACAAATGTTGCGCGATCAACTTCAATCACTGCGATGTGCAATTGCGAAGCGTACGTCAGTGTCAGGTTTCCATACTTTGCCTTTGTGTCTGGAACCTTGAAAGGCGCGCGCCACACATACCTGCAATTCAGCGTGACGTCGAACATCTCCGTCGGGAGAACCGCGCTGTTCACATTCACGATGTTTGCCAGTCCCCAATAATTGATCGACTTCCCGGTGCTCTTTGCTTTAACCTCCGGCCCCTGCTGGCCAACTCCAAATTCGAGATCCTCTTCGCTCGTTCCAAGTGAGAAGGCCGCCAGACGCTTCATTTCAGCTTTGAGCTTCTGCGCAGCGCCGTGCACAGCCGACAATCCCGAAACCGCGAACTGGCTGGCATAGGTTCCCGAAAAGCCCGTGTGGACGTTGCGTTCGGTGTCGAATCCCGTCCGCACCGTAATCATGTCAGGATGAATGTTCAGCACATCGGCAACGACTTGCGCCGCGGTAGTTTCATGCCCCTGGCCTTGCGGGCAGGAACCGACCGCGACCACAACCTCGCCATAAATATCAAGTTTGCAGTTCGCACCCTGCGAGTTACCCGAAAACGGCGCGTAGGGATTCACGATCTGCGACTGACCAAAATTGTTAGTGCCGGAATCGAGCGTGGTGCCGATTCCGATCCCGATCATGCGCCCGTCTTTGCGAGCATCGGCTTGTTTCTCCCTCCACGCATCCCAGCCAATCAGCTCTTTTGCAACCTCGAGCATCTTCGGATAATTGCCCGAATCGTAGACGCAACCATTAGGCGTCGTATACGGAAATTCCTCCGGACGAATGTAATTCCGCAAACGCATCTCGTCCGGCGCAATGCCAAGCTCATGCGCGCAAATATCAACCACTCGTTCCAGAAACCACAGATGTTGCATACGCGAGTATCCACGGTTCGGGCCGACGGGACACTTGTTCGTGACGGCCTGCCAGAAGTCAATGCGCGCATTCCGAAAACGATATACGCCGCAAAATACCTGCGACCAGATCACGCACCCAAGCGGCTCATACCGTGGATAAGCCCCGCAGTCGTCGATGTGGCGCGAGTCAATCGCGGTGATAACGCCATTCTTGTCGAGCGCCACCCGCGTGTCGCGAAACGTGCGCTCGTTTCCGTGGGCGCTCGAAACCATATGCTCCGTGCGGGTTTCCACCCATTTGATCGGCCGTCCACCCGCCTTTTTCGAGGCCAAAGCGCAGACCGCCATCTGCGGGTAGCTGGTTATCTTGATACCGAAACTGCCGCCGATGTCGAAAGTCTGCACCCGAATCTTGTCGATGTGAACGCTCAGGTGCGCCGCCAGAAACTGAATCGCAAACGAGGGAAACGAATTATTGCAGGAGTAATAAACGCGATCGTCTTTCGGATTCCATTCGGCGATGACGACGTTATTTTCCAGCGGAGTCGAAGAGAATCGATGGAAATGCATCCGGTCAATCTCGACTACAAAGGCCGCTTCCTTGAAAGCCTTCTCCACATCGCCGAATTCCCACACGCCGTTCCAAACCTTATTGGTGCCAGCCTCTTCGTGTAGGATGCTGCGATCCGCGAGTGCCTGTTCGGCGTCCACCACTGGGTCAAGCGGATCGTATTCGACGGCGACAAGCTCGGCAGCGTCTTCGGCCAATGCCGCCGATTTCGCGACCACGGCCACGACCGGTTCTCCCTGATATCGGGCCTTCTCAACCGCCATCGGGAAATCGCGAATCTTCTGCGCGTGCTCCGGTCCAATCTCGATGAAAGGCTGAGTCTGTCCGGCAATTTCCTTGCCGGTAATCGCGCAAATCACTCCGGGCAACGCCTCCGCCGCCGAAGTATCGACGCTCACAATCCGCGCGTGGGCATAAGGAGAGCGCACAAAGCACAGATAGAGCATTTCACGGAGCTTGATGTCGTCGGCGAACTTGCCGCGACCCCGCAGAAGGCGGTTTTCCTCCTTGCGTGGCAGCGCCGCGCCCACCCAACGCTGGCCGTTATTTTTCTCGCCAGACAAACTAAGACTTCCTTCCGCTGTACAGAAATACCGGTTGCGCCCTATGGCATCTCAGCCAATGCCCGTTGCAAACCGTCGATCAGTTTCTGCACTTGCTTTTTCCCCAGCGGTTCGAGTAATCCGCCCGCAGCCGATGCCAACGGCCCGAAGATTTGCGCCTCGCCCTGCCAATTCACCTTCGTTCCCGGGCCATCGGGCGCGAGGTCAAAGCTCGCGATCACCGCTGCGCTGCCGCCCGCGACCGATCCCTGCCCTTTATATTGCGCGCGCCGCGGGCGCTCGGCCTCCGTCAGTTCCAATTTCACGTTGGCCGCTCCTTTGATGTAGGAAATGCCTACATTCACCTTGATTGTGAAATGTCTATCATCCTGCATCGACAGACTCTGAAACTCAGGCAGCAGCGGCGCAAATTTATTGGGATCGGTCAAAAAATCGTAGACTTCGTCAAGACTCTTAGTCACCGTGAACTCGCCGGATAATTTAATCGCCACAAGCCCCCTTCATGTTGCGGCCCGCGAGTCGGACGGCTTTGAAGATGTTCATGTAGCCGGTGCAGCGGCAGGTATTGCCGGCAATGGCTTTGCGAATTTCCTTCTCCGACGGCTCAGGATTTTCCGACAACAATTGTCGCGTGGCCAGCATCAGGCCCGGCGTGCAGTAGCCGCATTGCAGGCCATAAGATTCGCCAAAAGCTTTTTGAATCGCGCCAAGTTGCCCATCTTTTTCCAGGCCTTCAACCGTCACGATCTCCGTGCCGTCCGCCTGCACCGCAAGAACGGTGCAGGATTTGACCGCTAGACTGTTCATAAGCACGGTGCACGCACCGCAGTAGCTCGTGTCGCAGCCCACATGTGTTCCCGTCAAATCGCAAGCCTCGCGCAGGAACTCGACCAGTAGTGTCCGCGGTTCGATCTCCCGCGAATAGGGCTGTCCATTCACCGTAATCTTCACGACAATCCTCATCGCGCTGGCCAGTTCTGCGGTACCGACTTCAGGCATACAAATGCGTCCCTTCGACGTGCTCACCGCGGGCCCGCCGTGCGGCAATCCCGATGGCGCGCTCGACAAGCGCCGCCACCAACTGACGTTTGTACTCGGCTGAGCCCCGCATGTCAGGTTGTGGATCTCCGGCGGCGCGCGCGGCCTCAGCGGCCGTGGCAATCGTTTTTTCGTTCAGCACCTTTCCGCGCAACGCTGTCTCCGCCTCGCTTGCGCGGATCGCCGTCAATCCCACACAGCCCAAAGCCACCGCAGCTTCCCGGCAAACATCGCCCGCCATTGTCAATTGCACGGCCACGCTCGCGCTCGGATAGACCGGCGCACTCCGCTTGAACGCGAGATAAGCGCCCCCGCTGCCTTGCGCCGGAATCTTTACCTCCACTTCACTCACAAGTTCATCATGCGCGAGCGCAGTGGTGTAGGCATCCTTGACAAAATCCTTCAGAGCGATCGCGCGCTTGCCATTCGGTCCGAGACAGTGGAGGGTGGTGTCTAGCGTCAGAAGAGCATTGCCCCAATCGCCGCTCGGGTCGGCCTCGGCGAGCGATCCGCCAATCGTGCCACGATTTCGTATTTGCACATCGGCAATTCCGGCAGCGCAGTCGTGCAGCATCGGAATCTCGCGCGCCAGTTGCGAGTTTTCAATCTCTGCATGCCGCGTCATAGCGCCAAAGTAGAGCGCTCCGGGATTCTTTTTAATAAATGAGATACCCGGGATAAAATTCAGGTCCACCAGATGTTCCGGGCTCGCGAAACGCAACTTAAGCAACGGAATCAGACTCTGGCCGCCCGCCAACAACTTTGCGTTCTCGCCAAGCTGGCCAAGCATCAAGGACGCTTCCTGGAGCGATCCCGCACGGTGATATTGAAATGGTCGCGGATACATGAAAATTCATCTTGCTCACGAGAGCAACCCTATCGATTGCTCAAGTTTCCATGCCACAGCCGGAGGCAGGCAACGCACCCCCGAAAGGCTACAACGATCCAAAGATTTCCGCCATCAACGCCATCAATGTTCAGGCGCTCCGATATCGCGATAGCGGCTGCGGAAATAGAGCAAGGGGTCGCCGTCCCTCACTTCAACATGTTCGACCTCAGCAATGAAGATCGTATGATCGCCAGCCGGCTGCGCCGAATGCAACCGGCATTCCAGGTAAGCGAGCGCTCCATGCAAAACCGGCGTGCCATGCGCAGTGCGGCCAAAGCGCGCGCCCGCTGTCTCTGGATGCTGATGCATTTCTGCCGCCCCCGCATAATATTCCGAGATCGCCTGCTGATCGCTACTGAGCACATTGACCCCAAAGCGCTTTCGCGCCTGGAGGTGCGCATGAGTCCGCGCCCGGTGATCCACGCACACTAGAACCAGCAGCGGATCGAGCGAAACTGCCGTGAAAGCGTTCGCCGTCATGCCGTGCACCTCGCCGTCCTGATCGATGGTAATGATCGTGACTCCGGTCGCAAAACATCCCATGGCCTTGCGGAAGTCGGTCGCGGACAGGGTAACATTGGTGGAATCCGTTGGCATTTTCAACGAGGTTAATTCTAATGCAGCGAGGCCCGGCCCGCAGGCATCCAAGGGACAAGATTGGTTGGCTCGGCTATCATCACTCCAAATATGGCTTGGGCTCGCGCGTAAAGCCCAAGGGTGAATTCTCAGAATTTTCGCACGCGAATGCCAGCGCTCCCACAGAACGATGTTCGCGCGATCTTCGCGGACCTGCAAGACGCCATCGGCGGGCCGGTCTCGCGCAATACCGCCTGCCAGTTGCTGCAGGCGGACGACGCTCTTCTGCCCGACCTGCTCCGCGCTGCGCAATCGGTTCGTGCGCGATTCAAGCCGGGCGTGATCACCTACTCGCGAAAAGTATTTCTGCCGCTCACGAATCTTTGTAGAGATTATTGCGGCTACTGCGTTTTTCGCCGCGATCCCAGTCAGCCGGGGGCGCACACTATGACGCCGGATGAAGTGATGGCGGTAGTCCGGGCCGGCGAGCGCTTGGGATGCACGGAGGCATTGCTGAGTCTCGGCGACAAGCCGGAACTGATTTTTCCCGAGATGCGCGAAGGGCTGCGCCGCCTCGGATACCACTCGACTCTGCATTATCTCGAAGCGATCTGCGACAAGATCCTTCGCGAGTCGAGCCTGCTTCCTCATCCTAATCCCGGCTTGATGAGCGACGAGTGGCTGCAGCGCCTGGCTCGGGTAGCGCCCAGCATGGGGCTGATGCTTGAAACGACCAGCAAGAGATTGCTCGCGAAGAATGCGGCGCACGACAATGCTCCCGACAAAGATCCCGCCAAGCGCCTGCGCGTGATCGAAGACGCGGGCCGACGCAGGATTCCTTTTACCACCGGCATTCTGATCGGAATCGGTGAGACTCTTGAAGAGCGCGTGGATGCGCTCATCGCCATCCGCGACCTGCACGTGCGCTATGGACACATTCAGGAAGTCATCGTGCAGAATTTCCGAGCCAAGCCGGAGACGCTGATGGCGGCATGGCCCGAGCCCGATCGCGAGGACATGTTGCGAACGCTGGCCGTCGCCCGTCTCTTGATGCCCGAAATAAATATTCAGGCCCCGCCCAATCTCTCCGATCCGCACTATGCGGATCTCCTGAATGCGGGCATCAACGATTGGGGCGGAATCTCGCCGCTGACGCCCGATTTCATCAATCCCGAAAAACCGTGGCCGCATCTGGATGAGCTTCGCCGCCGGACCGAAGCCAAGGGATTCCAGCTGCGACAGCGCCTGCCGGTCTACCCCGAATTCACGGCGCAGGCAGCAACCCAAAGCGAGTTGTTGGGCTGGCGCCTCGCGCAGACCGCATCCGCGGGCTCACCGATACAAATGTGCGGAGGCGCGGCATGATCACGGTTTTGACCGGCGGCACAGGCGGCGCAAAGTTTGTCGACGGTCTCCGTCAGATCGTTCCTCCGGAAGACCTGACCATCATCGTCAATACCGGCGACGACATGCCGTGGTGGGGATTGCATGTCTCACCTGACATTGACTCCATCATTTATATGCTCGCCGGCAAGATAAGCCAGGAGCGCGGCTGGGGTGTGGAGCGCGACACTTTCTTCGCGCTCAAGACCATGGCGCAGATGGGAGAACATGCCTGGTTTAGCGTGGGCGACCGCGATTTGGCGATGCATATTCTTCGGACCAAGCTGCTAAAGGATGGCAAGACGCTCAGCGAGGTGACGGCCGAAATTGCGAAGCGCCTCGATGTAAACGCCAACGTCCTGCCCATGAGCGATTCCCGTGTCGCAACCCGAGTGCTAACCGCAGCCGGCGAACTGAGCTTTCAACAGTATTTCGTTCAGCGACGATACCAAGATGAAGTAAGAGCGATACGCTTCGCAGGCGCATCCGACGCCATCCCCGCGCCCGGAGTGCTCGACGCAATCCGATCGTCGGAATTCATTCTTCTAGCCCCTAGCAATCCCGTTACGAGTATCGGACCGATTCTGGCCGTTCCAGGAATTCGAGAAGCCCTTTGCGACACGGGTTCCCCCATTGCCGCGATAAGTCCAATCGTCGGAAGCGCAGCCGTTACGGGACCCGCAGGCGCGCTCCTCGCGTCGCGGGGGTTCGCCGTTTCGATTGCTGGCGTCGCCGATTTCTATCGCGACTTCCTTGACCTATTGGTGGTGGATTTGCAAGATGCGGAGGCGGCCGCCGAGTTGCACGCACGCAAAGATTCCAGCGCTCTGCGCATCAACGTTACGTCTACCATCATGCGCAACAACAGCGATCGAGTGGCACTGGCACGAAGCGCTGTTGAGGCATCGCGGCAATCCATTTGCACGCCAATCGCAGCACGGCGAGCATGAATTCGGAGCAGGCATGATTCTGGTTCCGATAAAAAATCTGTCGAGCGCCAAGCAAAGGTTGTCGCCGATCTTGAATTCGGAGGAGCGCTTCGCGCTTGCGCAAGCGATGTGTGAAGACGTTCTTCAAACGCTGGCTTATTGGCCGAACCGGACAGCCGTCGCAGTTGTCACCGGGGATCCGTTTGCCCGATATCTGGCGGAGCGCTTCAATTTCGAGGTCATCGCTGACGACGAGAACGGTGGCGAAACCAGCGCCATCGCCAGGGCCACAGCCGTCTGCTGCGAACGCGGAGCACGTAGTACTCTTGTCATTCCGGCGGATATTCCGCTGATCGAATGCGCGGACCTTCAAAGGATCGCAGACGCGGCTCCTCCACAAGGGACCGTGCTTGTGACCGACGCTGCCGGACGCGGCACAAATGCCGTCTGGCGATCGCCCGCTGATTTGTTTCCCCTCCGCTTTGGTAACGACAGTTTCTTGCCGCATCTCGCATCGGCCAAGGCGACCGGCTTGCCATGTGTGGTTCTCGACCTCCCCAGCCTGGCGCGCGACGCGGATCGACCCGAGGATCTGCGGGAACTCGCTTCCGCGAAGGGCGACCGGCGCGCCCAAAAACTTGTGCGTAGTTGGAATCTGGAAAAGCGGATGCAACCCTGCCATGAGTAAAGCAGGAGCCAACGAGGCGCAAAGATCTCGCCGTAGAAATTCGAACGACGTGCCAGGAGAAATTCGTGTTCATCCCATCGTGGTCGAAGGAGAAATTCTTCCGGGGGAGAAGTTGAGTCAAAGGTTACTGGCGGCTGTGCGCAACGCGGGCCTCCGATTTCGCAAAGGCGACATCCTCGTTGTAAAGCACAAAGTTGTTTCGAAATCCGAAGGCGCGCTGGTCGATCTGGCCGAAATCCATCCTTCGCCTTCCACGCGCCGCTGGGCCCGCCGCCATGGGCTCGACGCGCGCGTCAGCGAATTGGCGCGGCGCGAGAGCCGCCGCGTCGTGCGGCAGAAGAACGGGGTGCTCATCACTGAAACCCAGCACGGCTTCATCTGCGCAAACAGCGGAGTAGACGTTTCAAACGTCGACGGCGGCCGGCACGCGGTGTTATTACCGAAAAATCCAGACAAATCCGCCTCCAGAATTCGACGGGAGATGAAAAAGGAAACGGGCGTCGACCTCGCGGTAATCGTCAGCGATAGTTTTGGGCGCCCCTGGCGTGAGGGTTTGACCGAAGTTGCGATCGGCGTCGCCGGGATGCGCCCGCTAATCGACTATCGCGGACGTTGCGACCCTTACCGCTATTCGCTTCATGCGACAATCGACGCTGTAGTTGATGAACTCGCTTGCGCCGCGGGCCTCGTTTGCGGCAAGATCGAGAGCACTCCGGCGTGCATCATAAGGGGGTACTCTTACAGGCGTGGGAAGGGCAGCGCGCGTGAACTGATCCGTCCCGCCGAACGCGATTTGTTTCGCTAGGGGAAAGCCCGCTCAAGCGGAGCTGAACGACACCCCGCTGCGAAAGAGATACTAGGAGACATTTCTGTGACGCAGACATCTCTGACCCCAAATATGCAACTAGAGCGATTCTCCAATCTCACTTGGGAAGAGGCCACGCCCGCAGCTTCGCCC
The DNA here is from genome assembly GCA_049300195.1 of Terriglobales bacterium. Classification (GTDB taxonomy): domain Bacteria; phylum Acidobacteriota; class Terriglobia; order Terriglobales; family Acidobacteriaceae; genus Acidiflorens. The sequence continues at coordinate 16,484 of JBAQJF010000204.1, read as the reverse complement.
GCAGTCCGGTGCGCCCTTGAGCGCGTCCTCGATAAGCAAGATGGAGCATGCCTAAGCGAGGAAGAATGTTATCTTCTGGCCCACACCGATGGCCCTGATCTCATCGCGCTCCTTGTAGCCGCCGACGCTCTGCGCCGGGATCTTGTCGGAAACCTCGTCACCTACGTCGTCAATCGCAATATCAACTTCACCAACATTTGTTTCGTGGGATGCAAGTTCTGCGCCTTCAGCCGCGGTCCTCGGGAGGCCGACTCTTATTTTCACTCGCTCGATGATATGGCCCGCAAAGCCACCGAAGCCTGGGCGCTCGGCGCAACCGAAGTCTGTATTCAAGGCGGACTCCCACACGGCCTTTCTCCTTTTTATTACCGCGATATTCTCTGCGCGGTAAAAAGCGCCGTCCCTCAGATGCACATCCACGCTTTCTCGCCGATGGAGATTGTCTACGGCGTCGAACTCACCGGCATGACTTTGCGCGACTATTTATGCATGTTGCGCGACAACGGTCTCGATACGCTCCCCGGCACCGCGGCCGAAATTCTCGACGACGACGTCCGCCAGGTTCTATCGCGCAACAAACTTTCATCGTTGCAGTGGCAGGAAGTCATCCGCACCGCACACCAATGCGGCGTTCGCAGCACGTCCACGCTGATGTATGGACACATGGAAACTCCCGCTCATTGGGTGCGCCAGCTGTCGCTCTTCCGCAAAATCCAGTCCGAGACAGGCGGATTCACCGAATTCGTCCCGCTTGGCTTTGTTCATCAAAACACGCTCTTATTCCAGCAGGGCTTGGCGCGCTCCGGGCCAACGCTTGCCGAGCACCTTAAAATTCACGCCCTCGCCAGAATTTTGTTGGCCGGTTCGATCCACAACGTACAAGTCTCGTGGGTAAAGCTGAGTCGCCGCCTGTCGCAACTGTGCCTGCACGCCGGCGCCAACGACTATGGCGGTACGCTGATGGAAGAAAACATCTCGCGTGAAGCAGGAGCCACGGTCGGCCAATACACCAGCCCGGAAGACTTCCAATCGCTGATCCTCGAAATCGGCCGTATTCCCGCCGAGCGCAATACGAAATACTCGCGCATGAGGATCAAACTGCCGATGGAAGCGTCAGGCATCGAAGAGGCCAACAACGACTGGCCACTAACAGCGGAATTCGCATGAGCCGCCCCATCGCCGTCATCGGAGGCACCGGCCCCGCCGGCATGGGTCTTGCTCTGCGTTGGGCGCGTGCGGGAGAAACAATCATCATCGGATCGCGCGACGCCGCCCGGGCTCAGAAAGCGGCGGAAGCTATCTGCCAGCGTGCGGGACGGACAATCCTGTCCGCACCAGGCAATGTCAGCGGAATGGAAAACTCCGCAGCCTGCGCTGCCACTGACCTCCTAATGCTCACCGTCCCGTTCGCCGGGCAAGCCGCGCTGCTCAAAGAATTGAAGCCCGCCGTCCGCCCGGGCAGTATTCTCATCGACGCCACCGTTCCCCTTGCCGCGAGCGTCGGCGGCCGCCCCACGCGCACTCTGGGCGTCTGGCAAGGTTCGGCCGCGCAGCAGGCGGCCGAACTGGTTCCCAAGGATGTTTCGGTAGTCGCCGCCTTTCACAACGTCTCGGCGGAGGTGCTGAACGGCGATGAAGACGTCGAGTGTGACGTGATCGTCTGTAGTGACGATCCCCGCGCAACGGAAACCGTCATGGAGTTAGCCGCAAAAATCCCGAAAATCCGCGCCCTCGAAGGCGGTAGACTTGAAAACGCGCGCACTGTCGAACAAATCACAGCGCTGCTCATCGGCCTCAATATCCGGCACAAGGGCCACAGCGGCCTTCGCATTACCGGATTGCCAGAGAGCGCGTACCGGGTCGGGCCGCGTTACTGATCGCGCGATGGCCCCATGCATTTTGCATTTCCCGATGTCTTCAACATAGTCCGACACCAATGCCTCCAATACCAATTCCGCATACTCTGGACGGAACGTCACGCAATGGAGCCGTAAGCGAGGCACCCGCCATCGAGTTTGATCGCGTTTTCTTCACTTTGAACGGCCGTCTGCTGCTGGAGAATCTCTCGCTCGCCGTAAACCATGGAGAAACTCTGGTCCTGCTCGGTCGGAGCGGCTCCGGCAAGACCACGACCCTCAAGCTGATCAACGGACTCGCGATGCCCGCGGAGGGCGAAGTGCGCATCAGCGGGCGCTCCACCGCCAGTTGGGATCCGATTCCCCTGCGCCGAAGCATTGGCTACGTCATTCAGGATGGCGGCCTTTTTCCGCATTTCACAGTCGAGCGCAATATCGGACTCGTGCCGCGCATTGAAGGCTGGGATCGCCCTCGAGTCGAGGCGCGAGTACACGAGTTGCTCGCACTGGTCGGACTGGATACGGAGCTTGCATCCCGTTATCCAAGCGAGCTTTCCGGTGGTCAGCGCCAGCGTGTGGGAGTGGCGCGCGCCCTGGCCGCCGACCCGCCAATTCTGATTCTGGACGAAGCTTTTTCCGCGCTCGATCCGCTCACCCGCTCCGAGATGCAGAAAGAGTTTCGCGCTCTCCAACAGCGGATGCGCAAGGCGGTAGTGTTCGTTACGCACGATCTTCGCGAGGCTCTGCTGCTGGCCGACCGCATTGCCTTGATGGAATCTGGCCGAGTGATCGTGAACCTTCCAGCAGAAGAATTTTCGCGCTCCCAACATCCATTGGTTCGGTCCTATCGAGAAGCTTTCTCGACGCCAGCAGAAACGAGGGGATCGGAATGAACTTCCTGCACTTCATGAACGCGAATCGCAAACAGGTAATCGAGTTGACGATCGAGCACATCCAACTCGCCGGCATCTCCACTCTCATCGCGGCGTGCGTCGGAATCCCACTCGGTATCGTGATTACCAGAATTCCCAGTCTCAGCAAGCTCATCATCGGCGGCGCCAATGTGATTCAGACCATCCCGAGCCTGGCATTATTCGGCTTTCTGATCCCCGCGCCCTGGATCGGAGAACGTGCCAGCCGCCTAGCCATACTTGCCCTCGCTCTCTATGGCCTCCTGCCTCTCATCCGCAACACCTATGCCGGTATTCGAGGCGTCGATCCCGCGATTGTTGAGGCGGGCCGCGCCATGGGCCTTACCGACCGCCAACTTCTGTTTCAGGTCGAACTGCCGCTTGCATCTGGCGTAATCGTAGCCGGCGTTCGTATTGCAGTGGTTCTGTCCATCGGTCTCGCCACAATTGCTGCCGCCATCGGCGCGGGCGGCCTGGGAGAATTTATCTTTCGCGGATTAGCCATGGTCAGCAATCAGGTAATTCTCGCGGGAGCCATTCCGGCGGCGTTACTTGCTCTGGCCGCCGACTTCCTGCTCGGACAGTTAGAGCGCCACCTGAATGCGTTTTGGTTGAAGTCCTAGCGGTGAAGATGACGGTACCAATCATCACGGCGAAAATCGGCGGGCACAACGCCGATCGATTACGGAGGTGGGCAATTTCAATCTGCTCCGTTGTTCTCGCCCTGGCTCTGCTCCTGCCCATAACAGGCTGCGCCGCGCATTCTGACCGCATTGTAATCGGATCCAAGAATTTTACGGAGCAACTGATCCTCGGCGAACTCTTCGCGCAAATCATCGAGTCGCGCACGCACCTGCCGGTAGAGCGCCGCTTCTACCTGGCCGGCACGTTCATCTGCCACCAGGCGATACTCGCTGGAAGAATCGATATCTATCCGGAATACACCGGCACCGCTCTAACGGCTGTACTCAAACAGCCTCCGAACGCCAATAAAGATGAAGTCTATCGGCGGGTAAAGCAAGCTTACGAAAAGAAGTTCAATCTCACTCTGGGTCCGCCGCTCGGCTTCAACGACACATTCGCCATCGTCATTCGGGGCGTCGACTCGCGCCGCCTGCATCTGCAAACCATCTCCCAGGTGGCCGCCTACACGCCGCAATGGCGCGCCGGTTTCGGATACGAGTTCATGGAGCGCCCCGACGGCTACAAAGGCCTGGCTGCCAGCTACGGACTCCGTTTTGCCGAGCCTCCGCGCGTCATGGATCTAGGGCTGCTTACGCGCGCTCTCGTGCAGCGGCAAGTCGATCTGATAGCCGGCAACAACACCGACGGCTTGATTCCAGCCCTCGACCTTTTTGTCTTACAAGACGATCACCACTACTTCTCGCCCTACGAAGCAGTCGCTGTGATGCGCGAAGAAATGTTGAAAGCTCATCCCGCGGTGAAGTCCGCGCTGGATCTTCTAGCAGGCCAGATTTCCGATGGCGAAATGCGGCGAATGAACTACGAGGTCGACCGGCAGCATCGCGATCCAAGTGAGGTGGTCCACGAATTCCTAGTCGAATGCAAGCTCCTGCGAAGCAATTAAAAAAATCCGCGTGCATCCGCGCAAATCCGCGGAGAAGAATTTGAAAGTTCTGCGGAGTGTCACTCCTCCACCGGTTGCGCATTCAACTCCTGCGCCGGTTCGCCGCCCGCCATGCCCTGAGCGATGATCAGGCGTCGTGCCTCCACTCGCATCTCCGGCAGCGCGCGTCCGAACCAAATCGCACCCATCACGCATGCCACTCCCCCAACCGCAACCGTAATCGGCGCACCCACTCCGCTGGCGAGCGCTCCTCCAAACAGCGCTCCAAACGGCGCCAGCCCCATGAAAGCCATCGAATACAAGGCCATCACCCGCCCGCGAAGTTCGTTCGGCACCATCGTCTGAATCAGAGTGTTCGAGCATGCCATTTGCAACATCATCGAATAGCCGGCCGGGAAGAGCAGCACCACCGATAGCCAGAATGACTTCGAGAATGCGAACAGCACCAGGCTCACCCCAAACATCGCGCACGTAACCGTCACCCAGCGCCCCAGCCCTTTGACTCCAGTTTTTGCAGCCAGCGTCAGCGCGCCAAACAGCGCGCCCACACCCGTGGCGCCCATCAAGATCCCCAGGCCCCGGGCGCCACCATGCAAAATCTTGTCGGCAAAAATCGGCATCAGGACGGTGTAGGGCATGCCAACCAGGCTGACAAGCGCGAGCAGTATTAACAATGTGCGTATGATTCGCGTCTGACCTACCCAGCGAAAGCCTTCGACCATGTCTTCCATCGGCGAACCCGTGCCAGCCAGACGCGGGCAAACCACGTTCATCAAGAACAGGCCAACGATAACTGCGATGTAGCTGATCGCGTTCACGGCAAAGCACCAACCCTCGCCAATGCGCGCCACCAGAATTCCCGCCACCGCCGGCCCAATCACGCGCGCGCCGTTGAACATTGAAGAATTCAGCGCGATCGCGTTCATGAGGTCTTCCTTGCCAACCATGTCCACGAGAAACGCCTGCCGGCCGGGAATGTCGAACGCGTTGACCACTCCGAGCAGACCTGCCAGAACAAATATGTGCCATACCTGCACGCGCCCGCTCAGCGTCAGCCAGGCCAGAATCGCTGCCAGGATCATGGACGCCGTCTGCGTCCCAATCACCAGCCGTTGCCGGTTCACGCGGTCGGCGGCAATCCCCCCAATCGGCGCTACGAGAAAGACAGGGAACTGGCTCGCAAATCCCACCGCGCCGAGCAGCAATGCCGACCCCGTCAGCCGATACACAAGCCACGCCTGCGCCACGCTTTGCATCCAAGTGCCGGTGAGCGAAATCATCTGCCCGCTGAAGAAGAGCTGAAAGTTCCGGTGGCGTAGGGCGCGCACCGTCGTGGCAAATCGTGAGGTTGCAGCTTTGCCGGCTGCTGCAACGGTGTCATTAGCAGGGAGGTTCGACGAGGTCGTCACTTACTAAAACCTTGGCACATCTTTGGGATGTCGGCAACTATCCGAAAGTTGCGAGCGACGAATGCGTACGATCCTTCGCCGAATGAACTTTACTTCCGCGACGTTTACTTCTATGACAGATTTCCACAGGCCGAAGATGTCACTCACTTGCAACTTCCCGAACGCTCGGATTCGCGCTAAAGTGAATTGCTGATCTTCAGGAACGAGCAGGAATGCACGCCACGCGATGACTGACACCGCCCCAAATCGTCTCGAACGTCGCAGCGCACAGCGTTTCGAAGTGCTGCTGCCCATGGCGGTCCATTTTGATGGGCGTATGCTACCGGCGTTCACCCAAAACTTGAGCGGTCGCGGCATCTTCTTCTATGCCGAGGCAGCGATCCCCGAAGGGGCCATTGTAGAGTTGGTTTTCGCCATGCCGTCAGAAGTCACGCTCAGCGAGAATATGCCTGTCCGTTGCCGCGGACGAGTCCTCCGCTCGGCCCCCCCCAAGTCCAGCCAGCGCAATGGCATCGCTGTGCAGCTCGAGTCCTACGAATATCTGCCCGCAAACGAATTTCTGCCGATTTCTCACGTCGTCCGCGTCTCTGTTCCGTCGCCCTCGGAAATCTCGCGGCCCGTATCCCGCTGAAACCGCTATATTTCCGCTGACTTCCCAATTCCCAGTCTTGTGCCTTACAATTGTCCGCAACCAGCAGTTCGGCCTTCTAGCGTTTATCGGAGCCAGCGCCTACTCCGACGCTCCATTCGATTGCCGATTACGAAGGTCATTTGGTTCCGAAGCGGGAAGTTCGTAACATGACCTTGAACTCTGAGAATCGACTCATGCACGGAATCGCAGTCGCCGTCCTCACCGAGGACCGCGAACAATCCGTCATCCTAAACACCCGTGTCGAGAGCACTCATCTCGCTCGCACTGTGATGAGTCAGACCGGCTTCCCGCTGGGACCGGGCGACGCCATCCTGCGTCAATTACAAGACCAGCGCGCCGAAGTCATCCTAGTCGATATCGATCCGCGCAACCCGCAACGCGCGATCCGCACAATCGAACTCATCCACGCCAGCATTCCTGACGTCACTATCTTTGCTATCGGCGAGATGAACCAGCCGACCACCATCGTGTCTGCCATGCGCGCCGGTGCCCGCGAGTTCGTTGACCGGGCCGCCAGCCACGAAGCCCTGATCGAAGCCTTCGCGCGCTTCACAGCGTCGCTGAGCCGCGCCCAGCGCAGCTCCAGCAAGGCGCGAGTCTTCACATTCCTAAACGCCAAAGGCGGAGCCGGAGCCACTACTACCGCAGTCAACACCGCTGTCGCCTTGCAGGAAGCTCATGGCCGCGTCGTTCTAGTCGACTTCGCCCCCATCGGGCATGCCGCGCTGCAGCTCAATCTCCGCCCGCAATTCACAATCGTTGACGCTCTGCAAAACCTGCATCGCATGGATCTTTCGCTGCTCGACGGCCTAATGACGCCTTATCGCGACGGGCTCCACCTGTTGGCTGGCGCGCAGCAACCGAACACCGCCGTTCCGACGGCCGCTGAACTGGCCCGCCTCTTCGACCTGCTGGTGAGCCAATACCATTTCGTGGTGCTCGACTGCTCCGGCCGCATGGATGGCACAATCCAAAACATCTGCGACCTGTCCAACGCCGTATTGCTCGTCGCGCAGACCGATGTAGTCTCGCTCTGGAGCGCCGGACGCATTAATACTTTTCTTCAAGAGGGCGCGGGCCGCGACCGCCTCCGCATAGTCCTTAACCGTTACAAAAAGATTCCCGGCTTCACGGACGAGGATGTCGAAAAAGCCACCAGCTGCAAAGTGCTCTGGAAAGTCCCAAACAACTACCAGGTAATCGGCCCCGCCATCGACAAGGGCGCGCCCGTGGCTCTCCAGGGAAATCACGAAGTGGGCCGTTCCTATCAAGGCCTGGCCGCAGAGCTAGCCGGTGCCACAGTGCCGGCCGAAGGCTCTCTCTCACTGACGTACCAGCACGACAAGGGCGACGCCAAGAAACGAACCCCGAGCCCGCTGATAGTCTCGCCCGCCCGCGCGGGCCAATAAGAACAATTGCGGAAGTCAGATTGCAGAAGTTAACAGCGATCTGATGCAGAATCAGGTTTTACTTCTGCAATCTGACCTCTGCAATCTGCAATCTGCAATGGCTCTTCCCCTCTTTGCTAGAATCAACACTGCCGATGTCTCCGAAATACGTCGATATCCTCTACCAGATGATCGCGTTCCTGTTCGCCATCAGCGTGCACGAATCTGCGCACGCCTGGACCGCCTCCCGCTGCGGAGATCCGACGGCTCGGATGCTCGGTCGCATCTCGCTAAATCCGATTCGCCACATCGACCTGTTCGGCACAATAATTCTGCCGCTGGTCGCGGCGATCAGCGGAATTCCGTTGCTTGGTTGGGCCAAGCCCACCCCGGTCGATCCTCGAAACTTCCGCAACCCAGTATTCGACGACATTCTCACGTCAGTAGCGGGCCCCGTCAGCAATTTCATCGTCGCCGCTGGAGCCCTCCTGGTTCTAGGGGGTATCGCGCTCTCGTCTTCCGTCGGCCAGTCGATTGTGGACGGAGTGCAAGGCGGCTATTCCGGCGATCTCCCAAGTTCCGCGTTCACTCCCGTCGCCCTGCTTTTCTACGAGTTGATGATCATCAACATAGTTCTCGCAGTCTTCAATCTGATCCCGGTCCCACCGCTCGACGGCAGCCATGTCCTTCGCCATTTTCTGCCTGAGTCCGCGCGCATGATCTTCGACCGCGTCGGTTTTTTTGCGCTGCTCGCGCTCGTCTACTTGGGCGGAGGGCTTCTAAGCAGCCTGATTCGACCATTCATCAGTTTCTACGTCACAATCCTGGGCAAATTCTGAATGACCATTTCCTCCTCCAAAAAACGCGTCCTCAGCGGAATGCGCTCCACCGGCAAGCTCCACCTCGGCAACTACGTAGGCGCGCTCCAAAACTGGGTACGCATGCAGGACCAGTACGACTGCTTCTTCTTCATCGCCGACTGGCACGCCCTCACCACCGACTACGCCGACACCTCGCATATAAAAGAAAACTCCGTCGAAGTTCTGCTCGACTGGCTGGCTGCAGGCCTCGACCCGGAACGGTGCGTGATGTTCATCCAGTCCCACGTCCCCGCCCACGCCGAACTACACCTGTTGCTCTCGATGATCACGCCGCTCGGCTGGTTGGAGCGCGTTCCGACCTACAAAGAGCAAAAGGAAAACATCAAAGAAAAAGATCTCGGCACCTACGGCTTCCTGGGCTATCCAGTTCTGCAATCGGCCGACATCCTGATCTACAAAGCCGACGTCGTCCCAGTTGGTGAAGACCAGGTCGCGCACGTTGAGCTGACGCGGGAGATCGCGCGGAGGTTTAATCAGTTTTATCCCCGAAATAAGCCGACAGGCCTTCCTGCGCCGTTAGGGATGGAAGATCCACGGTACAGCCACTACTATATTCTTCCTCAACCCCAGTCCCTGCTCACGCCGACTCCCAAGCTCCCCGGCACCGATGGGCGCAAAATGTCGAAGTCCTATGGCAATGCCATCATGCTCAGCGATCCTGAGCCGGTCGTCCGCCAGAAATTGAAAACGATGGTGACCGATCCGGCCCGCGTCCGCCGCACCGATCCCGGCAATCCCGATCTTTGCCCGGTAGGCGATCTGCACAAAATATTCAGCAGCCAGGAAACGATGGCCAAGGTGAACGAAGGCTGCCGCTCCGCTGGAATCGGCTGTATCGAGTGCAAAGGCTGGGCCGCCGACGCGCTCGTCCAGGTTCTCAACCCCATGCAGGATCGCCGCCAAAAATACGCGGACAATCCGCGCCTCGCCTGGGATATTCTGGAGGCAGGCTCCGCCCGCGCCCGCGATGCAGCCGGCGCGACTATGAACGAAGTTCGCGACGCTATGGGCATGTCGCTCGACTACGAGCCGCCAAAGGTTGCCGCGAAATGACTGAGAGCGAAGTGACTGACAAAGAAGTGACCAATACGAAGTGACCGATCTCTCCCAATCCGTCGAAGCGACGCACTCGGCACCAGCGCAGCCCGCGCATGCGCAGGTCGTTTCCTCTCAGCCCACAAAAAAAGTCAGCGACTTTCCCTTCGCCGTAGACCTCGGCCAAATCTACGAAGGCCCGCTCGATCTTCTGCTCGACCTGATCCGCAAGCAGGACATCGATATCTACGACATCCCGATAGCGAAGATCACGGCGCAATACCTGACCTATGTCGAACGCATCCGCGAGCTTGATGTCAACGTCGCCAGTGAATTCATCTACATGGCGGCGGTCCTGATCCACATCAAGTCAAAGATGCTACTGCCCCGCGATCCGCTAGCGGCCGCCGACTCGCAGGAAGACCCGCGCAACGAACTGGTCAATCGCCTGCTCGAGCACGAAAAATTCAAGTCGGCCGCCCAAATGCTCCAGCAAAAGCAGCAGATCGAAGACGCGGTTCTGACCAATCCCGCGATAAAGCATTTCATGGACGCCGAGGGCACTGAGCCCGAGATGGCGGTCGACGTCATCGACCTGGTCAAAACGTTTCAGCAGATCCTCGACCGCGCCCGCACGCGCCCTATCCTCGAAGTCGATGAAGAAACCGTCACAGTCGGCCAGATGATCCAATATCTGCATCGACGCCTCTCGCTCGAAGACCGTCCGATTCGTCTGAACCAAATGCTGCGTACGATGCCGTCGCGGCCCGCGCTAGTGTGCATGTTCCTCGCGCTGTTAGAGTTGGTGCGCCTGCAAGCAATTCAGGTAAGGCAGGATCACGTGTTCGGTGAAGTCCTGGTGCGCAAGCACACGCACTTCGAAGAAGTGATGACCGAGCAAGCCTCGGTACGAGATGATTGGAAGTGAAACAGTTCTCGGTTCTCAGTTCCCAGTTCTCAGAAAAGCAGCAGTTGAGGCGCCTTTCTCAACTGAGAACTGAGAACTGAGAACTGACTCTTATGTCCCTAAAACCCCAACTCGAAGCCATAATCTACGCGGCGGAAATCCCCATCACGCTTGATCAAATCATCCCGTTAGTGAAAGATTCGGTCTTAACGGAATCCCCAGAAATCAACGCCGCCGAAATCCGCTCGCGCGTTCGCGCCGGCATCGAAGAACTTGTTGCTGATTACTCCGGCTCCACTCACGGCATCGAAATCCGCCAGATCGCCGGTGGCTATCGGATGTCCACCAAGCCCGAACAGCATGATGTTGTTCGCGCCTTCGCCAAGAGCCTCAAGTCACCGTCGCGCCTGTCACTGCCCGCGCTCGAAACGCTAGCCGTGATTGCCTACAAGCAACCAGTCACCGTGCCCGAAATCAGCGAAATTCGTGGCGTAGATTCCGGCGGCGTAATCGCCACTCTGCTCGACCGCAAGCTCATCACGACTGCAGGCCGCAAGGCAGTGATCGGGCGTCCAATCCTTTACAAGACCAGCAAAGATTTTCTACTCCGCTTCGGTCTCAAGGACATCCACGAACTGCCAAGCATGGAGGAGTTCGAAAAGCTCCTAGCCGAGTCCTTCCAGGGCGATCTACTCCAGGCTGACGGCGCGCCGGCGGAGAGCCCAGACGCAGAAGCGGAAGAGTTGTCAACCTCCGACCGCGAAAGCGACTCGACCAGCAACGTAGTCAGCATCGACCAGCATTCCAATCGCGCCGCGGCAGACGAGGACCACCAAGGCGACGACGTCCGCGGTGAACGCGATGCCCACACCGAAGCTCCGGCTGGCGCCGAGCAAAAGTAATCATGCCCGCCGAGCGCCTCCAAAAAATCATCGCTGCAGCCGGGGTAGCATCGCGCCGCAAAGCGGAAGAACTTATCACCAGTGGGCGCGTGCTCGTGAACGGCAAGCCCATCACCGAACTCGGCAGCAAAGCCGATCCTGAGCAGGATCACATTCGTGTCGACGGTAAACTTCTCCACGCTCCCGAGCGTTTCTCCTACATCGTTCTCAACAAGCCTAAAGGCTACGTGACCACGGTCAGCGATCCCGAACATCGGCCGACCGTGATGGATCTGGTAAAAAGCGTTAAAGGCCGCGTCTATCCAGTGGGCCGACTCGACTGGGCCAGCGAAGGTTTGCTGCTTTTAACCAATGACGGAGCGCTCGCGAACTCCCTGATGAAAGCCGCATCTCACGTGGCCAAAAAGTATGTCGTGAAAGTGGCGGGCATCCCCGACGAAGCGAAGCTCGACAAATTGCGCGGCGGTATCTCGATTGCCGAAAAGGGTGGACGACGCGTCCGCACTGCACCCGCGCAGATAAAATTAATTCGCGAAGGCGACAATCCCTGGCTCGAAGTAACCATCATCGAAGGCCGCAATCGCCAGGTCCGGAAAATGTTCGAAGAGGTCGGACACCACGTCGAAAAAATCCGCCGGGTGCAATATGGCCCGCTCTCGCTGGACATGCCACCAGGAGAATTCCGGAGCCTGACGCTGGAAGAAGTAGCCAAACTGAAATCGGCCGTTTCGGGCCCAAGGTCGCAAAAGCCCTTGCGCACTTCGGTTTCGACGCCAGAGCAAAAGCCGTCCCGCGCTCAAAAGCCAACTTTTACCCCAAGACCCGCATTCGCCAAAAAGCCGACTCTTGGTCCAAGGGCAAGCTCCCCCAAAAGGCCGATTTCCACGCGGGAGTTCCCATCTCGCCAAAAGCCACCTTCTACCCCAAGGCCAGCTTTCGCTAAAAGGCCGACTCTTACAGCAAGGCCCGAGTCCGCGAAAGGGTCGACTTTCACGCAAGGGGCGGGAGCGAACCAAAGGTCAACTTTCTTCCAAAAGCCCGCGTCCCACCAAAAGCCAACTTTCGCCGGAAACTCGTCTCGCTCCCGAAAGCCACCCGCACAAGAGTCGGTGAGCTTTAAGAAGTCGGGGCGGTTTCAAAAGCCGAAGCGCAAACGCAGCTAGCGCTTCGCCTCAGGAATCATCGGCAGCCGCGAAGCTCCGTACAATCCAGCGTCGCTTCCCAGCAGCGCGCTTGTGATAATCGTCTTATTCCCCGGCATTGCATCGACATGCGCGGAAGCGCCGTGGTGGCTGGCCAGCGGATCCGCCGGAGCCGTCGCCGCATACACCATCGAGCGCTCCCGCAGTTCTTCAAAAATCGACGGCGAAAACGCCTCCCACGCGCTCGAAACTCCGCCACCAATCACGTAAATCGGGAGGTTAAAAGAATTTACCATCGACGAGAGAACGATTCCCAAACACCGTCCCACGCGCCTGTAAATTTGCCGCGCATCTTCATCTCCCTGAATCGCGAGGTTATAAATCGACTTCGCATTGAACTCCGCATCCGAGTGCGCCGCCCGCGCCAACTCGGAACTGCTGTCCGCCGCAATCGTCTCCTTCGCCATCCGCACAATCGCCGTCGCCGACGCATATTGCTCAAGGCATCCATGATTGCCGCACCCGCACGGATAACCTTCCGGCTCAACCGTGGTGTGTCCAAACTCGCCGGCCATTCCGTTCATGCCATGCCAGATCGAGCCGCCCAGAACGAGTCCTCCGCCGACGCCGGTGCCGAGCGTGAGCATCGCCATGTCGCCGTAATCCTTCGCCGCGCCGAGCCATTTTTCGCCGAGCGCCGCGACGTTGGCGTCATTTTCTAAAATCACTACTGTCTTCAGGCGCTGCTCAATCTCGTCGCGTACCGGGTAGTCAGTCCAGCCCGGCAAATTGGGTGACTCGCGCACCATGCCGGTTTTCATATCGATGATGCCGGGGACGCCGATGCCGATCCCCATAAGCGTGGCGGAATTACGGTACTTCTCCAGTAAATTCTCGATTGTGTCACACATGTTGCCGACGACGTGTTCTCGTCCCAGAGAGACCTTTGTGCCGAGGGTAACTTTTTCGACGAGAGTCCCTTGATCGTCCACGGCAGCAATTCGCAGATTTGTACCGCCGAGATCGACGCCGATTGCGAAATTCTTCATTCGATGAGCCGCCTCAATTCTGTTCAGACACCAGCCAAACCTTTAAACCACAGGATATACAGGGGTACACAGAGGAACGCAAAAGCTTATCAGAAAGTTGAATTCTATTTCTGACACTTGGGGCAGTAATGACTGCTGCGTCCTACCAGCACGATTCGCCGGATCGGCGTTTTGCATACCAGGCAAGGTTCGCCTTCGCGGCCATAGACGCGATGCTGCAACTGGAAAAAGCCCTCTTCGCCATCCGCATCCACATAATCGGAGATTGAAGATCCTCCGAGCGCAATCGCCTCGCGCAGCACCTCGCGCACGGCATGATACAGCTTTCCTAGTTGCGCGCGCGTGATCGTCGTCGCTCGCCGCCGCGGACGAATCCCTGCGCGAAATAACGATTCATCGGCGTAAATATTTCCGACGCCGCGGACGAGCTTCTGATTCAAGAGTGCGCTCTTGATCGGAGTCTTGCGTCCGCGAAAGAGCGCAACGAAATCTTCTTCGCTTACCTCGAGCGGCTCCACTCCACCGGGGTCGAACGCGGCGGCATGAACACTGAGCTTGCCAAACATTCGCGGATCGATAAACCGCAACTCGCGTCCGGAGGCGAGGGTCGCGATCAGATGCGTGTGCTTGGCGATTTCAACGCCCGGCTCGCAAACCACCAGGCGCCCCGTCATGCCGAGGTGGACGACCCAGTGCGCTGGCGCTGCCGCGGGGGCGGGTCGCCCCTTCGGCAAGCTCAGGGCAGGCTCCCGTAACCGCCCGCGAGTTGCCGGCGCTACGGTCAACCCGAAGACGATGTGTTTGCCCGCTCGATGCACGCTGGCGATGCGCGCGCCTTCGAGGGTCTTCACGATTGCGCGGGCCGGCGACTTCAGCGGCTGCGGGCGCGAACCGATCCAGACCGACGAGATCGTGTCGCCGACAACGCGGCGCGCGAGGCCGCGCACGATGGTTTCAACTTCAGGAAGTTCGGGCACGGAGTCAGGATACCAAGAGCGATTGGCGGCGATGCGGTCGTTGCCGTTTTAGGATTTTGCCCAGATAAAAGGGAGGGGTACCCCTCCCCCCTCTGACCGGTCTATTGGAATCATCACTTTACGGAGTTTTTCCTGCCAAAGTCTTGAGCCGAAGCGACTTAGAGGCAAAGTCTTGAGCGCGTGGGACTTAGCATGTAAAAAGCGCCGTATCTTGTTGATTTCAGAGCAAAGTATTCATAAATAAAGACTTAACAATAAATTATTTCGGGACAATAACTTAGCGGAGAAGCTGAATTAGCTAACGTGTCTTACTCGTAGCCAATCTCCCTGGCGCGGCCAATGCTCAATGCCAGGTCGCTCGAAGCATTTTGTCAAAGAACGAATGCTTCAGCACCATGTGTGCGTACATCAAGTTGAGTCCAGGAGTGAGGCTTAAGTCAAGGTCTTTTTGGGGAATGGCGTAGGGTCAGTGAGTATAACTGAGATGTTACAACAATCATCACTGCGATCTACTGCCCAGATGTTGTAAGCTCAGTCCCAGCAACGCAAATGCGATATCTATTTTGCTCCCTTATTTTGCTGGTGGGCTGCATAGCAACCGCACAAGAGATGCCTCAAGAACTGGTCGGAAAATGGGTCATTCAGCGGGAACTGCCAACCAAAACGATTTCCTGCTGGGGCGAAGAGGACGCTAAAGCAATCATCGGAAGCGAGATCGAGTACACGCCCGATTCGTTCAGATGGAAAAGTACCGTGGTTAAGCATCCAGCTATCGAGGTGCGGGTAGTTAGCGCCGAGCAGTTTGAGCGTGAAAACTCATCGCCGAGTGTGAATGACTCTCAAGTATCGTTTCGGCAGCTTGGGATAAATGCATCGGATGCGAAACAGGTGAGCATTACTCATCAACCAGCGGAGATCACGAAGGCCACAACCGAAATACCCGGCGACGAAGTGCTACTCAAGAACCGTGACACCATCGTTTTCTCAGTGTGCAATCTCTATTTTGAAGCGAAGCGGCTCTCGCCGTCGGATGCCGAAATTAGAGCGGCGATAGCAAAATTAGGCGAGAACACCGATGAGAAGGGCTTCACCCAGTTTGAAATCCTCTACGAGAACCCTCGACGCTCAACCGAACTGCTGGTTGCGACATTGAAGCCAGTTCGACGTGGTCAATACGTAAGCGGCAGGCATCCGCAAGTCGTGTGGAATATTCGCGCACTGCGGTCACTCACCGGGCTGGATTTTCGCGCTCCCACACACGCCGATCTGACAGCGGATGAAGCGCACTTTCTTGACCATAATCCGAAGACAGAAGAAGTCCAGTTCTTCGGCACTTGGATGTCCCGCGACAGGGTCTGGGTCGCACCGCTGGACGCGCAGACTACGATCATCAAGAAATGGCGGACGTGGTTTAGAGAACACGGCCAATTGTTCACGTATGTGAATGACCGAAACTTTGATGACTGGTATTTCTGATGATTGTCGGTAACAGGCGTTAGCACTCATCGAGCCTCTTCCGCCTGGATGATCAGTTCGTGATTTCGCGTTTATCCGCCGCTCCGGTTGCTCCTCCACAGATAGATTCGGTATTCTTATCCGTACACACCAAGCTCCGCCGGTCTTCTTTCAGAAGTCAGTTGTCAGATCTTTCCAGTACGCCCGTCTGCGGCGCAACCGGTGTGTGCGAATCGGTTCCCTGGGGGCGGCACGCAGCCGCAATTTCAGACGGAGTAAGAATTGGCCGGAGATAAATTGACGCGAGGCAGAACCGCGGTCATCGTTGGAGC
>JBAQJF010000203.1:0-14716 GCA_049300195.1 Terriglobales bacterium | reverse complement strand
GCCAAATTGCGATGGGCGCGCTCGACAGCTCGGTCGAGCGCCACGCTCCGCGCGTGGACAATCCCGTTCCCGCCACCGACGACAACCTGATTGAAGGTCTGAAGATTTACACCATGAACTGCGCCCTCTGTCATGGAGGCATTGACCGCCAAGCCTCCCAACTCGAGCACTCGCTTTATCCTCAACCCCCAAATCTCATTACCGATCCTGACACCGATCCCGAATGGCACATTTTCTATGTAGTGAAGAATGGCGTCCGGTATTCGGGAATGCCGGCCTGGGACAAGTCGCTCTCAGCCGATGACATGTGGAAAGTCACGGCCTTTCTGTCGCGCATCGAAAAACTTCCACCAGGGGTGCAAGAATACTGGAAAAAAGCCACCGGCGGCGCTCCCGTTGTCTCGGCGCCCTCGGCAGAAAAAAAAGGCCAGGATCGCCATTAGACGCCGCGCCGGTTACCAAATGATGTAACGCAGGTAAGGAACCAAGGGCATAAGTGGAATCGGTCCAACCGCGACTTCCGTCATGTACCATCCGCCTTCCCGCTACGCCCTTTCGAAATCTGTCCATCCGTCAAAACGCCCGTCAGAATGGGGTTTAAGGAGTTCAACCCCCTGGGACTCATGAGCACGTCAATCGTTACCGCCCCCGTAGCTGCCGGCCACCGAAAATCGGCTGCCCGTGTCGCGCTGTTTGATTTATCCGAATCTTCACACAGTTTGTTGGCCGAATGTTTCCGCCAATTTGGGGTGGAAACGGTCCCCATTCCTCGTGATCGCGCCGACCGTTTGCAAAAGGAAAAATTCGAGGCCTGCGTCCTTGCGCTCGACCCGGCTGCCGGCTTGGTCATGGAAATGGCCCGCGCATCGGCTTCCAACAGCCGCATCATAATTTACGGCCTCGGCGGCACCGCGCAGGACGCTCTTCGTTATTCCAAACTCTGCCTGAATGCGGTGTTCCACGAACCCCTCGAACGGTCCGCCGCGCTCAAGCTCGTGCGCTCCAGCCGCACCCTGATCCTGCATGAGTTTCAACGCTACGTCCGCGTGCCCGTGATGACGGAAGTCCGCATAACGTTCGGTGATGGTACACGGCTAACGGCCACCAGCCAGGAGATCAGTTGCGGTGGAATGTCGATGAAGAGCCCTCATCCTCCCGAGCTGGGAAGCACCGTCGAGGTATCTTTTTCTTTACTGACTCTTCCTCGCGTCTTCGTTCGCGGCAATGTTGCGTGGAAGAAGGGCAACAAGAGTTTTGGGATTCGCTTCGACAACACCGACGACCGCCGCCTCCGATTGAAAGAGTGGCTGGTGGCCTATCTGGAAGCGTAGGGACCAAGGGACGTAGCGCCGGCGTCCCACCAGCGGTTGTAGCGGCGCCTTCGCTGCCACGTCCTCTTCTCACCCCAACACCCCGGCTACAATGTCAGCGTGAATTCCGCGCCCGCGCTCGAACCAACTCCTACCTCCAGTGTGGACCCGCGTCGCTTCACTCTTCGCCAAAGAATTTCGTTGTGGCTGGTCACCTGGGCGAGTTATATCGCGATCGCCTTCATTGGTCCCACTTTGCGCTATTCCATCTCCTGGGAGGAGCCGCCGACGCCGCCCGACGCCACCTACGAGCGCCCCGTCATCTACTGCTTCTGGCACCGCGCCGTTTTCGCTGGAGCGTGGCTCTGGAGAAACATCGGCATCGCCGTCATGGTCAGCCGTAGCTTCGACGGCGAATTTATCGCGCGCACCATCGAAAAACTCGGGTTTGTTGCCGTCCGCGGATCCAGCAGCCGCGGCGGAGCCCAAGGTTTGCTGGGCCTGAAGAGCCAGTTGGAGCAGGGCAATCTAGTGGCCTTTACAATCGACGGACCGCGCGGACCGAAACAAGTAGCCAAGCCCGGGCCCGTCTTGCTTTCGCGCACAACCGCTTTGCCCATGGTCGCTTTCTATGTCGCCATCGACGATCCATGGGTGCTCAATACCTGGGATTCTTTGATAATTCCCAAGCCCTTTTCCAAAGCGCTCGTGCGCTTCAGCGCAAAGATGCGCGTGTCTGCGGATGCCAACGACGCACAGATGGCCGACTTCCACCGCCAGTTGCAATCGGCCCTGGAGCGCGTCACCGCTTTCGCCGAAGCAAACGTAAGCCGCGTCGGCTTGGACGAGTTCCCCATCCTGCCGAAAGAAAAAGGCACGAGCGTATCAACATCGCATTGACTTTCCGCCGGTTTACCCGCTAGATTTGCCAAGCTGTAGTTTCGATCTTTCTCAAAATAGGTTTGCGCAGATCGTAGCCCGGCCGCACGCCGGAGCTATGGGAAGCGGGTGCAAATCCCGCGCTGCCGCGCAACTGTAAGCGAGGAAACTCGCGGCCGTTCACTGGGAACCAACTTCTCATAAGTCCGGGAAGTCCTGGGAAGGACGCCGCGTTCCACCGAACCCGAAAGGGTTCTCACTCGCAAGCCAGGAGACCGTCGCAAACCGTCCCCGACAACCCTTTCGCGTGAAAAGGAGAATGGTTATGCGCTTATCATTTGTAGTTTTTTTGTTCTTGTTTCTCACCGCCTCAGCCTCCGCCGCCGATCTCAAAGTCAAAGTTCTCGATCCCCAATCTGCCGCCGTAGCGGGAGCCGAAGTCTTGCTCATGCGCGTCGACGATAAAACAATCATCGCTACTCATAACACCTCAGCCGAAGGCACAACTACTTTCCACACCGAGCCAGCCTCCTCATTTCAAATCGAAGTCCTAGCCCCCGGCTTCGCCGAAGAAACCGTCGCAGCTTCCAAGCAATCCGAGATTACGGTAAACCTTCACCTGGCCCCGGCCTCGGAAACGATCATCGTAAGCGCCACCCGGACTCCGGTCCCGGGAGAAGCCGCCGGCGCCGACGTCGATTCTCTCAGCAAGGCCCAACTCACTACATTGCAGCCAATCGCAGTCTCCGACGCGATGCGCATGCTGCCCGGAGCAGTTGTGAACGACGCAGGGCAGCGCGGAGGAATCTCATCTCTCTTCGTTCGCGGCGGCGAGTCCACCTACAACAAAGTGATCGTCGATGGCGTCGCCATCGACACTCCCGGACAGACTTTCGACTTCGGCACCCTGCCGCTCACTGAAGCCGATCGCCTCGAATTCGTTCGCGGGGCACAGAGCACGCTTTACGGCTCTGACGCCATGACCAGCGTCATCCAAGTCTGGACGCGCACTGGCAGCACGCCCATTCCGGAGCTTCGCCTCGCGGCCGACGGCGGCAACTTCGGCACCGCCAACGGCAGCGCATCTCTCTCCGGCGCCTATAGCCGCTTCGACTACAATGCTTTCGCCGATCAGTTCAACACGAATGGCCAGGGGATTAATAACCACTACTCCGACGCGCTGCAAGGCGCAAACGCCGGCACGGCCATTACCGATCAGGTTGCGCTACGAGTGCGAGTCCGCCACTCAAACAGCTATACCGGCGTTCCGGGCGAGTGGAGCTTTAATGGACACGACCCGCTGGTGACACAGGACGGCGTAACGTACTATCCGCTCCCGCCCGATCCCAGCGAGTACTCGCATCAGAACAACATTCTGGGTAGCGTAGAACTCTCCATCCAGGCGCCCTCGGGCTGGCAACATCGCCTCACGGGCTTCGATTATTTCTACCGCTACAGCGACATCAATCTAACCGGCGATCCCGCTCGTGTTGACGGCTTTGGCTTCCCGTTCGACTACCCCACCCACGAGTACGATCACATCAATCGCGTGGGCTTCGAGTACCAGGGCGATTATTCCGAGCGCGCATGGGCACACACCACCTTCGGCTATCGCGTCGAAAATGAAAACGGCGTGATCGGCAATCTCTTATATCCGCCCTCCACTCCGGGGCAGCGACTCGAAAACGACTTTTACGTGCAACAGCAGCTCTCGCTCGGTCGGCTGAACGTGATTGCCGGCGGCCGTTTCGTTCACAACAGCGACTTCGGCAACACAGGAGTCCCGCGCGTTGCCTTAACCCTCCTCGCGCTGCGTGGCGGCGATTTTTTCTCCGGCACGCGCCTGCGTTTCTCCTACGCCACCGGCTTTATGGAGCCTGCGCTTTATCAGATCGCCGATGGGCCTCCGTATTACGTTCCCAATCCCGGACTGTTGCCGGAGCGCACGCGGGCCTTCGAGGCCGGTATTCAGCAGAATCTGTTAGCCGGCCGCTGGGTCTTCAACGCAACTTATTTCAATAATCTCTTCCACGATCAAATCGAGTTTGCGGACAACGAGGAGGGCCTCGGCCAGTTTTTCAATGTGCAGCAATCGCTGGCGCACGGAGCTGAACTTCAATTGCAGGGCAAGGTCGGAAGAAGAATCCTGCTCAACGCGTCCTACACGAGTCTTTCGACCCAGTATCTGGAAGCCCCGCTTTGCACCCCGGCGAATTTCTGCGACCCCGTTTTCGACACGGGGAACCCGTTGCTTCGCCGTCCGAAACAATCCGGCACAATGCTCCTAAGTTATCTGGGCACGCGCTGGGGCGCCGATCTCGGTGGAAGCTTTATCGGCCGTCGCCCCGATTCCGATTTTGAGAGCTTCGGCATAACCCATGCCGCCGGCTACGCCCTGGTGAATCTCGGCATCTGGCACGATATCAACCCGCACATCACCGCCTACGCCAATATCGGCAACGTTCTCAACCAGCACTACAACGAGGTCGTAGGCTATCCCGCACTGACGGCGAACGTCCGGGCTGGGTTCCGCTTCCGATTTGGAGGGGAGAGGTAAAACCGTCGAAAGACTCTTTGACAGACGGGCGAGTGGTGGGCCCGGGCGCCCTCGCCCACATAGCTCTCTGCAAAATTCTTTGGAGGGGGAAGAACCGGAAGACAAGTCGGTTTATTTGCGCCGGTAAGCCGAGAGCTTCAGCGCCTCACTGCAATCTGCTTCGATTCTTCGCCAGCATCGGAGTTGTCGCACTGCACGATTTTTCGCGGCGCGGCGGAGTGGCTATAGCGCAGCCGCACCTCATTCAACTTCTCCACTTCTTTCTCACCGAGCGGCTGCGCTCGCCCCAGCAGATGGGTCACAAGCGCAATCTTGGCGAAGTGCTCTACCGTCTCCATCTTCATGAACGCGCTCTCGAGCGACGACCCAAACGTGACCACGCCGTGATTCGCCATGAGAATCGCGTCATGATTGGGAATCAATGGCTCAAGGGCGTCGGTCAGCTCGGGTGTTCCAGGCGTCCCATAGCGCGCCAGTGGAATCGATCCGAGTCCCACCACCACCTCGCATACCAGCGGACTGCTGAGTCCCATGCCAGAGGCTGCAAATCCGGTAGCCGTAGGCGGATGCGCATGCACAATCCCGCTCACCTCGGGGCGCAGCCGGTAAATCAGCAGGTGCATGCCAATCTCGCTCGAAACCCGGCGCTTGCCCGCCAGCCGCTTACCATCCAGGTTCACAATCACCAGGTCGGAAGGACGCATGCGCCCTTTGCAAATGCAGGTAGGAGTCACCAGCAGCCGTTCATCATCCAGACGGGCCGAGAGATTGCCGTCGGTGGCCGCAACGAACCCGTTTGCGTGCAGCAATCGGCCGAATTCGACAATGGCGACACGGAGTCCGCGCTCGCTGCTCATAGGCACACCCTGCCCGGCCATGTTAACGCACCTATCAGAAAGCTGACAAGAAAATGCGACGCTTTGCTACACTTTTCATGCGCTTTTCTCGGGCATTCCAAGGAGTCCTGTGTCTTCCCCACAGTCATACGAGCACCACACGCGCTGGGATCCGCTGTTCCATTTCTTCATCCTTCCGGTGTTCGCTCTCACAGTCATCGTCGCGGTTGTGCATTTTTTTTTGCACATCCACCATCATCCGCTCCACGGCTTCCTGCCGGTCGTGATCGCAGTGGCGGCTTTGTTTGCCATCTTTAAGATTCGGCTCAACGCATTGAAAGTTCAGGATCGCGTCATTCGCCTGGAAGAACGCCTTCGCCTTGCCGCCCTTCTCCCCGAACCTCTACGCTCCCGTATTCCGGAGCTGACTGAAAGCCAGTTGATCGGCCTGCGTTTCGCCTCCGATGCTGAAGTTTCGGCCCTGGTGCAACGAGCGCTGACCGAAAGGCTCTCCGGCGACGACATCAAGAAGTCGATCAAAACCTGGCGGTCAGACAGCTTCCGCGTATGAGTGGCTTTTATCTCTGCAATCTGACCTCTAACCTCTAACCTCTGACCTCCCGATGCGCGTCTCCGACTTCCACTACGACCTGCCGGCCGAAAGCATTGCCCAGGAAGCTTTATCGGACCGCGCATCGTCCCGCCTCTTGCAGCTGTTACGGAAAAATGAGACGTGGCAAGATCGCAGCTTCCGCGACTTCCCCGATCTCCTGCGCCCCGACGACCTTCTGGTCGTCAACAACACCCGGGTGTTCCCCGCCCGCCTCTATGGCCATCGAAGCGGCGAACGCGCCCAGCCCCTGAGTCCGCAAAACCCCGCCTCGCGAGACTTTCTTCGAGGACGCGTCGAGGTCCTGCTAACCCATCAGATCAGCGAGGATCCGAACGAGTGGGAGTGCCTGGTACGCCCAGGAAGAAAAATTGGAATTGGAGAAAGGCTCTCCTTCAGCCCTGAGGCCTCCAACGTTTTTCGCGGCGAAGGTGTCCCGCCCGAACTTGAGGCCGAAGTCGTTGCCCGCGGCGCCTATGGTGAGCGTCGCATCCGCTTTCGCCCAGTCCCCGACTTTTTTTCACGCGTCGACCGCCTTGGCCATGTTCCTTTGCCGCCTTATATCGCCCGCGAGGACGGGCCAACCGATCGCGACCGCTACCAGACTGTCTACGCCAAAGCATGCGGATCCGTAGCTGCCCCTACCGCCGGTCTTCATTTCACGCCCGAAATTCTCCAGCGCATCCGCGCCCGCGGCATTAAAATCGCGGAAATCACCCTCCACGTCGGCCTCGGTACGTTTCAGCCGGTGCGCGTCGAAAAAGTCGAGGACCACAAACTTCACCGCGAAGCCTACGAAATCTCAGCCGCTGCCGCCAGCGCCATCAACACCGCGAAAGCCAGTGGCCGCCGCGTAGTCGCCGTCGGCACCACCACCGTCCGCACACTTGAATTTGCGGCCAGCCTGGCCAGCGAGAAAAATGGGAATGTGCGCGTCGAGCCTGGCCGTGGTGAAGCCGACATCTTTATCTATCCCGGATACCGCTTTCGCATAGTCGACGCGTTGCTGACGAACTTTCACCTGCCCGAGTCCACATTACTAATGCTCGTCTGTGCGCTCGCTGGAACCGATCTCGTCCTCGGCGCATATCGTCACGCAGTCGAATCCGATTATCGCTTCTACTCGTACGGGGACTGCATGTTTGTGGAATAGCCACCGACTCCAACCCGTACGTCCCGTTTGATCGACGCAGGAAACGCGCGCGCTCCCACAAACATGGAACCTTGCTTCACAGACCTGCTAGGCCGTTCAGGCTCTTACTTCTGCATTCTGACTTCTGCAATCTGCAATGCACTCCGATATACTCAATAATTTGCCGAGAACAATATGACCACGCTGACCACTGTGAAAAGAGTTCCGATTGAAACGCTGGCCGCAAAGCTGCGCGCGCTGCCGCCCTCAGCCTTCGACCAGACCGAGCACATCCAGGCGCTCCTGGCCGAGTTCCCTGTAGAGGAGGCCAGCCTCGCCCCCTACCTGACCTGGAGCAAGCAGCACTACACTCGCAATCTGATCGACAAAACCGACCTCTACGAACTGCTGGCTATCTGCTGGGAGGTCGGCCAGTTCAGTTCCGTCCACAATCATCAGAATCAGAATTGCTGGATGGCCGCGCCCATCGGCAGCCTGCGGGTGGAAAATTTTAATCTTGAATTTCAGGACACCGCCGCCGGGACCTGCCGCCTGGCCGCATCTAACACCGTGGAAATGTCTCCCGCAAATCCCTGCGCCGTCGATCCGAAGCAGCCGGTGCACAGAGTTGTGAATCCGCGCGAGGCGAACCAGCGCGCCGTATCCTTGCACGTGTATTCGCGCCCGTTCGACTCCTGCATGGTGTATTCACCCGAGCAGGGAACCTGCGGAGACGTAAAGCTCCACTACAATACAGTTTTCGGAAAACCGATAAAGCAGTAGTCAGTTATCAGTTATAAGTAAAAACGCACGAATCTAGACCTCCGGCGCCTCATTGGAAGCGAAGGCAACAGAAACTTTTGCGCCCAGGGGTTACTGAGAACTGAGAACTGAAGACGGGCTCTAGGAGGAATCGTGAGGAAATGCCTGGGAGTTTTGGTGGTGGTTGCGGCGCTCTGCCTGACGTCATGGTCGCAGGCGCCCGATCAAACTCCACCTGCAACGCCGGCGCAAACGCAACCCACGCCTCCTTTGCCAACCCCGCCCACCGAGAGTACCTCCGCGCCGGCCGCGCAGTCCGTTCCTAAATTCCCCCGCGTGGAATTATTCGGCGGCTACTCCTTCGCGCAGGCAGGCTTCTACAACGCAGGCCACTGGGCCCAACTCAACGGATGGAATGCCTCGTTTGCGCTGAACGCCTTCGAGCATCTCGGCTTCGTCATCGACGTCAGCGAATTCTTCGGCAACTCCCAAATCCCGTCCGGGACTCCAGCCCCTTTCCCTCCCTGCGGACAAGGATGCTCCCCGACCCCCACCTTCAACGCCGACACGCGTGAGTACAACATTGTCTTCGGTGTGCAAATGCCGTTTCACCGGCGAGAACGCTGGACGCCTTTCGGCGAACTCCTGGTCGGCCATGACGGCGTCCGCGGCCAGGCCTTCCAGAACAACCAACTGGAAAGCGTAGTCAGCTCCGGCCTGGCAGGCATTGCAGGCGTCGGCGCCGACTACAAAATCAACGAGCGTTTTGCGCTCCGCTTCAAAGCGGATTACCTCGCGACGAACACCGACTTCACACTTCTCGGCAAGAAGACGCAAGACAATCTTCGCCTTTCCGTGGGCGTTGTAATCCGCAGCGTCCGTAAAAAGAAGCGCACGCTGGAACAGGAAACCCCGCCAGAATAAGAGATTCGAGGAGAAAAACTGCAGCCACGCAGGTGCAGGCTCCGACCACCACCTTTGATTGCAGGCCTTCACGGACAGCCCGAGACGGGACAGGCCCCGTCTCTACCCGAATGTAACTGAGCCGCCCTACGACCGCCGCAACAAATCGCTCAAAGGCTCCGTCTTCGAGCGCAGTTCCTCGGCGAAATCCGATCCCTTTTCAACGACATCCTTGAACCGGTCCCGCACCTCATCCTTCCAGTCAGAAACCGTATCCAACGCGTCGTCATAACCTCGGCGCAGATCTCTTCGCAATTGCCGCCCCGTCTTCGGAGACAGAAGCAATCCAACCGCCGCGCCCACTCCCAAGCCAATCAGCAGGAAAGCAATCGCCGTCCCCGCTCCACCACCAGAACTCTCATATTTTCCTTCACGCATAAGAACCTCCTGTCTTTTTCATTCTAGTCCACAATCAACGTGCCAAACTGCACCGGAGGAGGCCCATGCCCAATTCCACAAACCTCACCGGCCTGTGTAAAATAGAAAGTTAACCTTAGCCGCGGCGAACGAGCCGTCCCGCTGCCGAAATTCCCACGAGACTTAAGGAGATGTAGACCCGCAATGTCGATTCCAGCAACCCAGCTCCGTCCCGGCATGATCATCAAACACAAAGAGGATCTGCACTCCGTCTTCAGCGTCGAGCACCGCACTCCCGGCAACCTCCGCGCATTCATCCAGGCCAAGCTCCGCAACCTGCGCACCGGGGCCATGTTCGTGGAACGCTTTCGCTCTCCGGACCCGATCGAGAAGGTCAACGTGGATGAAGAGAACATGGAGTTCCTCTACAACGACGGCGATTCCTACTACTTCATGAACACCGAAAATTACGAGCAGACGCACCTCACCCGCGACACACTCGGCGACGCAGTGGATT
The DNA here is from genome assembly GCA_049300195.1 of Terriglobales bacterium. GTDB lineage: Bacteria > Acidobacteriota > Terriglobia > Terriglobales > Acidobacteriaceae > Acidiflorens. The sequence continues at coordinate 4,793 of JBAQJF010000203.1, read as the reverse complement.
ACCTGACGCCAAACCTCCAGATTAAGGTCGAGTTTTTCGACGGCAAGGCGGTCGGCATCGAGCTGCCGCAGACCGTTGTATTGACGGTGCTCGAAGTAGAGCCGGGCCTGAAGAGCGCAACCGCTTCGAGCGTCACGAAGCCGGCAAAAACTGAAACCGGACTGGTAGTTCAGGTTCCGCCGTTTATCAACGAAGGCGAAAAGATCAAAGTCGACACCGCCGAAGGCACATATCTGTCGCGAGCCTAGAGGAACTAAGTGCGGAGGTCAGAGGTCAGATTGCAGAATTAAGATCCTGAGAGTTCGAAAATTCAAGTCTGCGCTAAGCGATTTTCACCTCTGCAATCTGATCTCTGACCTCTGCAATCAAAACGATGCCCTCCACCCAAGACCAATCTGGTACTCTCGCTCGCCGTTTTCTGGTCCGCGGTCGCGTCCAGGGCGTCGGATTCCGCTGGTTTGTCGAACGCGAAGCCCACATCCTGAAGATCGCCGGATGGGTCCGCAACAATCCTGACAGCACGGTAGAAGTCTTGGCCCAAGGCACGCGCGAGCAACTGGCTGGCCTGCATCACCGCCTCCGCGAAGGCCCCCGCGCCGCTCGCGTCGACGAAGTAGAAGTCAAGGACGCCGACCCAATTCTCGGCCTGGAAGCGTTTCAAATTCGTGGAGCATGATACCGCCCGCAGTGCCGGAAAGACCCGGCCCCGTTTCCCCACTAACTTGTGGATTTAGGCAGGCCGTGCTTGTCATAAAGATATTCGGCGTGGTGTAAGTAGGGACGCTTGACGCGCGCAGACGCGCGCTTTGCAAGGGCTCGAACGTCAGCGGCGAGAGCCTCAGCAAGACAATCGGCCTTTTGATCCTTGATGTTCAAACTGACGCTTCTTGTTTTCTTTACCATGTGTTCCGCCATTTCTTATTGTGCTGGTTCGATAGTTCTCGAACAGCGAAAAGAGGGTTTACACTCAAACCACCATGGAATCCGTGCAATGACAATGACAGCGCCCACCCCTACCGACTGCACCGAACTAAAAAAGCTAATCCGGGAAGTTCCGGACTTCCCCAAAAAAGGCATCCTCTTCTACGACATCACCACTCTGCTCAAAGACAAGCTCGGCTTTGCCCGCCTGATCGACGCGCTCTCCGCGAATTACATTGGCAAGGAGATCGACGTCGTGCTTGGGATCGAAGCCCGCGGCTTCATCTTTGGACCTGCCCTGGCGTATCGCCTCAACGCCGGCTTCGTCCCGGTGCGCAAACCCGGCAAACTTCCCGCCGCAACCACCAAGGTCAGCTACGACCTCGAATACGGCAGCAACGTCCTCGAGATTCACAAAGACGCAATCGAAAAAGACCAGCGCGTCCTGATCGTCGACGACCTGCTGGCAACCGGCGGCACCGCTGTGGCAACCGCGCAACTAGCCGAAGGCTTGGGCGGGCAAATCGCAGGCCTGGCTTTCGTAGTTGAACTTGACTTCCTGAAAGGTAGGGAAAAGCTGGCGAATTATGACGTCTTCTCGCTGTTGCACTATGACGCCTGATTTGAGGCCACGCAAGACGCAACGCGCGCACGCAATTTGCAGACAGTCCGTCGAGGACGCCTGCTCGAGGTGGGGTTTGCAACCTTTCGAGTCCAAATCCGTCCTTACCGAATTACCGTACCAGACGGTGTACAGCTAAAACCACTCCGGTCCAAATCATGACGCTCAAGGCTAACGACCCAGCATAAGAAACGATCGCCAGCCAGTTGGTCCGAAAATACTCCTCAGAATCTCCAGTAGCCATTGGGGAAGGGCTCCTTTTATCCATGCCTAAACAAGCAATTATCAGGCCGCAATTAAGATGCGTAAGTACTTGAAAATGTTCCCTCCATTTATGCGCAATTTCAGGAGCTTAGGTGAAATCTACTGAAAATGCGGAATTTCTCCCGGCTGCTGGCCGGGATGCCACTGAAATGCATCCCTGACGTGCGCGGTCAATAGGTTTACCTGAACCGGTCAAAATAGGCAACCCAAAAAATGTCCGCTCCGCCGAACCTTACCTGGGGGCTGACGGCTGACCGCTGCCGGGGTACAATCGCGCCATGCCCGGCCTGCTCCAGCCGAATTCCAATCCCACGATGGAATCCCCTGATTCCAACTTCCGTCCCGTCTTAATCGGAGTCGTCATCGTCGCGGTCGTGGTCGGAGTCCTCCTCCTATTTTTCCGTTCCGGCCAACAAAAACCTGTCGGGCCCTCGCCTTATGCCTCGAATTTGAAATTCTCCGATCTTAAAGCCAGCGCCGCCCAAAACTTCGCCGGCGCCACGGTGAGTTATCTCGATGGCCAAATCACCAACAGCGGCAACCAGACGGTGATTCACGCGGTAGTTCAAGTCACCTTCAAAGACGACATGGGGCAAGTCGCTCAAAAGGAAGAGTTGCCAATCCATGTCCTCCGCACCGGGGGCCCCTACGACGAAGCGGTCGATCTCAACTTGTCACCATTGCTGCCCGGCCAAACCAAGCCCTTCCGCTTGACCTTCGAAGACATCTCCGCGCAATGGAACCACGCCTATCCGGATTTTCAGGTCACGCAGGTAGTAGTTAAGTAGCTGACAGTGTTCGACTTATGAACACTTTGCAGAGGCCGTTTCACCCGCTTAGCCTGGATTCAACCCCTACGGTTGGGAAAGTGGAGCGCGGGGGGATGGATTTGATGATGGCCATCGATTTATTCTCTTTTTGTTTGCCAAAAATATTTTTGGCGAAGCGAAAAACTGACGAGAAAACCGCAAGAATACGGCGATTGCACTATTGATTTATAAGGAGTTGTGAATGAGTTGCGAGCGAAAAGGCTAAGGGCATGGGTTGTCAAGTAGCTTGGTGGTTAGCGGAGTTGCGGTGGGATATAACTGATTGGTTACTAGACTGACCTCACACCTCTGGCCTTAACCCCTTTCAATTACAATCTTTTCGTGCCAGAAACCAAACCATTCCGCCTGACGGAGTCGGTAAAAGCCGCCGGTTGAGCGTCCAAGCTGAGTCCGGCGGTGCTGGACACGGTGCTTGGGAAATTAGCCCGGCAACACGACCCGAATGTTCTAGTCGGCTTCGATCATGCCGACGACGCCGGAGTGTATCTACTCACGCCCGACACCGCGCTCGTCCAGACCGTCGACTTCTTCACGCCCATCGTCGACGACCCGTACACATTCGGCCAAATCGCCGCGACCAACGCGCTCAGCGACGTCTACGCCATGGGCGGAAAGCCGCTGACCTCGTTGGCGCTAGTCTGCTTTCCTGAGAAAGCCGACATCACAATCCTCGAGCAAATCCTGGCTGGCGGCCTCTCAAAAATGATCGAAGCCAACTGCACGGTAGTGGGTGGCCATAGCATCCGCGACGAAGAAACAAAATTCGGATACTCAGTCACGGGCGTGATTCATCCGAAACGCGTGTTGGCCAATCAAGGCGCGCAAGTGGGAGACCGCCTGCTATTCACGAAATCTCTAGGCACAGGCGTGATATCGACGGCCATCAAGAAGGGAACAGCCAAGCAAAGTTGGATCGACGCCGCAGTAAAGTCGATGACAACTCTAAACAAAGCAGCCGCCGAGGTAATCACAAAAACGAACGACGAACGACGGACGACGAGCGACGCCTCATTCATCCATGCTCTAACCGACGTCACCGGCTTCGGCCTGATCGGTCACGCGCGCGAATTGGCCCTGGCATCGAACGTGGGCCTGATCCTGAATTCAAAAGCAATTCCGATTCTCGACGGCGCACTCGACTGCATCCGCGCGGGCTACATTCCCGGAGGCCTCAAAGCCAACCGCGACTTCGCCGAATGCATGGTTGGCTATGCCGATGGCATTCCCGAAGAAATCCGCACCTTGCTCTTCGATCCCCAGACCGCCGGCGGCCTCCTGATCTCGGTCGCGGCGGCCGATGCCAATGCACTCACAAAGGCTCTGCAAGCGGCCGATGTGCCGGCGGTAGAAATCGGCGAAGTCTTTCCCGCGACGAAGCCGCTGCTTTCCGTCCGCTAGACTGTTCTCACGGGGTGGTACCATTCCCGCATGAATCGCCCAGACGAAATCAACCAAATACGGAAGTTGCTCACGATTTACAAGAAGCTGATCCATCGGCCAAGAGAGTATCCTGCGAGGCCAGAAGAGAGGCGTCACCAACTTGAGTATGAGTTCTGGCAGGCACGCCTGAGAATGCTCGAAACCGCACGGAAGCAAGAGAAGTTGCAGACGGGGAAACAGAATCGGCTTCACCAACAGAAACGAGTGGTGGAACGCGAACTCCAACGAAGGAAGTCACAATGAAGACCTTGATTGCGTTTCTCGTTGTCGCATGTGTTACGTCTGCTTCCGCTCAGAAGACCCCTCCCGCGATAAAAATCCACACAAAGATTCTGTATGACTCTTGCAGTACGTACGTAAAGTGGAAGGCTGCGAAACTATCCAACTTGCCACAAACGACTCAGGACGCTACCGCGGTGGGTTATTGTAAGGGATTCTTTCAGGCGTTTGCACTTGCTACTGGAGGCTCCGTCACTGAGCCTGATGAGACGGGTCACGTTCAAGTACTCAAGTACAACGAGAGTTTGACTCTCGATGACTTTATTGGAGCATTTGTGGATGCGGTCGGAAAGAATCCGAACAGCGTTAATGGAGACGGCATGGACTTTCTGTTACTAACGATCATCACTCATCACCTTGCGACGTTTGAATCGAAACCCGTCGTTTACGTGAAGAAGAAATAATCTGCCGTGCCTCTACGCTCACTGGTTAGGTTT
>JBAQJF010000202.1:0-3627 GCA_049300195.1 Terriglobales bacterium | reverse complement strand
GCGAAACCATGATGCATGCGGCCTGCTAACTAAGTTCGCGGCAGATGCGGAACATGAGATTCCTCGCTCCCTTGCGCCCGTTGCAGATACATGCTTTTCGGTTGGTCGCTCGGAATGACAATGCATTTTAGAGACGGAATGACAACGCATTTTGGAGGCACGCGGACAGGAGTGTCCGCGCTACATTTTCAATCTTACGAGCTTCCGATCCAGATGCCGGCTATGAAGACCAACACTCCTCCGACCACCACTTGAAAGGCCGCCGATAACAGCGGCGTATCCATGTAGCGGTTGCGAATCCAGGCAATGATTCCCAGCTCCACCGCGACCACGATCACAGCCGCGACGAATGCAGTTTGGAACTTTGGGAGTAAGAAGGGTAGCGTGTGACCGATGCCGCCCAGTGCGGTCATTAATCCAGTAACCGCGCCTCGTAACACGGGACGGCCTCGGCCGGTTAGTGAACCGTCATCGGAGAGAGCTTCGGCGAAGGCCATCGAGATACCCGCGCCGATCGACGCGGCCAAGCCGACCAGAAACGCGTCCTTACTTTTATGCGTCGCGAAGGCGGCCGCAAAGACCGGGGCGAGCGTGGAGACGGATCCGTCCATCAATCCGGCGAGGCCAGGCTGCACGATTTGCAACACGAAGAGGCGGCGCTGGGCTTCTTCTTCGGTTTTTTTTACGTCTTGCGTGATGATCTCCTCGCCCAGCGCTTCGGCGGCTACCTGGTGCTTGCGCTCGGCTTCTTCCAGATCGCCCAGGAGCTTGCGGATGCCGGCGTCGGTCACTTGCGCGATCGCTTTCTGATAGAACTGGCGGGTCTCCAGCTCCATGATTTCGGCTTGCTTGCGGACGTCGGAAATTTTTAGCGGGCGGGTTAGCCAGAAGGGACGGCGCTGGACGAATCCTTTTACGTCCTGGCGCCGGACCAGGGGAATGTGCTCGCCGAAGCGGGCGCGGAAGGTTTCGATCAGCTGGGCGCGATGGCCGGATTCTTCTTCGCGCATTTCTTCGAACAGCTTCGCGGTGGCGGGATAGGTTTCACGCATACCGTCGGCGAAATCGGCATAGACGCGGCCGTCTTCTTCCTCGAGATCGATTGCCAGCGCCAGGATTTCGCGCTCCGTCAGATCTTTGAATTTTCTTGCCATCGCGAAGCTCCTCGGATTGTCGTGCTATTCGTATAGCACAGGATGACTGGAATGGTCAGCGGCAAAGCGCCGCCGCTGCCGCGCGTTGTAACGGACAACTTCGGCGAAAGAATGGGATTCCAATGGAGTAGGATTAGCCACAGGATGCGGTTTTGACCTCCCGGGCCAACCGTTAGCATTGGAGGAAACTGCAATGACGATGACAACGACTACGCGCAAATTCAGTTTGTTCCGAGTTTTTCTCACCGGCGTTGCATCGCTCGGCCTGGTCCTTTGGGCGCCGTCGGCTTTCGCTCAGCGCGGAGGCGGCGGCCATGGGGGTGGAGGCGGAGGCGGCTTCCACGGAGGTGGCGGTGGTGGCGGGTTTCGTGGCGGCGGGGGTTTCAGTGGCGGCGGCTTTGGACGCGAAGGCGGGTCGTTTGGCGGCTATCGCGGCGGAGAAGGGTCGATGTATGGCGGGTCGCGCGGAGAAATGTATGGGGGGACGCGCGGTGGGATGTATGGAGGCCGATCGGAAGGCATGGGCCGCGAATCGGCGGGGCGTGATTTGGGACGCAGCTCGGCTTATGGGCGCGCGGATACTTCGCCGGGATGGCATTCGCTCGGCGGATCATCGAGTGGACGTGCTTCGGCCGGACGATCTTCACTAGGACGATCTTCGGTAGGAAGATCTTCGGAAGGACGGTCCGGCAACATGGCCGGGTCGGCCGGAGCGCGTGGCGCCATGGAAGGCCGCGGTGGAACGGAAATGCGCGCTGCGCTGGCTGACGGCCAGTGGCACTCGTTTGGCGGCACTCGCGGAGGCACCCTTGGAGGCTCCCACGCAGCACTCGCGTCCGGATTGAATGGGAATGCTCGCTTGGGCGGTGGGCGTTCGGAATTCATCCATGGAGGATGGGGCGGCGGCTGGGGTGGCTTGCATGGCGGCTGGGGCTGGCGCGGCGGCTGGGGATATCCCGGCTACGGGTTTGGCTTTGGCTGCTGGGCCTGCGGATGGGGATTCGGCTTTGGTTGGGGCATCGGCTGGAATCCTTATTGGGCGCTCTATCCGTATCCTTATTGGGATAGTTTGTGGTGGGGCGATCCATACGGCTACTTCGGGTCGGCGGATATCTATCCGTATGCGTACTAGCCTGGGGTTGACGGCGGCTACACTCGGACAAACATCTCCGGGTAGATAATGTTCGGGTGAGAAATCTTGGGCCGCTGCTGAGCACGGCGCTCTTCACGATTGTCGTGGGAACGATAGCCGGTTATGTGCCTTGGCTTCTTGGGCGGAGCCGGGCGCCGATTGGCGGACTGGCTGAGTGGGCGGCGATTGGGTTGATCGCCATTGGCGGTGCGATTTATTGCGTCACCGCCTTTTGGGGCTTCGCATTGATCGGCGGAGGAACTCCGGCGCCGATTGCACCTACAAAAATCCTGGTTGTTAGAGGCCTGCATCGTTATGTGCGCAACCCGATGTATATCGGAGTCGCGCTTGCGATTGCTGGGCAGGCGTGGCTGTTCCACTCCTGGCACATCGTAATCTATCTGTGCTGCATGCTCGTGATCGTCAATTTCTTTGTCATCTTCTACGAAGAGCCGACATTGCAGAGGCAATTCGGCGACGAGTACGAGCAGTATCGGAAGCGCGTGCCGCGCTGGATTCCGAGGATCGCCTTTTCCACCACAGAGTCACCGAGACACGGAGAAAATCTCTAATCAGTAAAAACAAATCGGCGCTCGCTCGAGGCTCGCTAGCGCGGTTGGCTGCCTTCTGCTAGTTTGAAGAGTTTGCCATCCTCGTCAACCTATCCAGGAGAGATTCAATGCCAGCCATCAAATTTCGCGGCGTAGATTTTATTCAATTCGATTCCCTGCTGAACGACGACGAGCGCCTGGTGCGCGACACCGCCCGCAAATTTATCGAGGACAATCTTGTCCCCATCATCGAGGAGTGCAATCGCGCGGGGCGCTTTCCGCGCGAACTGGTCAAGCCCATGGCCGACCTCGGCTTCTTCGGAGCGTCGCTGCAAGGCTATGGCTGCGCGGGCATGTCGAACGTCGAATACGGCCTGGTCACGCAGGAACTGGAGCGAGGCGACTCGGGCGTGCGCTCGTTTGTGAGCGTCCAGTCGGCGCTCTGCATGTATCCAATCTTTGCCTTCGGGTCGGATGAGCAAAAAAACACATGGCTGCCCGCCATGCAGAAGGGCGAGAAGCTTGGGTGCTTCGGACTGACGGAGCCGGGGTTTGGGTCGAATCCGGGAGGCATGCGCACCCGCGCGAAGAAATCCGGCAAAGAATATGTGCTGAATGGCGAGAAGATGTGGATCACCTCCGGCACAATCGCGGATATCGCCATCATCTGGGCCAAGGTCGAAGATGAAGACGATAAGATTCGCGGCTTTCTGGTGGAGACTGACCGGCCTGGGTTCAAGGCGGACGATATTCATGGGAAGTGGTCGCTGCGGGCTTCGGTGACGTCGGG
>JBAQJF010000201.1:0-2624 GCA_049300195.1 Terriglobales bacterium | reverse complement strand
CTATCGCTCGGCGTCAAGCAGATGCAGCCCGACGTCTGGGAGTCGTTCTTCGCCCAGCATCGCGTAGGCGACATCGTACACGGCAAGATTCTCCGCGTTGCCACCTTCGGCGCATTCGTAGAAATTGCCCAGGGCATCGAAGGCCTCTGCCACAACTCGGAAGCGGTCGACGGCAACGGACAGCCGATGCACCTCGAGCCCGGCGCTGAATTCGACTTCAAGATCATCAAGATGAATCAGGAAGAAAAAAAGGTCGGCCTGAGCATCAAGGCGGTCGGCGAAGAAGCATCGCGCCAGGAAGTGGAGTCCTACAAGCACCCGGCGTCGTCTTCTTCGAAGAGCACGACGATCGGCGACTTGATTTCGTGGAAGCGGGCGGGCGGCGATAGTAACTAGCTGACGAGCATTTTTCGCGGAAAAAGTTAAAGCCACCGGCGACGGTGGCCTTTTTCTTGTTGTCTACAACTCCGAAACCGCCGGGTCGCTCCTACCCGAAGGTGCTTACCAATTGAGACCTCGCCGATCCGGGTCAGTGAGCGTTCTAGAGATTTATCAACAGTCACCGAGGAAGGTCCCCGCTCGGGGTATGATCGGGCAATGGGCGTGCGGAGGCGTTGGCAACGGGTGTCGGTGTTTTCGATCGCCTCATTGTTAGCGATTCTCGTTACGTCTTACGCGTCAACCCTCATCGCTCAGGCCGTTTCGGCGAGGCGGGTGTCCAAGACGCTGGACGCTTTGGAAGCGATCCGAATCGGCGATCCGGCTTCGAGCCTTGAAAGAGCGGTGCCGCAGTGTACGTTAAGCCAGATGGAAGAAAAGTATCGCTGTGAAATCTTTGCGGGATGGGGAAGGTGGCAGTGGCAGGGAGTTCTAGCTCGCATACCCTCTGAGCACTACCTGCCAGTCATGTGGCGGCTTAGGCAATTGGGTATTCAGCCTTGGTACATAACCGTTAACGCTTCAATCCGCGACAGCCGGATTCGCAATCTGGGTTTGTTTGCTTTTGTTGTAGCCGGGCGCAAGTCGCTCGGCGCGAATTGGGAACTCAATGAGGATATGCCACGCCAATTCGTTCGATCCAACACGCCGCCAGATCAGACGCGCACGTTCCTCGGCTCCTATAGCATCACGAGTCTCCCGGGAGGGGAAGGCATCCAGATCGCTGCAACACCGAATAGCGAACCTCGAGAATTGCAGGCGCGTCGCATCAATCGGGCCTGTCTACGATCGTTTAACCAATGTGATGAGTTGTGCAAACTGTTACCCGATGCCATTCCCGTCCTCGATGATCGCGGCTGGCATTGGGCTGACTGCGCCCCAACATTCACTGACAGGTCACGGGAGAGAAATCTTCCCGTTGAGAATTGATAATTGGAAAGCAACTACAGCTAACAGACGACCAGGCTCCCGCAGCAGCCCCAAGCGCTCAATCTCGTGCTACGTCGTGGGCGTTCTCGGTACCGCCATGATGGTGGCCAGCATGGCTGCAACCACCTTCTCTCGGCCGTCGCTGATGGCAAATGCATCCGCTGTACAAACTGTCAGCGTCCGTCCCGCTCTCTTCACTTGCGCTCGGGCCGCGAAGATCTCGCCGGCAGCGGGTGCCAGGAGATTCACCTTGAACTCCACCGAGAGGACATCCTTATCGTCCGCAGCCACGGTTAAGGCGGCATAACCGCAAGCAGAATCGAGCACCGCCGTGATCGCACCCGCGTGCAGGTAGCCGTTCTGTTGCGTAAGATTTGGCGAAAATGGCAGGCGAATCTCCACCCCGCCTTGAACCACTGCCGTGAGCTCAGCCCCCAAAGTGGACATGAAGGCCTGCCTGGAAAAGCTCTGCCGGACGCGTTCCTCGGGGGTGGTCACGTATCTGCGCTCAGACTGGACGGCCGTGCTACGGGTACTTCCTCACTTCGCGTCAATCTTCAAATCGATATAAACCTGCGTCCGATTATCAAACTGGCTGACCGTCTTGGTGTGGCTTCGGCGCTTGTCGAACTGCGCATACACCTCATAATCAATAGTCGGCTGGAGCGCTGGGAAGCGAAACGTACCCTCGGGGCCGACGATGTAGGTCTTCACCGAATGGTCGTGCGTATTGGTCAGGTAAACGACCGCATTCGGCAACGGACCGTCGCTGCCATCGATGACTTTGCCGGTAAGCAGCCGCGTCTTGTCTTCTTTTTTCGGCTCACGTCCAAAGAGCTGCGGCGCGGCAGCCACGGGCGCCGGCAGCAAAGCGGCAAACGCCAGCCCGAGCAAGCCCACCGCAATCAGTGCCTTTGCCTTCTTCATAGGTATATTGTGACGGTTCTCGCGCCCAAAGGCTACTGCCAATTCAAGGCTACTGCCAGGCATGCTACTCCCAAGCGATGCTACTGCCAGGCGTGGCTACTGCCAGGCAAGGTGCAGACTCATGTCCTGGCGCTCGTCGCCGTCGATGTGGACCTTCACTTCCCCGCCGGGCCGCAGACGCCGTCCGTCGGTGAGCTTATACCCTTTGACGTCAGCCCAAACAACGTAGTCGGCCGGCCCGGGAGGCACGCGCTGGGCAAACTCTCCCGTGTGATTCGAGTAGAGCTCCCAGCGGGCCTTCTTGTCTTTGTCACTGGCCCGCCGGATCT
>JBAQJF010000200.1:0-54060 GCA_049300195.1 Terriglobales bacterium | reverse complement strand
CGAACGCTGGCGCTGGCCTGCGATGTTCGCTCGCGCGAGGAAATCGATTCCGCGGTGGCCCAGACGCTCGAAACATTTGGGCGGATCGATGTATGGGTGAGCAACGCGGGGATTGGTATTCGTGACTTTGTGGCCGAGATGGATATGGCGGCCTGCCGCGAATTGTTTGAAACGAACTTCTTTGGCGCGGTGGCTTGCCTGCAAGCTGTGGTGCCGCCCATGCGCAAAACGGGCGGCGGAACGATTATCAATATTTCGAGCGTAGCCGGACATGTTCCGGTGCCATATATGGGCGCTTATTCGGCGACCAAGTTTGCGCTCAATGCCATCGGCAAGGCGGCGCGGCTCGAACTGAAACGCGACAACATTAATGTGCTGACGGTTTGCCCAGGCTATGTGCAGACGAACTTTGGCACGCATCTGGTCACGAGCAAAGTCGGCAATGTGCGCCCGCAGTCCGTAAAGGGGATTTCAGCGGAGCGGGTGGCGCGCGCGACCTATGACGGATATCGACAGCAGAGGCGCGAAGTGATTGTTCCCTGGACGATGATTCCGATGGTCAAGCTGTATCAGTTGCTGCCGGGGCTGGTGGAGTGGGGGATGGGGAGGATGATGAAAAAGTAAGTCGCTGATCATTTATAACAGCCTCTATCGTCACAAACTAAGCCAGCAAAACTTATGGACTAACAGGAAGATATGGGTTATGCTCTCCTGCACTATTGGAGGACTTCCATGAAGCGTTCGCTCATTGCCCTGTCGCTTTGTCTCGTCTTTTGCTGCGGTTGCTTAGCTCAGCAGACCGACGACACACCTGCCACAAAGGAAGACGTTCAAAGATACTTCGAGGTCATGCATGTGCACGACATGATGCTTCAGATGATCGATGCGATGGCGAAGCCGATGCATCAGATGGTGCACGACGAGTATATGAAGGACAAGGACAAACTTCCGGACGACTTCGAAGAGCAAATGAACAAAACGATGGATGGTATGTTCAAAGATATGCCTTGGGACGAGATCATCCAGGCAATGGTCCCCGCATACCAAAAACATCTCACCAAAGGCGACCTTGACGCGATCGTGGCGTTTTACTCGTCACCCACTGGGCAGAAGATCCTGCGAGAGACTCCTGCAATGATGGCCGATGGAATGCAGTCGATGATGCCGATCCTGCAAAAATATATGGAGAAAGTGCAAAGCCGGGTCCAGGAACAGACGATGGCCATGTTGAAACAGGCAGAGAACAAAGCGGGGCAGGCGGTGAAGAATTAGACGGAATGTTTGAAAGTTTAGATCTCGAAGTTCGGAGTCCCTCGCTGATTCCATTTCCAGTCCAGGTCAGAGCAATGCGGCTATACATATTTGTACCCGCCGCGGGGACGCGGGCGGGGGGCAAGCACGCCACGTCATTTGCAAATGGCTCTTCGTAAAGAAACGTAAATCCGGCTACCCTTTGCGCAACCCGCGCATCGAATTAAATAGGCAGAACTGCAGTCTTCCACCCCCGTTGAAATGAGCTGACGCACGGCGGCTCTGGGGGTGGGAGCTGCCGTTAATTTTTCCCACGCTGTTTTTCGCTAGAATACCTCTATGAGACTGCCTTTCCTGCCGCTGGCCTTGATCGCCGCGTTTCTAACACTACCTCTGGCAGCGCGCGCCCAAGAAGGGCCGCTGGACAAATCGCTGCCCAAGGGAATTACGGTTGACGAGATCATCAAGCGCTTCTCGGTAAAAGAAAAAGAATTCAAAGAGGCACGCGACCAGTACACCTACCGGCAGGACGTAAAGGTGATGACGCTCGACGGCGACACCGTGGACGGCATGTATCAGCAGGTGTTTGACGTGAGCTTTGACGACAAGGGGCACAAGGTCAAGAACGTGGTGTTCGCGCCCCAGCCGACATTGCAGCGCATCATGATGACCGAAGAAGATCTTGATGATATCGAAAATCGACTGCCTTTCGTGCTCACTTCCGACGAGATTGGCGAGTATGACATTCTTTATGTGGGCCAGCAGAAGCAGGATGAACTGAACACTTATGTGTTCGACGTTGCACCCAAGCAGATTGTCGGGAAGAAGCGCTATTTCCAGGGCCGGATCTGGGTCGACGATCACGATTTTCAGATCGTAGAAACCTACGGCAAGGCTGTGCCGGACATTCGTAAGAAGAGGGGCCAGGAAAATCTCTTCCCGAAATTTACGACCTGGCGCGAGCAGATCGATGGACAGTACTGGTTTCCGACCTACACCCGCGCGGAAGATACTTTATCGTTCAGTCTGGGCGACGTGAAGATTCGCGAGATCATCAAGTACACCAACTACCGGCGGTTCGGATCGAAGTCGCGCATCACCTACGATGGCAGAGAAGTGCAGAAGGGCGCGGAGCAGGCTACGCCGAATGCACAAAAACCCGATTCGACCAAGCCCGATTCATCCAAGTCCGATTCGTCCAAGTCCGATTCACCCAAGGACGAACAGCAGACGCCGGAGCAGAAACCTCCCGATCAAAAGCCGCAGTGAGGCCTGGTAGTTCAGTCCTTCCGCGCAGTATTCCTAGTTCTTTTTGGTCTCTGGATTGAACGCACCGCGGCTGGCTCGACTTGGGCTGGCGGTTTTGAACTCTTCCGATTTGCCCCGCGGAATGCTCAGCGTCTTCCACTCATGTGAGCGAAGGTGTTTGGCGAGAAAAACGATCTGTCCGACGTGCTGCGCGTAGTGGGCCAGCGCGCGATTAAGCGCCTGGAGCACAGTGTGCTGCTCCTGCCGGATCGTGATGGTGCGCGTAACGTCTTCCGGTTTGAGCGAATCGAGCGTGGCGAAGATGACCGCCCATCCCTCTTCCCACCCGCGCATCACTTCGCTGCGGGAGGTAGTGGTTGAGATTTCGAATTCGCGGTCGCGGAAGCGATCCGGCTTTTCGCCGTCGCTGGTGAGAAAGTCCGTGAAGCGCGAGCGCGCGTTACCGGCGATATGTTTAGCGAGAACCGCGACCGAGTTCGATTCCGCGTCGATGGTCGCGAAGAAACTCTTGTCGTCAAGTTGCGCCATGGCAGCTTCGGCCATGCGCTTATGACCGCGGAGTTGGCGGCGGATTTCGTCGAGATATTGGGCGTGTAAGTCGGTCATCGGTTGCAAAAAGCGGTTGCGGAGAACGATAGAATCATTTAGGAAACTGGTGGCGACAAGGCGGCCTGATCGGGTTTCAAGTCCATTTGAATGCCACCGAGCCAACGGGCAAACACATTGTAGAGCCAGGCAGTGAATGCTCCCATTAAAAATCCCATCACGCCATATAAAATGGGCATGAACAGAGAAAGAGCGAACATCGCAACCCCCGAGATGGAGGAATCTGCGCTCTTCCCGAACATCAGACTCCCGAAGCCGACAAGGAGAAACACCGGCACGAAGATCAGCCCAAGACAACCGTAAATAGCGCCCATAATCTTCGCGCAGGACAAGACACCTACAGATCGCAGAGTGTACATAGCCTTCCTTAAGTCGCGATCACAAATTTACACCTACTTACTGTCGCAGGCGACCCGAAATCCATAATCCGCATATTGAAATTCCGGTGGGATGCTGGAACGGGCGGCACAGCGCGACATCTTCACGTGGTGACGCCACGAACCTCCGCGAGAAGACCGGCGTTGCCCGGTTTCAGGGCCTCGGGGATTTCGCTCGGGAGATACCGCGTGGTAGTCGGGCGAATACCAGTCGCTGCACCACTCGTGAACGTTGTCGCACATGTTGTAGAGACCATATCCATTAGCCTCCCCTCCGCCTACCGGCTCGGGCCCGGTCTTCCAGAATGCAGCACAACGATGAGCATAGTCTGGCAAGGATTGCGGCGGGATGTCGCCCCACGGATATAGCGATCCCTCGCGGCCTCCGCGAGCGGCGCGCTCCCACTCGGCCTCTGTGGGCAGACGAAATGTCTTACCTGTGCTCGTGCTCAGCCACTCGCAGTAACGCGTTGCTTCGTACCACGAGACGGCCACCACCGGCTGCTGAGGATGATTGAGATTGAGATCGCGCTCGAATGGGAGCGGCGGGCCGTCGGCCGCGTGAACGAAACGCGCGTAGTCGGCGTTCGTCACCTGGCAGGCGGCGAGTAGGAATTCGTCGATCCAGACGCGATGCACCGGCCGCTCGCTCTCTTGACTCAACGGATCGCGGCCGGCGGCGCATCCCATCAGGAACCAGCCTGACGGGATGGTAATGAGCGTGGCGACCAAATTCTCAATCTGCTCTATCGTTAGTTCCCGTTGATGGTGGGCCTGTGCGTCTTGCATCTTGGGTTCCTCGCAGGCTGCGGACAACATCTTCGATTTTATTATCCTGGAAGAGGCGGATTCCGGCGATGCCGGCGGCTCCGGCGGCGAGACACATATCGGCATTATTTAACGTCACGCAGCCCAAGGCGAGGACCGGGATATTCGCAGTGCAGGCCGCGCGGAGCGAGGACAGACCCCGGGCCGTCGCGGCGGGCGCGTCTTTTTTCCCGAAGACGGGCGCGAAGACGGCGAAGTCCGCACCTTCAGCTTCGGCACGTCGGGCCTCGGCACTTGTGTGACAGGAAACGGCGATTATCGGGCTACGAGCCGCGAGTCGCGAATCGTGACCGGCAGCGTCAACCCAGATCGATCGAGCGGTCGACGCTGGAAGATCGTCCGAACGCAGGTGAACGCCGGCGGCTCCGGCGGCCAGCGCGATGTCAGTTCGCGAGTTGATTAAGAGACGAGTTCTCAGCTCCCGGTTCTCAGTTCTCAGTTGCTGGATAATTTCGACGCACTCCCGCGCCAGATGTTCCAACTCCCGGACGACCAGGTCTTTTTCGCGGAGCTGTACATAGTCAACGTTCGCGCGCGCCGCTTCGGCGATTTTGGCGAGCAAGGCACGGCGGCGATCGCGCTCGTCGCCGGTGAATTGCGTGCGGTCGGTGATGTAGTAGAGCAGACAGCTTTGAGCCATCAGCTGTCAGCCTACATGATCGCTATCATTTTTTGCCGGCGTCTGCCGCTTGCGCTGCCGGCTGCGCAGCGGCGGGCGCGGCCTCGGTTTGCGGTATGAATAGTTGCAGGTTCTCCGCTTTCCAGCGCATAGCGGCGAAGATGCGATTGCGGCCGCTCGGGTGATCGAAGAAAATCCATTCCTCGAGCGGCCCGGGGCTCATTTTGCGATACTCGCCGAGGTGAATTGCGGCCTGCGCAAAGCCGTCGGGTTGACGGCTGGTGTTGAGTCCGTACATGTCGGCTTCATATTCCTGCGTGCGGGTGTACGAATTCATGATGGGCGTGATGACGAAGCCGAAAATCGAGGCCAGCAAGAGCACCAAGGGCAGAATCGCTGTATCTCCTTTGCCGCGAATCTGCCATTTCTCGCCCCAGCGCTGGAGCGCCCAATCGATCGTCTTCCACAGATAGGCGAAAAAGATGACGATCATAATCAAGCCGAACATCAATCCCTTGTAAACATGGTTGAGGACGTAATGACCCATCTCGTGGCCCATGACGGCCTGAATTTCTTCCGGCGAGCCGCGGCGCAGCAGGTTGTCATTCAAGGTGATGCGCATGGTATTGCCGAAGCCGCTCACGTTGGCACTCATGCGCGTGGTCTGGCGAGAGGCATCGATTTCGTAGACGTCGTTCGCGGGAATCCCGTTGGCGCGCGCCATCCGGAGAATCGGATCGACGATTTTGGGGTCGTTGAGCGGCTTAACCGTGTTGAATATAGGTACGATGTACACCGGAGCGATGAGCGCGACCACGATCAGGAATACATAGCTCACACCCGCTCCCCAGATCCACCAGGTGCGCGGTGCGCGGCGCACGACACCGAACAGCAAGGTTACAAGGATTCCGCCGAGCACAAGATTGACGCCCAGACCCTTGAGCTGATCGATCATCCACGGGCCGAAGGTTTGGGTCGCCAGCCCGTATTTGTGCTCGCGGAAATAGTCCTCGTAAACCGACATCGGGAACGTGAGCACGCCAACGACGATGGAGTATTGCACCCAGTAGAGGAAAGTTTGAATCGGCTTGAAGCGCGTGATGCGCTCGGACAGATTGCGCATGCCTGCCGACCAGCGCGTGTTCAAGAGCAGCAGCGCGACCACCGCTCCGTAAAGAAAATCCCAGAGGATCAGCCAGTATCCGCCTTCGAAGTAAGCGTTGGAGCGGGCGGTTTTGCCGGCCGGAATCTCGGCCAGATAGGCGTTGGTGGCGGCGGTCGCGTCGAAGTGCGCGCTCGGTTGAGCGGCAGCCGGGACTTCGATCACCGAAGGCATCTCGTTAGCGCCGGGGGGCTGCGCAAAAGCGAGCGCGGCGCAGATGAAAATCATGGTAAAGACTACGGGCACGGTTTTTCGCACGGTCATCATTGTCTATTGGCCTCCGATATTTCGCGCGGAATCTGCGCGGGAAGCTACGCCCTGCACTATACGCGTTAAGCGTGTATACGCGAATAGCCGCATAGAAGTTTCAATTTGAGGAAGAAGGACCGCTGCTAGGGCCGCGTCTTTGCTATTTCCGGCGTCGCGGCTTCTTCGCCGGTGCGTTTTGGCTGCTGCGGGCCCAGGTGATAGCGGGTCAGGTTTTCCTTGAGGAACTCGAAACTCTCTTCCGGAGAGTCGCAAAATTTAAACAGTTCGAGATCTTCGGGTGAGATCGTGCCCGCGTCCGCCATGGCTTCGAGGTTCAGTATTTTTCTCCAGTATTCGCTGCCGTAAATTACGACCACAATTTTCTTGGCCAGTTTTTCCGTTTGGGCGAGCGTCAGGATTTCGAATAACTCGTCGAGCGTGCCGAAGCCACCGGGAAAAATAACCAGCGCTTTGGCGAGATACGCGAACCAGAATTTGCGCATGAAAAAATAGTGGAATTCGAAATTCAGTGCGGGTGTGATGTAGGGATTCGGATACTGCTCGAAGGGCAGATTGATGTTGAGGCCGATCGTCTTGCCTCCGGCTTCACGAGCGCCCAGGTTCGCGGCTTCCATGATGCCGGGGCCTCCGCCGGTCGTAACGACGAAGCGTTGACGGCGCGCCGGAATTTGCGCTGACCATTCGGTAAGCATGTGGGCGAGTCGGCGCGCGTCTTCGTAGTAGCGCGCCATGTCAACCGCGGCTTCGGCGCGCTTCATGTGGAGCGCTTGCTCGGCGGCCGCCGCGCCCTTTTCGTTGTCGCGCACGCCGCATAATATCGTGTCAGCTGATTGCCGGCTTGCGATGCGCGCCGAACCGAAGAAAACGACCGTGTCCTGAATCTGCTCGCGCCGGAAGCGCGACAGCGGCTCGATGTATTCCGAAAGCAGGCGGAGAATTCTGCCGTCCGGGCTGTTGAGGAACGGTTCGTTCTGATACGCCAAGGGAGCGGACTTCAACTTCGGTTCCGTCATATTCGGTTCAGTCATAGGGAGTTCCGACTCTTCCATCTTCCATCTTCAATCCTCACGGTATTGCAGCGCTTCCCAGAAGCCGATCCAAACATTCACCAAGCCGAGACCCGTGACCAGGCCGCGCGTGAATCCGCTGGCGACCAGATCGTGCAGGGTGGGATAGGAGAGCAGCAAAGGGTTCTCCGACCATTCCGGACGCCAGGGGACGATCATCAGCATGACGCCGATCGTCGCGCAGACGAAGACGAAAAGCAGCACGCCCAGGCGGCGCAACCACACGCGCAAAGTTGAAATGGGGCGGCGGGACGAGGATCGCTGTTCGTTGGTCCGGGCGGACGAAGCTTCCGGGGATGCCGCCGAAGAAACCTCATCGGCCGGGGCGCTCGGAGGCAACCCGGCGCGAGTTTCAACACCGGCGGTCGCGCTGTCAAAAGGGAGTTTAGGATCGGAAATCATTGCACGTCGTGGTGGGAATGGCTGTCCGGCAATGATCGTCCTGCAAAGACCGTCCTAAAAATGACCGTCTCTAAAATGGCCAGCCTAAAATGACCGGCCTGCAATTGATCCTTCGCGTAGCTCACCCAGGGACGGATCAGTTCCATCCTCTGCGCACGCCAAGCCCACTGATTTGATTCTACGACGATAGGGCCTGAATGCGCTCCGCCACATCGCGATAATCGATGTTGGCGCCGAAGACGTACGTGAAATGCTGCAACGCCTGCGGCTTGTTGTGTGCCTGCTCGCAGGCCGAGCCCAACTCGTAGTGAAGCGCGAGGCGCGATTCGTTGTCGAGCCCTGGAATGTTGAGAGCCTTTTCATACCAATGAATCGCGGCGTCGGGCACTCCCTTATCGAGGAAGCACTGCGCCAGCCAGGTGTAGGACTGAATGCTTTGCGAGAACGCGTGTCCACGATCGATCGCGGCGCACACCTTTTGCAGTTCGCCGATCGCCTCGTCGATCAAGCCCATTTCACGGAAGGCCACGCCCATGTTGTAGTGTGTCTCGGGATCGTCGTCGCCGGCGACCGCTTCTTCTTCAAGCTCGTGGCGCAACTCGCTGAACATCTCCGAGAGATCGACCCCGTCGAGGGACTGACCAGCAGTGGTTTCGGTCGCCAAGGGACGAACGGTTCCGCGGCTGTGGCTCGTCGCGGGAGCCGCGGCTGCGGCGCTCGATGTGGACACGGCAGTGGTATTGGTCGCCACGGGAGTTGCGGCAGGAGGCGCGGCTACTTCATGCTCAGACTTCGAAAGCGCGGGTGCGGGTTGCGGTGCGTGCGCACCCGGCCAGCCAGAGAATTTCTCGGCCGGCCCCGAAGAAGGTTCCGTAGAAAGTTGCGTTCCGAGAGAAGCGGCGGGCGCAGATTGAGCTTCGCCGAATGCCGGGGCGGCCGGGAAGGCATCTCCTATGGACGATTCCAGGTCTGCGACGAGCGAGGTCAACTCGTCGGGCGCAGAGTGCGCCTCGGCTTGGATGGGCTCGGCGTAGTGAGCGGGCTCAGGCGCAGACGCCTCGGCATGAACCGTCTCTGGCGAGTGCTCGGGCTCAATCGTAAACGCCTCGGCGTGAATGGGAGCGGGTTCTGCTTCCCCGGAATGCGCAACCGCAAACTGCTCCGGCTCTGCCTCCGCCACGTCTTCATGACTCACGGCTGCATGATCCGAGTCGGCGTGGTCGCCGGCATGGTGCAACTGCTCAATGTGCGAAGTGTGATCGGCCGAGGCGACCAGTTCCGGCGCATCGGGTGCTTCTACGTCAATCTCGAAATTCTCGACATCCGCAGCCTCGATCTCAGCGATCTCGACTTCAGGCTCATCGGGCGGCTGCGCGCCTTTTTCCAGGGCGGCGCGCAACGGATCGAGAAAGGCGATGCTGTGCGTCATGGTTTGGAGCTTTTCAAACGCGGCACGCGCCTGGTCAACCATAAAGTGTTCGAGATAGAAGTGAATCTCGTCCACCGTCTCTGCGATTTCTGGATTCGAGCCGGGGTCGTCCTCGGTTTCCGATCCGATCGTCCCGCCTCCGACACTGGCCGAGATATTGTCCTCGTCCTTTTCCTTGTTCCGCACGGCAGTCTCGTCGGTTGAATGCGCGTCGCCAGCGTCGACTGAGAGCGTCTGCTCCCACTCGGAAGAGAGGTCTTCAGCGGCCGAGTCGGCATGCACGTCCATTTCGTGGACGGAGAACTCGGGCGCGGTTGAAACCTCGAACGCCGGGGCTTCATGTGCGCTCGCGCTTGGCCAGGGCACGGTAGAAACTTCGCTTGCCCCAGCGGCGGCGGCCATTCCATGCTCCGCGCTCAGTCCGCTAATGTGCCCGGTTCCCGGACCGGCGCCATGTCCGGCACTTTGTCCGGTACTTTGTCCGGTACTTTGTCCGGCACTTTGTCCGGCACTTTGTCCGGCGCTTTGTCCGGCACTTTGTCCGGCACTCCGCTCGTAACGCGCGGCCAGTTCGCCGTAGCGCACGGCTTCGTCGGGATGGCCGGCATCGTGGTAAGCGGTTTCGAGCGTGCGGCAACAGACGGCGGCTTCGCCGAAGCGCTTGGAACGCGTATGCAATGCGGCCAACCGCTGATTCAAGCGAACATCTCCCGGCGCCTGCGGCAAAACCGCCAGAAGCGGCGCGAGAGCTTTGTCCGGCAGGTTATAAGAGAGGAACAAATCCGCTTCCGTCACTGCCGAGCGGACCGCGATGGCAACATCATCGGGATACGACTGATCGACGACGGGCGCGGTCGCCTCCAGCTCTTCGACGATCAGCCCGCCTTCCTCGGCCGTGATCGCCGCAGAGGCGCCGGAACCCGGCGACAATCCCGCCATGCGATCGGCCACCTGCTGGTAATTCTGCATGTGGAGGGAGTTCTGCGGCTCACTCTTGGCCAGCGTGTCATATAATTCGCGCGCCCGTTCCAGGTCTCCACTCTTGACCGAGGCGTGGGCCAGCAGTTCGATCACTTCGTTGACGTGGGTGCTCTCGCCGGCTTTCTTGAGCAGCTCCATCACCTTCTCAAGCGCGCCGGTGTTGTTGCGCACTTGCGTAATTATCGAGTGAAGATTGGCGAGGAGTTTGGCTGAGTCGGTCGCGAGCATGCGATCGGCATGCTGAGAATAAATTTCCAGTGCTTCAGCGGGATGACCGAACCGGGCGGATGCTTCGGCCAGCAGAAACAGGCCCTCGACATCGTTGTGCACGGTCAATAGCTTTTCTGCGAGCGGAGAAGCCTTCTCCAGTTCGTCGGCCTCGACATAGGCCTTTAGCAGGTCGCGCAGGCCCTCGGGATGCGTGTCGATGTCGGACGCTTTTTCCAGGTACTCAATTGCCTTCTGAGCATCTCCGCTCTCAAGCGCGGAGCGTCCGCGCAGGAGCAGAACGTAACTATTGCCGGGCTCGAGCACCAGCATACGCTGCAGAATGTCTTCGGCTGCCGCCATCGAACCGCGCGCCCGGAGCGCCTCCGCGGCGGCGCTGAAAATTTCCCACGCCTCTTTTTTCTTGCCGCGCCGGATGTAGACTTCGGCGAGTTTGATGCGCATGGGCACATTTTCCGGGTCCATTTCGAGGACCTTCTGGAAAAGCCGGATCGCCTGATCGAGATCGCCGTTCTTCATGAAGTCTTCGGCGACCTGCAAATACTGCGCGCGTGCGTCGTTGAACAATCCCTGCTGCGTGTAGAGTTCGGCCAGCTTCAGCGTTCCATCCACGCTCGGCTGGAGCTTCGCGATCTTCTTGTACATCGCGATGCCCTTGACCGTGAAACCCTGCGCGGCATAGGCGTCGCCCACGATCTTGAAGCATTCGATGGCATTCGCGGTGTCGCCCAGGCGGGAGTAGAGGTCGCCAATCGTGTTCGCGATTGTGAGGTCCTTGTCGTCGTGCTTGCGGATCTTCTCGTACTCGGCAATGGCATTCTGCAGCTTGCCCTGCTGCACGAATTTCTCCGCTGCGCTGAGGACCTTCTGTTTGTTGAAGCCGAAACCGAACGCCATAGGATTAAACCGAACTCCAGAGATTGCAGAGGTCAGAGGTCAGATTGCAGAGGTAAGAACTCAGATTGCGGAGCGACAGAGATGACCGGAGACAACGCCGGACTGTTGTCTCTTGCTTTTACCTCTGCAATCTGACCTCTTACTTCTGCAATCGCTCTACTTCTGCGGTCATGGTCATTGTAAGGCTGGCTGCGCCGAGTCCTAAGGTTACCGACGATTACCGAGGTTTCCGAAAGGGAGTGTACGTTCGGGTTACGGAAGTGAACCCGGGGTTGGAGGACGGCCTTCCCGTCGATGTCCAACCTGCGCGTCCTGTGTGGATCGTTTTTCTTATACAGCTGCCCTGTCCGCGGCACCACACACAGTGTGTTTCCGCGGCTACGGCTTGAGCCCTGCACGCCGATCGTAAGTCCCGAAGAATCAATCGGATCCCAAATGGCTGTTCCGTTGCTTTTCTCTCTGCGTCTGCGCCAACGCGCAGGGAGGTGAGGAGATGGGAACAATCTGGGATTCAGAAAATGAAGGAAACAAGAATCGGGTCGATGCAGGGAGACTGGCACAGTCACATAAGCCAGTGCGCAAAGAAGTAGCGCACATTGGCGGTGACGCCCATTTGCGGTGGTCGCGCGCGCAGAAATTCAGTGCGATCGCCTGCTTCGCGCTGCTCGCGGTATTGCTGATCGTCAGCGCCTGCTCAAAAGAAGAACAGAAACCGGCGGTAGGGGGCGCCGGTTCGATGTCGAATTCCGTCGCTTCGGCGGCTCAAACCACGGCGCCTTCTTCGGCCGCGATGGCAGCGGCAACCGGGCAATCGCCTACGGCGGCAAAGAAGCCCAGGAAAGTACGCAGAAAGCTCGCGGCAAATGTCACGTATCGCGATGCGAATTCCGGCGTGTCATTCGTCTATCCAAGGAAAGCTGAGCTGGCTTCAGCCGAGAAGGCGCAAGCTGTACCCGCCGGCACTGACGATCTGCCGATGAACTTCGTCCAATCGGGAGGCGCGGCGGTCGCGACGGTCGAACTTCCTCGCGCTCAATATGCGGGGACTGACTTTACGGCTGGGCTGTTTCGCGTGAATGAGAATCGTAGCCTCTCCGCCGAAGAGTGTCCGCACTTTGCCTTCGTCGACACGAGCGACCCGGATGGCGAGCCGATCGATGCCGAGAAGGTCAAGGTGGGATCGACCGAGATGGAGATGACTTCGGAGTTCTCGGGCGACGCCAGCAAACAGCTAGAAACTCGCTACTACCACAACTATGAGAACGGCGTCTGCTATGAGTACGTGCTGGGTCTTTCGACCTCCGGCTTCGGCCAGGAAGGCGTGCAGGCGGTCGATCGCGACCAGGTCTTTGCGCGGCTGGAGAGGATTCTGGCCTCGGTGAAGATTCGTCCGGTAGATGAGGAGCAGGTTGCGCAGAAGCAGGAAGTCCAGAAGCAGGACTCGCGGAAGGAAGACGCGCGGAAACAGGTGGCGGAGGGCGCCGCCGTTCCGGATTCCGACAAGTAGGCCTCTTGAACACTGTCGGTCCCCTACCCTTGTGTTTTTTGCAAGGGTAGGATTTTTTTGTGCGTCTCAAAAAGAATTCTTGTCACTCGCGTCAAAATCGCCGGAGCAGCCGCCCGGGGGAGTTCCGCAGCCGCCCTCGCCAAGCCATTTCGTTTGACCGATTTCCGTGGCGCACGCTAGAATAGTGGAGTTTGCCTGTACCGGTGGACCCGTTCTGGGCCGCGCCGCGTTTCCGGTCAGAAGCCGTCAGCGGGAAAACAGCAAGCACAACGAGTTTGAGCGGGGCGAGCTTCTGTCTGGCTGTTCCAGCTAAAAACGCCGGGCGAAGGAATTTCCTGCCCAATGTGAGTTCTGGAGGACTTATGTACGCGGTGATCCGCGCTGGTGGTAAGCAATATAAAGTCGCCCCGGGAGATGTGATCCGGGTAGAGAAGGTAAATGGCGCCGACGGCCATGGCCACGTGAAGTTCAATGACGTGCTGGCGGTCTCCGGCGAGGCGGGCAAGGTCGGACGGCCCGAGGGCGAAGCGCTGGTCACGGGCGAAGTCGTCGAGCAGGGACGCGGCGCGAAGATCCTCGTGTTCCACTACAAGCGCAAAAAGCAATACAAGAAGTTGCGCGGGCATCGTCAGGATTACAGCGCCGTGCGCATTACTGAAATTGCGTTTGGCGGCCAGTCTTTCAAGGCGCCGGAACTGCCGAAAAAAGAAAAGAAAGTGAAGAAGGCGGCCGAGGCGCACGAAGAGGTTCACCACGCCGCACATGCTTCGTCGGCGAAACCGGCGAAGAAAAAGGCGGCCAAGAAGGCCACCGCGAAGAAGTCGAAGGGAAAAAAGAAGTAACGTTTTCCCCTTTAGGCTTTGGCTGAGAACTGACATTTGAGAACCGAGAACTGAATTTATGGCGCATAAAAAAGGACAAGGTACTTCACGAAACGGGCGCGACTCGAACGCGCAGCGGCTGGGCTTTAAGGCCTTCGGCGGACAGGTCGTCCCCGGCGGCACAATCATCGTGCGGCAGCGCGGCACGCGGGTTAAGCCGGGCCTGAACGTCGGCCGCGGCAAAGACGATACGCTCTTCGCCAAAATCACTGGCAAGATCAAGTTCCTCGATAAGGGCTCGATGGGCAAGTTCGTCATGGTCGAACCGGTCGAGGTCAACTAGAAGTTAACTAGGCAACGGCAACTAATCGTCGGTGATCGGACGTTCGCGCCATTCGCTGAAAATCAGCCGCGGATGTCCAGCGCGACCAGCACGGTCTCGCCTTCGCAGGTAATGGGGAACGCCAGCCGTTCTCCCTTCTCCAGGCAGTGGATGCTGTAGCTTCCGCCGACGACCACGGTAGGGATGGTCAAGGTGCAGCTGTCTCCGTATCCAACTTCGTGTTTAAAGTGCCCGGCAATCATGTTGCAGATTTCCCCGATGGCGTCCGACTTCTGGGCGGCCGCTTCTTCCGCGGAGATGCCCAGCATCCGCGACGCGATGCGGGCGGCTGTTAGATCGCTGCAGCGCAGACTGAAGACCGCGCGCACGGCACCGGCGATGCCGATCATGCCGGTTACATAGGCAACGACGGACGCATCCTGCGATTCGGAAACAAGAGGCGTGCCAACTGTCGCGGGGGTAACATCCAGGCTAATGCCGACCATCGTGGCGAAAACGTCCGACGTAGTTTTTCGCAAAACGGCGAGCCATGCATCCCGCGGCGTGATTGAAGCCACTGGGCCGGTCGCCTGGTCGCCAGCTTTTTCGCGAGCTTCGTCCGTAACCTTGTCCGTAGCTTTGTCCGTAACTTTGTCCGTAACTCTGGGCGAATTCATGAAAGGGCTTGCCGAGTTGGCGCCGGAATCAAAATTGGCACCGTAATTAGGAAAGATCGGCGAGAATGGCGATTCCCTGAGTTCGATTCCTGCGGGCGAAGGGGCAGCGGCCTTTATACTCAGGGTTGATTAGGATTCGAGCTTCGACGAAGCTCTTCGTTCTCTATATGTTTGTCGATGAAACCATAATTCGTGTCAAGGCCGGCGACGGCGGCAACGGCTGCATGGCCTTCCGGCGCGAGAAGTTTGTTCCCCGCGGCGGTCCCTCCGGCGGAGACGGCGGCAAGGGCGGCGACATCTGGATGGAATCGAGCGAGACCCACAATACGCTCGTGCATTTCCGCTTCAATCCCGAATACAAAGCTGGCCGCGGACGCCACGGCGAAGGCTCGAACAAAACCGGGCGCGACGGCGAAGACATTCTTCTCAAAGTTCCGGTCGGTACGATTGTCTATGACGAAGAGACTGGCGAGAAAGTCCACGACTTTTCCCGGCCCGATGAACGCGTAATCATCGCGCGGGGCGGGCGCGGCGGGCGCGGCAATGCCCGGTTCGCGACACCGACCCACCGGGCGCCGCGCGAGCATGAAGATGGACACGAGGGGGAAGAACGTAAGTTCCGCCTCGAGCTGAAACTCCTCGCCGATGTGGGGCTGGTCGGGTATCCGAACGCCGGCAAGTCGACCTTGATCTCGCGCATCTCGGCGGCGCGTCCGAAGATTGCCGACTATCCCTTCACGACGCTCGAACCGAACCTCGGCGTCGTCCTTGTCGGGAATAAAAAGGATGAGATCAGCTTCGTCGTGGCCGACATTCCCGGCCTGATCGAAGGTGCGCACACCGGGGCCGGGCTCGGAACGCAGTTTCTACGGCACATCGAGCGCACGCGCCTGCTGGTTCACCTCGTCGACGTATCCGACGCGAGCGGGCGGGCGGATGTGGTCAAGGATGTTCAGGTGATCCTTGCCGAACTCAAGAACTTTGGCGCCGGCCTGGAAAATAAACCCACCATCATGGTCGCTTCCAAAATCGACATCGCCAATCCTGACAAGTTAAAAAAATTAAAACAGTGGTGCACGCGCAAGAAGCTGAAGCTGTATCCAATCTCGGCGGTAACCGGCGAAGGCATCGAGAAGCTGACGTTCGCAATGGCGGAAGAGGTCAAACGCATGCGGAAAGATGACCTCCCATTAGCCGACGAAGCGGAGCAGATCCACGTCTAACTTCTGCATAACTACAGAATTATAGGCGCGTCCTATCTGCCGTTTATGGTTGCCAGGATATGGCTTGCATCCGTAGGTTGCCAGGGTGATAGAATCGCTCCAGCGGCGTGCTTTCGGGGCAAGACATGCTGCCGTTTTTAGTTGGGGGCCACCATGAAAGGCAACCGGAAAAAACCCGAACCACCTCAGTTCCTCAGCGGCTGGAAAGAAATTGCGAATTACCTCGGCAAAGGGGTTCGTACAGTGCAACGCTACGAGTGGCAGATGGGTCTGCCGGTGCGGAGGCCGGCCGGCAAGCCTCGTGGTTCAGTCGTTGCGACCAAACCGGAACTCGATGCGTGGGTGGGGGCAAGTCCCATACGGGAGGCGTTTCACCTAACCAGGCTGGCGCCGGATTCCGAGGCCTCCAGGAACGCGATTAAAAACGGCATTGAGGAAATGTGCAGGTTGCGCGACGAAATGCTGCCCTTGCGCGCCGAATTGCATAGTTCCCTTCTCATGCTTAGGGAAAGCATTCTGAGCCTTCAGGGAGAACTGAACCGGAACCAATGGCGCGAAATGACTCCCGCTTTTACGATCCTGAAACGCGATTCTCAGCCCAAGCGCACGATCGACTCATTAGCCAGTCATGATGGGCAGCGCAGGGTGAGTTGAGAAATGCGATTCTGCACAGAGTAAAAAATTTTGACTCTGTGAGTTTCGCCGGGCCTGAACGAACAACCGCTCCTTGCGGGGATACATCCGAAGCCCGTGTCAGCCAATTCCGATTCCAATTCTGAAGACCACCGCGCCGGGCCTCGCTATGCGGCGGCCAAGCCCACTGTAGATGAGATTCTTGCATCCATCGCGCGGCACCATAAAACGAGCACGGATTTTCTCAAAGCCGATATCGAAATGGCGCTGACTTTCGCCGGCATCGCGCGCAGTGCCCGCATTTCCGAAGAGAGAGAACGAAACCGCCGCTCTGCCCGCAAAGCCTACGACACGGTTATCAGGCTGATCGCAAGGGTGGACCTTACCGATCACGATGCAAAGGTTCTCGGCAGGAGTCTGGCGCGCTTGAAATCTGAACTGCGGGGGCTGGGCGAGGTTCTTTAGTTGGGCTTTAGAGCTATTGCATTGATTCCCATCTGGGCGATTGCAGCAGCGGGTGATATGTACGCCGTATTTCGGGTTAATAAAATCCAGAATCCAGAGTCCCGAATCTACCGCCGAACTTCGCCTTCCTTAAACATGTACTTAATGGCAGGTTTGTAGATCATCAGATTGGGCGCGCCGCTGCGGTTCAGCTTGATGCAGCTCTTGTCGTACCACTCGATGTAGCCGTGGACCTCCTCGCCATCGCGGAGTACCACCACCATGGGAGTCTTGGTCTGCATTTGCTTCTGGTAGTAGAAATTTTCGGCGTTGGTCTGTTCCGAGGGGGCAACTTTCTTGGGAGAGGCGGAACGTTCGCGGGGTTCTCTGCGCTCGGACGAAGCATGATTCGAAGCATGATTCGCAACGTGGCTCGGAGCATGGTTCGGAGCGTGGTTCGGAGTATGGTTCGGCCCGTGATTCGAACCGTGATTGTGACCGTGATTATTGTGCCCATCGTTGCCGCGGCTCAGGGTAGGCCGGATCAGCTTGCGATTGGCAAAGCCCTCCTGATCGGCGGTCGGATCAGAGGTAGAATGCTCGGCTGGTATGGGGTCCAGAGTCTCTTTCATATGTCACCACCTGCGCACGGAGGCGGCAAAAATGCCACAACACATGAGCTTGCGATTGTGGGTCTTCAGCGGAAACTTATGAGGTACGGTACCACAGCGAAGTAAGTATGACAATGACTTGTATCACCGCTTGATACCACCAAAGAGTGACACCACCAAAGAGTGACACCACCAAAGTGGGGACCCTCCATAAGTTGCGCTCTCTTCCGAATGAGGATCGGGTAAAGAGGTCAAGCACTCGGCTCGAGCGCGGCCACAAATGCGTCGAGTGAAAGTGACCGCAGCAGATTGCGGCGGAGGCCGCGTTCCACGTCTCCCAGACCCGCGGCCGCCCGTTGCACCCAGGCAAAATCGGCCGCTTCCGACATTTTTTTTAGTTCTCCCAGGATGTCGGTATTCCGCAACAGTTGCGGCGCTCCCGATTGCAGGAACGTCAGATCTTCGAGGAGCAGATAGAGCGCCCGCAGCAGGCTGTCCATCTTCTGGCGGCCATCCGCGCCTGAACGATAGCTCTCTGTGGCCTTGAAGAGATCGCTATGGTCGCCCGTGCCAAGCGCCGACTTCAGCATCAGCAGCGCATGGGCGCGGGCGGCAACGTAGGCTTCCAGGTCGAATGAGAGGGCACGTCCCATGGCGCCTTCGCTCAGCCGAGCCACGAGCGCGCGCTGCCGGAGATTCCAATCGGGGCGCAGTTTGGTGAGCTGGGTTTCGAGATCGGTGACGCTCAAACCGCCCAGCGTGAACAGCGCCGAGCGAGACCGGATCGTGGGCAGCAATTCGCCGGCATTCTCGGTCAGCAGGAAAATCGTGGCGAACTCCGGCGGCTCTTCCAGAACTTTAAGCAGCGAGTTGGCCGCCTCTTTCATGAAGGCCGAACCGGTAAAGATGTAGACGCTCTCTCTCGCCTCGGCAGGACGATAGTAAATGCGCTGAATGACATGGCGAACCTGGTCAACCTTGATCATCATCTGCGGCGGGTCGGGAGGGATGACGAGCAGGTCGGGATGCGTCTGCACGAAAATCCGTGTCTCCTTTTTGTCGGTCTCGCGCAGATTCTCCCGCGCCTCGACCGCCTCGGCGAAACGCGCGCCCAGATCCTGAGCCAAGCCGAAGCGTGTGCAGTTGGAACAGTGCCCGCAGAAGTCCGGCAGGCCGTCGGTCGTCGTTTGATCAATGCCCGCCCGCTCCAGACAATTCATGGCCCGCGCCAGCATCAGGGCGAGCGTGTACTTGCCCGATCCACGCGCGCCCGCAAGGATCATCGCGTGCGGGAAGTGATCGCGCGCGATCATCTCCCGCAGTTTTCTGACGACTTCCGAGTTGCCGACGAAATCGGAGAAGGGCATAGCGGGATTTTGTAATTTCGTAATTCAGTAATTTTGAAATTGAAATGCGGCGGATTCGCAAAATTACCGAATTACAAATTTGCAGAATTGCGAAATTTCTAGATCTTCAACTTCTTCCGCACCAATTCCATGATAACCGCGTGCGTCTGTTGCGGCGTACCGCGCGCGTTCACCACTTGAACGCGCAGCGGCTCGCGGGCCGCAATCGCGAGGTAGGCGCTGCGCACGCGGCCGAAAAATGCGCGGCTCTCCTGCTCAAAACGATTCTCGTCCTTCTCCGGGCGCGCAGCCTTGTGCTGCCGGTTGCGGCGCCGAGCCCGCTCCACGCTGAAAGACACTTCGTTGTCGAGCAGAATCGTCAAGTCTGGATCGAGGCCGCCACACAGAATTTCGTGAAGAGCGAGTACCGGCTTGGTGCCAAGTTTGCGGCCACCGCCCTGATATGCTTCGGTCGAATCGGTAAAGCGGTCACACAGCACCACGCGTCCTTCGGCGAGCGCCGGCAAAATAATCTGGTGAATATGCTGCGCGCGTGAGGCGAACATCAGAGCCATCTCCGCCATTGGAGAAAGGCCTGAGGTCGTCGAGTGCAGCAGGACCTCGCGAATCTTCTCGCCGGCGGACGTTCCACCGGGCTCGCGGGTCACCGTCACCGGAACGCCATGCGCGCGCAACGACCGCGCAAGTTTTTCTATCTGCGTGCTCTTGCCGCTGCCGTCCAGTCCTTCGAAAGTAATGAATTTCCCGCGTGTTGCCACGTCGGGATGATAGCAGGACGACTTGTGTTCGGAAGATGCGGATTCCGTGCTTGCGGCGGAGACGCGGCAGGCCGCGTTTCTACCAAAGGGCTGAGGCGCTAGGAAGCGATAATTTCTTGGTCGGCGAGAACATCTTCCACTACGAGGACATCTTCGCCCGCGTCTTCCTGCATAAAGCTCAACACTTCTTGCGGAATCGGCGCGTTCCACACCGGCGCGAACGATTGCCGATGCAGCGGCGATGGGCCGTGTTCGCGCAGGGCGGCGAGATGACGCGGCGTGCTGTATCCCTTGT
Source organism: Terriglobales bacterium (assembly GCA_049300195.1). Taxonomy (GTDB): domain Bacteria; phylum Acidobacteriota; class Terriglobia; order Terriglobales; family Acidobacteriaceae; genus Acidiflorens. The sequence goes on along the minus strand of JBAQJF010000200.1, from coordinate 34,016 downwards.
TCGAAGCGAGTCCGTAGATGGGGAAGACCGGATCCCACATCGCGACCATGCGGTCGCGCTCGACTTTCGCAATGATCGATGCGGCAGCGATCGAAGCCGAGAGCGCATCGCCGTGAATGATCGCTCGCTGCGGCAGTTCGCAGTCAATCTTCATGGCATCAATCAGAAGATAGCCCGCCGCCGGCGCGAGTTGCTCCACTGCGCGCAGCATCGCCAGTCGCGACGCGTGATAGATATTGATCTGATCGATACGCGCTGAGTCGACGGCGGCAATCGCCCACCCAATCGCGCGCTCGCGAATGCGCAAGGCTAGTTCTTCGCGACGCTCCGCAGGGAGCAGTTTCGAATCTCGCAGCCCGCGGAGGCGATGCGCCGGATCGAGAATCACCGCCGCCGCAACCACCGGCCCGAACAGCGATCCGCGGCCGACTTCATCGACGCCTGCAACCATCGTCGCGCCTGTGGCCCATGCCAGCTTTTCAAACTTGAGCGTGCACCGCAGCTTTTTCAGCAGGCGCAGCTTCGCCGAAGCCTGGGAAATTCCCTCGGCATTTGCGAGCCTTGAAATGCGTCCGAGTTTTCTCTTGGATTTCGGCACCGATGCTAATCAGCATCTTCGCCGACAACGGGGCGGGAAACAAGCGCAGATTGTGGATTTCTCGCGCGCCGAGAGACCCCCGTCCAAGCGGAGCTTAGACGGGGGACCCAATGCCTAATTATTCTGCTCGACTTCCTTCAACCGAGCGGCCTTGCCGCGCAGCCCGCGCAGATAATACAGCTTGGCGCGCCGCACTTTCGCCGAGCGTATCACTTCAATCTTGTCGATGACTTTTGAGTCAACCGGGAAAATACGTTCCACGCCCTGCCCAAAGCTCATTTTCCGCACGGTGAAACTTGGCTGCGCGCCCCGGCTGCGCGCGATCACCACGCCTTCGAACGCCTGGAGACGTTCCTTTTCGCCTTCGCGAATCTTCACTTGCACCCGGATTGTATCCCCCGGGCCGAATTTCGGCAGATCGGTGCGCCGCGTCTTCGCCAGCAACTTCTCAATAATTGCATTCCGCATAGAGTTTCCTTCCTGACTCGTTTCGTGATTCTTTATAGTTCTGAACTTAGTTTCGTTCTGAACTTAATTTCGTTCTGAACTTTCTTGCGAAGTCTCTCGCGAACTCTCGGCCTTTACCCGCGCCAGCAACACGCGGTCCTCATCGCTTAGCGCCACGCGCTCCAGCAGGTCGGGCCGATTCCGCAGCGTTTTCGCTAAAGCTGTTTTCCGCCGCCAGCGCCGAATCTCTTCGTGGTTCCCGTTGACCAGCACTTCCGGAACCGCCATCCCGCGAAACTCCGCGGGCCGTGTGTAATGCGGATAATCCAGCAATCCGCCGGAGCCGCAAGTCGAACTCGGAGGCGATTCCCCCGTATCTCGCGTTTGCCACGAGCGCAAACCAAAACTCTCTTCAGCAGGTTCCGCACGCGTCGTAAACGATTCCTGCCGGGTCGACGCCTCATTCCCGACCGCACCCGGGATGAGCCGCGTAACCGTATCGACGATCACCGCTGCGCCCAGTTCGCCGCCGCTCAGCACATAATCGCCTACCGAAATTTCCCGGTCGGCCAGGTGCTCGCTGATGCGTTCGTCTACGCCTTCGTAGCGGCCGCAGATTAGGACCATGCGATCAAGTGCCGAAAGCTCACCCGCCAGCGACTGATCGAGCGTTCGTCCCTGGGCCGAAAGCAAAATCACCGACTGCTTCGGGCTTCCAGAATTCCGGTCTCCAGAACCTCGGTCCCCAGCCATCCGCTCACTGCGCGCCGCAAACCCGCCGAGCGACTCCAAACATTCAAAGATCGGTTCCGGCTTGAGGACCATGCCCTCGCCGCCGCCAAACGGGCGGTCATCCACGGTGCGGTGCTTGTCTTTCGTAAAATTCCGCAGATCGTGAATGCTGATTTCCACCAGCCCTAATTCACGAGCCCGGCGGATGATTCCAAAATCCAATGGTCCGCGAAAAAAATCAGGAAAGATCGTAAGAATATCGATCTTCATTTGCGAACCAAACCTCTATCGAGAGTTAGCGACTTCTTTCTTTCTCTTCTCTCGCCTTGTCTTCTTTTGCCAGCGGGGCGTTTACTTCCAGCAGCCCTTCCGGCAACGTCATCTTGATTTCCTTCCGCTCGATGTCGACCTTCTCCAGAAACGCTTCCGCGAACGGAATCTCGTAGGGTGACTTAGCTACGCTCTGCAGCGATTCGCCTTGAACCACCAACAGCGGCGCTTCGCCGGCTCCAAACGCGACGTCGATAACTTTGCCGATCTCGCGCGCGCCATCGAACACGGTGCATCCAACCAGATCGCTCAAGTACGTCGAACCCGGCTCCAGTTCAGCGCGTTCACTCTGCGGAAGCTGCAATTCCGCGCCTGTCAGGCCATCCGCATCGTCGATCGTGTCCACACCCGCAAACTTCAGAACGATCCAGCTCTTATGCGGCCACAGCTTTTCAATCTTTACCTCGCGCCGCTCGCCATTTTTCAGCAGCGCCCAAAGTTGCATGCCTGGCTGAAAGCGATCGGGAACATCGGTGTGCGGCTCGACGGCAACTTCTCCGTGCCGCCCTTGCGTCTTTACTACCAACGCCAGCGTGATCCACCCGCCGCTCGCATCGTCACTCTGATTCTGTGCCGCTATTCGAGAATCTCCAATGCGTAGCGCGTGTCGTTCTTCGTGCCCGCCGCTGCCAGCACTGTACGCAGCGCGCGCGCAACGCGGCCCGAGCGTCCAATTACCTTGCCAACTTCAGCCTCAGCCACTTCAAGCTCGATCACCGTCTCATCGCCATCTTCGTACTCGTCAAGAAAGACGGCAGCCTTGTCATCGACAAGAGCTTTCGCGATGTGCTCGATCAGGGCGCGCGCGTTGGTTGTCGGCTCGGTCATTCAATCTCCAGGAAAATTGTCGTCCCGATTAGTATCCCCGGCCCTGAGCGATATCGAATGGAGGAATCTCGAGCCGGCGAAAAAGGAAAAAGGAATGCCTAGGCGGTCGCCACAGGCGCAGCCGGCGCAGCGGTCTGCACAGGCATGGCCAACAGCTTGGTCACCCGCTCAGAGCACTTCGCGCCTTTCGAAACCCAGTAAGTGACGCGCTCCCGCTTAAAATCGACCGTCGCCGGGTTCGTCCGCGGGTTATAGGTGCCCACCACTTCCACGGGGCGCCCGTTGCGCGCCCGTTCCTTCTCGATCACCACTACGCGATAATACGGTTGTTTGCGCGCACCAAAGCGCGCCAGACGGATCATTAACACTCGCTTCGTTTCCTTTGTTCCGGATGAAACCGGCAGGGTTGAGACAAACCATTATTATGCGGGAGAATAGCGCGATTTGCAATGGGCATGCGCTCTTCTTCGAGCCTACTTGGCCCCTGCGCCGCCGTGTTCGAGATAGCTCAAAACCTCCAATGGCTCTGCGCGTTCAGTATAGTCTTCATTCGCCGCAGCGAAGAGAATCGTGCCGTCGCGATCGATGACGTACGTTGCGGGTATCGGCAATTCCCAACTCGCATCGCCATTGGTAAACGGAAGATTCACAAACGTGCTGCGATAGAGCGCCTGCTGCTCGTCCGGCACGCGATAGACCAATCCAAACTGACGGGCAACATCGTTGTGTGCATCGACCAGCATCGGGAAACTGAGTTGGTGCTGGTCGCGCATGAAGAAAGCCTGCTTCTCCGTCTGCGGAGAAATCGCAAGTAGCGAAGCGCCGGTTCCGGCAATCTGCGGGGCAATATAGTTCATCGATTCCATCTGTCCCACGCAGAATGGACACCAGCGCCCGCGAATAAAGCAGATGACAAGCCGGCCCTTGGTCAATGGATCAGCGTTCAGCAGATCAGCAGAAGAAACGCGCTTGCCGTTGTGATCGGATAGTTCGAAGGCCGGAGTTTGCGCGCCGACGCCGAGAGCGTGCGCAGCCAGATTCTGAGCTTTCAATGCGGCGATCGTGCGCTCATGGACGGCCTGCACATCAGGCCGAACATACCTGGCGGCGGATTCTTTGCGCTCAGCTAAAATCTCCCGCAGCGAGCGCACGTCGCGGTAAGAGCCGGATTCCTGGAGGGAGCGCCATTTCATAAATGGGAAGGGCTAACCTCTAGCCGACCACCGCCTCTACATACCCGGAAACTTCATCCCCGCCATTCTGCGCGCGAAGCTCGGCTTGCCCATCTGCTTGAACATCTTTTTCATCTGCGCATATTGCCGAAGCAGGTTATTCACTTCCTGCACACTCGTTCCGGACCCGCGCGCGATCCGTTTGCGGCGGCTGCCGTTGATCGATTCGTGATGATTGCGTTCGAAGTTGGTCATCGAGTTGATGATCGCCTCGACCCGATTGATCTGCTTTTCGTCGACTTTGTCCGCCGCTTTTTGCAATCCCTGAAACGCGCCGATTGACGGCAGCATGCCGATCAGGCTCTGCATCGATCCCATCTTTTTTACAGACCGCAACTGCTCGCGAAAATCCTCCAGCGAAAATCCGTCGCCCGAGAAGGCCTTGGTGGCCATCTCCTGCGCCTTCTTCTTGTCGATCTGCGCCTCGGCCTTCTCGATCAGCGAGAGAATATCTCCCATCCCGAGAATGCGCGAGACGATGCGGTCGGGGTGAAACGGTTCCAGCGCATCGTACTTTTCGCCGATGCCGATGAACTTGATCGGCTGCCCGGTGACCTGCCGGATCGAAAGCGCCGCGCCGCCACGCGCATCGCCATCCATCTTCGTCAGCACGACGCCAGTCAGGGTTAGCTTCTTGTGAAATTCATCGGCCGACTTCACCGCGTCCTGTCCGGTCATCGAATCGGCGACGAACAGAATTTCCTGAGGATTGAGCAGACGCTTGAGCGACTGCATCTCGTCCATGAGTTGATCGTCTATATGTAAGCGCCCGGCGGTATCGACGATCAGAACATCGCATCCTGTGTTGATCGCTTCCTTACGGGCCTCTTTGGCGAGGCGCTCGACGGTCGCCGTGTTGGCCTCGCCGACCTCGCCCTCATAAAGATTGGCTTTGATCGCGGCAGCAACAACTTTCAACTGCTCGCGCGCCGCCGGACGATAGACGTCAACCGATACGAGCAATGGGCGATGCCCGCCATTCTTCAGCCAGTTCGCGAGCTTGCCCGAAGTGGTTGTTTTGCCGGAACCTTGCAGGCCCGCCATCAGCACCACGGTCGGCGGTTGCGAGGCGAACTTCAGCTTCGCGGTATCTTTGCCAAGCGTCTCAACCAGTTCATCGCGGACGATCTTGATCACCTGCTCGCCCGGAGACAACGCAGTCAACACTTCCTGACCGACGGCCTTCGCCTGAATCCTGTCGATCAGATCCTTCACGACTTTGAAGTTGACATCCGCCTCAAGCAGCGCCAGACGAATTTGTTTCAGCGCCTCGGAAATGTTCTCTTCGGTGAGGACGGCCTGTCCGCGCAGGCTCTTGAACGCACGCTGTAATTTTTCCTGGAGATTCTCGAACATAGTTGGCTGATGCAGACTGATTGATAACGACTGACGACTATTCTAACAGCCGAGGCGCGAGGGCTCTCGCGTGCGGAAGCCGCCAATAGTTGCGGCAGTTCGGCGGTACAATGCTGCTTGCTCACCCGAGTTAGAGGGACTTCGTGATTGTGCGACTCTCGGCGGCTGTTTTCTGTTTGGCGATTTGCCTGTGCGCCGCGCCGACTTTTGCCCAGCAAACTCACGCGCGCAGCGCGCAGCCCTCTGCTGTTTCTGCTGCCGCTGCAACCGTAGGGAATATCGATGTAAGTTCTCGGCCGGACGGTCTCACCATCACGATCGCTGTCAGCGCCCCGGTAACGCCGAGATCTGCCCGCGCATCCAACCCCGATCGCCTGATCTTCGATTTCCCGGGGGCCGAACTGAAGGGAGCGAATCGACATATACCGGTCAACCAAGGTCCGGTCAAAGAGTTGCGGGTGTCATTGTTTAGCGTGCATCCAGCGGTTACGCGAATCGTGGTGGATTCGAGCGAGCGTCTCGATTTCGAGTTGAAGCCGCCGGGAAATGGGACAGTCATAGTTGAAATACCTTTCGCCAGGACAAGCTCAGTGGCGGCCTCGACTCGCAATTCGCCCACGCCGGAGCCCGAAAAAGAGCCACCTACGCCGACTCCGCAGGGGCAGTCCGAAGCGCAAAGCAAGGCCGACGCCGCAACGCCGCCCGAATCGCAGACGCCGTCCGAACCAAAATCTGCCAGGCGCTCCGCAACAGCGGCGCCCGGAGCATACGCGCTCATGGAGAAGGCGAAGGCGCTGACCGTCGATGGCCTTCAGCCGCTCGAAACGAAAGCGCAGGCTGGCGACCCCGAATCCGAAACTTTGCTGGCGCTCGCATATTATGCAGGCGTTCTCCTCAAGAAAGACGACGCGGAAGCGACGCGCTTGCTGCACCAGGCCGCGGACCGCGGATATATGGCCGCCGAAGAATCGCTCGGCATGCTCGCGGAGACCGGCATTGGCACGGAACAAAGACGCCCCTCTCCCGCCGAAGCGCTCGAGTGGTATCACAAGGCGGCGCAACAAGGCTCGATGGATGCGGCCACCGATATTGCGCTGATGTATGCAAATGGAAAGGGCATTGCAAGAGATCCTGGGCAGGCGGTCGTCTGGTTTCGCCGGGCCGCGGAAGGCGGGGACGGGTCGGCGCAGTACAATCTGGCGCTCATGTATGAACGCGGCGAAGGCGTGCCGCAGGATTTCAAGGAAGCAGTTCGATGGCTCACCGCCGCTGCCGATCAGAACTTAGTCCCTCCACTCCTCGCCCTGGCGGAACTTTATCTTCAGCCGCCAAATTCGACGATGACTGTCGACGTCAGCAAAGCGATCCAGTACTACCAAAAAGCAGCCGGCCTAGGGAGCGCCACTGCGGAGGTGACACTGGGAACCATTTATAGCCGGGGCCTTCCCGGCAAGATCGACTACGCGCAGGCGATTGAGTGGTACAAGAAAGCGGCCGACCATGGCGACGCTGACGGCGAGTTTGCACTCGGAGTCAGTTATGCGCTCGGCCACGGCGTTGCCGTCGACTACGCCCAGGCGCGGCGTTGGCTCGGGGCCGCAGCGAGCCAGGGACAAATTGAAGCGCAATATGATCTGGCAATCATTTGTGAGCAGGGGAATGGGGCGCCGCCGAACCGCGATCTTGCCTCGCATTATTATCAGATGGCGGCCGACCGGGGCATGGCGAAAGCGCAATACCGGTATGGGCTGTTGCTCGCCAAAGGCAGTTCGGGCAGCGACCGGATTGCCGCCTACAAATGGCTGAAGCTGGCGAGCGACTCGGTCAAAGAGAGTTCGGAGGCACTGAGTGGTGTGAGAAAATCGATGAGCGCGGCGGAGATTACTCAGGCTGACCAGGCTGTTACGAACTGGCGCGCAGCCCACGGCGACAAAAAACACTGACCACGCGCTTCGCCCGAAACCTTAGCCGCACTCAGCCACCGGCAAACGCTTCTCTCGCGGCAACAATCGTGTTGGAGTGGATCGTGACCGTATCTTCCAGTTTGTGGGCATATCCACCGGCGAAGGTCACCATGACAGGAATGCGCTCGGCCTTGGCCAGATGGAACACGAGCGCATCTCTTTGCTTCAGTCCGTCGAGCGTTAGCGATAATCCACCCAACTGATCGTCGAAGTACGGATCGGCTCCCGCAACGTAGCTGATGAGTTCGGGCTTACATTTGCTCAATCCCAGATCGATCGCTCTGCCCAGGCACGCCAGGTATTCGGCGTCTCCCATTCCGTCCGGCAAATTCATGTCGAGCGACGAAGGCGGCTTGAACACTGGGTAATTGTTTTCCTGGTGCAGAGAGATGGTGAAAACATCCGGCGGTTTCCCGGTTCGAGCCATGTCCGCAGCAGACGCTGGAGCAAAAATGGCGGCGGTCCCGTTGCCCTGGTGTACATCGCAATCCAGCGTCATTGCCGTGCGGATTTTTCCGTCGCACTGCATGCGGCGAATGGCTATCGCGATGTCGTTAATCATGCAGAAACCTTCTCCATGATCGGGGAAGGCGTGATGAAAGCCGCCGCCAATGTTGATCGCGATGCTATCGTTGAGCGCGTGTTCGGCCGCCAGAATCGAGCCTCCCGCCGCCAGCCAAAAAGCCCGCACCAGTTCCGGCGAGTACGGTATCTCCATCGCGAGTTCTTCGTGGGGGCTGAGCGTGCCGGTCTTAAGTTTCTCCACGTAGCGCGAAGTGTGCGCCAGCAAAATATCTTCATCGGTGGCGGGGCGCGGAGCCAGAAAGTCAGAAGCCTCAGCAACACTTGCTGCCATCAGCCGATCATGGACGCGTTTGTATTTTTCGGCGGGAAATACGTGCGACCCGATGGGCAGGAAATAGTCGTCGCTGTAAATGAGCTTGAAAGGAAGCATGCCGCGCTCGCGCCCCAAAACCTCATGATACACACGGCTTCTCGCGATTTCGCAGGGACACCTTTTCGGGCGTGCCCGCGCCGCGCACCGAACTGCTAAACTTTTCTAGTTGCCTCCGAAAAAGAAATCCTCGGTCGAAATTTCCGCTGAACCAGAACAGACTGCGGCCGCCGCGCCTCCCAAGCCGCAACTTGCGGCGGTGTCCGGCAAGGGGCGCATCTTTCTTATCGACACGATGTCGTTCATCTTCCGCGCCTACCATGCGATGGCGCGGCAGCGGCCGATGTCCACGAAGACGGGCCTTCCCACCGCGGCAACCTATGTCTTCGTCAACATGCTGCGCAAATTGCGCGACGACTTCTCGCCCGAATATCTGGCGGCCGTTTTCGACGTGGGAGCGCCTACCATTCGCAACCAGCAGGCCGAGGCGATCACTACCATCCGCAAGTTCGACATCAAAACCCAGACGTTCAAAGAATCACAGTACGGCGGCTACAAAGCCAACCGCACCGAGATGCCGCCCGATCTCGTGCAGCAGGTTCCCTACATCCGGCGGGCGCTCGAAGCCTATCGCATCCCGATCCTGCAACTCGCAGGCTACGAGGCCGACGACGTGATTGGAACGCTGGCGCGCAAAGCGGCTGCCGAGTCGCACTCTGTTTACGTCGTCTCGAGCGACAAAGATATGTTGCAACTCGTGAACGACAAAGTGTCCGTGCTGAATCCGCCGAAGGACAATTTGATTTGCGACGCGGCCAAGGTTGAAGAACTGCTGGGCGTGCCTCCATCCAGGGTTATCGACGTGATGGCGCTGCGCGGCGACTCGGTCGACAACATTCCGGGAGCGCCCGGCATCGGCGACAAAGGTTCAGTCGAAATCATCCGGCGCTTCGGCAGCGTGGAGGAGGCGCTCGACCGCGCGGCCGAAGTTGAGAAGAAAACCTATCGTGAGTCGCTGCAAAACAATCGCGACAACATTCTGCTGAGCAAACAACTTGTGACCATCGACACCGATGTTGCGGTAGACCTCGATGTCGCCGCGATGAAGGCCGGTGAACCGGATGTCGAAGCGTTGCGCGCGCTATTTGCCGAACTTGAATTCAGCTCGCTGTTGAAAGAGTTGCTGCCGGTGGTCGAAGTGAAGGAAGGCCACTATCGCGAGATAAAGTCGAAGGTTGAGTTAGACGACTATTTACGAGACCTGGCGCCGGACGCGTCGCTCGCGCTGGCAATTCCCGCCGCTGAAAGTGAAGCGGAAACCGACGAGCCGAAAGAGGTCGATGAAGAGCCGGAAGCCCCGCAGAGCGGCCTTCTCGACTTGCGCCCTGCCGATGTGGAGGCCTCCGCGCCTAAGTGGCAGCGGCAGATTGCGCTTTCAAAATCGGCCGGGGAGGGTGCGCTGGTCTCGTTGGCGGACGACGCGGTCACGATACATATCAAGAAGGTCCTCGAGGATCCGCAACAATCAAAAAGCATTCACGATTACAAGGCCGCCCTTCATCATTTTTCTGAACTCGGGATCGCGCCCAAGGGAATCACACACGATCCGATGCTCTATTCCTACCTGCTTGATCCGACTTACTCGTCGCATTCGCTGCCCGAAGTTGCGCTGCGCAGATTGAATTTGAAGCTAAGCGGCAATCTTGCCGAAGCGGCTAATATAACAAGCCGGCTAGCGAGCGTGCTGCGGCAGGAGATCGAAGAGCAGGGCCTGACCTCCGTGTACGAACAAATCGATGCGCCGCTCGTGCCTGTGCTCGCGCGCATGGAAGAAGCCGGCGTAAAGATCGATCCCGCGGCGCTAGGAGAGATGTCGGTGAAGCTCCAGCGCGAAGCGGACGTCAAAGCGCGCGACATCTATGAACGCTGTTCGATGGAGTTCAACATCAACTCCCCGAAGCAACTCGGCGATGTCCTCTTCAACAAGCTCGGGCTTCCGATCCCAGTGAAGTATGGCAAGGGAAAGAAAATATCGACGGCGGTCGATGTGCTCGAGGGTCTCGCGGAAGAGCACGAGGTTCCGCGCCTGGTTCTGGAATACCGCCAGCTCACAAAACTGAAGTCGACGTACGTCGACGCATTGCCGGCGCTGATTCGCAGGGGCAGCGGCCGTGTGCACACGACTTTTGGCCAGACCGGAACAGCAACCGGCAGACTGTCATCGACCAATCCGAATCTTCAGAACATTCCCATACGCACCGAACTTGGCCGCGAGATTCGCGCCGCCTTCATCGCGGAGCCCGGCCATGTCCTGCTGGCCGCTGACTATTCGCAAATTGAGTTGCGACTGCTGGCACATTTCTCGAAGGACCAGTTGCTGGTCGAGGCGTTCCGGCGCGGTGACGACATACACACGCTCACCGCATCGCAGGTATTCGGCGTGCCTCCGCTGATGGTGACGCCGGACCATCGGCGCCATGCCAAGGCGGTTAACTTCGGGATTGTGTACGGACTGTCAGCGTTTGGTCTTTCGCAACAACTGGGCATTGAACCGAGCGACGCCAGGAAATTTATCGACGCCTACTTCGAAAAATATTCCGGCGTGCGCGCTTTTATCGATGCAACGCTCGCCGAAGCGCGCCGCGATCAAAAAGTTAAAACTTTGTTTGGCCGCATCCGCCCGATGCCGGACATTAACAGCAAGAATTCGAATCTCCGCGGCTTTGCCGAACGTACCGCGGTGAACAGTCCGCTGCAAGGAACGGCCGCGGACCTGATCAAGATCGCGATGATCCGCATCGATGACGACATTCGCAAACGCCGGCTCACGTCGCGCATGACGTTGCAGGTCCACGACGAACTGGTCTTTGAAGTGCCAGAGAACGAAATTGACACAATGAAGACGCTGGTGCGGCAGCATATGGAAGAAGTGCATGCACTGGTGGTTCCCCTGCGCGTCGAACTGGGAGTCGGATTGAACTGGCGCGACCTGGAGTAAACCGAATCGGGACTCGATCTCGGGTGAACTACTCGAATGGTCAAAATCTGAGGAAAAACCGCCGGCGATTTCCGCTATACTCTCGTGAACGATCCAAATAATGCGCCGCGTTCGTTATTGATCCCAGCCGCATGAGAAGAACGTTCAATCCTGCGGAGGCAGTTCTATGAGTGCAGCTGCATCGCCGGCGCTCGAAAAAGCACAACGCCGCAATTCTCCGCGACATCCCATCGACGTGCCGCTCGACGTGATCCTGTTGCGCTCCGGAGTTCCCGAGAACTTGCCGGGGCGCTGCACCGACTTGAGCGAAGGCGGAGTCGGCGGGATGATCGCCGGAGAACTTTCGGCCGGACAGCAGGTCGCGGTCGAACTGCGGATTCCGAAGGTCGGCGTTCCCGTGCGCGCGCGGGCGCTGGTGCGCTATCAAGGCGAGCTACGCTGCGGATTCGAGTTTGTTGGGCTCCCGGTCGAGCAGCGCGAGATGATTCGGTATTGGGCTTATCGACTCAGAAACCCGCAGTTCAACGCTCCCGAGGCGGAGAATAGCGAACACGCCGAGCCTGTCATCGGTGAACCGGTTGCCGTTTTCGCTGCTCTGGAAAAATCTAAACCGACGATCAAGGTTCGTTTCCGGCGCTTTCATCTGCTGCTTGCCGCCTTGTTGCTGGTTGTCGGCCTGGGATGGTGGCAGTGGCAACGATCGTGGAAAGAACTGGAAATCGGCGTGCAAGCCGCAAGTGGGGAAGAGGCACCCGTACGAGTTTCTCCCGAGACGATGGAGATGCGCATCGTATCGAAAGTCGATCCGGTTTATCCGGAGTCGGCGCGCCAAAAAGGCGTTCAAGGACTTGCCGTGCTGGACGCGGTGATTGCCGCGGACGGAACCGTCACGAAGTTGCGTCCCGTTGCAGGCGATGAGCAGCTGGTGAAATCGGCAACCGAAGCAGTGCGTTCGTGGAGGTTCGAACCGTATCAATCGTCAGGCCGAGCCGTTGCCGTGGAAACTACGATTGCGGTCGAGTTTCGATTGAACTAGAAAGATCTTGGGCCTGCGCGCGGCGCGGACAACTTAGTCGAACGGTTCCGCCTCGTCGAACTTTACCCCACGCTGATCTCTCGCCGAGACAATCGGTTCGCCGTCCAGGCGCCAGTCGATCCTTAACGTTGGATCGTTCCATGCAATCGTGCGTTCATGTTCGGGAGCGTAGAAATCTGTCGTCTTATAGATAACGTGCGCGCTCGCGGACGCAACCCGAAATCCATGCGCAAAGCCCGGCGGAATCCATAACATCAGTTTGTTTTCGCCCGAGAGCGTGAACGCTTTCCACTTTCCAAACGTTGCAGAAGAGCGCCGCAGATCGAGCGCGATATCGAGAATTTCTCCGGTGATCACTCGCACTAACTTGCCCTGCGGCTGCTGAATCTGGTAATGCAGCCCGCGCACAACGTTCTTTTCCGAGCAGGAATGATTGTCCTGCACAAATGCGTCGGTGATTCCGAGGTCGGCGAAGGTTCGCTGGTTATAACTCTCAAGAAAGAATCCGCGATCGTCGCCGAAGACACGCGGTTCGAGCAACACAATTCCAAGGAGGCTGCTGGCGTGTTTTTTCATCAAAACACGCGGTCCTTAAGCAGTTGCAGCAAATACGTTCCGTACCCATTGTTGCGCATCGGGCGCGCCAGCGCTTCGAGTTGCGCGGCGGTGATGTAGCCCGAGCGGTATGCGATCTCTTCCGGGCACGCGACCATCAGGCCCTGGCGCTTTTCGAGGGTCTGGATAAATAAAGATGCTTCCATCAAAGCTTCGTGCGTGCCCGTGTCCAGCCATGCCATGCCCCGCCCCATCACGCAGACGTTCAGTTCGCCGCGTTCGAGATAAGCGCGATTGACGTCGGTGATCTCGAGTTCGCCACGTCGCGATGGGCGCAGGCCGGCGGCAATGTCGACCACCTGCCGATCATAAAAATAGAGTCCGGTGACCGCGTAGCGTGACTTCGGACGCTTGGGTTTTTCTTCAATGCTCAGCGCTTTTCCCTGTGCATCAAACTCGACCACGCCGTAGCGCTCGGGATCGTTGACGGGATATGCGAAAACACGCGCTCCCTTTTTCTGCTGGGCCGCAGCGCGCAGTTCTTTGACGAGATCGTGGCCGTAAAAAATATTGTCGCCGAGGACGAGCGCGCAGCCGCTGGAACCGATGAATTCGCGGCCGATTAAGAATGCCTGCGCAATGCCTGCCGGCTTCGGCTGCATTGCATACCGAAAGTTCACACCGTAGCGCGAGCCGTCGCCGAGAAGTTGCTCGAAGCGCGGTAGGTCATCGGGAGTCGAGATGACGAGAATGTCGCGAATGCCTGCCAGCATGAGCGCGGAGAGCGGGTAATAAACCATCGGCTTGTCGTAGACAGGGAGCAGGCTCTTGGCGACGGCGTGCGTCACGGGATAGAGGCGCGTTCCCGATCCGCCCGCGAGGATGATGCCCTTGTAGTTTGACGTCGCGTTTTTGGTCATGTCTGAATCAGCAAGCCCTTGACCGATCAAAATCTTGAACCACAGAATTCACCGAGGTCTGCGAAGGAGATCGAAGCCAAATCTCAGCGCTCGGTCGCATACTGCTTTGCCATCCATTGACGATAGCTGCCGCTGGTGACGTCGCGCACCCAGTCGTCATGTTCAAGATACCAGCGAACGGTTTTTTCGAGGCCAGTCGCAAAAGTTTCCCGCGGATGCCAGCCTAATTCGCTCTCGATTTTCTCTGTATTCATCGCATAACGGCGGTCGTGGCCGGGGCGGTCTTTGACGAATGATATGAGTTTGTCGTGTGGGACCGCCGGGTCGTTTGGACGAAGCTGATCGAGCAGCTTGCAAATCTCGCCAACGATCTCCAAATTATTTTTCTCGCTGCGCCCGCCGATGTTATAAGTCTCTCCCACCCGGCCGCGAGCCAGCACCGCGCAGATGGCCCGGCAGTGATCCTCAACGTAGAGCCAGTCGCGAACATTCCGGCCGTCGCCGTAGACCGGCAGCGGCTTGCCCTCGCAGGCGTTCAGGATCATGAGCGGCATCAACTTCTCCGGAAACTGGAGCGGCCCGTAGTTGTTGGAGCAGTTTGTCGTGAGGATCGGGAGCCCATAAGTATGGTGATAGGCGCGGGCTAGGTGGTCAGAAGCCGCTTTGGACGCCGAGTATGGGCTGTTGGGCGCATAAGCGTTGTTTTCCGTGAACGCCGGATCGTCTGGGTCGAGCGAGCCATAGACCTCGTCGGTTGAAATGTGCAGAAAACGAAAGGCGGCGCGGTCGGGCTCACGCAAGGCTGACCAGTAGGCGCGAACTTCTTCCAGCACGCTGAATGTACCGTTGACGTTGGTTCGGATGAAATCGTCGGGCCCGTGGATGGACCGGTCGACGTGGCTTTCCGCGGCGAAATGAACGACGGCGCGTGGTCGCTCGCGGGCCAGCAGAGTGCTGACTAGTCCGCGGTCAAGAATGTCGCCGCGCTCGAAACGGTAGCGCGGGTGATCTTCGAGCGTCCGCAAATTCTTGAGATTGCCCGCATAAGTGAGCTTGTCAAGATTGACAACCCGCGAGGATTCGGCGCCAATCCACTGGAGAATGAAGTTGGAGCCGATGAAGCCGGCGCCGCCGGTGACAAGGATGAGATCTTCCATGCTGGAATCGCCGCGTTATCCTTCGGCAAAAAGGCCCTCTGTCCAAGCACAGCTCGAACGCGGCACCCGCCTCTGGATCCTGGCAGCGACGCTTCGATTCTAATCAAAGCTGAGGGTAAAGTGGCGCGCGGACGTTTAGGCTTCCGGTTCGGTTAGCGCCGTTTTACGCGGTTCGCTCGCTATGCGAACGGCGGGGATCGGCGTAGTCCAATGCTTGGACGGACACCCCGCCAGGCTGCGACGGGGCTGTTTCACGGCTTGTCCCCTCACCAGCACCCCAGCCCAGCACGTCGCAATAGGTTGCCGCGATGGAGCGAGCGATCTCCGGCCAACAATACTGACTTTGAACCCGTTCGCGTTCTCGAGCTGCGGCCTGTCGGCGAAGTTCGGGATTGTGAACCAGCGCATCCAGCATGCGTTCGAGGTCAGCTGCGTCGCCGCGCCGAAAAGTGAAACCGGCGCCGTCGACGACTTCACGGTTCTCTGGAATATCGCTGGTCAGAACGCAAACGCCGGCCGCCATCGCGTCCAGCAAAGCCAGAGACAGTCCTTCAAGCTCCGAAGGCAGGACGAACAGAGCGGCGTGCGAGAGCAACTCTTCAAGATCGCTTCCCGAAACCCATGACAGGAAACGAATCCGCGGCGACTCGTGGAGTCGCAATGCCTCGACATAGGAGTCAGAGTGGCTCGACCCTCCGGCGAAGACGAGCTTCATGTCGGTGTGAATTCTTTCGAAGGCGTCGATCAGAAGCTGGCAGTTCTTCTCGGGTGAGAACCTGCCCAGGAAGAGAACGTAATTGTCGGGTTCGAGTCCCCATTCGATGATTTGCTTTGGAGGGTGGCGAGCCGCGATGCTGGCTCCGTTTGGGACGTAGACAGTGTCACATTGATATCGATTGCGGTAGTGCTGCTGCAGCGTCCGCGAAACAACGATCGTTGCGTCCGGGAGCTTTACCGCGGCGGCTTCTCCCCACCGAAGAACACGCGCAGCGACGCGTCCCCATTTGGCGCGACGCCAATCGAGTCCCTGCACGGTGACTATCGTTTTTTTTCCAGCAAGGCGCGGCAGGAACGAAAACAGCGCCGGGCCAAGGCAGTGATAGTGGACGACGTCATAATTCGAGATCATCGCGTGCAGACTGCTGAGCAAGGTGTGCACAACGGTTTCCAAATGCTTGGACCGGATCGTCGGCAGCCGCCGAATATGCATTCCGTTGTGCTCGCTCGTGGGTGGGGTGAAATAAGTGCGGCAATAGACCGTCACTTCGTGCCCGAGCCGTGCCAATTCCGAACCTGCCTGCTCGTAGAACGATTCGATCCCGCTGTATTTCGAGACCATGCCGCGTCCGCCGATGAAAGCGACCCGAACAGTGCGGGCCGAGTGCCGCTCCTTTGCCTTAGGTTGCAATGAGGAACCCTCCAAATCCCGGCTCCGTAAAACCGTACTCGGCGAGGCTTGGTTCGGCAGCGGTTGAGTCGAACATGCCAGGAATTTTCGTGAGAACGTCAGCCGCGAATATACTTCCAGCATTTTTTGCAGATGCTCTTCCGGATCGTGCTTCGCCCGCACGCGCGCCCGCCCGTTTGCGCCCATTTTTTCGGTCAGGTCGGGCCGGTCAAACAAGAACCCGATGGAATGGGCGAGTTGATCCCGGTCGCCAGGAGAATAAAGCAGGCCGGTTACTCCATGCTCGACCAATTCGCGTCGCGACCCAAGGTCCGAGGCGATGACGGGCCGCGCGTAAGCGTAGGATTCGAGAATCGATTTTCCCAGCGTCTCATAGGCGTGCGACGGGAACAGCGAGAAGCTGCAACCGGCAATCAGCTTCTCCAATTTTTCGCCGACGACGTGCCCGGAAAAAAGAACGCGGCTCAGATTTAGTTTACGGCTGAGGGCCTCAATCCGCGCCCGCTCGGGACCCTCGCCCGCGATAATCAGGGGAATATGCGGTTGGCGGACCAGCGCATGCAGAAGGTCGTCAATGCCTTTTTCCCGCGACAGGCGGCCGAAGTAGAGCAGGTACCCCTCGTCATTCGAGAGTTGGTTTTCAGCCGGTAGGTCCTGGAAGTGTTGGAGCACGGCGATGCGGTCGGCCGGCAGGCCGTGGTCGATCAGTTCGCTGCGAACAAATTCGCTGGGAGCGAGAAACAGATCGACACATTTCTGATAGGTGTCCAACCATTTGTGCAGGTAACCTTCCGCGGCCAGCACGCCCGCGCTGGCACGCGACCCCGCATAACAGCCTTTCGTGACCACGTGGTAAAAGGCGCCGCCTCGGCATGCATCGCACGCCTTCCCGTCGGCAACCATGTTGTAGGTGGGACACAGAATCTTGAAATCGTTGAGGTGATAAAGCACCGGGATGCCGCGGCTCTTAAGTTCCCAAAGAATCGACGGCGAGAGGTGATGATAGATTCCGCGGATGTGGGCGAGATCGGGTGAGAAGTCCACGATGCAATCGCGCATCGCACGGCGGGTTGAAGGCGAGTAAAGCGCATGCGCGGCCAGCCGCATCTTCTTCAGAAAGCCCGCACTGGGATCCTTGAAATTTATATAGGGAACACGATAGCTGCGGCCCGTGAACGCCGACGGCGAGCCATGATCCATGCTGAACAGCGCAGTCTCGTATCCACGCTCATCGAGCCGGTGGATCAGATCGAAGAGATAAGACTCCGTTCCGCTAAACGGATAGTCGTACTTGTTGCAATAAAGAATTCTCATACTCTCCGCCTGACTCGGAAATTCGTGCCATGAAACCGTCCGCAAAGGCGCGCACGTTTCGCTGGCGGTTGAAAGAATTGACAACCTTGGCAGATGCCGCCCGCTGAATTCCCGACCACTCCTGGCGGTTGGCGTGAATCCGGCGGACTGAGCTGACAAAGCTGTCGAGCGAGCCGGGTTCATATAAAAATCCTGTGCGCTCGTGCTCGACCAGTTCGGGAATGCCCGTGATGCCGGGAGCAAGCACGAGCTTCCCCTGCGCCATAGCCTCCATTAGAACGACCGGGATGCCTTCGCTTTTGCTCGTCATCACGACCAGATCGGCGTGGTGATAGTAACCGGCGACCTCGTGGCGGGGAATGTGACCTGTAAGGTGAACATAGCCCTGGAGGCCACGTTTGGCGATTTGCCTTTCGAGAGCCGCGCGTTCTCGGCCCTCGCCCACGATCCAGCAGATGAAATCAAATCCTTGCAAGCGGAGATCGCCGCAGGCCCGAATAAGGAAGGAGTAGTCCTTTACCGGATGCAGTCTCCCAACGGCCAACAGGCAAAACGGACGACGGCCCTGCGCTTCGGTTTCTGACTCGGCGGGCCGCGCAAGCATGGGATCAACGCCAAGATGCTGCACCATGACTTTCGCCGCCGGCATCGAAGGATAATTCCGGAAAAGATATTGCCGATTGAATTCGGAAACGGTCACGACGAATTTGCAAGCGCGCAGCTTGGCCTCAAGAAGATCGGCGCGATGCAGCAAGTCGGAACCGTGCAGCGTGAAACTGAAATCGATCCCCAGCAAGCGGGCAGCCACCAACGCCATCCAGGAGGCGAAGTATCCGTGATGACAGTGGATGTGATCGACCTCGAGCGGCGTCAACTGTTCGGCGAGCGCCGCGCCCATCAGCGTATGGCCGAGCGCGCGGAAGCGCAGGCCGGGGGAAGCGTCTCGGTCGAAAATCAACGGCCGCAAGAGCTGCCACAGATTACGCCGATCCGACGCCAGCTGGCGCGCGGCACGTATGAGTTGTTCGTCGGAAAGCGGCTGGAAATAGAGCGTCTCTTTCCAGAAAGCGCGTTCCGTGAGGGTCAGCCGATCCGACGCAACGCGCTTGCCGCTGCAACAGATCACCTTGACGCCACGGCGGCGCAACTCGTTAATTTCGTCCATCACATACGGCTCGATGGGCGACGGAAACTCGTTTGCGATGTAGGCGACGGTGGTCACGCCGCGACCTCCTCCGAGGCACACAGCATTCCGGCGACCGTAAATAGAAGACCGATCACGAACTGGTATGCCATGTCGACGAAGAATGCGTTAATCAGGTAGACGCCCAGCAAAATCGGCCAGGCCTTGCGCAGCGCCCCGATCGCGGCGGACTCGTGGAGCGTGCTTGGGCGCGTCAAGCGAAAGAGATTGAAGAAGAGCAGCGCATAGAGAGCCAGACCGGGAACGCCGAACTCCACCAGTAGCGCAAGGTAGGTATTGTGTACATAAAAGATGCGGAGGTGATAGCCCTCCATGCGGCGGCCCAGTTCCGCATACATTCGTCCGGCAGGCCATCCGGTTAGCGGTCGCTCCAGGAACATGGACCAGCCGGCGTTGTACACGGCCATGCGCGCATCGACTGGCCCACTTTCGTTGGTGCGATCCGACAGCGCGTCCCTAAGTGTGTGGTTGCTGAATCCAAGCGCGATCCCGCCCAACAGGCCCGCAACCACGGCCAACACGACAGCCGCCACCAAACGTCGCCGGATCATCCGAAACCCGAGGATCAGCGCCGAGAGCGCGAAAGCGATCCAGACCGCGCGTGTCATCGTTGCCAGAATTGCCATCGGCAACGCAAGCCATAGAAGCCAGACGAGCTTCTTTCCCTTTTGCAAAAGAACTAGCACGAGAATCCCGAGCAGGTTCAAGGAAACGCCGTTCGCCACCGCTTGCAGGAACGGCCCGCGCGCCCGGTCGGGATGAAACCCGATGTTTCCGTCGAGGATGAAGCGCGGAAAGATGAGTGAACGCGCATCGAAGAGGAAAGCAATCGAAATGAAGATGAGGTAGACGAGGGCAACGGTGATGAAGACTTCGAAATGCCGCCTCTCGGAGGGTCCGCGAAAAACAAGCACGGCAATATGAAACAAGACGAACGGGACGATGAACTTGCTCGCGATGACGCTCCAAAGCTGGGCATCAAAAGGCTCTCGCAGCGCGCGCACCATCGCGAGCGCTGCCAAACCCAGCATCGGGACGGTGATCCCGCCGAAGAATGGGATTTTCTCCCTTAGGGCCATCGTCCGCAGGGCCACGAAAAACACCAGAACGCCGAAGGCGATGCGGTCGGCGTAAAATGAAAACAGGTCGGGCGGCCGGAACAGGAAGATCGTCATGGCGGCAAGGTAGAGAATGGACGGATATGCGATCGCCAGGTACAGCGGGCGAATCGCAAGTCCGGCCACATGCCACAGCGGACTCTCGTCGCGATCCCAAACCAGGGCGAGGCTGCTCATCGGTTCCTCATTCGAGCGTCAAGCCCCTTCCGGCACAAACAGCACGCGTATTGTGCCGAGGAGGATGCGCAGATCGAGACGCAGCGTCCAATTCTCGATGTAAGTGAGATCGAGATGCATGTTGAGTTCGAACGACGGCGAATGTCGCGCGGTGATCTGCCAGAGGCCCGTGATGCCGGGCTTCATGTCGAGCCTCCGGAAGTGGTGAAGTTCATAGTGATTCACCTCGTCGACGGGATGAGGGCGTGGACCGACCATGCTCATATCGCCAATCAGCACGTTCCAAAGTTGGGGCAATTCATCGAGGCTGTAGCGGCGAATGAAGCGGCCGATGCGAGTAATCCTCGGATCTCCGACGATCTTGAAAATCGGTCCCTGGCGCTCATTTTGCGCTTGCAGATTGGCTTTGAGGTGGTCGGCATTCGAAACCATGGACCGGAACTTGTAGCAACGGAATCGCCGGCCTTTGGCGCCGGTGCGCTCCGCTCCATAAATGATCGGACCGCGCGAATCGAGCCGAATCAGCAGCGCCACCAGCGCCATAATCGGGCTCGCCAGAGCGAGTGCGGCGCTCGCTCCCATAACGTCAAGCACGTGCTTCACAAATAGCGCGACGCTCGGCACATGCTCGTGATGCAACGTAACGACGGGGACATCGCCGATGAAATCGAGGCCCGCCTCAGGCCAGTTTCCGGGCGGCAGATTGGGAACGGCGCGAATGTCAAGGTGGTTGCGGAAGGCCGCCTCGACCGCCTCGCGCGCCAGGTCAGGGCGCCCGGGAAGAGCAATGATGACTTCGTCGATGAACTCGGAGCGAGCGAGCCAGTCCAGATCGGCGATGCGGCCCAGCACGGTCGCGGAAAGCGGCAGATCGTCGTCGACGCTGCCGCGGACGAACCAGCGGTGTAGAGGATCGTTGTAGAGTGTTCGCGCAATCGACCGGGCGACCGGGCCGCCCCCGACGATAAGCACATTGCGGGAATCGCTCTCGTGATTGCTCCGTGCCCAGACAAACCGCCTCGTTCCACGGTACAACTGGAGCGCGGCGAGGCTACTGGCAAATGTTATGAAGGCCGCCATTGCGTTGATCACGCCGCGTTCGGCGAAAAAAACGAGCGCGACTGCGAAAAGAACCGACCTTGCCAGACCCGGAACGATACGCTCGGGAGACGGATCCCCGCCCTTGGGATAAATCCCCGCGCTGAAAGCGAAGAGCGTGACAAGAACGGCAAAAATGGGGAGGGCGATCGCCCGCAAACCCCACGCAGGGAAAAAAAACGTTTGCGTTCCGCACACGACGACCAGCACAATCAGATCGGCGCCCACCGCCTTATAGAGTGGAAGCGATTCAGCAATAAGATGCGGGAGCAGATTCTGCGCCACGGTCCGTGGTTGCGACACTCTCGAAGATTTTCCCCGCGCCGCGCTCGGCGCGCGTTCTGGGCCGGTAGTCGTGTTTGCTCTCGGCGTAGCAACAGAAACGCCGGGAATCATGCGTGAATATTGCGAGGGCCCGTCTGAGGGCTCAGATCTCCAGTGCAGGTTTGTGCTCAGTTCGCCCATAGATTCACAGCTTTCGATACAGTCCTTGCGGCACAGGCAGGCGCCGCTCTGCTAACACCGTACCCAGAAGAGGTATGTGCGCTTTTGTCAGTTGCTCCTTGATTTGGGCGGCGACCAAACGGCGCGTTTTATTTGCGGTCAGGACGAGAACGACGCCATCGCAACTCTGGGCGACTCTCGCCGTCAGCCAGGAGACCGGAGCGCAGTACAAGATGCAGAAATCAAATCCCTTCATGAAGTCTCGCAATCGCTCCAGATCCTGATCGGTAATCGAATGCAGTCCGGCTGCCCTCGACCAGCTTTGCCAGGGAGCCAGCCATAGCCGGGATGCGACCGGCCAGATGTCTTTGGAATGATCCCGGGAATAATCGGGAGCCTCAACCTGTAAACGTCGCTGAAGCGGCACCGCATCACTGCTGGCATCAATCAGTCCAACGTCATATTTGCCTTCGGCGGCCAGAGCTTTCGCCAGGTCGATGCACATGGGCGCGGTTTGAGCCGAGGGTTCGACGGGCGTGAACCCGACGTTTCGCACCAGGCTTGCCTCATGCTGGAAAAAAAGCTGTTGGATTAAAGCCTGAATCTGCTCGTCGCGCACCGACACGACTTGTGGCATCGCAACCCGCGGAATCGCAGGCTCGTCCATGGCAAACGGAACCGTTCTGGCCGCAAGTGGCGCTGCTCGAAGTAGCTCACCGAACGTGCTCATGGGACCACCCTCGGGGCTTTCGCAGGCATGATCACAACCCGCGGACTGTCCGGTTCCGCCGCCGGCAGCCAGGCCAGCACCGGCACTTCCAGCAGTCGCTGCGCTTCGCCTGGGGTGCGCACCGTCGAGTCGAAATATTCGGCCGCAAACGCGACGCCAACCGCGAACATGATGGAGAGCCCGAACGCGAGCACGAAATAAAAGACGATGGAGTGATTCGGCAAAGCCGGCGCGGCCGGCGGCTCTACGATCGCCACGTTCAGAATTCGCTGCGCATCCAGCGCGTTGCCAATCCGCGCCTCCTCGCGCTTGTGCCGATAGAGAAGGTAGGCATCTTCGTCCGCTTTCGCGGTGCGAATCAGATCCTGCTGGTCAATCGAGCTTGCCTGCAACTGTTGCGCGGTCGTGCGTAGCGCCGCCGCCTGCGCCGCCGCATCATTCTCCTTAGCCCGCAGACCTTGCAGGTGCACTTCCGCCTTTTCCAGTTCCATGCGCGCCCATTCATAGTTCGGGTCCTTATCGGTGGTTTCGTCGCGTACCGGCGTGAGTGCTTCGGACGCAATCGAGGCCCTCGCCTGTTCGATCTCCTGGTCAATCTCCTGCACCGGCCGGTATGACGGCTGAAAGCGAGTCAGGAGATCGGTGCGCCGCAACTGCAAATCGAGCAAATGGGTTTTCAGCTTCTCAAGCAACTCGGGATTGTCAGTCCAGCGTTTGAGCGTGACCGAACGCGAAGGAAATGCCTTGATCTGCTCCCTGAGCGATGCAATCGAACGTTCCGTCTCTACTCGATCCTGATCGATCTGCCGGTTGACCGCATCCGCCTCACCCAGCCTTTGCAGCGCGATGTCGCGCTCCATGGCCGCCGAAACCACTCCGCTGGCGCGAGTGAAATTCACAATTTCGGTTTCCGAGTCATGCAGCCGTTTTGCGCTCTCTTCGGTCTGCCGGTCGAAAAACTGAATTTCACCCGACGGCCGCTGGAGATTCGTGTGTTTGTTCATGTACGCGGTCGAAAGCGCCGTCATAATGCGGGCGCCGCGTTGCGGGTCCGAATCCTTGTAGGAAACCTGAATCAGGTTCGACTTCTTGAGCGCTTCCACATCCAGGCGGCGTCCGAGCCTGCGCGCGGCGTGCTCAATCTCGGCCTCGCGGGCGGAGGCAGGCGTGCCCGCGGGAATTAGCCCGGCCATCACCACAACCTGCTTAAGCAGGTCTTCGTCCCTTAGTAGTTCAACTTCCGAATTCAGCTCCTCTTCGCTGATTTCGGGGCGGCTGACGTCCATCGCACTCGCCGGCTCCGCCGAGGCGACGGGATCAAACCTTCCGCGGCGCAGCAAGACCTTGAAATGTGATTCGTAGCGCGCCGAGAAAAACGCCAACCCCATCGTCGCTGCCAGCACGAGCGCAAACGACGCCATCATGAGCTGGGGTCTCCGGAACAAGGTCGCAGCCAAATCGCGCGGGGTCAGAATCTGTGTAAGAGAACTGTTTCCCGGGGTTCCGGAATGCATGGCGCTGGTTGCAGACGATTACCAAGGCGGCGGGGGAGACGCCAACGGGGATAAGCAATCGGTGACTGCGCTCCTTTTCTCGAGACTCGATGTTCAAAACTGCAGAGGGTTCATGTACCAACTCAGCGAGTTGGTCGGAACAAACTTCCTGATTTTCGAAATTCGACTTTGGGGCACGTAAATAAAATCCCCAGGCCGAAGGTGCAGGTCTTCCCGCAAATCGCGAGAATCCAGCATTTGTTTCAAGTCCAATACATGGGTCTCCGCAAGGTCAGAGGAGACCCGCCTAAACAGAACCACCTGCGAATGACGCGCCTGCTGAGTGAAGCCCCCCGCAATGGCAATCGCTTCGTTCACGGTCAAATCGCCGCGCAGCTCGTATTTGCCAGGCCGTGCCACCTCGCCTGATGCGAGGAAATACGGCTTGTCAAAATCCTTCAAAGTCAGCGTGATCTCGGGATCACGCAGAAAGCTGCGATAGGCGTCGGCCATCGACTGCTGTAGCTGTGGCAGCGTCAGCCCCTCGGCAAAGATCGTGCCGGCGCCCTTCAGCGCCACGAAGCCGTCGGGCTGCACCGTCAGGCTTTGATTGAAGTCTGGAGAAAAAGTGAAATTTGCTTCCACCACATCGGATTTAGTAAGCCGGTAAAGCGGATGGCGCTCCCCTCCGAATGCAGGATCTCCCATGCCACCCGCTTTCCCGGGCTGTGTAATCGCGCCGCTCGTGGAATTGCTGATCCCTGTCCCTCCCGGACTCTGCGAGTTCTCCGGCGCCGCGTTAGCAGACGACGGAGCAGAGGACCGCGGAGATGGGGAAGACGCAGTCTCCTGGGCGTGCATGATCACGGTTAGCTGCAGGCAGAGCAGGCCGGCAGCCATCAAAACGACGTATTTTGCTTTTTCGTTCATTCTCCGTGCTCTCACCGTTGCTCCACGGCAATCGATTCAGCTCGGGCGATTGAGCTGTTTGCACGAAGGTAGCGTCACGTGTGAAGGAGAACAAGACTTGCAAAGTATTGACTACCGAAGTGGAGGATGAAAAACCACTCAGTCAGAATGTGATGAAATCGAGAGTTGGGCCGTCCGGCAGGGCTTCTCTGGAATTTAACGCTGTTCTTTCCCGACTGACTGCCACGATCTCGGTGCACAAGTGGAGGTGTACCAAAGTAGCAACAGCCCCCCCCGATTCATCACCAATTGGGTGTGACCGGACCTACATCCGTTCCCTACGCTTTCGTGCATTATGGCACCATGAAATCCAGCCTTGTAAAAGCCCGCGTCATCCCAGCTGACCATTCTGTCGAACCCGTCCATGAGGACCCCATATTCCAACTTTCAAAGGCGTCGATGGTGCATGTGGTCGTCGCCGATTCCGGCCCGTTGCAATCGCAGCTGCTCACCCGCGCCTTGCGCGCCCGGCGAGAATTTCATGTTTCGCCGGTCGCGCTGAACCTATCCGCGCTGGACGATTTCCTGCACACCAATCCCGCCGATGTAGTTCTGATCGCCGGAAGCCAGTTGCCTGACTGGGGAATGCTGCGCTGGTTGCGCATCACGCATCCCAAGGTCGCTCCCGTGCTACTCGCCGAAAATGACGACCGCGAATTGGTTGTAAATGCCCTGCGCGTGGGCGCCAAGGGAATTTTTCTTTTCATGCATGACCCTTTTCATATGCTCTGCAAATGCATTCACTCCGTTTTTCAAGGAGAGATCTGGATCAACAACCAGCAAATGCACTATGTGATGGACGCGCTTTCGGTCGTGCCGACCCTGCGCGTAGTGAATTCAACCGGAAGGGCGCTTCTCACGCCGCGCGAAGAACAGGTAGTCGCTCTGGTCTCTGACGGTCTGAGCAATCGCGAGGTCGCCGTCGAACTCGGGCTCAGCGAACACACCATCAAGAAATACCTGCTGCGAATTTTCGATAAGGTGGGAATTTCGAGCCGCGTGGAACTGGTCCTCTATGCCATGTCGCACGGCGAGAACCGGCCCGCCGAGTGGATGCCGACCAGCGCCTGAGACGTTTCCATTCGGCCGAGGCTGAGCCCGCCAAGGATACAATGGCAACATGCCGATGCAGGGCGATCGCCCGGTTACGAGTTCCAGTTCGAGCGCGACGCGCCGTTGGACCGTGATTGCTTCGGGCCTGCTGGTTCTCGCGCTCGCATTGGTCGTGATCTACACGCGCCCCAGCGCTTTTCTCAGCCCGATCGCGCTGGTGGTGGTTTCGGCGATCGGGTTGGCCGCGTTGTTGCTTCAACTTCGATTTCGCCGGGACCTGCCCGAGGTTCGATCTCCTCTGTGGCTGAACACCCTCGGAGTGCTATTGGCGGCAGTATCGTTGATGGGCGATTACCTGCACCTGACGCGTCCAATACTTGATGCCATGGCGTTCGGGGCGGTGGCCTGTTTCGGCATTAGCGGCACCCTCATTCTGCAAGCGCTCCGGAGGCAAACGCCTCGGAGTACCCGGAATCTTTCCGAGTAAATCTGGCCGGCGTTTTCTTTTGTTAGGATTTTTTGGCGCCCGCCAGGCGAACCGGCGGCGGCATTAGTAATGAGTTGATCCCAGCTACAATGCCGCTATGCGCATCACGCTCTTCGGAGCCACTGGACTGCTCGGAAAGGAGCTCGAACAAGCTCTAAGCGAACAGCAACTCACCGCGCCCTCTTCCCGCGACGCCGACATACGTGATAAGGCGCGCGTTCAGCAGGTGATCCAGGATTCCCGGCCAGACTGGGTCATTCTCGCCGCGGCTTACACCGACGTAGATGGTTGCGAAACCAATCGTGAATTGGCATTTGCCGTCAACCACCAGGGTGCGCTCAATGTCGCGTCCGCGGCGCGGGCGGCAAACGCCCGGTTGCTATTCCTAAGCTCGGATTACGTCTTCGACGGCAAAAAGGGTACGCGATACGAAGTTAGCGACACCCGTCACCCCATCAACGTCTACGGCGAAACTAAAGCCCGCGCCGAAGAACAGCTCCTCGAAATTCTTCCGGACATTTGCATCGTGCGAACCTCCTGGCTATTCGGCCATGGCGGCAAATGCTTCCCGGCAACGATCCTGAAGCTAGCCACCCCTAAACCGGAGAATGCCACGCCGCAGCTCTCGGTCGTCAACGATCAGCATGGCTCGCCCACATTCGCGCGCGATTTGGCCTCTACCATCGGACAGCTCTGCAAGAAACGCGCGCGTGGCATCGTCCACGCGACCAATTCCGGCGATTGCACCTGGTATGAGTTCGCAAAGGAGATCGTGCGCCTATCCGGGCTGCCGGCCGCGGTCAAACCGGTAACCACCGCCGACTTCCCGCGGCCAGCACGGCGGCCGGCCTATTCCGTCCTCTCGCCGGCGAGCTTGCACAGCCTCGGAATTCAGATGCCCTCGTGGCAGGACGCACTGCAACGCTACCTGAGCGGCCTGCGGGCTTCCTGAACCCAACTCAGGCCGTAGTATCCAAGCCGCCAATCGGCGCCGCGCTGATGGTCTGAGGAGCTTGGTAGACCGGTGGCGACGTCTGATGATGGCCGCGGAAGGTGCCTTCCAGTTGCGAAAACGCTTGCCGCGCGCCCGCCAAATCGCCCGATTGTAGCGCCTGGCCGATAGCGGCAAAATCCGACTCGCGCTGCTTATTTCCAAATGGATCGCCGCTCTTGAATGGCCCGCTCTGGCCCAGAGCCTGAAGAGCGGAAACGTCCTGCTGGGCATTGGCCGTATTGCCCGAAGCAAGATCCTGGCTAAGCTGGCTGACATCGGCCGTGCGTTGCTGATAGTAATCGCGCAACTGCTGGTAAATGGATTGAGCGGACGAAGAAGAGGAAGAAGAAGAAGAGGAAGAGGCGGAAGTCTGCGTAACGGCCGAGTCGGCGGCAGACATCGCCGATGCAATGGAATCCGATCCCCCTCCGCTACCGTTCTTGAAGGTACTCTCCAGTTGAGCAAAGGCCTGCTGCGCGCCCGCCAAATCGCCCGACTGCAACGCCTGCCCAATCGCCGTGAAATCCTGCTCGCGCACGTTGCCGGCCGCGAATGCATCGCCGTTCGCAAACGGGCCGCTCTGGCCCAAACTCTGGAGCGTGGCAAAGTCCTGCTGCGCGTCAGCGACATTGCCGGAGCTGAGATCCTGCCCGAGTTGCGTCACCTCGCTGTTGCGCTGTTGAAAGAAGGATTGTAGTTCCTGATAAATGGAACCGGAGGAAACAGCCGTAGTGGACATAACTTTCTCCTTCCAAGACAATTCGCCCGGCGCGAATCTCTCGTGCCATACAAACAATTCATCGGCACAGTGCGCGCGAACGTTACGGAACTCTAGGGGGACTCTACAACGCAGCCTGGCTGCGCGAAACCAGCGAAGGGGTAGCCACCTGAGTCATCTGGTTACCGTTTTGGCCTTCGAGCCGAATTCCGACTGAGTCTCCGCCGCCGGATGCCTGCGTGGTTTATGCTTATTCACGCATCGCTCACTCTTTGCGCGTGGGGGTACGTTCTTGAAAATCGAATTGCAGCCGTGGACTAAAGGCCGTCGCCTTCTTCTCATTGTTCTCACATTCCTTGTTCTCCCAATCATCGTTCTCACATTCATCGGCGCAATCGGCGCCGCGCCGGCTCATGCCCAACAATTCGATCCCGCGATGTATCAGGATCTCCACTGGCGCATGATCGGCCCGTTTCGCGGAGGCCGCACCGTTTCTATCTCCGGTATCCCCGGCCATCAAAACGTTTTCTACATGGCCCCAAACGACGGCGGAGTCTGGAAGTCCACCGACTTCGGCCGCACCTGGAACCCAATCTTCGACAACGAGCCCACCGGCTCCATCGGAGCGCTAGCGGTCGCGCCCTCTAATCCCGATATCATCTACGTAGGCAGCGGTGAAGGACTGCGCCGTCCCGATCTTTCCGTCGGCGACGGCATTTACAAGTCGACCGACGCCGGCCGCACCTGGCAACATCTGGGTTTACGCGACGCCCAGCAGATCGCCTCCATCATCGTCGATCCAAAAGACCCGAATCGCCTCTTCGTCGCCGCGCAAGGCCATCCCTACGGCCCGAACCCCGAGCGCGGCATCTACCGCTCGCTCGACGGCGGCCAGACCTTCACCAAAGTTCTCTACAAAGATGAGAACGTCGGCGGCATGGACCTGACCTTCGACCCGCGCAACTCGCAGGTAATCTTCGCCAGCATGTGGTCCTCGCGCCGTCCACCCTGGACGACCGGCGGCGGCTACACCGGCCCCGGCAGCGGTCTCTACAAATCAACCGACGGCGGCGACAACTGGCACCAACTCACCAAGGGATTGCCCGGCGAAACCGAAGGCATCGGCCGCATCGGCCAAACCATCTCTCCAAGCGACCCCGACCGCATGTATGCCTGGGTTAACGTAACGACGCCCAACACAGTGACGCGCAACACGACGAAGCCGAACGCAAAGCTAGGCAGTGGCATCTACCGCTCCGACGATGCCGGCGAATCCTGGCAGCAGGTCAACAGCGAAGAACGCATCTACGGCCGCGGCGACGACTTCGGCTGCGTTCGCGTCGACCCCACCAACAAAGACGTCATCTACGTGGCCAACACTTCCACCTACCGCTCCACCGACGCCGGCAAAAATTTCACCGCCATCAAAGGCGCGCCCGGCGGCGACGACTACCACACCATCTGGATCAATCCCGAAAATCCCGACATCATCGCCATCGCCGTCGATCAGGGCGCAACCATCAGCGTCAACCGCGGCAACACATGGAGCAGTTGGTACAACCAGCCCACCGCGCAGTTCTACCACGTCATCACCGACAACCAGTTCCCCTACTGGGTCTATGGCGGACAGCAGGAGAGCGGCTCAGTCGGCACCGCCAGCCGCAGCGACTTCGGCGAAATCACCTTCCGCGACTGGACCACTCTGGGCGTAGAAGAATACGGCTACGTAGCGCCCGACCCGCTGCATCCAAATTTAATTTACGGCGGCAAAGTAACCGTCTTCGATCGCAACACCGGTCAGACCCGCGAAGTCGGACCGGTAGTCCTCCGCACCGGCCAGTACCGCTTCAACCGCACCGCACCTCTAATCTTCTCGCCCGTCGATCAGCACGCCCTTTATCTAGGCTCAAATGTCCTCTTCGTCACCCGCGACGGCGGCAACAGTTGGCAGATCGTCAGCCCGGATCTAACCAGAGAAGACCCCGGCGTCCCGCCATCACTAGGCGTATTCGTCGATTCCGATCCCGCCAAAGGCAAGCATCGCGGCGTAATTTATTCCATCGCGCCCTCGCCCAAAGACGCGAACCTGATCTGGATCGGCACCGACGATGGCCAGATTCAAGTCACGCGCGACGGCGGCAAGACGTGGCAAAACATCACCCCGCCCGAGCTGACCCCGTGGAGCAAAGTAGCGCAGATGGACGCGTCACATTTCGATACCACAACTGCGTATGCCGCCATCAACCGCTTCCGCCTCGACGACCTGCACCCTCATATCTATCGCACCCACGACAACGGCAAAACCTGGCAGAAAATCGTAACCGGCCTGCCCGACAACGAACCAGTCAACACCGTCCGCGAGGATCCCGAGCGCAAAGGCCTGCTCTTCGCCGGAACCGAGCGCAGCGTCTATGTTTCATTCGACGACGGCGGCCACTGGCAATCGCTCAAACTGAACCTGCCCCCAACGTCGATCCGCGACCTGGTCGTCCATGATGACGACCTGGTAGTCGGCACGCACGGCCGGTCGTTCTGGATTCTCGATGACATCACGCCGCTGCGACAACTTGACACAAAAATCGCCGCCAGCCCTGCGCATCTGTTTAAGCCGGAGTTAACCTATCGCCTCCGCCGCGACAACAATCCCGACACGCCGCTTCCGCCCGAAGAGCCCGCCGGACAGAATCCCCCTGACGGCGCGATGATCGACTACTGGGTCAAGGACGCGGCTCCCGCAGTCGTCATTGAAATCAAAGATGGAAGCGGCAAGTTAGTGCGCCGCTTCTCCAGCGCCGACAAGCCGGAAGAGATCAATCCCAAAGACTTCAACGTCCCCATGTACTGGGTGCGCCCGCCGCGTGTGGTGTCAGCCCAGCCCGGAATGCACCGCTTCGTCTGGGATCTGACCTATCCAGTTCCCGACCTGCTTTCACGCGACTTCCCCATCTCCGCCATCCCGCACGACACGCCCCTCTACCCCGAGGGCGCCAAGGTTTTACCGGGTAAATACACCATGGAATTGACGGCCGATGGCAGAACCTATACCCAGCCGCTCGAAATCCGCATGGACCCGCGCGTCAAAACCTCGCCCGAAGACCTGCGCCGCCAGTTCGATCTCGACCGCAAAATCGCCGGCGCGCTCCACCGCGATCATGAAGCCCTGCAACAGGCACGGAGCCTGCGTTCGCAACTGAAAGCCGTGAGCGCGAAGAATCCGCCGTCTTCCTTGGCCGAATCCATCAAAGATCTCGACGCCAAAGCCGCAGCCATCGAAGGCACCGAAGGCGGCTATGGCACCCGGTTCCTAACCACGCCCGAAGGCCGCAGCCTGGCCCGCCTCAACGGAGGCCTCGGCACCATGCTGGCCCAACTCGACACCGCCGACGCCGCGCCCACCACGCAGGAGATCGCGATGTTCGAAGAGGTGAATAAGGCGCTCGACGAGCAACTAGCAGCCTGGGGCCAGCTCAAGACAAAAGACCTTCCGAAACTGAATGAGGAACTGAAGAAAGCGGGCCAGCCGGGGATCGACCTGCAAAAGCTCGCGTCCGCGGAGGCCGGGTCGCCCCAGACAACCACGCGGGATAAAGATCGGGACGTAGAGTAATCCGACAGCTCGCGGGCAAGATTATCCATTGGACCAAAATAGCGAAGGGGGCACATTGACCCCTAAGTCGCGATAGAGGATTTTTGACAAGAAAACTTCGTGGCTTGGGCGGGATTGGATGACAGTTGGAATCGGACTACTGGCAACGACTCTGGGCGGTCGAGACAAGAAGGTGGTGCCCGATACAGCGATTTTGATTGCCGACACAATGGGATCCTTTGGCGACGTTGACTCCCATGATCGTCTGCACAAAGCGTTCATGTTCCCCGAGGTAGGGCTATATGCCGTTGCCGCCGACCAAATTGACAGGGCTGGAGAAGTGCTGTCCGCGATTAAAGATGCTCTTGCGACCCTTCCGAAAGATCGTCGAACGCACGGAGAAATCACTAGAACTGTGGCAGCAGTTTGCTATGGGTATAAGCGCGGAAAATTCACCACACATGAGTTTCCAAAGCTCAGGCTTCCACCTACAGAATTAGATCCCACTATGGTAACGCCGCATTTAAACGCGATTGTGCAGGAAAAATGGGAGCAATTCTCAATTGGATGTGACCTGATCCTTGCAGTGTTCTGCAATACGAAGGCACCCACCCTCCTCCGAGTAAGCGGCGTCGAACATGAAATTGAAAATGTCGTGATTCCAGGATTTGCAGTTATCGGTATCGGCGAAGAGAACGCAAGGTTTTGGCTGTCACGTCGGCAGCAGCAATTTGGGCAACAACCCTTGCGTGCCGCATACCATGCTTACGAAGCAAAGGTTATGGCAGAGGCGTCTGCGCATGTTAATGAGCACCTCGACATCGTTGTGGCGACAGATGACGATCACTGGTTTTGTACTTCGCATGCAGCGGTGCCACGCTACAAAGTGCATCCCGAGATAAATGTTAAGAATCTGAAACGGCTCTACCGAAGGTATGGCCCACACGAAACTTCAGGCTTGGATGTTAAGCTGTAAGCTTCTCAAATGCAGAACCGGAGCAGTGACCATACTTTCGACGGTCGACCCATCGCGCATTAGCGTGAACTCACTGACGTGCTGACCGTCATTCTTTGGAAACACAGCCTCAGAAGATCCGCCCTAACAAGAATGCCGACGAGGTCCCTCGCCTACCCGATCATCTTCCGCTGCTCGCCGATCCGTCGCTCGCGTTCGTTCGCAAATCTCTCCACGCCCGCGAAAATCGAATCGGGATCGAGGTGCGCTTCCGCGATCACTTCCGCTTCGAGTCCGCCGCTTCTCCACGTATTGTCGAAGTCGGACGTGAGCGAATACTCATCCGTCAACGGCCCGAGGTTGCGCAGCGGCCACATCCGCCGCGTCCCGGTGGACACCACCATCAGATCGTAGCGAGCCCCAGGCGGCAACACCGAATCGCGATACGCCTGCGGCTGGCGATCGAACAAATCCTCGCTGATCGCCGCGATCACTTTCACGTTCACACCGGCCGCTTCAAGTTTCGGCAGCACTTTCACCAGATTCACCGTCGAACTCGATCCTTGCGCAATCACGTAACCGTGACGCGGCTTGCCGGGCGCGAAATCGCGGATCACATAGAAGCCCTTCGCCGCGGCGCGCAGATCGGTGTCGGCGAATTTGCTGCGGTCCGCAACCGGGAAGTCGGGGCGCGCCACCTCCAGTGTGATGATCCCCACATGCGGATCGCGCGCCGCAATTTCCGCCGCCGCAAAATAGCCGGGCGCAACGTCGTTGTAATCCCAAAAGCTCAAATTGATCGCCTGGCCGCGCGGGAACAGTTTCCAAACTTGCGGCGCGAAGATGCCAAAGTGTGTGCGTGCATCGGCCGCAGTTTCAGGACCGGAGTGCGCGGCGAGAATATGCAGCACGCCCACGCGGAATTTGCTGTCCTGATTCTGTTGACTCCAGACCCGCGCCGGGGTATACATCAGCGGCGTAAACGCTCCGTAAGTGCCGCTTAAAGCCCAGACGCCGGCAAACTTTTCGGGATCGACCGAAGCGCTCTGGCTCACAAGGCCGATGGCGGTCGAAACATTGCCCGCCTCCTGTATGGGCGCTTTCAAGCGCGTGCCCAGCGGATTGTCCGTCGGACTGTAGTGTCCCCACAAACTGCCGTGCTCCACGTTGATCGATTCCGAAAGGTCGGCGGCCACCGTGAAGAACCGTCCTTCAGTGAC
>JBAQJF010000199.1:0-13593 GCA_049300195.1 Terriglobales bacterium | reverse complement strand
GGATTCTCAGGCGGAGGCGGGACATCGCGGAAGTCATTCTTCCGACCCGACCGCGGCCGCGCCATGGTCGGTGTGATAGTCGAAGGAAACTCGCTGCTCCGCACGGTCGAAGGGAACTCGCTCCGTATGGTTGAAGGAAATTTGGACTGCGTGCTCGAAGAAAGGCCGCCTGGCGCCGTCGGGGAAGGAACCCCGCTCCGCGCCTTGACCTTCACGATCCGCCGCAAAAACGAGATCAGAATCACCGCGAAGATCGCAATTCTCACCCACGAATTCGAATCCATCCCGGCTCCTAATCCAGAAACGCCACGCTCTGCACGCCCGTAATTTCAAATCGCTTGCGGCAGCGTATATTCTTGCAGACCATCATGTCATCCCGCCGGAGCATGTAGGACTGCGCCTTGGCAAACTTGGCACGGTCGCGCTCATCGGCGCGTGGCGGCAGATTTTTCTTCTTGGTGCGCACCAGCCACTGGATTTCGTACTCCCCGGCCTGATGGCAATGCGGGCAATTCAAGTTCGCCGGCTTCTTATCGGAACGCTCCTCGAAAAAATCGCGCTCATCCATAATTGGGTTCAGGACTCGTTGGGCTTCGGCTCTATCCGAGCCTGCTTCCGATTATTGCACTTTTGAATTATGAATGTGAAACGATGCGGAAAGAATCTCGGACTGTGATCGGCTATGCTTTGACTGGAAAGCAGGATCTTCATGCCGAAGAAACGAAAAAAGAAAAAGTTTTCCGCCGCAGTTACAGTGCGCGAGATGGCCCGCGAGCGAGTCGGCTCGCCCAAGCCTTCACAACTCGTCCGCGCGAAAACAACGAAGCCCGAGAAATACAAACCCACTCTCGGGAGGCTGCTTGGCGAAGAGTAGAAGTCTGTCGAGAGACCGCTATTGCGCAGTAAACGTGGCGGTCACGTTAATGACGCCCCCACCGGGTATGGTCACTGCACATTGCTCAGGATTTGTCTGCGAACGGGTGCATCCCGACCAGCCCCCAAAAATTGAACTTGGTCCCGGCGCCGCCGTCAGCGTGACGATGTCGCCCGCCGGAAATTGCGCGCCGCACGCCGTTCCCGGACAATTGATCCCTCCCGGTTGGCTCGCGATCGTTCCAGTTCCCGTGCCAGCCGGTGTAACCACCAGCTCGCCATTCGTCGAACTGCCTCCGGGACAAAGAGGATTGGTAGGATCGTTGACCGTCACCGAACCATAACCGACCACGATGTTCTGCGCTCCTCCTGTGCCCTCCGGTGCGGTTGCCGAGATATCCGAAATGCCACAACCACCCGATGTCGTCAAGACCCCGCCATTGGTCGCCCCGCTGGCCATGGTCGCCACTCCCGGCACATTCGCATACCAGGTCACTTCGGTCGAAATGTCTTTCGTGGCGGGAGGATGAATGTAAGTTCCGTAAGCCTTATAGGTCGCGGTCGATCCCGGAACATTCTGGAGAAAGGTATAGCTCGACGGCTGAACCTGGATACTCTCCAATTTCTGGTCGTGACCGCAACTCGGCAGACTCAAAACCGCGCCCACTGTGATCAACACGCCGATAGCCAGCCCTAAATATTTCCGCTCCATGCCTACTGCTCCCTGAGGCGAATTTGTTCGCGCTCCGTTCTTAAGATTCCGGGAAACTTGAAATCTAGTAGATAGGCTCCGAAAAAGCAAGAATCGCGATAGGGAGCGTGGCTTTATTAATTAGAGACAAGAGACAAAAATTCTCATCCCGAGTGGCGTGAGGGGGCGACCAAACGGAGTCGAAGGACGCCATGTACTCGGATCGCACTCGGCTGGGGTTCTTCTGTACGCTTGGGATACTGACCTGCCGTTCATAAATCGGCACCACGAGGAGAAGATTTGGTCCGCGCGCTCGGCGAGTGTTCTCCACAATCCCGGCGGTTAAAGACTTTCATCTGCAGTCCGTGACGACTTGGTTTAAGGCCTGAATTCGTCTGTCGCGCCTACAAACCTAACTCCCTCACCTGCTCCTCACTCTCATAGCCGAGCCAGTGTGCCACCTCATGCCAAACCACTCGCTTAACTTCAGCCCGCAAGTCTCCCCGTGAGCAGCGTAGAATCGGGCCCCGAAAAACAAATATCAATTCGGGAGCCATCGCCACCTGGTAGTTGCTTCGTTTAGTCCTGACTATGCCGCTGTAGCATCCCAACAGCTCGGATCCCGGGGGCAGATTCTTTTTCTTCAATACATCCTCAGGCGGCTCGTCGGCCACCTGGATGCCCGGGAAATCAGTTTCATCCCGGATCTCCTTCGGCAGAGTGCCATAGGCCCATTCCACAATCTCCTCAAATTTTTCTGAATTGGTGGTGTCGGCCATGGAACCAACTTTACCATCACCGCATTCCGATTGAAGCCGGCCTCAACGAACGCGGCCCCCCTTCGGCAGGAAGCTGACGACCAGCGCCCTCTCACTTGCCTTGCACAGGGAAGCCTTCGCGCTGAAGTAGTTGATTGAAGCGGGAATCAGAACGCACAGGGTCCCACAATGCTTCCACCTTAAGGTAGGCCAGACGGCTGTTGCGTTCCCCGCACGCTTTTTGAAGCCATGCGAAGGCCTGATCGTTTTCCTCCATTCCGGCGTAGACCAGAGCGAAGCAGGAGGCGGCGACGAAGTTGCGCTTTGAAGTTGCCGACAGCTCTCCGATCGGGTCGGATTGCTTTCCTTTTTCGGGGAGGCTCTGTTGGGCTAATTTTTCGAATGTTTACTGATTCGCCAACTGGGTACCCCCCCCTAACCACCATCTATTAGAATCAATACTTTAGCGCGAAATTCCTTGCAAAGTATTTGGGAATAAGGAGTTATAGGTAAAGTCTTGAGCGCGTGGGAGTTAAGTACGAAAGTGGCCGATTTTGGGCCCTCTATGAGCCCTGCGCTTCGAAAAACCGCGCAACATCGGAGGTCGTCGCACTCTTCCTTTTGTGATTGCGTGTGTTGTCAAAGAACGGCGCGCAGTATTGGGCTGCACTACCTTTATTGTAGGCTCGCGAGTCAAGCGGATTGGAGATTTATCGCGTCACCTCAACGACCTCGTATGTGCAGTTGCTTACGCGGCCTTCGGGGATTCCGTCTTCAGATCGCGGAGCAATTTCTTGAACTCCTCGGCATACGAGTCGTTGTTCTTCCAGTCGCCGAAATTGGGGATGTAGTATTCGCGAATCTCGACTGCTAAGTCCTTCCCTTCGTCGGCGTCGAAAAGCTCCCAGTCGCCGAGTGAATCGAAGGTTCGCCCCATTGAGTTCCGCCATACGTAGGTCAGCCCCGTGGAGATCCACTGCCGTGAGGTCCGCCCCGAGGAGGGTTGCCCCACTGAGATCCAGGTCCAATTCGGTGTTTGACCTCCTCCATACATTCCAAGCCACCACATTTCCCTTACTCCAGGTCTTCACAATTTCCCTGATTTTTGCGAGATGTTCACTGTTCGCCATGTGCCAGCCTTTCATTGGCGCTCATCGTATCGTGCCGCGACGGCGGAAGTAAGTGAGTTATGGCATGGATGCGATCCGCTAACTCAGAATGCACGGGAGGATGCCTTGCGGCGCTGCATAAGACGGAAAGAGTGTAGGGGTCCTTCGACTCCGCAGGGGTTTTGCTTCGCACGCTCCTGCTCCGCTCAGGATGACAAAATAGTTTTGTTATTTGCGGTTGATCAGACTCGCGACATACGCCGCCCCGAAGCCGTTATCTATATTCACCACGCTGACATTGCTGGCGCAAGAGTTCAACATTCCTAGCAGAGCCGCCAGGCCTTCGAAGGCGGCGCCGTAGCCGATGCTGGTGGGGACTGCGATCACGGGAACTCCGACGAGGCCGCCGACTACGCTGGGGAGAGCGCCTTCCATACCGGCGCAGACGATGATGACTCGGGCCTCGGCGAGGACGCTGCGGTGGGCCAGGAGGCGGTGGATGCCGGCGACTCCAACGTCGTAGAGATGCTGGACGCGGTTGCCCATTATTTCGGCGGTGACTACGGCTTCTTCGGCTATCGGGATATCGCTGGTGCCGGCGGAGACGATGGCGATGACACCCTTGCCGTAACGCTTGCGGTCGCGGTGCAGCGTGATGGCTCGGGCTTCGGGACGGTAGACAGCTTTTGGCACTTGGGCCGCTACGGCGTTGAATTGCTCTTCGGTTGCGCGCGTGGCCAGGATGTTGCCTTCGTGCTCGCCGAGCTTTTCGAAAATCTTTGCCACCTGGGCGGGAGATTTGCCTTGGCTGAAAATTACTTCGGGCATGCCCTGGCGTAGGGCCCGGTGGTGGTCTACTTTCGCGAAGCCCAGGTCTTCGAAGGGGAAATGGCGAAGACGGGCTACGGCTTCGTCGGGGGAGAGCTTCTTGGAGCGGACTTGCTTGAACAGTTCATGAAGGCTGGCTCGATTCATGCTGATGGATATTGTATCGGGGTCAGAGGTTAGAGGTCCGATTGCAGAGCTGAGGATCGAAGAGGCAAAGCCGGAGCTGAAATCGAAGGGGTAAAAACCAGCTTGGAACGAACTGAGCCGCTCGGCTCGTGCATGCATGACGCGCACGGTTTGAGCGTTTATTTCTACAATCTGACTTCTGACTTGCACATTTGTACGGGTACCCAGGCTGGCATCGAAGAAAAGACTGTACTATCAATTGTTTACGGGGATTACTCCGGAGGTTCTACGACCTTCGGATAGATTGCTGAGGGGCTGAGCGCGACCTATAATCTACACACTCTGGTTCTGGATTCTCCGTCAGGTTTGCGGGTAGGTGCCCCGAAGGAATTAGTGTACCTTTTGGGCGAACTCAGCTTGGATGTTCTACCCGTATGCGTAGAAACCTGAAACATGTCTTGATGACCGGATTGACCGCGACTACTTTCCTTACAATATTTTCTGGCTTGCCTGTGGCTCGCGCGCAGTCGGAGAGGATTACTGCCTCCACCGACGAGAACGGGCGGACGATCTATGTGAATGATGGGGTGAATGACAGGTCGGCCACAGCCGGGGCATCGGAGTCGCCGTCGAAACGGCTGGCTGGGGCGGGCTCGACCAATGGGCGATCGGGGCTTATGTATTGGAGTACGACTGAGCACCGGTATAAACCGGTTCCTACCAGCGGAGCGGTGATGCGGGCGGCCCGATCCGCGGCCTCGGAAGTAAACAGTTATCTGGGCAAGTCGCATCATAATCCGAGACAAGGCGGCGACTCGTACGGTCATCCTGCGCTGAATGCCGAGTTTACGCAGGCGGACATAGACGCGGCGATTGACGAGGCGGCAACGAAGCATAATGTCGATCCGAACCTGGTGCGGTCGGTGGTGAAGGTGGAGTCGAATTTCAATCCTAATGCAGTGTCGCGCAAAGGGGCGATGGGGCTGATGCAACTGATGCCGGCTACGGCGCGGTCGCTGAATGTTTCGAATCCCTTTGACCCGCAACAAAACGTGGATGCCGGGGTTCGACATTTGAAGAAACTCCTCGAGAGTTATGGGGGAGACGTGCGCCTTAGCCTGGCCGCGTATAACGCTGGGGCCGGGGCGGTGGCGCGGAGCGCCGGGGTTCCGAGGTTTGCCGAGACTCGAAATTATGTTCGGCGGATTACCGAGTTGTACGCCGGCGGAGGTGGCGGGACGCGGGTGAGTTTTGGCCCGGCGCGCGAACCGGTGCGCGTGGAGCGGGATGAGCGTGGGGTACTGTATATCAGCAATACGGAGTGAGAGGCGATTGCAGAGGTCAGAGGTCAGATTGCAGAACTAAGACCCTAAGATGTAAATACGGTATTTGTAAGAGAAAGTAGTTCTTTGGATTCTAGGAAGTGACTACCCAGGCTTCTACGACCCTAAATCGTGGCCAATTGGGCTTGATGCATCGCTCGTTGCGGTGGGGCACCGTCTTATGCCTGCTGACTTGCTTCGCTTCGCAGGCGGCGGCTCGGGTGCATCACAACGATGGCTGGGCT
Source organism: Terriglobales bacterium (assembly GCA_049300195.1). Taxonomy (GTDB): domain Bacteria; phylum Acidobacteriota; class Terriglobia; order Terriglobales; family Acidobacteriaceae; genus Acidiflorens. The sequence continues at coordinate 7,641 of JBAQJF010000199.1, read as the reverse complement.
CGGGCGCAATTTGCCAAGGCGGAGCGGACTCGCGAGGCACTAAATGGGCGTCCGGAGGGCGAGCGGACCCGGCGTGAGTATCAGCGGGCGATAGATGCCTACCGCCGTGTTTATTTTGGAAGCCCGGCGTCATCGAAAGCGGACCCTAGCGTGGTTGCCACCGCCGAGTTACTGGTGGAGATGGGGCGGCGATTTGATGACAACAAAATCCTGCACCACGCGGTGGAGGAGTATCGGTTCCTGCGCAAGGAGTATCCGGGGAGCAAGTACCGGTTTGAGGCGCTCTTCACGATCGGCGAGATATATAAGGACGATCTGAAGGATCCGGACGAGGCGCGGACCGCGTTTAAAGATTTTCTCCATCGTTATCCCCGGAACCGGCTGGCCGACGACGCTCGCGCGGCGATGAAGGAGATTGACGACGCGGCCGACGAGGCCCAACGGACGGCGCGCAAGGGCCGGCAGAAAAACGAGAAGGAAAGAATTGCCGCGAGGCGTGGGACTGACGTTCCCCAGGGTGGCAATTCGAAGGCGGCTTCGAAGGCAGCCGCGGTGGGCGAGGCGGCGGATGCAGGCTTGTCGAATTCGTCTTCGGATGAAGAGGCGAATGCTGAATCTGGCTCGGACTCGAATTCTGAAACGACGCTCGCCAGTGGGCGGCACGGCGAGTTGCCACGGGTTACGGGCGTGCGGCACTGGTCGACTCCCGACTACACGCGCGTGGCGATTGATGTTGAGAAGGACGTGAAGTTCGATTCGCAGCGGATTTCGAATCCAGACCGAATTTTCTTTGACCTAAAAGATACCAAGCTGGCATCGACTCTGGTAGGGAAGACGTTCGATGTCGACGACGGATTTTTGAAGAAAATTCGCGTTGCCGAGTTCAAGCCGGGACGGACGCGTATTGTGCTCGAAGTGGACGACCTCTCCAGTTACGACGCGTTTTTGCTGCCCAATCCCTACCGGCTGATCATCGACATTCACGGGAAGCAGAGCCGGGCCAGTTTGCTGGCCAAGGCGCAGCGGGGCGCGGTGGAGGGGGACACGGCGTCCAACTCATCTGCTTCGAACGCATCCGCTGAGGACTCAGATGACGACGCGATTGACGACACCGGCGGACAAAAGGTTCAGAAGAAATCGGAGAAAGAGCACGCTATCGTTGCCAGGGTGAAGCCGGCCGACGAGGCGCAGGACCCCGAAGAGTCGAGGCTCGAGGCCTTGCTGCCGGGCGATGGACCGAACGATGATGACGGCGGACGTGTCAGCGAGAATTCGACGTCGAAAGGATCGCGGGTTGTCAAGACGACCGTTGCGGTAAGAGGCTCGAACCGGACAATTCCGAAGACGATTGTCGACGCCGATGACGACGATGCCGTCCCGGGAACGCGAACGCAGGCCAAAAAGCATGGGCCGCCTTCCGCCGGAAATCGGCCCGCCGGCAGACCCAAGAAAGACTCTTCAGATGATGCTGTCGTAGACAATCCACGCGATGGATCGAGTGAAGAGGCAGAGGCTTCGCTTCCGGATGTGAGGAACGAATCGCGTGAGACGGAGCCTGCGAATTCGCCCTCGACGCGATCTTCAAAATCATCGTCAAAGAACACCCTCCCTTCGGCAATGTCGCGCAAAAAGAAATCTCATGCGCCGTCTACCGACGATCTGGCGGACGTTGAAATGCGCGAGGCACAGCCTACGGCAGCGGGCGACCGGTCGCTGACGCGAGCCCTCGGATTGAAAATCGGAAAGATCGTGATCGACGCCGGGCACGGCGGACACGATACCGGAACGATCGGTCCGAATGGGTTGCTCGAAAAAGACCTGGTGCTCGACGTGGCGAAACGGCTTGGGAGATTGCTGGAAGCGCGGCTGGGTGCGGAGGTTGTCTACACGCGCCGCGATGACACATTTGTGCCGCTCGAGACGCGGACGGCGATTGCGAATCGCGAGCGGGCGGACCTTTTTATTTCGATTCATGCGAACTCGAGCCGCGATCCGGATGCGCGCGGCGTGGAGACTTATTACCTGAATTTCACCTCGTCGCCGGATGCGCTGGAAGTGGCGGCGCGTGAGAATGCGGTCTCGGAGAAGTCGATTCACGAGTTGCAGGACCTGGTGAAAAAGATCGCACTGAAAGACAAGATCGACGAATCGCGCGAGTTTGCCGCGGATGTGCAGGACTCGCTCTATGGCGGCCTGGCGCTACATAACTCGGGATTCCGGAATCGCGGGGTGAAGAAGGCCCCATTTATTGTACTGATCGGAGCGAATATGCCATCGATACTGGCCGAGATTTCGTTCGTTTCGAATCCAACGGATGCACGGAAGTTGGAGAGTTCCGAGCAGCGGCAGCGAATTGCCGAGTCCCTCTACCGCGGAGTGGCTAAATATGCGAGCGGGCTTAGCGGCGTCAAGGTCGCCAGCAAGATTGAGAAGACTGAGGGGCAGTAGGGCGCTGCATCTTTCCCCAGCCGACAGTCGTCTCACTTCCACAAAAACCTTGAACCACAGAGGACACAGGGTACACGGAGGAATTCTCCGTTACCTGCTAATAAAAAGAGAGCCGCTTTGGGCGGCCCTCGGTGTGTTTTTGCGGCGAATGCTGGAATCGATTACTCCTTGTCGTAAACAGCGGTGTAGTGCACCTTCTTGCCCATCGCATCAGTTGCGCTGACGGTCACGGTGCGGCTCTTGCCGTTGGCTGAGACGACAATCGTGCCGGTGGCGGTAACTTTGCCGTCTTTCTTGTTCGTCAAATCCATCTTGTGGGCGCTGACCGTCTTGTACGCGCGCGTGTTGGCTGCCGGATCGCCGACGAGCGGATAGTCTTTGCCATCGAACTTTCCGGTCCACTCGTTATGCGTTGGTTTGCCTTCGGCGTCGACGCCGTCGACGGTGACTTTTATGCTGTCGCCAGCGGCTTCGTACACGACCGTGGTGTTTTTTCCGGCTCCGGCGGGGATTTTGGACTTGGATTCGTTCAGCTTCCACGTGCCCATTACGGGGCTGGCGAAGCATAGCGTCAGGGCGGCAAAGCAGACCGCGATCGTCAATGCGATCGTTCTTAGTTTCATGTTGTCTCTCCTCGTAGTGAAATTGGTTAGAAAATGCCGATGGATAGCGGCGAGCAATCCTCGTTGTTTCAGGGGTTTATGTCAAGGACGGGGCGTTGAACTTCTTTCGCCAACCGGCGGATCTCGGCTCTGCCATCCCTGGAAACTTTCGCGGGCTGCCGGTAGTCTAATGTCCTAGTAGGGGTATGCCCTGTATCGAATGAAATTTTCCCGGTTCGCGGTTGTTTTTCTGTCGCTCGTTTTTATCTCCGCAATGGTTTTTGCGGGGGATTCGCCCGCTCCAGCGCCAATTCTTCCCAACCAATTCGGCGGGTGGCAGCTTAACGGCTCCGCCACCAGAAGTTCTGACGCGATGGCAGCCGATCCTACGAATGCCGCCGTGCTCAAGGAATACGGCTTCCAGCGCTTTGAGAAGGCTGACTATACGCGCGATGACGGCCGCAAGCTGTCGATTAAGGCGGCGGTATTTGACGATGCCAGCGGAGCCTATGGGGCGTTCACTTACTATCAGACTCCGGTAATGGTGGATGAGAAGATCGGCGATCTTGCGGGGTCGCTGAATAATCGCGTCTTGTTTTTTCAGGGAAATGTGCTGGTCGATGCGCTCTTTGACAAGCTGAGTGCGATGTCGGCGGCGGAACTACGCGAACTCGCCGGAATGCTGCCGAAGCCCACGGGCAGTGCGGGCAAGCTGCCTCCGCTGCGTAGTTATTTGCCGATGCGCGACTACGAGAAGAATACGACGAAGTATATTCTCGGTCCGGTCGCGCTTGGACGCATCGGCGGGCCATTGCCCAGTTCCACGGTGGACTTCAAGTCCGGCGCGGAGGTCGCGTTGGCGACCTACGCGGTCGGTGCGGGTGATGCCACGCTGATGCTGATCGAGTATCCGACGCCACAGATTGCAATCGCAAAAATGAAGCAGATTGAAGCGTCGCATCAGGAGGTTGTTCAGCAACCGGGTGTGGCGTCGATTGTGGACGTCGGCCCGTTCTCGGCGAAGCGTACGGGGCCGATTGTGGTAATTGCGGCGGGTCCGCTTTCGCACAGCGAAGCGCGGGCCTTGCTAGGATCGGTCAGCTACGAGGCAGACGTTACCTGGAATGAAAACACCTATTTGAGTAAGCGCGATAATCTGGCCAACCTGCTTTTCAACGTGATCATCCTCTGCGGCATTCTAATTGGACTGGCGCTGGTAATTGGAGTGGGGTTTGGAGGGGTCCGGATTCTCGCAAAACGCCTTTTCCCGGGCCGGGTTTTTGACCGGCCAGAGGAGACGGAAATTATCTCGCTGCACCTGGAATAGGCGGGCTCCCAGAGCCACTGGTGGCCGGTAAGTAGTTCAATCGAAGGTCGTTAGGGGTGGGAATCGGCAATTTTGGACCGTTTCGGTACCGTTTGCCGATTTGTGGACATATGTTGTAAGTTATTGAAAATAAGACTATTTAAGTTGATAATTTTGCTTGACACCCACCTTTTAAGGCTCATAAGATTTCGCCAGAAAGTTCTGATGGGTTTGAAGCTCGTTGGAACTATTCTCCCTTGAAAGAAAAGGCCGCCCTGTTGCCGGGTGGCCTTTTCGTTTGCGAGCCGGTTCTCAGTTGCCGTTTTCAGTTCTTGGAAAAGGCAAACTTCAACGCGAAGCGTTAAAAACTGGCGACTGATAATGGAAGACTAACAACGGTAGTGGGAACCCGAGACGGCTTGCACCCGTATTGTCTAGAGAGCAGACTGTATTGTGCGGAGGCAAACATGTTTTGCGATCAATGTGGGGCGCAACTGCAAACAGGACAGGCGCACTGCGTGCGCTGCGGCAAAGCCGTTACCGGGCTGGTTGAATATGGACGCAACCGCGTGCGCGAGCATGTCAGGCTGGTGGGGATTCTGTGGATGGCCTATTCGTCGCTGCATGTGATGGTCGGAGTCGTCGTACTCTTTGTTGCGAAGTTTGTGGTGATCAGGATTGGCCAGATTCCGAATGGTCCGCCACCTGAGGTGATGGAGTGGCTGCCGGCCCTGGTGAGCACGGTGGGGTGGCTGATCCTGGTTAAAGCAGCCTTGGGGTTTGCTGTGGGATGGGGTTTATTGCAGCATGAAGAGTGGGCGCGCACGTTTGCGCTGGTACTGGGATTTTTGGTGATACTGAGTGTTCCAATCGGAACTGCGCTCGGAATCTATACGCTCTGGGTACTGCTGCCGTCGCAGTCGGAAAGAGAGTATAGGGAACTGGCGGCGGCTGCGTAGTGGATCCAGGCACGTAGCCTGCCCCGGTGGTTGGGATGGAGGGACGAGGTCCGTATCTCCATTATCCGGCTTGAAAGAGACGCAACTTGCGGTGATCGACTGGCCTGGAACGTGCCCGGCGATTTGATAAACTGAGAAGACACGCCAAGGCCGACGTAGCTCAGTTGGTAGAGCAGTCGATTCGTAACGCACTCAGCCTTGCGTATGTTGTTGTGGAGTATGGTGGGTTCAGGGTCGTTTTAGGGGGTTCTAGGGTGTCCCTGAGCATCGTTTGTACAGCGTTTTGTACAGCACTTTGACTAGCCGATTTCAGATCGGCAGGTCTTTGCTCTTCTTTCGCTCAGTCCTTGATTCTTCCCGCACGTCTTCTGACCTGCGTAGTATCCCCAGCGGCACGAGCTTCCCCTTTCTTTTCGCCTTGGTGGTCACCGTCTCTCCGGAGAAGCCAATTCTTCGACGAGCAGGAAGCACCGAGACCTAACTAACGACCCTTCTTTCTCGCTTTCCGTGCTTCGCGGACGATATTACCCACTGTCCAGACGCTCCTATTGAACTCGTCGGCGATATCCTTGTACTTACCTGTGGGCGTGTGCTTTCTGTAAAGCAGAATCTTTTGCTTTTCCGATTCGGTCACTCTGGGTGCCATGTTGATAAGACTCCTCTCGTCAATAACTATAAGGACGCGGGAGACAAATGAGCTACAGTCAAACGAAACGCTGGTGACAAATCTGGTTCGTTGATCCGCTCTTCCGGCAGCACTGTTGACTTGCTCACCGCTACCACCCGATCAAGATCAGCGTGATTGGCAAGAAATCAGACAACATGGACGACATCAGGCACCGGGCTGGAGGTTTCCCCGGGCGTGTAATCGAACTCCTCTGAATTTGTCTCGCAAACCTGTAGGCGTTTGGGATATGAGGAAGCCTCCCACTTCAGGGCACGCCGCAGCAAATGCTTCATCCGCCTGTCGCCATAAATCCCAACATACCGATGCTTCGGCGTCCCGTCAAAAAACTCGCAGCCCTGCTTGATTAGAAGGTTCTTTTGATCGGCCCGTGTTCGCTTGTACCTGAGGCTTCCCCCAGTGCGGTCCCGCGTGAGACATTGGATTTTTCGGCCATCGTAAGTCTTGCCGTCGGGCGTTCTGAATCGTTTCTTTGGTCTAGTCATGCCGCAGTACAAGAAATTACACGATTGGTAAACTGTGCCGACCTCTCCTGCCTCGGGATCGGAATAGGCGATGAAGACGTTGTAGCCCTTCTTCGTCATCTCTCTGCACGCCGCACTAATCAAAAACGACGCCGAATGGGGATGAGCCCAATGGACGCAGGCTCCGCGACACAACGTGACCACCTTGCCCTCATGGTCCGGTCCACATATTGAGGAAGCTCCTGCTGTCCTCCCAAAACAAACTGTCCCAGCAAGATGACGCCCAAAGAACAACCCGAAAGCACACTCCGTGATTCCCATGTTCCCCAGCCATTCATTACCGAGGATCAGGTTTTTCGCCTCGTTGTAGCTGATCTGACGCACGACCGCATTCTCAAAATCAGCAGCGAGCCTCCGCTTCTCCGCTATATCGGGATCGGGCTGCTCTGCCATGCGTTCCCGAATTAAACGTTGATATGCCTTGCCGTTCTCCCGAAGTTCCTCAAAGTCGTTGAAGAGTTGCCTCTTGAAATTGGCTGAGTCACTCGCTGCATTCTCCAGAGCAGCTATGATCCGCCTGTGAATTGTGGGATTCAACCGTTGGCGGGACTTAACTACCGTCTTCAGTTTTTCCTTCCTGCTGACCGACTCGATGTCCCTTATTAGTTCTGCCGCGATGACGTTGATGTCCGGCTCAACGGCTGAGCCCATCGGCCTCATGACTTCCTTGACCTCTCGCAACAATGCAGCCGTTGTGAGTTCTAGGTTCTTCTGCTTTGTTTGGGTGAGAGCCCTCTCAAATGTGGCATCGTCGATTCGCCCCGCAAGCTGCTGCCATTTCGACGACTGATCGCGAGTGAGTCCGAGTTGAGGAAGTGTCGAAGTGCACGACAGTTTCTTGGGCCGTCCCCTATCCTTCGCTTGCCTCTGTCCAGTCCTCTGCATCTCGACCAGAAGTTGGCCCGCACGACGTTCGGCACGGAGCCTGATCTCGGCAGCCATGTTCTGCATTTCCAAGTCTCTCGCCTGTTTCGCGTAGACACGGACAGCTTCGGCCTTGTCGCGGATTTGCTTGACTTCATCGACGCGGTGAGCGGCGGCGATAGCCTTGCGAGCGGCGTCGTAACGGACGAGTGCGACGGTCATACGAGTGGAATTGTCGGGTACTGTGGAACCC
>JBAQJF010000198.1:0-27755 GCA_049300195.1 Terriglobales bacterium | reverse complement strand
ATCGACTCCGGTGGCAACCAAAACCTCAACGCGGTTATTTACAATGTCAAATAGGAAGTAGGATCTGCGGCTCTCGTCCGCGCAGTCTATAAGTAATCAATAGGTGCCGCATTGCGGCACCTATTTTTTTGCTTCGCACGATGGCGAGAGGAGGATCGAGTGCTTGAGTGTGCGCTTGTCGCGCCCGTGAAATTCAGCTAGCGAGGAGAGATGCTGTGGGCTTGATGAACCCGAAATGATGACCACTGAATCGGGGAAAATAGGCCCTCGATTCAGCCGAGAACCACAGCTAACAGTTCTAGTTCTTGGCGGCTAGTATCCCGCGTGTAGACTCGTCGTAGATCGCCTTGAAATCCGCCCGCTGCAGTAGTTTTTCCGCCCCAGGGTCTTTCTTCATGGCATCCAGCAGCCGAAGTGCTTCGCGATAATGATCCTGAGCATCGCTCGCGTTGCCCGATTCTCGTGCGATTACCGCCAACAGATAATGTGCCCGGGCACTCAGCGGCTGCATCCCCAGCTTGTCCGAAAGCAACAACGCGCGCTCCAGTTCCTGCCGAGCAGGGGAGCGGTCGCGGCTCTGCATCATGGCCTCTGCAATGAATATCGAAGATTCCACCGAGGTATATTTCAGCCCAAGGCTGTCGGCTTGAGGAACCAACTGACGAAGGCTCGAAATGGCTTCCTGAGCGTGTTTCTCCTGAACCGCAACCTTAGCTAGGTTGGCCTTCGCGATCACAACAAAGACCGGCTCTTTGCTTCGTATGGCGACCTGAAGTGCTTCCGCATAGGAAGCGTGGGCTGACTTGAAATCTCCACTGTAAAAGTGTGCATCGCCCTGGAACCCCAGGGTCGCCGCTCCCAGTTCGTCGTTCTTCAGTTCCCGCGAGAGGCTGAGCGACTCATCGAGATAACTCTTGGCTTCGTCTCCGCGTCCGGCCAGGATCAACGTTTCTCCAGCGCCCCCCAGCACCTGGGCCATCCAGGCAGTCTTGTCCTGAATGTTGCGGAAAGTCTTGACGGCCTCCTGTTCGGAATTGACGGCCGCCCCGAATCTTCCTTGATACGCGAACAGCATACCCAAGCCATAAGACTCGATGGCCGCCCCGCGCTGATCGTTCATGCTGCGCCGCAAATCCAGAGCGCGCAGATAATACGCAATGGCCTTATCGTATTGGCCCATGTCGGCGTAGGTCTCACCGAGATTGTGGACAGCCTCCACGATGTCCTGCGGCACTTTGGATTTTTCGCGCAGCTGAAGCGCCTGCTGATAATAGGTCAGCGAATCCTCGTACTGGCCCTTCTCCGAATACGCGGTTCCGATGTTATTCAGGCAGATCGCTTGCATGCCCTCATTGGCGAGATCGCGCTCCAGGTCCAGCGCTTCTTTGTACATCTTGAGCGCCTGATCGTAATCACCGCGGTCATTGGAGAAATTCCCCATATCGATCAGCGTGTCACCCAATCCGCGTTTGTCCCCAATCTCGCGCCGGACCTCCAGCGCCTCCTGAAAGTTGGGCAAAGCGTCTTTATTGTTACCGAGCGCAGCCTGGGCCTTGGCCATTTCGTTGAGACTGAAGGCCAGCCCGCGCTTTTGGCCGATTTCACGCCAGATCTTGAGCGCTTCCTGTTCGTTACGCAAAACTTCCTGAGGCTTGTTCAACATTCGGTATGCCACCGCCATGAGGTGAAGACTGGTGGCCTTTTGCTCCTGGTTGTCCACTTGGACAGCCTGGCTATACGCTCGGTTCAGGGGATCAAAACTGCCCTGTGGATTGCCGCTCTTGATCTCGATGCGGCCGAGGTCAAGAGTGGCGGCCACGTCCTTTGGGTTAGAAGACAGGAGCTTCTGGTAATAGTCTCGGGCCTTCGCGAGATCACCAGAATCCTGATAGAGGCTTGCGAGGGCCGATTGCACGTCAGAGCTACCGGGCATAACCTTCGCAAGATTCTCATAAGCCTTGATGGCTTCGGGATAGTTCTTAACTACCTGTAATTCGATGGCGGAAATCAGGTACTTCTCCGCTGTTGGGAGGTCCTGGCTCAACGCCACCGCTTTTTTGGCAGACTGCTCAGCCTCACTGTCATAGCCCAAACGGTTGTAGGTCTGCGCCAGCCTGGAAAATGCCAGCGCGAACGCGGGATCCTCCTTAGTTGCCGCTTCGAACTGTTTTTGAGCGTCCAGATTCCTCCCGTCGCGCTGCAAATCGACGCCCTGGTTGTAGTCCCGCAATGCATCAATCGATTTCGAACTCGGTTGAAAGGAGCTTGCTTTCAATTCCTTCAGCACGTCACCCGAAAGTGCAAGTTTCTGGCGGATGGATTCCGCCAGGCGATCGACCGCGGCTGGAATGTCTTTTTCACTGGGCACATCGATCTTCAAGGGCACCGTGCCGCCACTCTTCATATCCAGCAGCGTCGCGTCAATGCGGATCTGGTCGCCGAATCTGGCGTACTGTCCCCAAACTACACGGTCCGCGCTACTGAAATCAGCCACGCGGTGGATCGTTGCCGGATCGAGGGCCGTCCCAGCGGAAATTCGCAGGTCAGTAAATATCTGGTGCAAGTTGGCCGAATTGACCATGCGCAAATGCGTCGACTGTCCAACATCTGTACTTAGCATGTCTGCGAGGCTTGATCCCAGCCAATCCAATTTTTGATCCCCGGACGCATTCTGGAAGGGCAGGATCGCGAGCGACACCGGATGCACAACGACGGCAGATCCCGTTCCGGGCGACGGTTTGAAAAGTCGATCGCGCAACATGTAGCCGCTCACCGCCAGAATTGCCGCAGTTAAAACTCCCGTAATCAGCGGCCATGGAATCGTCTGTCCCCATGGCTTTACGCCGGCGTCGAAATGAATTGTGCCGGCCGCCCGTTTGTCCTTCCAGGTATTCAGATCCGACAGGATGTCCGACGCCTTCTGGTATCTCAGTGCCAGATCCCGTTCCAGGCACTTGCTTACAATGCCGCTGAGCGCTCCCGGTATTTGGGCATCGACATCCGACACCGGAATCGCGCGCTCTTGCGTTCGTTTTATGAGGCTGGCAAGCGCGCTCTCTGCGTGAAACGGCGCTTTGCCCGTGAGCATCTCGTAGAGGATCAGACCGAGTGCGAAGAGATCGGAGCGTTGATCGAGGTCTTTGGCCAGTGCCTGCTCCGGCGACATGTACTCCATGGTGCCGACAATGGCGCCAGTTTGAGTCATGCCGTCGCCTTCCAGGGTGCGAGCCAAACCGAAATCCATCACCAGGATTCGGCCGGTGCCGTCCTGCATGATGTTTTGCGGCTTAAGGTCCCGGTGAATCACGCCAACGCTGTGCGCGGCATCCAGCGCGAGGCACACTTGCTGGATGATCTCAACGGCTTCCTCGGGAGCGAATTTCTTCTTCTCACGGATCAGGGTTCGCAGATCTTTACCGTCAACGAACTCCATCGTGATGAACTTCACGCCGTCAGCATCTGCGAGGTCGTAAATTCGAATTACGTTGCGATGCGTGACCTGGTGCGCGAGCAGCAACTCCTGCTTAAAACGAGCGAGGATCGAGGGGTTCGATGCCAGTTCAGGTCGTATGACTTTCAATCCGACGACGCGGTCAAGTTCGCGGTCAGCCGCCTTGTACACCGCGCCCATCCCGCCCTCACCAAGCAGTTGAACAATTTCATATCTGCCACCCAGCACCTCGCCAACTTGAAGCACTGCGGCGCTGGCAGACGACACGGAAGTCCGGCTGGGTGCTGGAGGTGGAGTACGACGCGTTGAAGATCCCTTTGGGATGGGACTGGAGGCGTCAACTATCGTGACATCCGAATCAATCAGCGGCACGGCATCGATCACAGTAGCTGCGTCGTCGGAGGAGACTCCGGCATCCGTTCTTTCCTCGCGAGGATCGCTGTCGTTCAAGGAAGGAACGGGAGACGGGACTTCGTCTTTTGGGGGGATCGGGACACCACTGGCCGAACTCTCCCCTGGAAATGGAGTTCTGACACCGGTCCCACCGGGCTTTTTGGGAACAGGCTTTCCTTCCGGCCGTGATTTGGAATCATCCATGTTTCCGTTTAAGCAACGGCCCGGACTCCGGGGAAGGCGCACCAATCTAGCGTACCCGTGCGCGTGCGGGCACTTGATAATGTAAGAAGTATATATGATTGCCCATTACGGATGAACGATAATCTAATGGTTTAAAGGGGATTGTCCCTTGACTTCATCCAGACCATCGGGCAATGGAGCAAACTACCCCTTGGCCACGCTTGCCGGGTCGGTTCCCGATACTGGAATCTCAGCTGTATAAGGCTTTGGTAACGGCTAAGAGTCGTCATGAATATTGTGCCGACGGCACCTGTTAGTTTGGTCGATGCGGCATAAGCCGTTCCATCGCAAACTCATGAACATATTTCACATCGTCGGAGCCCGTCCCAATTTCATGAAGGTCGCTCCGGTTTTGCGTGCCCTGAGAAATCGAAAGAACGTTACTCAAAGCCTAATCCACACCGGCCAGCATTACGACGTCAAGATGTCCGACGTCTTCTTCGAGCAACTCGGCATTCCCGCCCCGGACTTCAACCTGGCCGTTGGTTCTGGGAGTCATGCCAGGCAAACTGCCGAGATCATGGTTCGGTTCGAGCCGGTCGTCCTCGAACGCAAGCCGGACCTTGTTCTCGTTTACGGCGACGTTAACTCCACGGTTGCGGCAACGCTCGTTTGCGCCAAGCTCGGCATTCGCGTCGGCCATGTCGAGGCGGGCCTGCGATCCTTTGATAGGACTATGCCAGAGGAAATTAACCGCCTCGTGACCGATCAGCTCGCCGATTTGCTGTTCACGCCTTCGGAAGATGGCGACGAAAATCTTCGCAAGGAGGGAATTGCTGCGGACAAGATTTTTCGTGTTGGCAATGTGATGATCGACTCCCTTGTACGACTCTTGCCGGCGGCGAACGAAGTCAATCGGGACGATTTGCCTAATCGCTACGCTCTAGTCACGCTGCACAGGCCGGCAAATGTCGACGACAGCGCCACGCTGAAAGGAATTCTCGAGTCGTTGCTCGAGGTCACCCGCGATCTCAAAGTGATTTTTCCGGTCCATCCTCGCACCCGTCGGCGTATCGCCGAATTCGGCTTGGACCTTGGCCAATTACTGCTGCTCGATCCTCTTCCCTATGTTGATTTTCTGGCGATGCAAACTCGCGCCACCGTTGTAATCACCGACTCCGGGGGGATTCAGGAAGAGACCACTTACCTCGGCATCCCGTGCCTCACGGTGCGCGAAAATACCGAGCGCCCGATCACGGTTACCATGGGCACCAATGTGTTGGTTGGCCGCGATCGCGATAAACTGAGCGCGGAGTTGTCCAAGGTGCTGGAAGGTAATGCAAAGAAGGGAACCGTGCCGCCCCTTTGGGATGGCAAGACAGGAGAGCGCATTGCCGATGTTATTACGCAGTAGCCTGCTGGCTTCTTTTGACTGGGTCCTTATTTGACTAAAATAGCGCCAAATCGTGCGACCTTCGCCCTGCTCCTCACAGGTTCCTTGGTCGTCGGCTGGCGTCCGCTGCTCACCACTTTCGCGCTCGCCTTTCGGAACGATCAATACACGCACATCCTGTTGATCCTTCCCGTGAGTGTCGCTCTGATCTTTCTTGAGTGGCCTTCTCTGCGGGAAACGTTCGTTCCGAACATTCGCGCAGGCTCGGCATTTCTGGCGGCCGCAGCTCTAGCGGCCATTCTTGCCGGCCTGAAGTCAAGAGCGCTGCCTCCGGATGTACAGCTCTCCATCCGCATGTTTGCGCTGGTCATCTTCTGGATTGGAGCCTGTGTTCTTTGCCTCGGGTCGCGAGCCGCGCGAGCGCTATTGTTTCCCCTTTGTTTTTTGTTCTGGCTGGTGCCATTTCCATCGGCGCTATTAACCGCGGTCGTGAGTTTTCTCCAGCAAGGCTCGGCCATGGTGGCGCATTGGCTCTTTACGGCTGCCGGCGTTCCGGTTTCGCAGGACGGCATCGTGCTGAATATCCCCGGTCTGACGGTTGAAGTGTCTCAGGAGTGCAGCAGCATTCGCTCCAGCTCAATGTTGCTTGTGACCACCATGGTGATTGCGCAGGTGCTCCTGCGGTCCGTCTGGCGGAAGGCCCTCGTGGTTGCCGTCGCGGTGCCGCTCTCGGTAGCCAAGAACGGCTTGCGAATCTTCACGATCTCCATGCTGGGTACGCGAGTTGATCCGGCGTATTTAACGGGAAGATTGCATCATCAGGGCGGCATCATTTTCTTCGCAGTCGCTCTCGCGGTTATATTCGCTCTCATCTGGCTTCTAAAGCGAGGAGAGGACCGCGAATCGAGAACATCCGCTTTGCTTACGGCGCCTAGTGGCAGTGGCTAAGCTTCATAAACAAACAAAATTCGAATGCGAACACAAGAACCGGTATCGAGCGGGCGGCCGTGTTTCGATATGCAATCAGGTTGTATCATCGGGCCACCAGGGCAGACCCCCGACGCGGTGGACGAAGAGGTGCTTGATTCGTGATTGACAGGAAAACGATTGGGCGGCTCTCGAAAGGTAAATCCTGCGTCCTCATTGCTCGAAGAGTCGCCCGAATCCTATTATCCGTGCTGGCTTTGCAAACCGGCTTCGCAGTCGCGCAGATCCCTCTTAATTCAAAAGCCAATCTGGCGGTGGTAGAGGGCCAGAAGAAAAGCACTAACACTTCCGTGTCCGCGACCACGAAGCCCAAAGAATGCCCCACCGGATTCCTTTTTACTCCGCTGAAGCCGCCGCAGCCGTCCGGCCACCACACGGTAACTCTCAAGTGGAAGGCGAACGAGCCAACAATCGACCCCGTGAAAAATGTAGTGGGCTATTGTCTTTATCGCCGCAAGGCGCAAGGTCTGCTTCCGAATGAGATTCTCAAGTGCAAAGGTTGCCAGCTGGTAAGTCCGATGCCAATCGCCGGCACAGGCTGCGTCGATGATCGCGTTGAGGACGATAGCACTTACTACTATGTGGTGACGGCTGTAAACGTCAGAGGAGCCATGAGTCTTTCCTCCAATGAAGCGGCTGCCAAAATTGGCGCGGAGGAGAGCACTAAGCCCGCGGTGGCATCGTCATATCCCTTTTGCCGGGCAAAGGAGAACGAAAAAAGCCAACCCTAGATTCCCGTATGCTTCGGGCGGCAGAGAAGGCGGTTCCTACGAAAGGCAGCAGAGGCCGCGTTCAGGCTGCCCGCAAAGCAGCCCGTACCCGCGCTGCATGGTGCTAAGACTCAATTCGCGCCAATGATCGAGGCGCGGGGCGTCCACCTGGAGCCCGCCTAAGCATAATCCAATGGTAGCGGGCGTCCGGCGGCCATCACTCCCATTCTCGGCCGACAGCAGTCGTTTCCCACACCGACTTAAAACACGTTTAGAATAGAAACAGCATGCCACAAGAACTAAGCTTCGGTCCTTACGTTGACGTCGAAAAAGGCAAGCGCGTAGTTAAAGAACTAGTCTTCGGAAATCCCGTTCCCGAAGGCGTTGTAATGACCACGCTCGATTCGACGGTGAACTGGATGCGCAAGAACTCCATCTGGCCTATGACCTTTGGCCTGGCCTGCTGCGCGATTGAGATGATGTCCATGGGCGCATCGCGTTTCGACATCGCGCGTTTCGGCGCCGAAGTCTTTCGCCCGTCACCGCGCCAATCCGACCTGATGATCATTGCCGGACGCGTTTCGCAAAAAATGGCGCCAGTGATTCGCCAGCTCTGGGAGCAGATGCCCGAGCCGAAATGGGTGATCTCAATGGGTGCCTGCGCGACCTCCGGCGGCGTCTTCAACAATTACGCGCTCGTGCAAAGCGTAAATCAGGTCATTCCGGTTGATATCTATGTTCCCGGATGCCCACCGCGTCCAGAGCAGTTGATCTACGCGATCACCCTCTTGCAAGACAAAATCATGACAGAACGCGGCACGGTGAAGAAGGCGCTGAACCTGGTTCCGGCCGGGGAATAGAGGCATTCCGCGCCCAGACAATTCTTATATTATTACTGCTTATTCCTCGCAATCATCTGCCGCTCCGGCGTCGTCATCTGGTTCCACACGGCCGTGAGGTCCTTTTCGAGAATCTGATTATTCGGGTCAACGCGGAGCGCCTGCGCGAACCAGGAATACGATGTCGGCAGGTCGCGCGGAACGCAGTGCCCAGTCGCATACATGGTTCCAAAGGTGCTGCGTGCCTTGGCATTCTGCTTAGCCGAGGCATCTTTCAGATTTTTGATCGCTTCGTTGCAGTTCTCGGGCATCCCGCGGCCGTAAAGATACGCTTCACCTCTCTTGAACTCCGCTTCTCCCTTGTCGCTCGATGCCGGAATCGCCGCTGATGGGCGCGCTACAGGCCTGATGTCGGCCCGAGCAATCTTTTGTTCGCGCGCAGCGTGGCTCGATTCGGAAGAATGCGTTCGCGCCGCAGGTTTCATTGGTGCGGACGAATTCTGCGCGCTCCTCTCGCTCTTGGGTTCGACGGCAGATGGAGGAGTTGCATTAACGGTCTCAGCAGGCGGAACTGCTGCCGGTTGCGGCGAGCTTGCAGAGGTCGAGATTGGAGAGGTCGATGCGCTTGGGTTCGGCGTACTTGGGTTCGGCGTACTTTGGCTCGGGGAAGAATTTGCACTCGGCGAAGGCGACGGCTCCGATGGTTTTGCATTCGACGCCGAATTGGCCGCCGTCTCAGTTCCGCTGGCCGGCGCTGGTGCCGGTTGGGCTGTCGTCGGAGCTGTTGTCTGAGCGTTCGCGGCCGGGGCTGGCGCGGCGCCGTTGTAATGTGTGTAGGCCCACCATCCTCCTGCGCCCAGCGCCGCGAGCAACACGAGCAGCAGAAAGATTCCGCGCCCGCTGACGCCCGGCTCATCCTGCTCGAAAAAGGAATCGAGACCAGAAAACGATTCATCGTGCGACGTGTCGTCCGTTGAACTATTTCCGTTTCCTTCTGTGAACGGCTGGTTTAAGCCCAGGAATGAAGGGCCCGAGGTGCCAGAATTGGCATAAGTGGGCTGGGAACTCCGCCCGACCCCGATGCCAGCTTTCGTAGGCATCCGCGCTTCAACTGCATCGCTTTGAAACGCGCGGGTTGAGTCCGTGGTACTGACTGTCCTCGGCGCGCCCGCCGGCCGCCGTGGTTCAAGCGAGGTGCCGCACATCCCGCAAAAACGAAAATTTGCCGAATTGTTCTCACCGCAGTTCGGGCAGATCACAATGCGTTCTCCAGATCTCTCTTCGTCCCTAGTCTAACTCTTACGCCTTCTTTCGCTCGCCGTATTAAAATTTCGGGACTCGGGTTCGTCATGGGGAAAGTGCCTCAAAATCGTAATGTGGCTGGTGTCAGACGTTTCAAGGGCACGCTCGAGCGTATGCGCTCCCGCTTGAATTGGACCATCATCCGCGTGCCTTTTGATGCGGCAAGGGCATTCGGGATGCGTGGCCAGATCAATGTAAAAGGCGAAATTAATGGATTTCCGTTCCGCACCTGTTTGTTTTCTTCCAAAGACGGTGGCCACATCCTGCTGGTAAATAAGAAGATGCAGAAGGCGGCCGGAGTGCGGGCGGGCGTGGCGGCCGACTTCAGCCTCGAACCCGATACCCAGAAACGGATCGCGAAAACGCCGGCTTCGCTAAAGCGAATCCTCGATGAAGACCGGCCGCTTCGCCGCTGGTACGACGGACTCAATCAATCCACGAAGAACGACATTGCCAAGTGGGTCAGCGAACCACAGAGCGATGCCGCCCGCGCCAGACGGGTCGAGCAAATCGCCGAGCGCCTACTCGCCGTGATGGATGCCGAATGCGAGCTTCCGCCAATCCTGCAGGTTGCGTTCGCGCGAAATCCGCAAGCGCGCGCTGGGTGGGAGAAGATGTCGCCCGCCAAACGCCGATCGCACCTGTTTGGCATCTTCTATTATCGGACGCCGGAAGGCCGAACGCGGCGCATTGAGAAGATGATGGACGAAGCGTTCAGAAAGATTGAGTAGTGCGGACACTCCTGTCCGTGCCGAGCGCAGAGAGAAGCCGCGGCTACTTCCCGCCCAAAAGATTCCGCAACACCGCCACCTCGGCGGCAATTCCGGTATGCAGCGCCGGATCCACATCGGGCGCAAACAGCGGAGAGTGATTCGAAGGCAGCATCGTCCCCGTCTTTTTCGCCTCGGCAAACTTCGCGGGGTCCGCTCCCCCAAGGCTGAAGTAAAGCGACGGAATTCCCAGTTCGACAAACGCGGCATAATCCTCGGACGCTGTAATCGGCCCCTCAGTGACTACATTCTGCTTGCCGAGCGCCGCCTCAAGCACGCCCCGCAAGCGCTCCTCCAGCGCGGGGTCGTTGTAAACCGAATCTGTCCATTCATACCGTTCAATCAACGGCTCGCGCGTAGCTCCGCCCGCCATCGACTCTCCTTTAACCACGCGCTCGATGGCAGCCAGAACCTGCTTCCTGATCTCCGGCTTGTAGGTGCGGACTGTAATCCCCATCTCGGCCGAATCCGGAATGATGTTGTTCTTTGTCCCAGCGCGAATATAACCAACCGTGATCACGGCGAACTCCCCAGGCTTCACCTCCCGCGAAACAATAGTCTGGAGCGAAAGAATTGTTTTAGCCGCGATGACGATCGGGTCCACCGCAGTATGCGGAGCGGAGCCATGCCCACCCTTGCCGTAAATAGTCACCCGCAGCGAGTCGGCATTGCTATCGTAAATTCCCGGCGTAACGCTAACCATCCCCGCAGGCAGTCCATTGCCCACGTGCATCGCGATTCCAACGTCAGGCTTGGGAAAGCGCGTCGCGAAGCCATCGGCGATCATAGCCTTCGCTCCGGTGATCGTTTCCTCTGCTGGCTGGCCGATCAACATCAGCGTGCCATGCCACGTGTCCTTGCTATGCGCCATGATCGAGGCGGTGGCAAAGAGCGCTGCGATATGCAGATCGTGCCCGCACGCGTGCATAACGGGCACCTCGCGGCCGCCATCATCCTTAGTACGAACTTTGCTCGCATAGGGAAGCCCGGTTTTCTCCTCGACGGGGAGCGCGTCAAGCTCGGTTCGCAGCATGACGGTGGGCCCGCTTCCGTTCTTAAGGATGGCTACGACCCCTGTGCCTCCGACGTGCTCGGTCACGTCGTAGCCAAGCGACCGCAGGCGCTCAGCCAACTTGGCTGCCGTTTGCGTCTCATGCGAAGAGAGTTCTGGATGCTCGTGCACATCGACATAAAGCTCGTGCGCGGCCGGGTAGACGGCGTCGACTTCCTTGGAGTTGGGAGTGATTGAAGTTTGCGCGACTGAAGAAGCCGCCGCAAGAACGACAGCGAGAAGAAGTATCGTCTTTCCCATGTGCGGGCAATCATAGCCGTCCCGCGTGCTCTTGAGCAAACAGGGCAAGAGGTTTCCTTCGTGTACCTTAGTGTCCTTTGTGATTAAAGCTTTCGCAGCCCGGGCGACGACGCCAAGGCAGGCGTACTGGCGGCTTCAGCGCCCAATATGCTATCCTTAAAACCGTTACGAAAACGATAAGAGACAGGAGTGCAACAAGTTAGTGCTAGCCAGAGAGCAAAAGCAATCCGTCGTTGACACGTATCGCACGCATCCCACCGATACTGGAAGCCCTGAAGTTCAAATCGCGTTGCTAAGCGAGCGCATCGGTCAACTCACGGATCATTTCAAAGCGCACCAGAAGGATCACGGCTCGCGCCGCGGACTTCTCATGATGGTCAGCCGGCGTCGTCGCCTGCTCGACTACCTCAAGAAGTACGACTCGGAGCGGTATAAAACCGTCATCGCCAAGCTCGGCATCCGCAAATAAAACCGTGTCCGGCCCAATGTGGGCCGGCTTCAACCTGATGTCTAAGCTGAGAGCCTGAGCTGGGAGTCTGAGTAAAGTGCGTTTTCCCGACTGCGATAGCCACTGGCATTCGCCTATTTTGTATTGCCTATCATGCCTTCGCTCATCAAGCGAACTCCAACCTGGCGCCTTTCGCGCTCCTGCCCGAAAAAAGGATGATCTATGAAGCCTGAACCAATTACAGTTTCCGTCGAAATCGCCGGCGGAAAAACTCTCTCTTTTGAAACCGGAAAACTGGCGAAACAAGCCCACGGCTCCTGCGTGGTGCGGCTCGGTGAGAACACCGTGCTCGCTACCGCCACCGCCAATCCCGAGCCCCGTACCGGCATCGATTTTTTCCCGCTCACAGTCGACTACCGCGAATACACCTACGCCGGTGGACGCATCCCCGGCGGCTTCATCAAGCGTGAAGGCCGCATGAGCGAGCGTGAAGTCCTGACTAGCCGCCAGATCGACCGCCCCATCCGCCCCATGTTCGCGGAAGGTTTTAAGTGCGAGACGCAGGTAATCGCCTTCGTCCTGTCCGCCGACACGGAGAATGATCCCGACGTGGTAGGCATCAACGCGGCCTCGGCGGCGTTGACCGTTTCCGATATTCCGTTCCTCGGTCCAATCGGCGCGGTGCGCGTAGGACTGGTCGATGGCCGCTTCATCGCCAACCCCACCTACATGGAAATGCGCGAAGGCCTGCTCAACATCATGGTGGTCGGCACCGCCGAAGCCATCCTGATGATCGAGTCCGGCGCCAAAGAAGTAAAAGAAGAGACGGTGGTTGACGCCATCGAATTTGCCCACACCGAAATCAAAAAGATTTGCGCGGCCATCGAAGAACTCCGCAACAAGGCGGGGAAAGTGAAGCGCAAAGTAACGCCGCCAGAATTCGACCAGGCATATTACAACGATCTGCAATCGAAAATCGGTGCCCGCCTGACCGATGCCCTGGACACTGCGAAGCATCCGAAGGCGGAGAGCTACGAACTGGTTCGCACTCTCGAGAAAGAACAACTGGCCGCGATTCCCGAAGAGGATGCCCCGGCCAAAGCGAAGTTCAAAGAGTATTACGAGACCCTGCGCGAACGCATCTTCCGCGATCAGGTAATCAACAAAAAGCATCGCCCCGACGGTCGCGCATTCGATCAGATTCGCGAAATCTGGATCGAAGCCGGAATTCTGCCGCGCACCCACGGTAGCGCAGTCTTCACCCGTGGCGAAACCCAGGCCTTAGTCACGACTACGCTAGGCACGAGTGACGACATGCAGCGCCTCGAAGGCTTCGAAGGCGAAGCCAAGAAGCGCTTCATGCTGCACTACAACTTCCCGCCCTTCTCGGTGGGAGAAGTAGCGTTCCTCCGTGGAGCAGGCCGCCGCGAAATCGGTCACGGAGCCTTGGCAGAGCGCGCAGTTTCCGCAGTCCTGCCAACGGAAGATAAGTGGCCCTACGCAATGCGCGTAGTCTCAGACATTCTGGAGTCGAACGGCTCCTCGTCCATGGCAACGATCTGCGGAGCCTCGCTCTCGCTGATGGACGCAGGCGTCCCGTTAAAGGCGCCGGTAGCCGGAGTAGCGATGGGTTTGGTGAAGGAAGGCGATCAGTACGCCATTCTGACCGACATTGCAGGCGCGGAAGATCACTATGGCGACATGGACTTCAAAGTCGCCGGCACAAAAGACGGCATCACCGCTCTCCAGATGGACATTAAAGTCGGCGGCATCACCGCGCAGATCATGCGCGAAGCGCTAGCCCAGGCGCAACGCGGCCGCTTGTTCATCCTCGGAAAGATGGACGAGGTCCTAAGCGAGCAACGCATAAAAGTCTCGGCCTACGCGCCCCGGATTTACACCCTCCAGATTCCAGTCGACAAAATCCGCGACGTGATTGGGCCCGGTGGCAAGATGATTCGCAGCATCATCGAGCAGACCGGCGTGAAGATCGACGTTGAAGATTCCGGCAAGGTTAACGTAGCGTCGAATGACGAAGTTTCCGCCAACAAGGCGTTGCAAATCATCCGCGATCTGACGGCCTCAGCCGAAGTAGGGAAGACCTATCTCGGAAAGGTAAGCCGCCTTGCAGACTTCGGCGCGTTCGTCGAAATTCTCCCCGGCCTCGACGGCCTCCTCCACATCAGCGAAGTCGCCGAACACAGAATAAAAGATGTCCGCGACGAACTGAAAGAAGGCGACCAGGTGCTGGTAAAAGTCCTGGCCGTAGAAGGCAACCGCATCAAGCTGTCGCGCAAAGCAATCTTGAAGGAGCAGCGCGCGAAAATGGGTGGTGGTGCGCCGCCTCCGGATGGCGATGGCGGACAGGAAGAAGCGCCGGCCGGCAGTCCAGTAGCCGGAATAAGCGCGTCGCAAGGTACGCCGACCGCAGTGATCGAAGGCGGCGCCGATTTTGATTCCGACGACGAACCGAACTTCAATCGAGTAGACTCTGCCGGCAACTCCGCAGAGCCGGCAGTGGCACGTACCGAAGGTGGACGAGACTCACGCGGAGGCGGAGGCGATCGTGATCGCAACCGTCGTCGCCGAGGTCGTGGCGGCCGCGGTCCAGGAGGCGGCAGTGGCCATGGTGGTGGAGGCGGTCATTCCGGAAGCGGTGGCGGTGGTGGTGGACGCTTCCGGCGGTAGACTAGTCGTGAGCCCTAACATCACGACAGTAGAGGCGGGTGCTACCCGTCTCATGGCCCCGCCGATGCACTAGATTCGAGCAAAAACGGGAAGGGCACGGCTCCAAGCCGTGCCGCCCAGACCAAAAAACGACCCGAGCTTTAGCCGCGAGCAGTGCCGCCTTCCGGCCGTATGGCTTTGCTGCGCTGCCAAGCGCTGGAGCAGACGGAAAAAGGTTCCGGGATGTCCCCGGCTGTCCAGTAGTAAGCGAGACCGGTCTTACTTCTCAACCCGCGAAAATTCCCCGGTGGAAGCGTTTACCGCGACCCGCAACGGCGCCATTGCGCGATCGGTTCCATAGATAACCTGCCAAAGCAGTTCGTTCGTCTGGCGGTCCCAGTCGAGAACGTACAACACTGGAGTATCCGGACTTTTCGCCAGCAGTTTGTCGCCGCCATGCTGCTGCGCGACCGCAAACGCCTTATCCGTATCTGTCTTCAGAAACTGAACATTAAACACCTGCGTCGAAGAGTTTGTCGGACTGTAGGTGTCTTCAACGCTGTGCGTGACATCGCCATTCGACCAGGTGTAAAACTGCGTGCTCCGGCGCGAGGGCGAAGCGAACCCCGAACGCCATTCGCCCGCTTTCCCGTCGCCTGTCTTTGACGCGGCCGACTCAACGCGAAACGGCTGCGCGTCTGGGGCCCATCCGCGCGCCGCAATGTAGCATTTGTAAAAGGCGCCGCTGCCGGTGATCGTCTCCGGAGTTTTCGGCTGAGGCTTCTCGGCTGTCGTCGAAGGATTAGGCGCGGATGAGCACCCAGCCATCGCCACCGCGAGAAGTGCCACGAATATTTCTTTCATCGAGCCTCGATTCGTTGGAAGGGGTTCCTTCGTGCACCTTAATGCAAAGATCGCGATCATTGTACTGAACGGGCGCGACCGATTCCTATAAAATTGCCGGAACGAGAATTTCCAGCAATCGTCATCCTATGGCATCCCATCTCGAACGCCTGCGCCGCGCACTGGAAGATGCCATCGGCGGAGCAAGCGATAGCGCGCTAAGCAAGGCTACAGCAGGGAAGTGGACCCCCGGACAGATTCTGGAGCACCTTTTCTTGACCTACAAGAACACGAATTATGGTCTTGGAAAATGCCTGACGAAAGGCGCGCCGCTAGCCACGTCCAGCACGCTGAAGCACAGGCTGGGTACGCTGCTGGTGCTCAATCTCGGCTATATGCCAGAGGGCAGAAAGGCTCCCGAACGCGCCCTGCCGCAAGGCATGCCGCCCAGTGAAGTACGCTCCACCATATTTGCAGAGATCCAGAAGATGGAGTCAGGCCTGGCCGATTGTGAGCGGAGGTTCGGCCCAGGCGCCAAGATCATGGATCATCCGTTCCTCGGTCCGCTCACCGCAAACGAGTGGCGGAAATTTCACCTGGTGCATGGACGGCATCACGCCGCCCAAATCCGCCAGCGTCTGAAGAACGCCTGAAATGCCGCGTGTGATGGCAGAGATCCAAGACAGGGATCGTGAAGGGCGAGAGCGAGACACCCCTTCGCTAACACTCCCGCAGCGCCGATCTACTTGTCCTTATCTTTGTTGTCAGTGTTCTCTTTGTCGCTGCTTTTCGTGGTTCCGTCGTTATCTTTCTCTCTCACGCCCGCCTTGCGTGCCTGTTCCTGCAGATCGCTGAGTTGCGTCTTCGCATCATCCAGCGCCTTCTGCTTGGAATCCATATCGCTTCGATATTCGATGCCTTCTTTGTCCCATTGCCCGGCATTGCGCAGGCGATTGCCGGCGTCGTTGTAAAACTCGGCCGCCCGCAACCGATATTCACGCTGGTCCTGCTCGAGGTCATGAGAGAGCTGATCGATCTTGGCCTTCTGGGCGTCAAGCTTGTTTTGGATGTCGTCGGCGGTCTTCTGGCGCTGCTCCGCCGCGGATGCCTCCTGGGCGGCTGCTTGTTGGCCAGTTGAAGTCTGGGCCGACGGCGCCGGTCCAACCACGCTCAATGTTTCGGTGGTGGGAAGATTGTCGTTGTCATAGACATGGGTGGCGGTCTCCGCATGCGGCTTGTTCTTGCGCGCCGCGCGCGCCGCGTCTCCCAGGGATTGGGTGGACGATTGCGATGACGAAGAAGATTGGGCCGATGCCACGCCCGTTCCCAGCACCAATAGAGCGCCGCAAGTGATCCCGACCATTCGCTTCCAAAGATCTTTCTTCATAAGACTTCCTCCCATTGACCTTTACCAAGAGCGCCTACAGCGCCCGCCAGTACCAGTGCAGCAAGACATTTCCAAACAAGAACGACAACATTCCCATGGCCCCCAGAAACACGCCAAACGGCATTTGGTAATAGCGCAGCATGATGCGCGCCGATTGCCAGGCTCGACGCCGCGCCACAACAGCGGGCGTGCCGCGCGCCTCAATCCGCCGCCAGCGCTTCACCCAGACCATCAGCACCGCGCTCAATCCAAAAATCGAGCCTCCAAGCGATGCGGCGAAAATCGTCAATACCGTCAGTTTCGTTCCGAGGAATGCGCCGATCATCGCCATCAGCTTGACGTCGCCAAATCCCATGCCTTCGATGCCGCGCGCGCGTAAATAAATTGCGGCCGCACCGTAAAGAAACGACGCGCCCACAGCGGCGCCCAAAAGAGAATCCGACAACGACCACAACCGCCACGAAATCTCGCCCCGCATCGTCGGCGACACCAGGCCGGGCATGATGCGCGAGGCCAGGTCGTTCACGGGCACCAGCAAGCTGAAGCCGATGCCGATCGCCAAGCCGGGCAAAGTCAGCGCGTCCGGGAGCAGCTTCGTTTCAGCGTCGGCGAAGATCAGGCCAAGCAACAAGAATCCAAGCACCGCGCATTTCACCGTCACGAGCGTGGGACCGAAGTGCAGATAGCAGGAAAGAAAGAGCACGCCGGTAAGCAGTTCCACAACCAGGTAGCGCGGCGAAATCGGTTCCTTGCAGTTACGGCATTTGCCGCGCAAAATCAGCCAGCTCAGCACCGGAACATTGTGGTAAAGCGGAATCATCTTCCCGCAATGCGGACAGGCTGAACGCGGCGTCACCACCGACTTGCCCCGGGGCAGCCGGTAAATGCACACGTTCAGGAAGCTGCCCCAGCACAGCCCTAGAGCGAAGATCGCGGCTTCAAATATGAGTTCCACGGTCGGCGAAAAAGCCCATCTTGCAGGGTTTTATTCATTATAGGTTGGAGCGCCGAGGACGCTCCAAGCACGAAGGTCACGGTTTGGGTAATGTACCTATGCCGAGTGTAAGTGATTGAAGGGCAGTGCCTTCCATGCACGCAAGGCGCCCAATCCTCTCCCAACCAATGCCCTTACGCCGCCTTACTGACCTCGCCCCGATAAGGAAGGAAAATGGAAAATACCGTCCCGCGAGCCTGCCCGTCCACCCGGCTCCGCACGCGGATCGATCCTCCATGCTTGCGCACGATCCCGCTCGATACCCACAACCCGAGGCCGGTGCCGGTATCTTTCTTCGTGGTATAGAAGGGCTCAAAAATGCGCCGTAAGTCGGTGGATGGAATGCCGCTGCCGTTGTCCGCCACTATGACGCGCACGCCTTCCTGACCGCCGTGCCAGTCGCGTCCTCGCCCCACGCGCACTTCCAGCGATCCCTGCTTATCCATCGCCTCGATCGCGTTCACCACCAGGTTCGCGAACAACTGCCGCATCTCGCCCGCGTAGCCAGTGATTTTTCCAACTTCGCGGAAACGGCGGACCACTCGAATCTGCCGCGCTTCGATCTTGCGAGAATATAACTGGAGGATCTCCTCGATCACGATGGCGGTGTTAATCGGTCCCACCGAATTTGTGTCGCGCACAAAGCCGAGTGTCTGCTGCGCGAGTTGCGCCACGCGGCCCACCTCCTGCTCCGCCATCGTGAGATATTGCGCTGCATTGGCGGAATCCTCGCGCGCCAGGTAAAGCAGATTCACCACCGCCTCTAGCGGATTATTAATCTCATGGGCGATCGAAGCCGCCAGCCGTCCCGCGGTCGCAAGCTTCTCGCTGCGGCGAATCGCCTCTTCCGACTGCTTCTCCACGGAAATGTCGCGCGCAATTGCCGATGCCCCTACGATCCGCCCGCGAGTGTCGCGAAGGGATGACAACGACAGCAGCACTGGCAGGCGCGTGCCGTCTTTTCGAACGCGCTCGGTCTGATAGGGATTCACATTGCCTCCAGAAGTAAAAATCCGGAGATTCCGCGCCGCCTCCTCCTGACGTTCCGGAGGCGCCAACTGGTTGGACCTCATGCCAAGCGCCTCTTCCGCTGTATAGCCGAACAAGTGCTCCGCCGCGCGATTCCAACCGGTGATCATTCCCTCAGGGCTTGTACTGAAAATGGCGTCGCCGGAGTATTCCACAATCGCGGCCATCTCTCGCCTCGAGCGCTCGGCACGCGTTTCGGCTAGTGTTTTCTGCCGCGCCATGCTGCCTGCAAAAATCGAGATCGCGAGGAACACCGCCAGCCGCTCGGCACCCTCGCTCTGCATTACCCCAAAGGCGGAAAAATGGAAAATAAAAAGATCGAGACAGGCAGCCGACAGGAGGGAAGAAAAAATTGCCGGGCCAAAGCCGAAAAAGCGCGCTGTGAAGAGCACCGCCGCAAGGCAAAGCGCAAAAGCATGACGGCTGAGCAGAGGGGCAAAAGTCGACAGGCTAACCGCGACCCAGACGGCGACTACCGCGCCGCCGTACCGCAAGAGCGCGGACTGACGGCGCGCCTTCCAGCTTTGCTGGATCCAGTTTTGTTTGGCCGGGCTTTGTTTGACCGGACCTTGTCTTGCCGGATCTTGTTTGATGAATGAATTCGCCATTTTCCGGCAACGCCGCTTTCGTGATTCGGGCTCGACCGAACTCCAAGAATAACTGCCCGCTAATTTCGCGGCCGAGTTCCAGGAGAGAATCTAGCAGCACTCGCATCGCCCGGCAACCGGCCCGCGATGAATCTCGTCGCTCAATTGAGCGCCACTCAGAGCCTTCGCACAGTCCAAGCTGAGAAACAGAAGGCCGATGAGCAACCCCTCCCCGTAGTATCTGCCTCTGCCGAACCTCGTACGGGCTCCTGACAGAAGAACGATGTAAGTTTAGATGCGGGCAGTCCTGATTTACAGGAAAAACAGAAGCAGCCACGGAGGCCGGGAAAGTCGGTTTTGCAGGTAATTTGAGTGGCGCAGCGGTTCACCGCTCGATTAATGGCCTCGCGTCAGGCCGGGCTTAGTGCGAATGCAGAAACTTATAATCCAGCACCGAAGCCGCCAGCGTGAAAGTATCGTCTGCGATATCCGCCTCAGCAGACTTCGCCGCGGTAGCGCTCTTCAAAGTATCTTTCGCCCGCACGACCCGGCCCTGGCAGAGCACGCTGCTGTTCTTCTGCCCCGAGATTTCTTCCGGCATTTCGAAGATCATCTCAATCAATGCATTGGCCGGCAGTTGCTGCGGGCCCCAAAACATCAATCCAGACTGGCTGATGTTCTGGATCGAGCCCTCATACCAGGTACTCAAATTTTTTCCGCGATAGCGCACCGGCAAATTGACCTTTAGGCGTCGCGCACGAGGAACCCATGTCGGCTGCTTCTTTCCCGAGCGGCGTCGAACCGTGGTTGTCTCGGTAACCGGCTCTTGCACGCGGTCGCCGCGCCGCATCGTCTTCCAGTCATACTGATACGCGGTCGCGCACAGCATACAGACCTGGTAATACTCTCCATTTGCCGCGCGGCGCGGCCATGAGAATTCGTGCGAACATCGTCCCAGCATGAGAACGTCCATGAGTTTCTGCGGCATATTGCGTAGCGTCCGAGTCCAATCGGACATCTCCATCTTCAGCCCCGCCGCACAAACTGGGTAGGTTACTTTCGTGTATGGGCGATGCGGGAGCTCGCGTCGAGCGGGAGCCGGACAACTTTTCCCCACTGCTCAGCCATGATGAATCCGCGCGAATCCGTGTTTATCCGTGAAAAGGAAGCTCGGCGAGGACCAGACTGACCTTGCAAGTTACCTCGGAATCCTCCGCCCTTCCCGTATAATCAAAATACTGTGCTCAAATATTCAATCGTAGTCCCGCTCCATAACGAGCAGGAGAATGTCACCGATCTGTACGCTCGTCTGAAATCGGTGATGGAAGCGAACGGCGAGTGCTTTGAAATGATTCTCGTCGACGACGGCTCCATCGACGGCACTTTTAATCTTTTGCGTGAAATCGCGGCTGTTGACAGCCGTGTGACAGTCGTCAAACTCCGCCGCAATTTTGGACAGACCGCCGGCCTCGCCGCCGGATTCGATCATGCGCGCGGCGAGTACATCATCGCCATGGACGGCGATCTGCAACATGACCCTGCCGACATTCCGCTCTTCCTTGAGAAAATTGCCGAAGGCTATGACATCGTCAGCGGCTGGCGCAAGAATCGTGTCGACAATTTCTGGATGCGCCGTATTCCGTCGCGCTGCGCCAACTGGCTCATGGCAAAACTAAGCGGCGTGGATATCCATGACTTCGGCACCACCTTCAAAGCCTATCGCCGCGACATCCTAAGCCAGGTGCCGCTTTACGGTGAGTTGCATCGCTTCATCCCCGCGCTAGCCTCATGGCACGGCGCGTCGATCATCGAAGTTCCCATCAAAAACGTAAACCGCGAGCGCGGAGTCTCCCATTACGGAATCTCGCGTACCTTCCGCGTCTTCTTCGATCTGATGACCATCCGCTTCCTGCTCAAATATCTTTCGCGCCCGTTGCATTTTTTCGGCACGATGGGCATGTTCAGCATCATGGGCGGAATTACGGTCGCCGGCTACCTCGGCTTCGAAAAGCTGATGCGCCAAGCCGATGTCATGACGAAGCACGGCCCGCTGATGATTTTTGCCGCCGTACTTCTGCTGGCTGGCCTCAACATGCTGGCCGTCGGACTTTTGGGAGAAATGCAAGTGCGGCACTACCACGAGCCTGCACAGCGTGCTCCCTACTCGGTCGACCGCATCCTGCGGGCGCAGAGCGAAGAGAGCACGATCTCAGAGTAAGCCGGCACAAACCGTAAACCATCAAAGTCATGAAACCGGCGAACGCTCTTAGCCAACGCTTGCCTTCGTGAATCTTAATGCCATCAGTGGTCCATCGAGTCCTTGACCTTGAGCCATCGCCAGCGAGAGAATGAAAATTGTGTCAAGGAAATGAAATTGCTTCCGGCGGAGTCCAGTAACGGGTATTTTCGCTCGGAAGGAGTTCCCGACCCATCAAGCCTCGCTTGGTTTGGAGTAGTAACGGAGTTAACTTGTAGGCGCTCAATACTTTGCCTCCAACTCCTTATTACTCAGAGACCTGGCAGGAAAATGCTCGTAAAGTATTGATTCTAAAAGACCGGATTAGGGGGGGGACCCCCAAAGTCAACTACCGAGTTCCCAAAACGAATTCTCGCTATCCGATTGCCGCATTTGATTCAGCGATCGGCCGACAGCGAGGACGAGACCCTATAATGCCAACCGCCGCTATGCCAACAACACAATTTGAATTGCGTCTCGCCGGTCGCATGTCGCGGCTCGGCACTGAAACCGCCTTTGAAGTCCTCAATCGCGCCCGCGCTCTCGAGAAGCAGGGCAAAGATGTTATTCACCTCGAAATAGGCGAGCCCGATTTTGACACGCCGTCGAACGTAATCGAAGCCGGCGTCAACGCCTTGCACCACGGCTGGACGCATTACGGTCCAGCGGCGGGCCTGCCCGATCTTCGTCAGACCATCGCCGACTACGTCAGCCGCACGCGCAATGTGCCGGTTTCAAGCGAAGAAGTGATTGTGGTCCCCGGTGGGAAACCAATTATCTTTTTCACGATCCTGGCGTTGATTGAATCCGGAGATGAGGTCATCTACCCGAACCCCGGGTTCCCCATCTACGAGTCGATGGTTGACTATGCGCTCGGCAAAGCGGTTCCGATTCCGGTTCGCGAGGATCGGGATTTTTCCATCGACACCAAAGAACTGGCGTCATTGATCACCGACCGCACCCGGCTCATTATCCTGAACTCGCCGCACAACCCGACCGGCGGCGTGATGACGAAGAAAGACGTTCTTGAAGTTGCCGAGGCCATCGGCGACCGTAACATTCTTGTTCTGTCCGACGAAATCTACAGCCGCCTTATTTACGACGGCGATCACTTCTCCATCATGAGCGTGCCCGGCTTCAAGGACCGCACCATTCTGCTCGACGGCTTCTCAAAAACTTACGCGATGACGGGTTGGCGGCTCGGGTACGGAGTCATGCGGCCTGATTTAGCCGGGCCCGTATCGCGCCTGGTGACGAACGCGACTTCCTGCACAGCGAGCTTCACGCAGATTGCCGGAATTGAAGCGCTGCGCGGCGATCAGTCGTCGGTCGACAAAATGAGCGCCGAGTTCAGGCACCGCCGCGACGTCTTCGTCGCCGGATTGAACAAGATCAAAGGTTTCTCGTGCCGGATGCCGAAAGGTGCGTTCTACGCATTCCCCAACATCACCAAAACCGGCTGGCCGTCGAAAAAGCTGGCCGACGCGCTGCTCGAAGAAGCTGGAGTCGCCGGTCTGTCCGGCACAGCTTTCGGGGCCTATGGAGAAGGCTATCTCCGCTTCAGCGTTGCGAACTCGCTGGAAAACCTGAACAAGGCGCTGGGCCGGATTGAAGCCTGGACGGCGAAGAACCTGTAAAGCTATGCGCGGAGCTTCGCAGACGGAAAAGGAAGTTGATTTCTCTGTTTTTCTGTGCCTCCGGTAAAGATTTTGTTTTCGCCAATCGTTCGTTCAACGTTCATTAGCCGTTGACAATCCCACCGTCGACTTTGGTGTAAACTTTTCTGCGCCATGACTCATATCGACAAGCATTCTGCCGGATCATTTTGCTGGGTTGAACTCGCTACCTCCGACCAAGCCGCTGCCAAGAAGTTCTATGGCGCCATATTTGGATGGGCCCCGAACGACATGCCGATGGGCCCGAACGAGTACTACACCATTTTCCGGCTCGAAGGTCGCGATGCGGCCGCCGGATACACGCTGCGCCCCGATCAGGTCGCGCAACACGTTCCTCCGAACTGGATGCTCTACATTCAGGTCGACAACGTGGATAGCTCCGCCGCCAAAGTTCCGCAACTCGGTGGCAAGACAATCGTCGCGCCCTTCGACGTCATGGACGCCGGCCGCATGGCGGTGATCCAGGATCCGACCGGAGCCTATTTCTGCCTGTGGCAGTCAAATAAGAGTACGGGTATCGGCATTCATTCCGTCAACGGCACGCTGTGCTGGGGCGATCTCAACACGCCCGATCCCAAGAGCGCGCAGAAGTTCTATTCCGGCCTCCTCGGATGGCAATTCATAAGCGATCCGAAGGACCCTTCAGGCTATCTGCACATCAAGAACGGGGAGCACATGATCGGAGGCCTGCCGCCCTCTAAATATCTCCAGCCCGGAGTTCCTCCACACTGGCTGGCCTACTTTATGGTCGACGACGTGGACGCCACCGCGAATAAAGCCAAAGAAATGGGCGCAAAACTCTTCATGCCGCCCACCAGCATGGAAGGCGTGGGGCGCATGTCCGTCATTTCCGACCCGCAGGGCGCGGTGTTCGCGATTTTCAAATCGGCGCGGCAGTAGCGAGAAAAATTAGCGCGAGGGTTTGACTCCCGATCGCTTGGTCTCGTATCAAGGGATGCTGTCCACGAGCCGTGTTGATGCCTCCAGAGTGGTATATACTATGTATATCCATCGCGGAGGAGTCATGAAGGCACAAATGGTGAAATGGGGAAATAGCCTGGCCGTCCGTATCCCAAAACCAATTGCCGAGGGTGCAAAACTGAAGGAAGGCGATGCCTTGGAAATCGAGGCCGCCGCGGACGGCCGTGTCGAATTGCGACGCGCTGCCCGTGTTCCTACCCTTACCCAACTAGTCTCCCAAATTACTCCCGAGAATCGGTACGCCGAGATCGCAACCACTGTCGAAGTAGGGAGAGAAGTTATCGAGTGGTGACATGGCGCTCTCTTATGTTCCGGAAGCTGGCGACATCGTAATGCTGGATTTTGATCCGCAGGTGGGCCGTGAACAGGCCAAACGTCGTCCCGCTCTGGTACTCACCGATCAGCGCTATAATCGCGCGAGCGGCCTCGCAGTGGTCTGCCCGCTGACGAGCAAGCGCAAACCCTACCCGTTTGCCTTCCCCGTTACAGTGAATCAGATTGAAGGAGCCGTTTTGGTTGATCAGTTGAAGAGCGTGGATTGGAGCGGACGAAACGCCAAGTTTCATTCGAAAGCGGCGCCGGCCTTGCTGGCGCAGGTACGGCAGTACGTTGCAGTACTTCTTGGTCTTCGCTAACCAGGTTGTCCCGCAGTCTATAGTTGCCTGCACGTGTTCCGGTTACGATTTAGGCCGTTGAGTTTGCCCCAAGGCACGCACGAATGGTACAAAACCACTCGAGGTCCCCGTTGGTGAAAAAAGCGTTCGTTGCCGGCGCAGCCGCGCTCATCGCAATCGTTGCCGCTCTCGCGGCGAATCAGCATTCGCGAGTGATTCATCTGCCCACCAGTAAGAACCTGACTCTGCCGGTTCCCGGCTTCATCGCGCGCACCAACAGCTTTCCGGCGACCATCGCAATGAGTCCCGATGGCCGATATGCGGCCCTGCTCAACCAGGGATACGGCACGATAGAAAGCGGCGCACGCCAGTCGATCGCCATCCTCGACCTCAGTAATAACCAGTTGCGGGACTTTCCCGATGACCGCCTGGTTGCCGACACGAATTCAACTCGGCAGAGTTACTTCATCGGACTTGCATTTGCGAGCGACGGCAAACACCTTTACGCGTCCATGGGATCGATTACCGATCCGACTGGCGAGCAGTCGACGAGCACGGGAAACGGCATCGCGGTTTATAAATTTGCCGGCGGCCAGGTCGCGCCAGAGCGCTTCATTAAGATTCCGCCGCAGCGCGTGGCCGAGGGTAAGGAAGTTGCCTATGGGATACGGAAGACGCCGGCTGGAACGGCGCCGCCTTATCCTGCCGGATTTGCCGTGTTGCCGAGTGCGAGCGGCGATCGGCTGCTCATCGCCGACAATCTTTCGGACAATGTTGTTCTCCTTGATGTCTCATCTGGGCAGATCCTCAAGTCGTTCGACTTGAGCCGAAGCCGCTATATACCTAAGGAATATCCGTACACGGTGATTGCCAACAAATCCGGAACGAAGGCTTGGGTCAGCTTGTGGAATGGGGCCGCGGTGGCCGCGTTGAATCTGGGCACGGGAGCAGTGGATGCTTGGTATGACCTGCCCGGTCGTACGAATGTAACGGTTCCAAGTATTCATCCGACTGCAATGCTGCTCGATTCCGGCGAAGATACCCTTTATGTAACGCTCAGCAACACGGACTTCGACTCCGTCATCGCTCTCGACCTTAGACCGGGCAGAGTGGGCGGCATGTTTCACGTTAATCTCAAGAATGCTCTGGAAAGTGATCGGGGCACCAGCCCTGTATCTGTTGCTCTGTCGCCGGACGGCAATCGCTTGTTTGTAGGTTGTGCTTCGCTCGACGCTGTTGCGGTTTTTGATACACATGAGAGTAGCCCTGAGGTATCTCCAATCGGTTTCATTCCTACCGAATGGTATCCAAGCGCGCTCGCCGTCGCCGATGACAACCTTCTGATTGCGACCGCAAAAGGAACGGGAAGCACTCCGAACAACATGAAGGCCACGTTGAAGACGGAGTTGCATCCGAACGCGCATCCCTATATTGCGACCCTGATTGGCGGTTCGATCCAGCGGTTGACTCTCGCGGACATCGATCATAATCTCGCTGCCTACACGCGCCAGGTGGAAGAAGACAACCTGCTTCATGCCGACCCCGGCAAGTTCAAGTTTGCCGGCGGCAAGAATCCGATTCGCCACGTCATCTACATTCTCAAGGAAAATCGCACCTACGATCAGATTCTTGGCGACCTGCCAGCCGGCGACGGCGATCCTTCACTCACTATGTATGGAGCGGGGATTACTCCGAACGAGCACAAGCTCGCATTGCAATTTGGAGTGCTCGACAACTTCTACGATAGCGGAGAAGTTTCCGGCGATGGACACTTATGGTCTGATGCTTCCGATACTTCTGACTACAACGAGAAGACCTGGCCGATCGCCTATCGCAGCAAGGAGCGCACATATGATTTCAGCGGCCAGGTTGCGGAGGAGTATCCGCTGGAGCAGGGCATTCCCGATGTTGATGATCCCGGAAC
The DNA here is from genome assembly GCA_049300195.1 of Terriglobales bacterium. Lineage (GTDB taxonomy): Bacteria > Acidobacteriota > Terriglobia > Terriglobales > Acidobacteriaceae > Acidiflorens. The sequence goes on along the minus strand of JBAQJF010000198.1, from coordinate 1,029 downwards.
AGGATATCTCTGGGACAACCTGGCCAAGAATCATTTCAGTTATCGCATCTACGGCGAGATGATGGCTCTCACTCTGTGCAAGGAAGACCGCGCGAGTTCGCCGATGGAGGGTACGCCGTCCGGGGTTGCTGGTGAGTGCGCCTCTCCCGACATCAAGCACGGTGAGCCGTTGCCGGCGAATGTCGGCAATCCGCGTGGCGGTCCGAGTCCGTGGCCGTGGGCTGTGCCTCGAATCAAGAGCATGCGCGCGACCAAAGCGGCGCAGCGCGATCATTTCGATCCGCTGTATCCGGATTTTGAGATCGACTATCCCGATCAGCTTCGTGCGGACGAATTTCTGCGTGAGTTTGGTGAGTTTGTGAAGGCTCGCGGCAGCGCGAAAGAGTTGCCGCAGTTCATCCTGCTTTACCTGCCCGATGATCACACGGGTGGAACGCGCCCGGGAAAGCCTACGCCGCAGGCTTCAGTCGCCGATAACGATTTGGCGGTTGGGCGCGTGGTCGATGCCGTTTCGCACAGTGCGTACTGGGATGACACCGTAATCTTTGTCATTGAGGACGACGCGCAGAATGGCGCCGATCACGTCGATGCGCATCGATCCATCGCGCTCGAAATCAGCAAATACTCACCGCGCGCAGACAAGCCTTACATCGATCACAACTTCTATACAACCGTGAACATGGTCCACACGATGGAAACGCTACTCGGACTTCCGGCGATGAACCTGTTCGATGCGCATGCGCCTCTGATGGCGCCGCTTCTTGCTGGCCCGGGGGCTCAACGGCCCTATCAGGCTGACGATAGCAATCTGCGCAGCGGGCTAATTTATCGCGTGAACGAGAAGAAAGCCCCAGGCGCGAAGGAGTCTTCGCGCATGGATTTCTCCCGGCCTGACGCGAACGACGCGGAGAAGTTGAACGCGATCCTTTGGCAGGACGCTAAGGGAAATACGTCGCGACCGGCTACCCGTTCGAGGTCCGAGCATTCGCATTCGGACCCGTAGAGTGTGTGGCGCGGACAGGAGTGTCC
>JBAQJF010000197.1:0-55432 GCA_049300195.1 Terriglobales bacterium | reverse complement strand
ATCATGCTGCCGGCGCGCGGCCCGCGGCCGGCGCTCAAAGGCGAAAGCCAGCTGACGCTGCGCCTGATGGATGATGTGCAGATGCCGCAGGTTGCGTCGACCTTCGGGCCGAATTGGCATTTCTTCGGGCGTCCGTATAACGACCCGTCCTACAACAACGACGCATATGACAACGGCACGTACAGGAATGACGCCTATAACGACGCGCCTATCGGCTCGACCGGCAGCGCCGGACCACGCCTCGCGGTGCGTCACATCAGGCCTGCGCAGGGCGAGCCCAGGCTTCAGGAAATCCCGCAGATGATGTACGCCAGCTACCTGCCCGCAGCCTCCTCAGCCAGTTACAGCTCCGCTAACTCGGCCGGACCGGCGAATCTGGAGGCCGCAAATAGCGCCGTCATCGACTCGCGCTTTGCCGGCGCTTCGCCAGGCGTACCCGTGTTCGTGCTGAAGACCGGAATGGTCCTGGCGGTGGGCAACTACACCTATCAGGATGGCCGCATCAGCTATGAACTCGCCAGCGGAGGCAGCGGCGTGATCAGCACTGATGAAGTCGATTGGACTACGACCCAGCAGGTGAATCTGCAACGCGGAGTGCGAGTCGGTTTGCGCGGCGGGCATCCGGGTTCAGGAGACGCCGGCTTCTAAGCGGTCGAGAATCACGGTCGCCGAAGCCAACAGGCCGCCCGCGGTATCGGCGGCCTTTTTCTTTGCGACTGATCGCAAATTCGGCCAATCCAAACAAGGAACAGATTCCGATTCACGAGGCCATCATGCACAAGGTCAACATCGCCGACAAATTCGCCAAGATCAACGAATACTGGAAGCCCTACATTGGAGCCGAACTCAACGGCCAACATCTCAAATTCGATAAGCTGAAGGGCGAGTTCGTCTTCCATCACCATGACAACGAGGATGAACTCTTCCTGGTTGTAAAGGGCCGCTTCCGCATGGAGTTTCGCGATCGCCACGAGTGGATCGAGGAAGGCGAATTCATCGTAGTCCCACGCGGAGTTGAACACCGGCCGGTGGCGGACGAAGAATGCTGGCTACTACTTTTCGAGCCGGCTTCGACGCTGAATACCGGGAACCTCAGCAATGAGCGGACGCACCGCGAGCTGGAGCGGGTATAGTTGGAATTGCAGAGTGGCCCATGAAATCTGCATTATCATCGGATGCCGAGCATGCTGCGACTTTTGTGCTTTGCCGTCATCTACTCTCCAGCCATGCAAGTTATTGTCTATTCCGCGCCCTGGTGTCCAGACTGTCGCGAAGCCAAGCGCTTCCTCGAGCGCTACAAGATCGCCTACACGGACATCAACATTGAAACCACTCCGGGCGCCGTCGAAGAAGTGATGAAGCATGCGGGCAAGCAGGCCATTCCACAATTCGTCATTGACGGAGAATGGGTCCAGCCATATACGCCTGGTGAAGGCTTTCACTATGACGAGATGGCAAAGCGGCTTGGAGTGAACGAATCCCTGTAGCTGAACCGATGTAATTGGCAAGGCGGCGGCTGTCCGCTGCTTCCCCATCCTCTGCAATCTCTTGCGCACTCAGTAGTTCATTGCGTGGGAGTTGTCAACCGTTGCGCAGACAAACTGCTCTAAATTAAGGTACATTAAGCTACAGATTCGAAAGAGATTGGCACTCAGACTGCGCTGGAATAAGGCAAAGACCGGAACAGCCCGGCCGGTCGGGCCAGCAAATCGGGCAACCATCTCGGCAACGGCGGCTTCAGAGAAAAGACCTCGATCATGGTGAAAAAACTACTATTTGCGGCGGCTCTCTTGAGCCTGGCATTGCTTGGAGGGTGCGCGAAAGGCGGCAGTGGGCCGTGCGTGTTGAACTGCCCTGCGATCACCGTGATCGGCACCAGCAACGGACTCAGTCCCATCGGAGCAGCGGGGTTGAACTTACCGATCACCTTTTCCCTAACCTTCCAGAACGTGTCGGCGCAGCCCGTCAACTGGAACATCACGGGCACGTCGTGCACGAAGCCGACGGACTCTTCAAATCCCTGCGGATACTTCACGTCAACAACTACTTCGACAGCAAACTACCAGGGACCGTCTTCCCTGCCTTCGGATCCGGACATCACCGTTGTTGCCACGTCGCAATCGGATGGCAGTTTGTCGGGCGTGCTTCCCATGAGCATTATTCCCGACATCGCCAACGTAAGTCCCGCTTCCTCAGATGTAGGTGCGGGTCTTACGCAGCAGTACACGGCGATAGCTCTACCCGATCAGGCACCGCAGACGTTTACCTGGACCTGCACGACAGCCAACGGGCCCTGCGCAAACTTTTCTCAAGATCCCAATATTTCTGGGCTGACATACTACAAACCTACTGTGGGAGAAGAATGCAACAGTTGTGTCACTATTTCAGCGATCGCCACGATCGATCCCACCGGTTGCACAGTGGACGCCAAGGACTTCCCCTGTGTGCCATCCCAGACGACCGTTCTGAGTTCACGACTGAATGGCACGTATGCGTTTCAGTTTTCCGGATATGACAAAAACGGCAGGGCAATCGCCGTAGCGGGGACATTCACGGTGGCAGGCGGATCAATCTCGGGCATCGAGGATGAGAATTCCTGGAACGGTAGTGCATTCGTGGCGACGCAATACGCTATCTCTGGTGGTTCGTATACTCCGGCCAACGGCAGCAACGTCAATTCCAACAACGCGGGTGCGCTGCAATTGAGTATTTCCGGCAGTCCGTTTCCGAACACCTATCAGGTAGTGCTTGACACTGCCGGCGATATACAAATGGTGGCCTCGGATGGGGCTGGCGCGAATGGCTCGGGCATTGCGGAGTCGTCATCAAAGAATAAATTTAACCAGGGGACAGCCGCAACATTTGCGTTCGGCTTTACTGGTGTGGATTCGGGCAACAACCGGGTGGGCTACGTCGGCCTGCTGCCCACCAACGGTGTGTCTTCCGTTAGCAATGGTCTGATTGACGTGAACGATAATGGCAGTGCCAACAATAGCGTTTGCGGTTCGTCGCCCTGTACGGGGCTGTCCGGCAGTTATACGTTCAGTTCGAGCACCAATCTTGGCCAACTGACGCTGACCTCTCCCAAGGCGATGACGTTCGACTTTTTCGTCGCCAACGGAACTACCAACGCGAGCAGCCCTCTGACTTTATACGCAATCTCCACTGACAATAACCCTGCCGTGGTCGGAACGATGACCTTGCAGGATTCGAAAGTAAGTACCTACAACACCACCGCCTTCACGGGCAACTCAGTTTCGGCGCTCACGGGAACCAACGGAAACGTTGCCCTGGTCAATGGCACGACCGACGGCCAGGGGGACTTCACCGGCACATTCGACTGGAACAATCGCGGAGCGATTACGTCTGTACCGCCGTCGAACAATTGCAAGGCGCCGATCGTATGCGTTTTCGGGAACACATATGCGGCAACAAACAACAACACGGGAAGATACACATTCCAGATGCTGGGTAACCCTAACGCGAGCCCAGTCGCTGCGCCGATTTCGTTCATTTTGTATGCCAGTGGGGCGAATCGTGGATTTTTGCTGGATCAATCGAGTTCGGCAGTGATCACGGGAACAATGAATTTACAGACGGGGCTCAAGCAGAACTTGGGCAGCTTTTCTCCAACCGAAGCGAGCGGCACTTACGCGGTGGCGACGAACAGCAATAGCGTTCCCAACGCTTCGATGTGTTCGGGGTTGACCTCGTGCTATGCGACGATGAACTTGTTGCTAACCTCGCCGGGGAGCGCGGTGTTCAACGTGAGCGGCGTTGAGAACCCCAATAGCCAGACGATAAAGGCGGTCTATACTCTGCAGTCCGCGGGCATCGGGACAATTGGTCCCATATCCCCGGCTACCGCGCCAAACTTCGTGATCTATGCGGTGACGCAGACGGATTTCTTCATGATGGAGTTGGACCCGGGCGTTATCAGCCCCATTCTGTTCATGGCGCAGTAGAGCACGTACCTTGGTGAGGCTGGGCACGGACTCCGCCACACAAGCGTTACCGTTCGCGGATAATCGTCTTCGCAGTCGCCAGATTGTCGAATCGATCGTAGGCCCGCACCACCACCACATGATCTCCGGAACTAGCCGCCACTATCGAAGGCGGCGTTTGCGGCTGTGGGACGGCCGCTCGAAAGTCGTAGTCTTCCGTCTTTGAATCCGACAACTGCCCGACCGGCTCAACGAACTGCCAGTCGCCGCCGTCGAGCGAGTACTCCGCGCGTTTGATATTGGAGAACGAATCCATGGCGCGGAAGCGAACGTGTATCTGTTTGCCGTCGAGCGCCGCGCTCAGGTTGTCGATCGTCGGTGCGGTGTTATCGACTTCGAAACGTGCTGAGACCTTCTGCGCATAGAGCGCTTCTCCCGGCGAGTGCGAAGGCGCGTCGCTGGCAACGACCATTACGGTGTAGCCGCCATCGGGCAGGAGGTTCGAATCGAACGAGTAATAGCGGTCGGAGACGCCATCTTTCAGCAGGAGCCAGCGGGATTCGCCGTCGCCGCGGTAGTAGATTGAAAAGACAAGTTGGTCGTCGTTGTCGTCATGGGCGGTCCAGTGGACACCGATCGAATCGTGGTCGCGCACTGGTTGCGGCGGCGGCATTTCCAGGCGCGGCGAAATGGAAGACGCGAGATCGGTGCTTATCACATGTGCAATGGCCGGATAGCGGTAGCCGGGCTGCACGGTGACTTCATCAATTTCGGGAGCGACATTCTTCGGCAGATAGTAGACGAGAACGCTATCGACGCGTGCCGCAGAAGCGCCCGTGTGGAGCACGGCCTTCCACTGCACAAAGCGCGCCGGCGGAATTTTCATTTCCGCGTTCGAGGGGACCGGCGTCCACGGGCTCCAGTTGCGGTCGGGATTGTCGACGTTGCCGCTGCGAGCGAATAGGTCGACATTGCCGGAGCTGCGCATGGCGGCGCGTCCCCAACGCGAAAAAACGTGAGCATCGAAAACGTCGCTCTCATAGGAACCCTCCAGTTCCGGCGATGGGCCGAGCAGAAAAATCTTGCCCAGGTTGCTACTCGAAGCGTAAAGCCCTCCGCCCGGTGCGGCGGCGAAGGAAGTGATCTGGCTCGCGCTGGCGCGGACGAGGTCGGTAAAATCGCCGACGCCGTTGATGGCGAAAATGTGCCCGCGATTGCCGGTACCGGCGAGGAGGCGGCCTTGCTGATCGAAGCCGAGTGCGTAGACGAGATCTTCGTGCGAACTCCAAAGCTGTTCGGGGGCGCCGTCGGGCGCAATACGGTAAATTTCGGAGCCGCCGGTTGCGCCCTTTGCGGGAGACGGAAAAGACGGTGGCGGTGAATTGGGCGCGGCTCCGAGGGTGATGGTGGCGTCGCCCGGTGGTCCGCTTTGCGCCTGGGCCATGCTTGGAATACTCGGCGTATTGTCTGAAGGACCGGCGCGCTTCTCTCCGGCTCCGGCGGCATAAATGTTTCCGGCGCCGTCAATGGCGAGCGCAGTAATTTCTTTTTTTGGCGCGCTATAAAGGACGAAGGCCTCACCGCTCGGCGAGATGCGATAGATCAGGCCACTGCCGTCCGATCCGGCAATCAGATTTCCCCTTGGATCGAGTGCCAGCACGCGAATGTGCACTTCGTCGCTTTTAAAGAACAGTGAATGCTTGCCATCGGCGCTGACTTTGAAGATCTCGCCTTGATCACCCGTCGCGACGTAAAGATTGCCGGTGTTATCGAGCACGAGATCCCAGATGTACTTTGCACCGGGATCGAAATAGACCGAGGCGCTCCATGAACTGGTGGTTGCGCCCTTGGAAAACTCCTTTGTGCCGCCCGTCTTTGAAACTGACGCGCTAGTCGTTGCCAAGCGATAAACCTTGCCGTCGGGAGCGGTTGCCGCATAGACGATGCCATTTTTCGCAACAACTAGCGCCTGCACCTCCAACTCCTGCGGCTCGAAAATGGTGGTGGTCTTCCCGTCGGGCGTGATGCGATAGACCCGCGCGGGCGAACCGGCGGCGGCATAGATGTTGCCCGCGGCATCCGAGGTGATGGACCAGATGTAGGTCGAAGGAGTGGTCGCCAGGGTTTTGAATGCCGGTGCGAGTTCCAGTCCTCCCTCGCTGCGGAAGGCGATCCCGTTGGCCGTGCCTTTGATCAGATCGTCGAACTTCGATTGTTCCCAGGTGCGCGTGCCTTCGGCGAAAGCGAATGCAGAAAACGCTAATGTGAAAAGAGTAAGTGTGAATGCTATCGCGAGCGTCTTACGAGCCAAGATTTTTACCTCGGTGCAAACAACAGAATTCGTCCCTAATAAAAAATATACTGAATTGTCATCCCGAGCGCAGCGAGGGACCTGCACTTTTGTCGCACACGGCAGATTTCTCTCCTGCGACAGGGCTCAGGTTTCGGAATGACAATTCTTAAAGCGATTCCGCACGACAATCAGGATTCGCGGATCAAAAGGGCAGCTTACCTAACATTAGGTAGTGGCTCAATTTGCAAAGGCGTCAACCAGGAAGTTGACCACGGGCGGCGGCGCTCACCAACCGAGCACGAAAATCCTGAGCCATTGGTTGTCCGCGCCGAAACACTCTATTTTCGAGTTTCGAGGGAGCCCTTATGATTGCTCCTAAGACTATGATTTAACATGAGATGGTTGTTTGAGGCGGAGCGGGAATTCGAAAAATGTGGGGGGTACCCCCCCTCCCCTAAAAACCGTTAAGTTATTGATAATAATACCGTTACCTGCAAAGTATTCAAAATATTGGACTTAGGGTAGTTTCCGGCTGGCCACGCCGTTACTGGGAATTCTCAGCGCCTGCCTTTTGTCATGGTTTCTTTCGGTTTTCAAAGAGCGGAGACAACGATCTAAGACGGAGAATGCGTTCGGCTCTGGAGACGAACACAGTTCTACTGGCTGCAATGTCGAGTGATTTTCGCACCGATTTTCGCGCAGGTCTGTGATGGCAGTACGGGAAAAATGTGATGAAAAAGAAGAGGAATCGCGGGTACAGCGTAAATTCGTTTCCACGGATTTTCGCAGATTCTCGCGGATTTCTTTTGCGGAATTGAAGTTTCAGCCACTATTTAATATTAATCGTCAGCATCTGCGCGCCGGAGACAACGTAATCCAGCGGCTCAGTCGACGCTTCGCTCACCGACGACTCGCCCAGCACGACCATATCCTGCGTGCCACGCATGTTGTCCATCACGTTCATGACGGAAAGCGGGAGCGTGGGCATGATCTTGTCGGCGACCATGGCTTCGGGATCGGAATCGAAGAGCGAAACGTAGACGCGGTCGTTGGAACGTTCTTTATTCAACAGAGCGATTGTGGGCGCCAGGCCGAGGCCGCGCGTCATTGCGGGCGCGGCGCGATGCATGCGGTCGAGGGTATCGCCGTCGCTGACTAAAATGCCCAGCGGCCCCTTCGACGCCGTGGCCGGAATACGAATCGGAATCCGGCAGACCTGGCGTTCGCCACGGTACGGTCGGATCACAGTCTCCACTGTAATCGTATCGCCAGGCCGCGCCTCGGTCACATCGGTACGCGAAGTTTCCAGGCGCGCCGAGCGCCGGTCGCGGACGATATCGAAATCGAGATTCACTCCCTCAACGTCGGGGGCGTCGTAAGGATTGCTATAAATGCGTCCAAAGCGGTCGCCGATGCTGGCCGCCGCGAGCGCCGCAGCGGGCTGGCCGCTATCGAGCGGCGCGAACATGTTGCGCATGGTCACGTCGGGATAGCCCTTTACGCTGAGCACGCCGTTCATGCGGTAAGTAACATCGTCGCCGTAATCGTTGATGCCGTGCAGCGCGTTGAATACCGTGGCCATCATGGCCAGCGGGCTGAGTTTTGCGTTATTGAGGACTTCGTAATGAAAATCTTTGATGGCGGTTCCGTTGTGCAGCGTCACGGTCACGGGAATCATCTTCGGCTCGCGGCCCATCACGCCGAGAATTCCAGCCTGACGATCCTGCACGAAGGAGCCCACGGTTTCGGTGGTATTGACGATCTTAAAGGCATTCAATGGCGAGGGTAGTGTGGCAACGACATTGGCCTTCGTCATCGGCATATCGACCTGGCCGAACTGCATCAATGGATGCCCGCAGGCGAGCAGATGCCTGGTGTCGACATAGGTGACGGTGCAGGTCGCAGCAATGTCCATGTCGCCGCGCACCAGAACCGCGCTGACTGCCGATCCGGCTTCGATCGGTTCCGGTTGCTTTTCATCGCTTGCCGAGCCGGTGCCCATCACAGGAGTTATTCCGGCTGCGGCGAACTGGCCGGCGTAGCGCTGGAGGGTCGCGTCGGAAAAGCCACTGAACACGAACGGCGCCTCGATCGGCTTGAGATAGTTCCGGTAATCAGTCGTCAGAGCAACCGAACTCACTCCCGGGCCGGAGGTTGGCGTCTTGGCGCTGGGGGTCGCACTAGTCCGCACCGGGGTCTCAATCGGACGGCTATCGAGCGCATTGATCTCGAACATCTCCTCGATTGGAGTAACGCCGGCAATCGGCTCCTTGGAAAATTCGCCGATCCGGAAGGCCAGCGCACCCGCGAGTTTGCCATCGAGATACACCGGGCTCCCGCTCATGCCCGCAACCACACCGGTATATTCCGGCTTGGCGCCGTGCAGGCGGACCAGGATGATGTCTCCTTTGGGTCCGTTCACATTGCGCAGCACTCCCAGAACTTCCACATCCATCGACTCGGGCTTCACACCCTGAAACACGGTGAGAGCCGTGCCCCTCATGCCGGCGTGAATCTGGTCGAGCGGCATGATGTTGGGCTTGCCACGGCCGGATGCAGCTTGGTTCGATTTGTCTCGCGCAATCGCAGGCAGGGTTAAGGCAAGGCACAACAGAGCGGCGAAGAGCGCCCTAATTCGCATGAATATCCCCGGAGGTCAGAAAACGACCACTTAGCTAACCAATACTGAGTTAGACTCCGCGTGTTGTCAAAATGGTTTTGCAGGAGAGTGGCGATTTTTGTCGCCAGCAAATATCCCAACCGCAGAGCTATTGCATCTATACTAGCACAGGTGTTTTCGAGGGATTCCCATGATTTTTAGCGTTTTTCAGGGGCAGAGTTGTGCGCGCCCAGCGTGGCGTGGACGCCTGATTGTGACGGCGTCTCTTGTTTTGTGTCTGGTATTTGCGGGACTTTCAGCAAGCGCGCAGGATCAGAACAATAATAAGGATGCTACGCAGCAACCTTCCGCCAATCCTAATCAGCAAGAGGCTCCGCCGGCGGCGGGTGGTCCGCAGGACGATGTTGGTCCTTACGCCATTCCGAAGAAGAAAGAAGAACCTCCTCCTCCAGCCCCCGAAAAGCCGAAAAAGATCGACAACATGCCCGATTACTCGATCAAGGTTGAGGTGCCTCTCGTTACGCTGGATGTGCTCGTCACTACCAAGGATGGCCAGACCATTCCCGGCCTGAAACAGGATAATTTCAAGGTTTTCGAAGACGGCCAGCAGCAGACAATTTCGTCGTTCAACCAAACGAAAGCGCCGATCACCGCCGTGCTCCTGATCGAATTCGCCGCTTCGCCCATGTTTCACCAAATGCAGCAGTATTACTACATGTATGACGCACTGAACGCCGCCTACACCTTCGCCAGCACTTTGCAAAAAAACGACTATGTGGCGGTTGTTTCCTATGACATGAAGCCGCAGATTCTGGTCGATTTCACGCAAGACAAGCGGGCAATCACTGGCGCGCTCAATATGCTGCGCGTCCCCGGTTTCAGTGAACGCAACCTTTTCGACGCAACTTTCGACACGCTCGACCGGATCGATCGTATCGAGGGAAAGAAGTACATAATTCTTGTTTCGTCGGGAGCCGACACGTTCAGCAAGCTCACTCTCGATCAGATTCTTAAGAAGATCAAGGCGACGAAAGATGTTACGATCTATCCGGTAAGCATCGGCTGGTTCTACCGGGAAATGCGGGATTCGGGTGGTATGGCGAGTGGCGCCACCGAAGTTGGATGGCTCCAGAACGACAATCAGCTCAATACGTTCGCCAAACTTACCGGCGGTCGCGCTTACTTCCCGCGTTTTGAAGGCGAACTGCCGGGGATCTTTCAGGAGATCTCGGCCGACATCCGCAACCAGTACACCATTTCCTACCATCCGACCAACGCCAAACTCGACGGCACTTATCGCAAGCTGAAAGTCGAACTGCAAGCCCCGGACGGCGGCCCGTTGAAGGTCCGAAACCAGAAGGGCAAAGAAGTAAAGACCGTTGTCTATACGCGCGAGGGGTACACGGCGAAGCACACAGTCGACTAGCGCGGGAGACTCGGCTTTGCATCCACGGTCGTTGAAGTTCCTGCTCGTCATCGTCAGCTGCTACTCGCTGACGACGCCCCCTGGATTGATTTACAATCCTCAGTTCGAAATCCAAAGTTTCCGCGCTGGAGAAATCTGTGATCCCACGCTACACGCGGCCCGAGATGGCTCGCATCTGGAGCGACGAAAACCGCTTCCGCACATGGCTCGCGGTCGAAGTGGCCGCGACTGAAACGCTGGCCGCCGCCGGTATTGTCCCCAAAGAAGCAGCCAAGGCGATTCGCGAGCGAGCCAATTTCAATGTCGAACGCATCTTCGAGATCGAGGCCGAGGTCAAGCACGACGTCATCGCCTTCACCACCGCGGTCGCGGAAATCGTTGGCCCGCATGCGCGCTGGTTCCACTATGGACTGACGTCGAACGACGTTGTCGATACGGCCCAGGCCCTGCTGATCCAGCAGGCGTCGTCGCTGATCGCGCGTGACCTCGAACGCCTTGCGGACGTGCTTGAACGCCGCGCCTGGGAATTCAAAGACACGCCGATGATTGGCCGCACCCACGGAGTCCACGCCGAGCCCATCACCTTCGGCTTCAAAGTCGCCAATTGGTATTCGGAGACGCGCCGCAATATTGCGCGCTTTCAGGCGGCGGCGGAAGGTCTGCGCATCGGAAAATTCTCGGGCGCGGTCGGCACGTTCGCCCACCTTACTCCGGAACTGGAAGAAAAAATATGTGCGCGCCTGGGCTTGAAAGCGGCGGCTATTTCGTCACAGGTGATACAGCGCGACCGCCATGCACATTATCTGGCGACGCTGGCGGTAATCGCGTCAACCCTCGACAAGATTGCGACGGAGATCCGTCATCTACAGCGTACTGAGGTTCGCGAGGCCGAAGAATACTTCAGCGAAAAACAAAAGGGCTCTTCGGCCATGCCGCACAAGCGCAATCCCGTGACCAGCGAGCAGATCAGCGGCCTGGCACGTGTAGTCCGCGCGAACGCACAGGCCGGATTCGAAAATGTCCCGCTCTGGCACGAGCGCGACATTTCGCACTCCTCGGCCGAGCGCATCATCATTCCCGACTCGACGACACTCGCGGACTACCTGCTGAAGAAGACCGCGAATCTGATCGAGACCATGTTCGTCTATCCGGAACGGATGCTGGCGAACCTGCACTCGACGCGCGGCCTCGTCTTCAGCGGGCAGTTGCTGCTCGACCTCGTCGAAAGTGGCGTCTCGCGCGAAGACGCTTATCGTCTCGTGCAGGATCATGCGATGCATGCGTGGAGAGAGGGCCTTGATTTTCACGAACTGGTGTTGAGCGATCCTGCCATCACTGGGCGTGTACCGCGCGCGAAAATCGAGAGGGCCTTTGATCTGAAGCGCCAGCTGAAGAATATCGACAAGATTTTCGCACGGGTATTTCCGAACGAGGCAAGCAAGTCGACGGTTCCAACCCGAACGGCTAAGAGCAAAACCGTGAAAAAGGGCAGCCCGAAGCGAAAATAGCTGGCTCCTCTGCTAGGACTCTTTGGGTGCAGCGCTGCCGCCCCGGACAAGTTCCAGTAACTCAATCAACTCCTGGAGCTTTTCCTGCTCCACGTGTCTGAGAACTTTGCGGCCGTACTTCTCGACGGGTACATCCATCTCGTGCAGGAGCCTCAGTCCCGCGGCAGTGATCCTTCCGTAAATCACTCGCCGATCCGTCTTGGCGCGCGTACGCTTGACCAGCCCTCGCTTCTCCAAACGATTGAGCAGTCGCGTCACATCGGGGTCGTGCGTGATCATGCGCTCGCCAATCTCGCTACACGGCAAGCCTTCCGGTTCCGCTCCCCGCAGGATACGGAGCGCGTTGTACTGCGTGCCGGTCAGCCCAAACTCGTTGAGCTTGGCCTCGACGCTGGTTTGCAAGGCATCGGCGGTGCGCAGGAGCGAGAGATAGGCCTCCTGCTCGCGGCTGCGAAATGGGACGTTTTGCTTGAGTTCATCCTGAAGCCGGCTGGAACGCGAAACCGCAAGCATGGTGCTAGATTAGTCGTCATGACGACTAATTGTCAAATGCCGGCGAATTCAAGCGTTTCGGGACCGACATTGTTTGTCATGATCTGTAAAAGTAATAGTTTGTAAACATTCTGTCTCGCCGTATCCGCAGCCTGATTGCGGGCATCTATTTAACTAACCGGTTAAACAGTATGGGCCGGAATTCCAAATAGGATGGCAACCATGAAGAAGCAATTTGTCGCGGTGACCGTGGTGCTGCTTGTCCTGCTGAGCATGACGGCGTTTGCCGCGACGAGCGGCCGCTATGACCAACAGATTCAGCAGGCCGTCAGCCAGAAGATGCACGGAACCAAACAACTCAACCACGTGAACTCCAGCGTCGATGATGGCATTGTGACGCTTACCGGCACGGTCAATCTTTATCAGGACAAGCTGAACGCAGCCAAGAAAGCAAAGCAAATCGCCAATGTTTCGGGCATTCGCAACGACATCGTGGTAGCGGCCGCAAACGTGTCCGACGACCAGATCGAGGAGAAACTGGCGAAGAAGCTGGCCTTCGACCGCGTGGGTTACTTTGACAACACGTTTAACTACCTTGCGCTCGAAGTGAAAGACGGTGTGGTGACGCTCGAAGGCGACACGGTGTATGACACGCCCAAAGCGTCGGCGCTGGCGATCGTGGCCAGCACGCCCGGAGTGAAAGACGTGGTCGACAACGTGAAGGTGTTGCCGGTTTCGTTCTTCGACAACTCGCTGCGCGTCAAGATTGCGCGGGCGATTTATCGCGACCCGGTGCTGAGCCGCTATGCGATCGATCCCGTGCATCCGATCCGCATTGTCGTTAACAACGGGCACGTGACGCTCTACGGTTCTGTCCAAACCATGACCGAAAAGAATATTGCTGGAATACGGGCCGGAGCGATCCCGGGCGCCTTCAGCGTGGAGAACAAGCTGGTGGTGAACAAGAGCTAACTTTTGCGGGCTAACTCTGCGGGTACGTAAAGTCAGTAGGTTGTATCTCTCTCCTGGACGGGGCGCGGCGCAAGCCGCGCCTTTTTGCTGTCGGGACTCAAGCCGAGGCCGCCGGGCTGCTTCATGTCGCAATTCAATCGCGCGACTCCATCGGGTTCTAGTCGTTCCGCGTCCCGGGCTTCCATTTATTCAGGAACGCCAAAAAATCGTCCTGTGACATGGCCCGAGCATTTTCGAATTCGCCATTCTTCTGGCTGTAAATGAGCCTCCCGTTCGGATTGAGCACAGCCAGGCCTGGGATGCCACGCTTCAACGGAACCTTGTACTTATTCATCAAGTCCTGGTTCTTTTCGCCCTTTCCGATATCTACGTGCACAACTTCATAGTTAGCTGCGATGATCGAAGCCAGCTCCGGCCGATGAAAGGCATCGTCGAGCACGTGGCAGTCGAAGCACCAATTTGCTCCGAAGACCACGATGACGCGCTTGTGCTCCGCTTTCGCTTTTGCCAAAGCGTCCTTGACTTCGACATGGGCATCGGCAGTCTCGTTGTAAATCCGCTTCTGTTTCGCGTTCTCCTGTGCGAAACAGAAGCCGCCCGCGGCAACCACCGCCAGTGCGAGGCTAACTGAAATCATGCGTCGATAGATGTTCATGCCTGTCTCCTAAACCGCGTCTCATGAATTCTGCGTCCTGGTTTTCACGATGCGAAGTTAAGTCTACTGCTAAGACCCAGTATCCATGGAATCGGAGAACGGCAAACCTCGCACGCAGAACCGCGAGACAAAACCCTTGTCGCGTGTGGGGAACTTCGAATGCAGCGTGCCCGGCTTCACTCCGCCTTGCGCGAGTGCACCAGCTTCAGCTTGTCGCCTTGCAGAATGCGCTGGATCTGATGTCTGGCATGCACCGTCCATGGACCTGTGGTATCGAGCTTCACATAAGCGCGCCAGTGTTGCAGTGCCTTGCGTGGCTCGCGCACTTTTTCATAGGCGAGCGCAATGTTGTAGTGCGCATCGGCGTAAGTCGGAGCCAGTTGGATCGCCGTCCTATAAGTATTGATCGCTTCCTCGATGTGCCCGGTCTCGTCGAGAACGTTGCCTAAATCAAAATAGGCGAGCGCATAACGCGGATCAATCGCGATCGCAGACCGATAGTGCTTTTCGGCCAGCGCATATTCGTGACGGTTGTAGTAAAGCGTGCCCAGGTTAATGTGCGCGGCGGCGTGTTGAGGATCCATGTCGAGAACCTTGTGATAGACGGCAATCGCCTCGCTCTGCGCGGAGGGATCCTCTTCGAGAACGATTCCGCGCGCAAACAGGTCGGCGACGTCGGTAACGACCAGCTCCGGTCCGGTGCGCCGTGCGCTGGTCATAATTTTCGTTTCTTCGGAAGCGAAGTCGAACATGAATTGTCCGGCGATCGGCTCCAGCAAACGGCCCTCGTGCCGGAACGCGACGCGATGCCCGCTCAAGTATGCTCCGGCTTCGAGCAGCGGATTCTGCATGCCCGATGCCTGTTTCAACATGGCTTCGAGCGAACGCCGAATCACCGCCGGCCGCACCCGCATCCCGCACAGATCGCGGACTTTCTTGATTTGCAGCAGATCGAAGAAAGAATAATCCTCACTCGCCTTGACCAGCCCAGCCTTCTCCCAGTTCTGCAACTGGCGGGGGGCGAGCCGCAGAATACGCAGCAGATCAGGACGGCTATAACGGTACATGGCTGTGAGTGGCTGGCATAGATTATCGGAAAGTTATGGGGGAATCGCAAGTAGCACACCGGTGGAGTGCTGTGGAGAATTGGGTGGAAATGGCACGAAAGTGGAGGTCGCTTTGTAGAGTTGCAAACGCGTCGAAAACTTAACTCGGCACCCCAGCGGTTGATTCGCGCACGATCAATTCCGGCTCGACGACGATCTCGCGCGGATAGGAATCGTCTTCGGGCCGCGCAATTCGCCGCAATAAAGTCTCGGCGGCGATCGTCCCCATCTTCTTCAAAGGCTGCCGGATAGTTGTCAGCCGCGGATTCTGAAAGGCGGCGCTCTGAATGTCGTCAAATCCAACCACTGAAACGTCGCGCGGCACTTCCAGTTTTGCGTCGCGCAACGCACCAATCGCACCAATGGCCGAGATATCGTTAAACGCGAACAGTGCCGTGAATCGTTGTTTTTGTTCCAACAGTCGTTTCGTCACGCGATAGCCCAGTTGCGGCGTTGCCAATTCGCCTTCCAGTTGAACCGTGAGCTTGGGATAGAGCCTAAGCTTGAGCCGGGCAGCTGCCTCGGTAATCGACTTCCAGCGAACTTCGGTGTCCGAACTGAATTCCTGTCCTTTAATGAATGCGATCCGCTCGTGCCCGAGTTGTTGCAGATGGCGCAGGGCGAGTTCGGCGGCGCGATCGTGATCAAGAAGAATGTTGCTGACGCCGCCATCCGCATTGTGCCCGGAAACCGTTAGCACCGGCACCGGCAAGTCGTGATGCCAGGGCGTGTCCACCGCTATAAGCCCATCGACAAAGCGGCCCATCAGCATCTTGGGATATTCCTCGATCAAGTCAGGGCGGTGATGGTGGCTGGCGACCAGGTAAAAGTAACCTTCTTTTAGAAGATGCTGTTCAATGCCGCTCATCACCAGCGCGGCATAACCTTCGCTCACCTCGGGCACCAGCACTCCCACTGTGAAGCTGCGTTGTGTACGAGCCCAACGGGCGGCAAAGCTTGGACGGTAGTTCAAATCGCGGGCGGCGGCGAAGATTCGTTCCTGGGTCGTTCGCGGAATCGAGTCGGCCACCGAGGCGCGATTCAATACAAGGGAAACCGTGGCCGGAGATAATCCGAGATGGTCTGCCAGCACTCTGAGGGTCACCTGCTTGAGGCGTCCGTCTGCTCGGGGAGGAGTCCGGCGGGGTTTCTGACGCATGGGCACGCAGTGCAGTCTTGCATAGCGAGCATGAAGGGGCAAGAGTCTTCTTGAGGCAAGGACGCTTTTTCCGCCAGGGCAACCGCCCGCTTACTTGACACTGCGACGCAAGGGTGCTAAAAGCCGTAAGGGCTACTAAATCACTTTACTGCTGTTTTAGTAGATCGGATCGTTTCTGTAGCCCTGTTCCTGGGTTTGCGCTCTGCAATTCTTTTTTGGAGGCTGATATGAGCCGTTTCGGTTTTGCACTTCACCTCGCGCTGCTGTTTGTCCTTTGCGCTTTATTGTCACCCATGCTGGCCCATGCCCAATATCGAACCTCGATTCAGGGGGTCGTGACCGATTCGACGGGCGCGGTTGTTCCGGGCGCCACGCTCACGCTAACCGATCCCGCAACTGGCGAAAAACAGGTCAGGACGAGCAACGGCGACGGCGTATTTAACTTTAATGCGCTGGCCAATACGCACTTCAATCTGGAAGTGGAGAAGCAGGGCTTCAAAACGAAAGTCCTGGACAATGTCGAACTGATCCGCGAACAGGCCAATGCGCTCAACGTAGAGCTCGAAATCGGGACTCAGTCGCAGACCGTCAACGTGAATGCTTCCGAGGCGCCTGCCATCGACACGGAAACAGCCTCGCTGAATGGGGTCGTCTCCGGCAACGAGATTCAGCACCTGCCATCCTTTGGGCGCGATGTACTCAAGCTCGCCCAGCTAGCTCCCGGCATGTTTGCCGACGGTTCACAAGTCAGCGGAGGCCAATACAATCTGCCCGGCACACAGAGCGGCCCGGCACCCTCGGGTGGCGCGGTTGGCATCTTCGCGACCGAAAACCTCGCCCAGGGTTTTTCGAATGGCAACCAGGCTCAGAACACTGGTATTTCGATTGACGGCATCAGCACCACCAGTGCCGTCTGGGGCGGTTCTACAGTTATTACTCCTTCCGAGGATTCCCTGGACGACGTAAAGATCGTCACCAACAGCTACGACGCCGAAGACGGCCGCTTCAGTGGCGCACAAATTCAGATCACTTCCAAGAGCGGCAGCAACCAGTATCACGGCAGTTTGTTCTTCACCACTCACCAACCAAACCTGAACGCCTTTCAGCGCTACAACGGCGGCAATCAGGTTCAACGAGACAACAGTAAGTTCAACCAGTTCGGTGGCAGCGTGGGTGGCCCAATTTGGAAAAATAAGGTCTTCGCCTTCTTTTCCTACGAGACGGTGCGCCAGCCCAACAGCGACAATCTCAGCACTGGGTGGTACGACACGCCGGCGTTCGACGCCCTGGCGCAACCCGGAAGCATCGCGGCCACCTATCTCAATTTCCCCGGCAACGGCGTGCTCAACCTCGGCCTCAGTGCGGGCAATGACTGCGCCCATGCCGGCCTGACGGAAGGCGTTAACTGCGCAACCATTGCAGGCCAGGGAATTAATATCGGCACACCTTTGACGACAGGTTTGGGTACGCAGGATCTTGGCTGGACAGACGAAAACCATCCCGGCTGCGGCGGGGCCGGCACGGGCTGCGGAACCCCCGGCAGTCCCCTGGGCACGGTGGCTGATCTCGCCAATTACATAACCTCGGACCCGGTCACTCACACTGCTGTCCAGTACAATGGCCGACTCGACGCGGATGTCACCAGCAAAGATCGCATCGGCTTTGCCATCTACTGGGTTCCTCAGTCGACTGACAGTTTCAATGGCAATCGGTCCTATGACGTTTTCCATCATAGCCAGGTCAACGATGCGTTCTCCCTCATTTGGAACCACACTTTCTCGCCGACCCTCCTCAACGAACTTCGCGCCAACGCTGCTGGATGGCGCTGGAACGAAGTCAAGTCTAATCCGCAGTCGCCGGTTGGACTTCCTTCGGACTATCTGGGCCAGCTCGGCAGCATTACACCGGAGCAATTTGGGCCTCCGGTCGGCAGCATCCTGAATCAGTGGACGTACAGCTACAAGGACGTAGCCACGAAAATTATCGGGCGCCACACCATTAAGTTCGGCGGCGAAGCTACGCGGCTCTTTTACTTGCAAGACCAGGCTCCTGCCGGTGTACCCAGCTATAACTTTTTCAACCTATGGGACTTTCTGAACGATGCACCATACAACGAATCGGGCGGATTCGATCCCAATACCGGTATCCCGACCACGATTCGCCAGGATCAGCGGGAAAATATTCTGGGCTTCTTTGGGCAGGATGACATCAAACTTCGCCCCAACCTGACCGTCAACGTGGGACTGCGCTGGTCCTACTTTGGTCCGCTCTCCTCCAAGCAGGGCAACATGCTGCGGGCCATCCCTGGCTCGGGAACGAACTACCTGACCGACCTTGTCATTCAAAAGGGAGATTCCTGGAACGCGCAGAAGAATAACTTCGGACCCGATCTGGGTTTCGCCTGGAGTCCGAGTCGATTCAACAACAGACTTGTATTCCGCGGCGGGTACGGCCTGAGCTACAACCAGGAAGAAATCGCTATCTCCGCCAACATCAGCAACAATCCGGGCTTGGTAATATTTCCTAGCCTCAGCTCCAATTCGCCGGAAACGATCAACCCGGAGATTATTTACGCAGTTTCGGGTGACCCGCATAACCTTTATGGCTACCCGGCGAACCCGAACGTGGTGTCGCCATTGGGCCCCAACGGACTGCCAACGTCGGGTTCGGTGGGCGTCGAAATTTTCCCGCAAACTCTTCCCACCACGCGCGTTCATCACTACTCGTTTGATATGCAGTACGATCTGGGTCACCAGTACGTAATGAGCCTGGGATATCAGGGAAGCTTGTCGCGCAACATCTTCTTCCATGAGAACCCGCTCGCCGTCCCGTCGACCAATGGCGATCCATTAAACCCAAATATCGGCGGCGGCGACTATTGGGGAGTAAACGGCCGCGGCAACTACAATGCGATGCTGGCGGAATTGAAGCATCAGTTCTCGCACCAATTTATGGCAGACGCGCAATACACCTTTGCAAGGAGCATGGACACCAGTTCGGCGCCATACTCGGAGCAGCCCTACCCTTACAACGTCGCGCTGGATTATGGACGTTCGGACTACAACGTCACCGATGCGTTCAAGATATTCGGCATGTGGCAGCCGGTCTTCTTCCACGGCAGTAACAACTGGGTAGAAAAGGTCGCTGGCGGTTGGTCACTTAGCGGCATCTTCAATTGGCACTCCGGATTCCCGTGGAGTCCGTTTGTGAGTGTTCAGGGCGGGAGCCTCTACTGCGGACAATGTGGTTACGGGCAGTTGCTCCCGGGTGCCTATCTAGGAGGCGCGGGCAACAGTACCAGCCTTGACGCCTTCAAGGAGCCCGCCGGTGGCGGCCCTGGCTCGAACTTCCCGTTGGGCGGCACGACTTATTTCTCGACGCCAACTTATACCGCCTACAACGGAACGAATTCCGGAACTAGTCTCCCGCAGGTGCCCGGAGTTGGCCGCAACTCGCTCAACATGCCGGGATACAAGTCCGTCGACATGACGCTGGCCAAGAGCTTTGGTCTCCCGAACATGCCCGTACTGGGCGAGAATGCAAAGCTCGAATTTCGTCTGGACGCCTTCAACTTGTTTAACAATATGAACTTTAACGAGAACAACATCTCGAATAACATCGGCAACTCGAACTTCGGTACGATTTCGGCTGCGCTGTCGGGCCGTGT
Source organism: Terriglobales bacterium (assembly GCA_049300195.1). Lineage (GTDB taxonomy): Bacteria > Acidobacteriota > Terriglobia > Terriglobales > Acidobacteriaceae > Acidiflorens. The sequence goes on along the minus strand of JBAQJF010000197.1, from coordinate 35,590 downwards.
CCTCGCACTGGGGGCCCGATTCAACTTCTAGTACCTGCGCTCGCCGGGCGATGACCGATGAGTTCATCGCCCGGCACTCCTTCCTAAGGACCGTTCATGCGACGTTGCCACAGACTCGTGTTTCTAGCCATTCTTGCCTTTGCGATGGCGGGAACGCGAATTTCTACGCTCGCCCAGAGCATTCCCCAAAACTCTGCCGTCGTCATCGATGATTCAGCTCCCGCCCATCCCTTCCCTCATTTTTGGGAGGAGATGTTCGGCTCCGGCCGCGCCATCCTCGCTTTGCGCGAGAGTTATCGCAACGATTTGCATAGCGTTAAACAGATCACCGATTTTCGCTACGTACGTTTTCACGCCATCTTTCATGACGAAGTCGGGCTTTACAACGAGGACGCCCAGGGCCATCCCATCTATAACTTTTCTTATGTCGACCAGATTTACGATGGGCTGTTAGCCAATGGTGTGCGTCCGTTTGTGGAGCTGAGTTTCATGCCGAAAGCGCTTGCGGCGGACAAGAATGATCTCCATGCGTTTTGGTATAAGGAAAACATTTCTCCCCCAAAGGACTATGCCAAGTGGGGTGAGATGATCCGCCAATTTACAAAGCATCTCGTCGATCGCTACGGCATAAGTGAAGTTTCGCAATGGTATTTCGAGGTCTGGAACGAGCCCAACCTGGATTTTTGGGGCGGAGATCCAAAGCAGACAACTTACTTCGAACTCTATGACCATACCGCGCGCGCCATTAAGTCGGTCGATCCGCGCCTGCGTGTAGGGGGGCCGGCGACCGCTCAGGCTGCGTGGGCTGACGTCTTTATCCGTCATTGTGTCGACAACAATGTCCCGGTCGATTTTGTCTCGTCTCACGTCTACGGCAATGACAAAGCAGAAGACGTCTTTGGCACGTCCGAGAAAATTCCGCGCGACCAGATGGTCTGCCGCGCCATCAAGAAAGTGCATGAACAAATCAAGTCCTCCGCAAAACCCGACCTGCCGCTCATATGGAGCGAGTTCAACGCCAGCTATATGAACGAAACGTCGGTGACCGATTCGACTTACATGGGCCCCTGGTTGGCCGACACGATCAGCCAGTGCGATGGCATGGTCGACATGATGTCGTATTGGACGTTCTCCGACGTCTTTGAAGAACAGGGAGTGGTAAAAGAGCCGTTCTACGGCGGCTTTGGACTGCTCGCCGAAGACAGCATTCCCAAGCCCGCCTTTGCCGCCTTCGCGCTCCTGCATAAGCTGGGCGACGAGCGCATCACGGTCGATTCCGATTTTGCCCTGGCAACGCGCAGGCCTGACGGAACTCGCATCATTGCTGTATGGAACTACGCTCCGCCCGCTGAGGCTGGGGCGCCGGAAACCGGATCTCCGAAGAAGATTACTCTGAAGTTCAAGGGCCATTCGGCCAAGCATGCCCTGATCTCTCGCGTGGACAGCGCACATGGCGACCCTCGTGCCGCATATGAGAAAATGGGATCGCCTCGCTACCCCACCGAGGCGCAGATCGAAACCTTGCGCAGTGCCGCTCGTCTTCCTGCCCCCGAGAGCCGCGACGTGCATGACGGAGAGCTAACCCTCACTCTGCCCCCCCAGGGCTTGGCGGTAATCGAACTGAAATAGCGGATGCCGAGTAGGAAGAAAGCAGTGAAATGGACGACTGGCCCGTCCCTAAAAAGAAGCTAAATCGTCGCGAAGCGCTCTCGCTGTTTGGGAAGACACTTGGCAGGAGCGCGCTTGCTTTTCCGCTTCTAAATGTCGCCTTGCTGGATATGTCCTGCGTTGGCGCAAAGCAGGCGGGTCAAACTCAGCCTACGCTTACCGACGACCAGTTTCTCGATCAAATGGAGCAGGCCGCATTCCAGTTCTTCTGGGACCGTGCGGGAGCGCATACCGGGCAGATCATGGATCGCGCCTATGCCTCCGGGGCTGACGATTCGCGCACAATTTCGAGCATCGCGGCCACCGGCTTTGGCCTCGCGGCTCTCTGCATCGGCGCGCAACGGGTGTACATGCCAGCGTCTCAGATCCAGTCGCGCGTTCTTACGACTTTGAATTTCGTCTGGACCCAACTGGCGCAGCAGAACGGCTTCTTCTATCACTTTGTCGATATGAACACCGGACAGCGCGCAGAGCAATCCGAGGTCTCGTCGATCGACACGGCGATCTTGCTTTGCGGCGTGCTCACCTGCCGGCAATTTTTTCAGGACGCGCAGATTCAAAGTCTCGCCACGCAGATCTACGATCGCGTGAATTGGCCTTGGATGCTGAACGCAGGCACGACTTTCTCGGAAGGGTGGACGCCGGAAGGCGGCTTTCTTACTGCTCGCTACGACACCTACTGCGAACTTATGATGCTCTATCTCCTAGCCATCGGTTCGACGACGTTTCCTGTTCCTGCCAGCGCGTGGGATGCGTTCTCCCGGCCTCTTGTCACTTTTCAGAACTATACTTACATCAGTGGCAAGGATCCCCTCTTCACTCATCAGTACTCGCACGCCTGGTTTGACTTTCGAAATAAACAGGACGCCTACGCCAACTACTTCAATAACTCCGTCATCGCAACCGAGGCGCACAAGGCATTCTGTTTAACTCTTGCAGGGGAGTTCTCCGATTACTCGACTAATCTTTGGGGCATCACGGCCTCAGACTCGGTAGGCGGCTACGTAATCTGGGGCGGCCCTCCGGCGATGGGGCCGATTGACGGCTCAGTCATACCTTGCGCGCCTGGAGGCTCGATTCCATTCGCTTCGTCCGACTGCATTGCCGTTCTGCGCAACATGTGGGCAACGTATCCGGCAGCATGGCAACACTACAGCTTTGTCGATGCTTTCAATCCGCTAAAGAACTGGTACGACACCGATGTGCTCGGGATTGACCTCGGCATCTCGATGCTCATGGCCGAGAATTATCGATCCAGCTTCGTGTGGAACACCTTCATGAAGAACCCCGAAGCCAAGGCGGCTATGACGGCGGTAGGCTTCAAGTAAAGCAAACCAAGGTCACCCGCCTGCCCGGCATTTCTCTACGCTTGATTCCTTTCGAATGCCATAATGTTCTCGAAATTTCCGAAGGAACAAACGAATGGAACACGGACGCTCAGGATACTCTCGTCATGGCGCGAGCCGCGCTATTGTGCTCGCAGGTATTTGTCTGCTTACCTCAATCAGTCCTTCCCAAACCGGCCCTTCCAAGACAAAAGAGACGCCCAGGCCCGAAGCCGCTTTGTCTCAGGAGTTGAACAAATACCCTGGCTTGCTTCCCGAACTCGGCCACTTGTTTGAAAGGCTCAAACACGACATCCAATTTCCCGTCGAACGCCAAAAGAGCGACCTATTGCCACTCTTGCCTGCATCGACGACCTTGTTTGGAGCCTTCCCCAACTACGGAGAGCCCGCTCATCAGGCTCTGATGGTTCTTCGCGACGAATTGAAGCAGAGTGCGGTGTTGCAAAACTGGTGGCAACAAAGCGACATGGCGAAGACCGGCCCACTGGTTGAAAGTTCTGTCGAGAAGTTCTATGAACTCTCTCAATACCTGGGAGATGAAATGGTAATCGCCGGCGAGGCGCAAGGCTCTGTGCCGAGCGTGGTGTTCATTACAGAGGTGCGGAAGCCGGGATTGAAGCTTTTCCTTCAACAGATGCTGAAGGGTCTGCCGGAGAACTCGACCGCGAAGTTACGCGTCCTTGATCTTCAGGAATTAGCAACTGCGAAGAGCGAGGCGAAGGCGGCAACGGGGGGTCTTGTTGTTCTGGTGCGCCCAGATTTTGTAATTGCCGGCTCCGATATAAATGCAGTGAGGAAGTTCAACCAGTTCGTGGAATTGAAGACCGGCGGCCTTGCTTCGACTGCCTTTGGCGAGCGCCTCGTGCAGGCCTACAAGGGTGGTACGTCCGTAGTTGCGGCGGCTGACTTAGATAAAATAATCGGCGGGCTGCCGACGGATAAGGCCGAAAGCCAAAAGGCCCTTGAGCGAAGCGGATTCAAGAACGTGAAGTATCTCGTTTGGGACCATAAAAATGTTGCCGGCAAATCCCTGGGCGAGATGGAACTAAGTTTCGTTGGCCCGCGGCACGGCGCGGCGGCATGGCTCGCAGCGCCGAAGACGCTCGGCAGCCTCGATTTTATCTCGCCAAACTCGGCTGTCGTCGCAGCCATCGCGCTCAAGAATCTGGGTGATGTCTTCGACGATCTAAAAGTGTTCGCCTCCGATTCCAATCCCAACGCGTTCGGAACCCTTCCTGCGATGGAGCAGGCCATGCACGTCAACCTTAGAGATGATTTGCTTGCTCAGCTTCAAGGCGAAATCGCTTTCGCGCTCACCGATTTCACGCCGCCGCATCCTGAATGGAAGGCGATACTGCGCGTCAACGATTCCGATCGTCTACAGGCAACGTTGAACAAGTGGCTCTTATCCGCGCCGGTGGTGGCCCAGCAATCCGAGGAAGAAGGAGTGATTTATCACTCTCTGATGGTTCCATCTTCGGCGAAGCCTCTTCAGATTGTCTATGCATTTGTCGACGGATACTTAATCGTAGCGTCCAGCCACGAATCGGCAGCGGAAGCGGTTCAAGTTCATGAGTCCGGTGAATCGCTGGCAAAATCGGCGAAGTTCCTCGAATCATTTCCCTCAGGCTATCCGCGGGAGGTCTCCGCATTGGTATACGAGGACGCGTCGGCTATGACGGCGTTTCGTCTCCGCCAGTTATCGCCGGAAACGGCGGATGCCATTTCTCAACTGACCCCGACGACAGCCCCGATCGTCTATTGCGCGTATGGCGAAGAGCGCGCGATCCGTGGAGTCAGCGCCGGCGGCGGCGCGGACGTAAGCGCGATCATGGTTGGCGCGGCCATCGCAATTCCCAACCTGCTGCGGGCGAGAACCAGCGCCAACGAATCGGCGGCCATGGGTACTATCCGCGCGATTAACGTCGCCCAGACCACGTATTCTTACAAGTATCTGCAAAATGGCTACGCCCGCGACCTGGCCTCGCTCGGGCCCGACCCGCGTGGGAGCGACCTGAAGACGGCCAACCACGCCGGCTTAATCGACGCCGATCTTGGCAGTTCCAATTGCACAGCCGGGGCGTGGTGCGAAAAATCCGGTTACCGCTTCAGCATTGCGGGAGAATGCAGATTGCGCTCATGTAAGGAATTTGTGGTAGTGGCAACTCCAGTCGCAAGAGGCACTGGATTGAGAAACTTCTGTTCCACCTCCGACGCCGTCATTCGCTCAGAGGCGGGGCAGCCTCTCATCTCTCCGATCAGCGCTCAGGAATGCAGGGAGTGGACGCCGCTGCGGTAACAGCGATTGATTAATGTTTCGCGGCAGGATGTAGCTCCGGTCTCCGCAAAAGCGGAATCTTACCTAGGGGCAGAAACCCTCCAACGTCAATCTGTCCGGAAAGCTCTCTACGCAAAGCCTTGACGGGATCATCGTCCGTCAACCACTTTCCGACAGCGGCGTGCCGACGAATGACGAACAGCGGATAATGTGATCCGCCATTTCTTGTACAATTCCACTCGAGCTTCCAAGTTTACGGTTCCTGAGATGCGACTTCGTCGCCTTGTCCGCCAGTGATTAGAGCGGCGGGTGGGCCTCAAAAGGGCTTTCCGAAGCCCGACGGAAGCGTTCCGCCAGAGCGGCTATCTCGAGTAGATCACAAAAGAGCTATCAGCCAGAAACTCTGGGAGCGTCACATCCTATGGCCGACAACAACGCCATCAAGACCTACCTGGCCTTCGATCTCGGAGCCGAAAGCGGTCGCGCCGTGCTTGGATATCTCAACTCCGGCATCTTGCGGATCGAGGAAGTGCGTCGCTTTGGCAATGATCCGGTGGAGTACGGCGGCTCGCTTCACTGGGACATGCCGCGCCTCTGGCTGGAGATGCGCAAAGCGCTGGCCGGGCTGAAGGAGACTCGTCTCGATGGAATCGGTGTGGATACCTGGGGCGTGGACTACGCTTTGCTCGGCAAGGGCGGCGAGCTTTTGCAGAATCCATACCATTATCGGGACGCGCGTACCAAGGGCGTGATGGACGAGGTGTTCAAAATCGTTCCGAAAGATGAAATCTACCGCTCCACCGGCATCCAGTTTATGCCGATCAATACCTTGTACCAATTGTTCGCTGCCAATGAGAGCACGCCCGGAATCCTGGACGCAGCCCAACGTCTGGTCACGATCGCCGACCTGCTAAATTATTGGTTGACCGGCAATATAGTTTGCGAATTCACAAGTGCTACGACCACTCAGATGGTCGACCCTCGGACACGAACGTGGGCGGTTGAGCTTATCGACCGGCTGCACCTGCCCTCGCGACTGCTGGCTCCGATTGTCGAGCCTGGGTCGCTGGTTGGAGTGCTGAGGAGTGAACTAGCCGGTAGCTCCGCGCTGATCGGAACGCGCGTCATCGCGCCAGCCTGCCACGACACAGGGTCAGCGATCGCTGCGATTTCGGCCCGCGAAGGCACAGCCTTTCTGAGCTCGGGAACATGGTCGCTGCTGGGAACAGAGATCGACGCTCCAGTCATCACGGATGACGCTCTGCGCCTGAACTTCACCAACGAGGGAGGCGTGAATGGCACGACCCGCCTGCTGAAGAACGTGATGGGTTTGTGGATGCTTCGCGGTTGCCGGCAATCGTGGGCAGCGGAAGGGCTGGAATACGATTATCGCGAATTGATGGAGCTTGCCTCGCGCGAGATTCCGTTTCAGCACCTGGTCGATCCCGACGACGAGTCGTTTCTTTCTCCCGCTGACATGTGCGCTGCCATCGCCGCTTATTGCAATAAGACACATCAGCGTGTCCCGGCGACCCCGGGGGCCCACGTCAGAACGATTCTCGAAAGCCTGGCGATGAAGTATCGCTCGGTGATTCGCAATCTTGAGAAGTTGGTGGGTCGTCCGATTGAACGGATCAAGGTTGTTGGCGGAGGGTCCAAGAATCGACTTCTGAACCAGTTCACCGCCGATGCGACCGGCAGACCGGTATTGGCGGGACCTGCCGAAGCTACGGCGCTTGGCAACATTGCCATTCAGATTCTTGCCACCGGCGAGGCTGACTCACTGCAGGAAGTTCGCGCCCTCATCGATCGATCATTTCCTACCGAAGTATTTGAACCGGTTGCCACCGATCAATGGGAAAAGCAAGCGACAAGATTTCAACAGAACAGCGAGACAATTTATGCCTGAAATCGCACGACTCACTCATCTGAAGGATCTGTGGAACGATGCCGAAGCTGGCAAACTCGGGAACGATCAACTTGCGCTCTTACGGTACCGCTCGAACCTGCTGGGCGCCGACCTGCGCATCACCAATTTTGGTGGCGGTAACACCAGCTCGAAGATCGAATTGCCCGACCCTTTTAGCGGAAAACCAGTTCGCGTGCTGGCCGTAAAAGGCAGTGGCAGAGATATCGGCTCCATCAAGGAGTCGGGATTCGCGTTGCTTTACCTTGACCGACTGGAGCAACTCAAGAATCTCTATCGCGGCGAAGAGCATGAAGATGAGATGGTTAGGTACTACCCGCTCTCCGCATTCGGCGCGAATCGTCTAGCGGCCTCCATTGACACGCCTCTCCACGCAATTCTCCCTTATGACCATGTGGACCATCTCCATCCCGACTGGGCCATCGCGCTGGCGGCAAGCGCCAATGGAAAACGCAAGGTCGACGAGTTCAACCGGCAGTTCAATCGCAAGATAGTGTGGCTTCCCTGGCAGCGTCCGGGCTTTGAACTCGCGCTCATGTTGGAAGACGCTGTTAAGAAGAACCCTGGGACGGAAGGGATCTTGTTGGGGAGCCACGGACTGTTTACTTGGGGCAAGACTCAACGTGAGTGCTATCTGAATAGCGTGACCACCATCGATGAGATGGGCCAGTTCATCGACGAGCACCAGAGCAAAAAGGGAGTTCTATTCGGCGGACTCGAAGGTTCTCCCGTTGCCGATCGAAAGGAAATTGCAACCCAGATTCTGCCGGCTCTCCGCGGAGCGATGTCTTCCAACCAGCGAGTTGTGGCCCACTACACCGATGCTCCGGATGCGCTTGCATTTGCCGGATCGAGATGGTCGAAAGAGTTGAGCGCCCTGGGCACGAGTTGTCCCGATCACTTCCTGCGTACGAGGATTTGCCCGCTCTTCCTTAGTTGGGATCCCGCGAAAGAAGATGTAGCGGCTCTGAAGTCGCGAATCGCGGAACAGACTCCGGGCTATCGGGAGAACTACAAAAGGTACTATCAGGCGTGGGCTGCTCAAGACTCGCCGACGTTGCGCGACTCCAGCCCATCGGTTGTCATTATTCCGGGGATTGGTCTGTTCGGATTCGGAAAGAATAAGAAGGAAGCGCGAATCACGACCGAGTTCTTCATCAACGCCATTCACGTGATGGCTGGCGCGAATGCTCTTGAGGACGAAGAGCCGAAGCATCCGTTACCGCAGGCAAGACGGCCGCAGCAGTCGGAGCACTTTGCCTATTTCCACAACTATGTTGCGCTTCCTCGATCGGAAGCTTTTCGGATTGAATATTGGGCGCTGGAAGAGGCGAAGCTGCAACGCATGCCTGCCGAAGCGGAGTTCAGCCGGAAGATTGTCCTAGTGGTAGGGGGAGCCAGCGGAATCGGCCGGGAAGTCGCATTACTCCTTGCGCGCAAAGGCGCTCACATTGTTGTCGCAGATTTCGATACAAAAGGAGCTGCCGCCACCGCACGCGATGCCGGCGCCATTGTCTCATCCGAACTGGTCGCAGATGCTGCCGTCGACCTTGGTTCCGCAGAAAGCTTGCGAGAAGCGGTGGACTTCACAATTTTGAAGTTTGGTGGAATTGACGTTGTAGTGAACACCGCCGGGGTCTATCCGGTCCCGGATGCCAGCGGCCAGCTCACAGAGGCGCAGTGGGCAACCACTTTCCTGCTCAATGTAACGGGGAACTATTTGCTGGCCCGAGCAACCGATTGGGTCTTCAAAGACCAGAACCTTCCCGGTGCGATGGTGCTGACGGGCTCTGCGAACGCAGTCGTTCCGAAAAAAGGAAGCGAGGCCTATGACACCAGCAAGGCTGCGCTCAGCCATCTGATCCGCGAGCTAGCCATTGGGCTCGGCCCGCTCGTGCGCGTCAATGGGATCGCTCCGGCTACCGTGGTCTCCGGGTCTACGATGTTCCCGCGCGATCGCGTGATCCAGTCGTTACAGAAATACAAGATCGAGCACTCGGAAACCGAATCAACGGAAGAACTCCGGAATAAGCTTGCCGATTACTACGCACAGCGCACGCTCACCAAGAGCCCGATCCTTCCTCAGGACTGTGCCAATGCCATCGTTTGGCTGGCCAGCGATCGGAGCGCCAAGACCACCGGACACGTAATACCGGTCGATGGCGGGCTATGGGAAGCGTACCTCAGATAGGCGGTGGTCCATACAGCGAATCTGTTTTGTGTTACAGGTCGTGGGTTAGTAGTCAGAGAGGAAAGTCGCAGGGGATAAGCGCTTATGTCTACGGAAGATAAAACAACTGGCGGAGAGGGGGGGATTCGAACCCCCGATACAGGTGTTAGCCCGTATAACGGTTTAGCAAACCGCCGCCTTCAGCCTCTCGGCCACCTCTCCGGCGTTTAGATTTTCATTTTACCACCGAGAGCTCAAGCTCCCGCACAGACTTGGGTCGAGCTGACCGAATCCGTGAACCAAGAGTTTGCCCCATCCATCCAGCTTCATTTTGCAGGCAGCACCACGGCCATGCATTATCCTGAAGTTCAGTTTCGGTCTCGATCTCGACCGCATGGAAAACGTTTCTATCGACCCTCTTCAACCTTCTTCCAGTAAGCGGCTGATTCTCGCTGCCCAATTTGCATTTCTTCCCACCGGCATCCTGACCACTCTGCTCGGCCCGATGCTTCCTCTCCTGATCGCGCGCTGGACTTTGAGCGACACGCAGGCTGGCAATCTGTTTTTGGTGCAATTTCTATCATCGCTCCTAGGCGTGCAGCTGTCGGGCGTTCTGCTCTCGCGACTCGGATTTCGTCCGTCATTCCTTTTGGGACTGCTGTTGATGGCATGTGGTACAGCCACTCTATACATGGGATCGGTTGTGCTTGGGATGGCTTCTGTAGCCGTTTATGGTTTGGGACTTGGCCTGATTATCCCGACCGATAATCTGCTGATTGCAGAAGTCAGTTCAACCTCGCGCAGTAGCGCGGTCAGCCTGCTGAATTTCTTTTGGGGCATTGGCGCAGTGCTCTGTTCGCTACTGGTCGCGTGGGCGGAGGCGCACAGGGCGCTGCCATTGTTTTTCGGCGCAGTTTCGCTGCTGCTGGTGCTGCTGGCGTTCGCCATGCGCGGCCTTGCGTTTCCGCCGGCGGCACCCCCCAGGGATCGATCTTCGAACTGGCGCGAGCTTGTGAAGTCACCCACGGTCTGGCTTTTCGCAGCCGTGTTTTTTCTCTATCCCGGCGCCGAAACTGCGGTGGGCGGATGGATTGGCTCTTACGTTTCGCGGCTCGGCCCACGCGAAGCAGCGATGGCGTCGCTGATGCCGGCCTTCTTCTGGGCCGCATTAACTCTGGGACGCGGCCTTGGTACCCTACTTCTGTCTCACGTTCCCGAGCAGAGCGTCTTGCGAGCCGGGTTTGCTTCCGGATCGGCCGGAATCGTGCTCATGCTCTGGTCGTCTACGCTTTCCGGAGTCATCGGCGGAGCTCTGATCACGGGGCTGAGCTATTCTACGTTGTACCCAATCACTGTGGCCCGCCTGTCCCAGCGCTTCGGCGTTGCCGCGCGCAGCATAGGGGCATTTATGTTTTCCCTCGCTTCCCTGGGACCTGCGGTCGTCCCCTGGATGGTCGGGATCACATCGCAATCTACCGGCAGCCTTCGAGCCGGACTAGCTCTGCCGCTCGGCGCGACGGTGTTTTTATTTCTCATTCATTTGCGGGATTGGTAACGAATTTCCGATCTCGCAATGCGCGGCTCATTCACAGGAGCAGCTCGGGGCGATGAGAGGGTCTGTGCTATGAGCGCGACGCTTTAACGCGTCGAGTTTTCTCCAGTCGTAGCGGCGCACTCGAGGCCAGTTCGACCCGGTTGCGTCCTTTCTCCTTGGCGCGATACAAAGCTTGATCCGCGGCCTGAATCACCTGCTCCGCCTGTCGATTGCGCGTGCCCGGCTCCGCCACTCCGATACTGATGGTCATCGATAACCGGTCGGATGGCTGACTCAGAGCCGCGGCAACCATCTTCTTTTTTGTAAGCTTTCGGCGATCGCCTTCGCCGGGGCGCAGCGCCGTTCTTCTTTCAAAACCGCGCACCTTGAATGTGGCCGCCTCAATAATCCGCCGCAAGGATTCCAAATGCTCGAATGCATCTTTGGCGGAAGTCTCGCGAAAAATAATGGCGAATTCTTCTCCGCCGCAACGGAATGCCTGCCCGCCGCCGCTCACTTTAGAGATTTGCGTTGCGACCATACACAGAACCTGGTCGCCGGTATCGTGCCCGTACGTATCGTTGAATCTCTTGAAATGATCGATGTCAACGATGGCGATCGCATATTGCTGATCGAGGGAAAGCAGCGCCTCATTGAATGCCCGGCGGCCACGGATGCCGGTGAGTTCGTCGTGGTAAGCGAGCACATAGGACGTCTCAATTAGGGATGCTCCGAGGATCAAAGCCGCGGTGGCGACATACGCATCCGCCATTTTGCCGACTGGGGCAAATTCAAGCCACAAAAAAAGCGCCGCCGCCGACCAGGCAAAGCCCGGCTCAATCGGCTTGCGAGTCTGCAGAAAACGGCGGAGGCAAACCGCAATGGCTGCCAAAAAAGACAGCAGCAGCCATTGCGGAATATTGCCGCCGTCAGGACGATGCGAGACGGCCCCGCTATTTTCAGGCCGGCAAAACACCGCGACGGCCACCGACTCGAGAAACAGCAAACCAGCCCGGGGCGCGATTCCGGCGATGCTGAGCCCCCGCTCGGGCATCAAGGCGAACACAATGAAGTTGAGCGGAACGAGGACGGATGCGAGCAGCACGGCCATCTGTCCAGGACCGCTCGCCAAGCGTCCGCCAGAAAAAAATTCGACCGCGCGGTGGGCCAGGAGAATCGTGAGCAGTGAGAACAGAATACGGCTGGAATGGAATCGCCAGGCGAGAAAAAGTCCCGCGGCGAAAACGGCGACGTAAAAAAAGCTCAGCGACGGAGCCACTTGAACAAAAAGTGGACTATTGACAAGCGCTGCCGCCAGAGCAAGTAATATCCCACTCGGGACCAGCCACGCTTTCCACGATTTCCCGTTCACTGGGCCTCTCGGACTCAAGTCGCTGTCTAAGCATACGGCAGCTCGGAGTCCGTGGCGGTTAATGCTCGGGGCACCGCCGCCACCCTGCAAAATCAGCTTGCCCGACGCGTTCGCGTGCTAGTCTTTTTGTTCGTCGAGTTTGCTATGGGCGCCTCTTCCCGTTCCAATCTGCGCATTGCCATCGACACCGGCGGAACCTTCACCGACTGTGTCTGGGTGGAGCAAGGCCGCCTCAAAACTCTCAAGGTCTTCTCAACGCCCGACGATCCCTCACGCGCTATTGCTGAGGCCCTACAAAAAATCGGCGCCGGAGCTGAGGTCACTGTACTCCATGGCACGACGGTTGGCACCAATGCTCTCCTGCAACGAAAAGGCGCGCGGGTTGCGCTGGTTAGCACGGCGGGATTCGAAGACGTAATCGAAATCGGTCGCCAGGCGCGCCCGAAGCTGTACGATTTTTTCTTTGACCGCGTGTTGCCGCTCGTCTCGCGCGAGTTGCGCTTCGGCGTCAAAGAGCGAATCAGCGCTGAAGGCCAAGTTGTGGAGCATCTGACGCCGGCGGAATTAATGCGGCTGCGGGACGCCGTATCGCGTGCCCAGCCAGAAGCAATCGCCATTTCTCTGCTGTTCCCATTCGCGAATCCAAAGAACGAAGCGCAAGTCGCTGCCGCGTTGGAAGACCTCGGCATACCACTGTCCGTGTCGCACAAGATTCTCCCAGAGTTTCGCGAATACGAGCGCACCAGCACGGTCGTCGTGAACGCCTACCTCCAGCCGCTTATGCAGAGCTACATGGAAAGTTTGGCCAGGCGTGTGGCTCGTCTGGCAAAGGCTTCCGCAAGAAAGCTGGCAAGCGCCGCGGCCGACCGCCGCGACCCCTCGAAGTCTCGCATCTTCGTGATGCAATCCAGCGGAGGAATCACAACTATCGAGTCCGCTAGCCGCGAGCCCGTCCGTACCGTTTTATCCGGACCCGCCGGTGGACTGGTCGGAGCCGCCGCAACCGCAGCCCGCAGCGGCTTCACAAAAATTCTGACTTTCGACATGGGAGGCACCTCGACTGACGTCGCCGCAGTTCAGGGCGCGGTTCATACCGGAAGCCAATTCGAAGTGGCCGGGCTGCCCGTCGGAGTTCCTATGCTGGAGATTCACACTGTCGGCGCCGGCGGCGGATCGCTCGCCCGTTTCGATGCGGGAGGTTTACTGCGCGTGGGTCCGGAATCCGCTGGCGCCGATCCTGGTCCAATCTGTTACGGTCGCGGAACCCAGCCCACGGTGACCGATGCCAATTTGCTGATGGGGAGGTTGCGCCCGAATCGTTTTCTCGGCGGCGAGTTCACACTCGATCTCGAACGCGCATCTCGAATTACTTCTGAATGGCTCAAGAAGCAAAGTTCGCCCCTCAGCCTCGAACAGTTCACAACGGGCGTCGTGCGAGTGGTGAATGCCAACATGGAGCGCGCGCTACGCGTTGTCTCCATCGAGCGCGGATACGATCCTCGCGATTTTGCCCTCGTCGCCTTCGGCGGCGCTGGAGGTCTGCACGCGTGCGAACTGGCCGACGCCCTTGCAATTCCGACGGTCATCATTCCCGCGCATCCCGGCGCGCTTTCAGCCATTGGAATTCTGGAGAGCGACGTCGTCAAGGATTTCTCGCGAACGGTGCTGTGGCGAGCGAACGAGCGTCTGCCGCGCACTGAGCTAGATCAGGAATTCCGCAAGCTGGAAGCGGCGGCAAAACAAGAATTCGGCGCCGAAGAGTGGCGTGGCAAGCTAGATCACGAAAGAAGTCTCGACCTCCGTTATCGCGGACAAGGTTACGAATTAAATGTGCCAGCCGTCGCGGACATCGTCGCCCGCTTTCACGACGAGCATCAGCGACGCTATGGATACCGCCGCTCAGGGCGAGAGATCGAGATCGTGACGTTGCGTCTCCGCACCAGGTTGCGCACTCCGCGGCCCAAAAGAATGAGCCCCGAAGTGTCGCAAAAAGCGCGCGCCATTTCCCGCCTAGTTCCGGTGGACCGCGCACCGGTAGTGTTTCAAACACGGGCGGTCACCACACCTATTTACGAGCGTGCCGACTTGCCGCCGAACCACATATTAAAAGGACCAGCGGTGATCACCGAATACAGCGCCACAACGGTAATCCCGCCGCGAAAGGCATTTCGGCTGGACGCTCAAGGCAGCATTATTATTGCGGTGCCGGACGTGTCGCGCCCGAGCACACATTTAAAGCTGTTCGAGTAATAAGAACCGCGGAATCTTATTCCTCGTCCGGTTGTTTCCGCGCCTCAATCTCCATGTCCTTGAATTCACTCGACTCGAAGATCTCGCCGCATTCCTTGCACTCGACATACTCTGAATCTTCATCGCGCGACACAATCTGAACCCGGGGATGCTTGCATGGTTCGGGGCTGACTTTTTGGTGGGCTGGCTGCGCGGGCTGGTTCTGCGTCATAAGCTTCGCGAACTTGGAATGTTTCGAGAAGGGAACCCGTGTTTATGGAAATTGGCCGTATTCTGAGACTGCCGCTCCAGAAAGTCAAGTCCCCGAGTGGTAGCTGCCTCCTGTCCAACCGGTCAAGGGACGGTGCCAAGCGAACGCCGCCTCTTTTCGGGTTCCGAGAGAAGAAAAAGCTCGTAAGCCATTTAATCGATGAAACTTACTGTTCAACCATCAATTTCAGCCGATGCCTGCCCTAGCTTGCCATGCTGCCCCGGCGGAGGTTACAATAAAGGCGACCGAAACAGTCGTAGTTTTATCCGACTTGATTAGTCGGGTTTGCCATGCTGAAACTGACCAAGAAGGCCGACTACGCGCTCATGGCGATGAAGCATTTGGCGGAGCACCTGGATCGGGGCTCGTGCAGCGCCAAGGATGTGGCCGAGGCGTACAGCATTCCGCACGAAGCGCTCGCCAAGATTTTGCAGCGTCTCGCGAAGGTAGGCCTGGTTCAGTCGCAGCATGGTATCAATGGCGGATACACACTGACACGCGATCCGCGAACGATTTCCGCTTTCGAAGTGATCAAAGCGATCGACGGTCCGCTCTTTATCACCTCCTGCGTGACAGTGCGCGGCGAGTGCGGGCAAAGCGATCGCTGCACGATTCGCGAGCCGCTGCGCAAGGTGAATGAGAGCATCGAGCAGGTACTGAAGAACATCAAAATCTCACAGATGAAAGAAGAGCCGGAGACGATCGAAGTCAAAAAGATCGACGCTGGAAATTCGGCGGATTTGGTAACGCTCTCATAGCGGTCTCGAAGGAGTTTTGTGTCAGGGCATGGCTTGAGCGATGCCGTTGAGAGTAGAGGATCGAACGCCCCCTGAGGGGCTGGATGCTCGCAGAGTTCGAAGGAGAACAAGAATCATGAGCACTGATGTAAAGACGGCGACCCCCAGCACGAACGGCAACGAACATCACATATCCGCGAATGGCATCAAGCTACCGATCTACATGGATAACCATGCCACGACCCAAATGGATCCGCGCGTGCTCGAAGAGATGCTCCCATACTTTATGGAGAAATTCGGCAACTCGGCCAGCCGCAACCACCCGTTCGGATGGGCCGCCGAAGAAGCAGTCGAACTCTCGCGCGAGCGCATTGCCAAACTGATCGGCGCGACCGCCAAAGAAATCATCTTTACCTCCGGCGCAACCGAAAGCGACAACCTGGCCATCAAGGGCGTCGCCGAAATGTACCGCGAGAAAGGCAACCACGTGATCACGGCAGTCACCGAACACAAGGCTGTGCTCGACACGTGCAAGCACCTCGAGAAGTTCGGCTTCCGCGTGACCTATCTGCCCGTACAGAAAGATGGCCTGGTCGACCTCGACGACCTGAAGCGCGCCATGGACGACAAGACGATTCTCGTCACCATCATGGCTGCAAACAATGAAATCGGAGTGATCCAGCCGATCGCGGAAATCGGCAAGCTCTGTCGCGAACGCGCCGTGATCTTCCACACCGACGCGGTGCAGGCCATCGGCAAGGTTCCGATCGACGTCAACAAGATGAACATCGACGTAGCCTCGATTACCGGCCACAAGCTTTATGGCCCGAAGGGTGCTGGCGCCCTCTATGTCCGCCGCAAGAATCCGCGCGTGCAACTCGTTCCGCTTATCGATGGCGGCGGGCATGAGCGCGGCATGCGCTCGGGTACGCTGAACGTCCCCGGAATTGTAGGCCTAGGCAAAGCGTGCGCGCTCGCACAGGAAGAAATGCCGCAGGAAGCCGTTAAACTCGCCGGCCTGCGTGACCGCCTGCGGGACAGCATCATGAGTCGCCTCGACGAAACATACATCAACGGTTCGACGGAACACCGTCTGCCCGGCAACCTGAACATTAGTTTTGCCTACGTCGAGGGCGAGTCGCTCCTGATGGGCATCAACGATATCGCAGTTTCGAGCGGTTCAGCATGCACCTCCGCGACGCTTGAGCCATCTTATGTATTAAAGGCTCTCGGCACGGGCGACGACCTGGCGCACAGCTCGATCCGCTTCGGCATCGGGCGTTTCAACACGCAGGCTGAGGTCGATTACGTGGCCGATCGCGTAGTGGACACGGTCGCGCGTCTGCGCGAGTTGTCGCCGCTCTACGAGATGGCAAAAGAAGGTGTGGATCTGAAAAGCGTGAAGTGGGCAGCAGAAGCGCACTAAGAGTGGAAGAGCGGCCCTTTTAGGGCCGCGTAAAGGGACCGATTTTGGGCTTTAGCCCCTGGGTAAGCGCCGCAGGGGATATTTTGGGGACTTAAGACGAGGATAAAAATGGCATACAGCGATAAAGTTATCGACCACTACAACAATCCGCGGAACGTAGGCTCGATGGACAAGAACAGCGCAGACGTGGGCACGGGCCTGGTCGGCGCTCCCGAGTGCGGCGACGTGATGAAGCTGCAGATCAAAGTCAACCCGCAAACCAACGTCATTGAAGAAGCAAAGTTCAAGACGTTCGGCTGCGGCTCTGCGATTGCCTCGTCTTCGCTCGCCACCGAGTGGGTCAAGGGCAAAACGATCGACGAAGCACTCGCCATCAAGAACACCGAAATCGTGAAAGAACTGGCATTGCCGCCCGTCAAGATTCACTGCTCGGTGCTCGCGGAAGATGCGATCCGCGCCGCGATTGGCGACTGGAAAAAGAAGCAGGAATCGGCCAAGCCGGCCGAGCTGCAAGCGAAATAAGTAAGCTAAACCTACAGACGGGGCCTGCCGCCGTCTCCGTCGGCGAACAGGACAGGGCAAGCCGTGTCTCAATGTGATTGCGAAGAACTATGGATCAGGTAGTCAAAGACGAGACCGTGAAAGGCCAACAGCTGACAGCCATCGGGCAACCAGTCAGATCCGAGTCGCCGCCGCTAGCCAAAGGTCTTCAGGTCACGGAGAAGGCAATCGCGAAAATCCGCACCGCGATGGTTAAAGAAGGCGTTTCTTCCGAAGAGGGAGGACTGCGCCTTGGCGTGCAAGGTGGAGGCTGCTCCGGTCTGAGCTATAACATACGTTTCGACACCCAGCCGCGCGAACGTGATCGCATCTTTCAGTTCGATGACGTGCGCGTATTTGTCGATCCCAAGTCGTTCATCTACCTGCACGGCATGATTCTCGACTATCAGGAAACTCTGATGCAGCAGGGCTTCGTGTTCGTGAATCCAAATTCCACCAAGTCCTGTGGCTGCGGCAGTTCGTTCTCGGCATGAGTGTGGCGTGGGCGCCCTCGCCCGCGAAGACGGTCGGCACCGAGTGGACGGTTGTTCCGGGGCGGGCGGGCAAAACGTCCGCCCCAAATTTTATATGGCAGATGTGGAATCCAAATCCTCGACGATCGCCCCTGGTGAAGCCACCGAGACTTGCTGGTCTTGCGGGACCATGCGTGCCCAGCACTTTTGTAGCGCCTGCGGAAAAGTTCAGCCCGCAGCGCCAGTCGACTACTTCAGGTTCTTCGGATTCCCGCGCAAGCTCGATCTCGACACGGCGACGTTGGAGCGCGAATTCTACGCCCTCAGCCGCCGACTGCATCCCGACGTCTTCGCGCAGGCCGGGGAACAAGAGCGCGCCTGGAGCCTCGAACAAAGCTCCATGCTCAACGACGCCTATCGTGCCCTGAAAGACCCGATCAAGCGCACAGAGTACCTGTTGCGCCTTGAAGGCGTGGAACTCGAAGAGCAATCAAAACAAGCGACCGAAAGAGCCCGCGCCACCGGAGAACTGAAGAAGCAGGTAGTTCCGCCGGATCTGCTGGAAGAAGTCTTCGAACTCAACATGCACCTCGAGGAGCTACGCGCGCAAAAGAAATTAGGTGAAGACGATCCCGCGCTTTTGGAAGAGATCGGCAAAGCCAAGTTGTCACTCGAAGAGAAGTACGACGCATTGTCTCACGAGCTCAAGGGCGAATGGAAAAAGTGGGACGCAACGGTCGACAGCGCAAATGAACAGGAACTCATTAAGATTCGCGATCGCATGGTAGACATACTGAATCGTAGAAACTACATCCGAAATCTGGTGCGGGATGTAAATGAGGCGATGGAATAGATTTTGTAATTTGGTGGTCGGGTAGTTTGAGAGCACCCGAATGCGGTATTGTCGCAACTGCCTATTACCAAATTAGCCGATTATAAAATTACGAAATGTCTTCTGATCACATCGTCGGCATCGATCTAGGCACCACGAACTCTCTCGTCGCCTACATGCAGGGAGATTCCCCCACCGTCATCCCCGGTGAAGACGGGCTGAACCTTGTCCCGTCTGTGGTCGCGCTCGATGAAAGGAATCAAGTCATCGTCGGCAATGCAGCACGCAAGTTCTTGATCGAAACCTCCGATCGCGCCATATACTCCGTCAAACGCCTGATGGGACGCGGCGTTGAGGATATTCAGGAAGAGCTGAAACTATTTCCCTTCCGTCTCGCCGACGACTTGCAAGCTGGCGAAGTCTTGCGCATCAAGATCGGGGAGCGTACATACACGCCACCGGAAATTTCCGCGCTCATCCTGCGCCAGCTCAAGCGCAATGCTGAACGCTTCTTCGGCGGGCCGGTTGCGAAGGCCGTCATCACGGTACCCGCGTACTTCAATGACGCCCAGCGCCAGGCCACCAAGGACGCGGGACGTATTGCCGGTCTCGACGTGCTTCGCCTGGTCAACGAACCGACTGCGGCTGCGCTTGCTTATGGACTCGACAAGCGCAAGAACGGGATTGTTGCCGTTTACGATTTTGGGGGCGGGACGTTCGACATTTCGATTCTCAAGTTGCACGATGGCATCTTTGAAGTTGTTGCCACCAATGGAGATACGCATCTTGGCGGCGATGACATCGATAACCTATTGATTACAATCGCGCTGGACGACATTCGTGGAGACCTTGGGCTCGATGTTCGACGCAATGGCGAGGTGGTTCAGCAGATTCGCAAGGCTGTGATTGAGGCTAAGATCGGGCTCTCTTCGGAGCCAAGCGTCAAGCTTGATGTGGAACTGCTTGGTGGGAAACACTATCGGCGCGAAATTACGCGCGAGATGTTTGAAGGGCTGATTCAGCCGGTCATTGATCGCACTGTTGGCCCAACACGGCAAGCTCTTAAAGATGCGGGACTTAAGCCTGCTCAGATCGACGAAGTGGTGCTGGTTGGGGGATCGACTCGTATTCCAAGGGTTCGGCAGCTGGTCCAGGAACTCTTTGGGCGTGTTCCACATACGGATCTTAATCCGGATGAAGTGGTGGCGCTGGGGGCGGCCGTGCAGGCTCACATCCTTGGCGGCGGTTCTGAAGCTACGCAAGATATGCTGCTGCTTGATGTTACGCCGCTTTCGCTGGGGATTGAGGTCGCTGGTGGCGTTACTGACAAGATTATTCTGCGGAACTCTACGATTCCGGCTTCTGCCACGCAGCATTACACCACGCAAGTTGATGGACAGACTCGGGTTGCGATTCATGTGCTCCAGGGGGAACGGGAGTTGGCTCGGGATTGCCGGTCGCTGGCGCGCTTTGATTTGAAAGGGGTTCCGCCGATGGTGGCGGGGATGCCGCGGGTTGAAGTTAAGTTCCTGATCGATGCTAATGGTATTTTGCATGTTTCGGCTCGGGAGCAGCGCAGCGGTCAAGAGGCTGAGATTGACGTGCAGCCTAGCTATGGGCTTACGGATGAACAGGTTGAGAGCATGCTGCTAGAGTCGTACGACTATGCGGAAGAGGACTTTCGGCAGCGGCAGGTGATCGAGGCGCGGCGGGAGGCGGAGACGATTCTGGCGGCGCTGGCCAAGGGAAAACAGAATCCGGCTTGGCTGGAACTGTCTGGTGAGGAACGACTTACGGCGGAATCGCTGGAGCGGGATTTGATCGCGGCTAAGGATGGCGAGGACTACCACGCGATTCGCAAGGCGATCGATGAATTGAATGTTGGAACGATGCATCTTGCTGAATTAATGATGGATACGGCTGTTTCGGCGGCCCTGAAGGGCAAAGATATGGACGATGCTGCATCGGATCTGCCGCAGGGGGAAGGCATCGAGGCTGGGCACTCGGTGGCGAAGGCGGAGTTTAAGTAGATGATAGTAAAGGGCTTTTGGCTCTTGGCTATTAGCTTTTAGCTCGAAGCAATCTGGAATCGTTGGCTGAACCTTGGAGCATTATGTCGGACCCTAAAACTGAATCTGCTGGAACTGCAACCATGGAATCGCCGGGCGAAAACACCGTCGAAATTACCTTTCTTCCTGAAAACAAGACGGTTACGTTTGAGCATGGCAAACTTCCTTACAAGGATCATGGCAAACCTGAATCGATTCTTGACGTTGCGCTGAATTATGGGGTGAAGCTGGACCATGCTTGCGGGGGGAACTGCGCCTGCACTACCTGCCATGTCTGGGTCAAAGAAGGCGCTAACCTTATGACAGATATGGAAGATGACGAGGCTGATAAGCTCGACATGGCGGCCGATCTTCAGCTAAACTCGCGGCTTGGATGCCAGGCTGTGATCAATAAGCCGGGCAAAGTAGTCGTCGAGATTCCGGCCTGGAATCGGAACTATGTGTCTGAGGAGCACTGAGAAACTGCTAACCGCTAACTGCGGACCGCTAGCCGCTATCAGCTGTCGGTTCCGAGTTTCTTGTGCTTGTCTCCCTATTATCAATATGTTAGGGTTAGTCCGGAATCAGTAAATTCGTTGGACTACTCCTTTATTGGATTATCATTGCTGGAGGTATTTCCCCTTATGCCTAAAGAGCTTACTTGGAGCGACGCTGAGGATCTTGGAATTCTGCTTTCCGAGGTGCATCCGGAGGTTGATCCGCTGGCCGTGCGCTTTACCGATCTCCACCGGTATGTTACTGAGCTGCCTGGCTTTAAAGACGATCCGGCGAAGTCGAATGAAGCTAAGCTGGAGGCTATCCAGATGGCCTGGCATTCGGAGGTTTTGGATCGGACGCAGTCATAGTATAGCTCTCAGCCATCAGTCATCAGCCGTCAGGTAACCCCCACTTGGAACGGCTTCCATCGCTCTCTTTACGACTCCCTTCCCGGCGAATATTAAGAGAACATTTGGGCGCCTTTGAGCGAACATATAGCGAACAAATTTGGCGAAAATAAACTTGTTTGTGAAACCTCGGATTGAGGTGATTTTTGGGATTTTTTCGGCTGGTTTTGGGCTGTTTATGGTGGAAGTGCGCGCGGGTCGTCGACGTGGAATCAAGGTTTTAGCGGATACTCTTTCCTTTGGCGCGGGTTTTATCTGGCGTTTTTGTGTCAAGTTGACACGTCATGCACTGAAGCAAAACAACGGACGTGATTTGCAGGTGGAAATTAGGCTGTCGGCTGCTCGCTTTTGCCTGTCACCGTCGTCGAGGAACCCGTTTACGCTTCCGCGCTTCCACGGGCTCGGGAGTTAATAGCCCAAAGAGACGCGGACGATGTTGACGTCCTCGCTCTCGCGCTTCATACGCGCCTGCCTCTGTCGTCGAACGATAACGACTTCGAGGATACCGGGATTGAGTGGTGTACGACTGCTGAACTGCTGAAGAGGTTGGGACGCAGGACGGGATCGATGGCGAGTAACTCCGAGGAAGGGCTGGGGTGCAAGCAGTCTGCCGCCACTCCTTCGCAAACGGGCGCGAAGGATGGGGCAAGCGGCGGTCAACAAGCGGACGTCCTCAAGATCAAAATTCGAGCGCCGACCTCGTAACAGGAAAATCTGGTTGTGCAGGCGGCGCGGATAGGCCACTTCTCGAAAAGCGCGAGAAGTGGCGCACCCCGAGTTCTTTGATGTCAGCATTCAAAGGGAAGGCCCCGCGTTATGCTTCGCGCTGATGTGGCCCACCCGCCAACCTCGATCTGACACTGCACCATAGTTCGCCATCCTTGACACCCCCGCGCCCGCTCCCTAGAATTCACTGTAGGCGTAGTGGAATCCTAATCTAAGCCACTGCATCTAAAGAATTTATGGGAGTTGTTCTTCTTCCTTGACGGGTTGGGATTGCTCCTTAATATTGCGGCTGATCTCATAAACGGTTCGCGGCTTCGTTGCCTCAGGGGCTAAAGCCCGCATCTTTATGTGACCGCGGACGGCACGGCTAAAGCCGTGCCCTACCCAAAACCGTTTGTTTGACCAGATCGTTTGTTAGACCAACTTTTGTATTGCTTATGCCACTTGGAATGCCGGGCGGTCGGGAACGCGAGATTCTGACTGCGATTGTCGAGACGTTTATTGCCAGCGGAGAGCCGGTGGGGTCGCGCACGATTGCGCGTGCCAGCCGCGAGGGGCTGAGTGCGGCTACGATTCGGAATGTGATGGCGGACCTGACGGACGCGGGATTTCTGGAGCAGCCGCATACTTCGGCGGGGCGGGTGCCTACGGCGGAGGCTTACCGGTATTACGTGGAGCAGTTGAGTGGCGAGGCTCATCTGTCGCGGGAGAATGAGAGCATTATTCAGGACACGCTGACTGGGGTCAGCGATGTGCAGGAGTTTATGGAGCGGACTTCGCACGTGCTCTCGCTGATATCGCATGGGGTGGGCGTGACGGTGGCGGGCATGGCTGCGATGACGGGGCCGCGGAATGCGCTGGATCATGTTTATTTTTCGCGGCTGGGGGATCAGAAAGTTTTGGCTGTTGTTGTCACGCGGTCGGGGGTGGTGAGAGATCGGGTGCTGCGGCTGGATATTCCGCAGTCGGATCTGGATTTGGCGGCGCGGTATTTGAACGAGAATTTTCGCGGCTGGACGATGGAGGATATGCGCGCGGAGCTGGAGCGGCGCATCGAAACGGAGCGGGGAGAGTATCGGGAGTTGATGAAGTCGATTGAGCGGCTTTATCAGGAGGGAGCGCTGGCGGCGCACTCGGGGACCGATGTGGTGTTTGTCGAGGGCGCGGCGAATCTGGTGGCGAGCGAGCTGGGGGCTAACGAGAAAGACCGGCAGCGGCTGGAAGGGATGTTGCGGACGCTCGAGGAGAAAGAGAAAGTCGTCAAGCTGCTGGGGGCTTATCTGGATACGAAGACGGAGGCGGTGCGGGTGGTGATTGGGCTGGATGAGGTGGGACCGGGGTCGGGATCTTTGTCTTCGGCGTCGGGGCTGGGATCGGCGGGGCCGGCGGGTTCGGCTTCTTCGTCGTTGTCTTCGTCATCGTCGTTGCAGAACTTTGTTTTGATTGGGGCGCCGGCGCGGGTTGGGGGCGAGGTGCGCGGATCGCTGGCGGTGATTGGGCCTACGCGGCTGGATTATCAGCATACGATGTCCGCGGTGTCTTATATCGCGCGCATGTTTGACAAAATTTTGAATGAATCGGAGTAAGTGGTATGCGTAAGGGAAACGGTAAAAGCGAACAGAGTATCGGGATTCAGAATGAAGACCTGGAGCGCGAGCTGCCTGCCGGAGATGGCGGGGAGGAGCGCGGCCCGGGCGCGGGTGGGACGGTCGATATTGGCGCGGCGTCGGAGGTTGAGAAGCTTCGGGCGGAGCGCGATGCGTTGCTGGATCGGCTGGCGCGGCAGCAGGCGGAGTTCGATAATGCACGCAAGCGGGCGGTGCGGGAGCAGCAGGAGTTTCGTGACTTTGCGGCGGCAGACGTCATCAAAAACATTTTGCCGGTGCTGGACAGTTTTGAGCGGGCGCTGAAGGCGGGCGGCGATGGGAGCGAATTCCGCGGCGGGGTGGAGTTGATTTACCGGCAGCTGATGGACGCGCTGCAGAAGGCCGGGGTACAGCCGATTTCGGCGGTGGGGCAGGCGTTCGATCCGAAGGTGCATGAGGCGATTGAGATGGTGGATACGAACGAGGTGCCGGATCATCACGTGCTGGACGAGTTGCAGCGTGGGTATCGGTATAAGGATCGGCTGCTGCGGCCGGCGATGGTGCGGGTGGCGCGGAACAACAAAGGGTAGTTGAGAGAAGGCCTTGCGGCGGCGGTTGAGATTGCTGGGCTAGTTGGGGTTCTTCGACTCGTTCGGAATGACATCGTTATAAACGAAGGGGATTTTTTCTGGCAGCTAATACAAAACGAGATTATTACGAGGTGCTTGGGGTCGCGCGGGCGGCTACTGAGGTTGAGATTAAGAGCGCTTACCGGAAGCTGGCGCTGGCTTACCATCCGGATCGGAATCCTAATAATCCTGACGCTGAAGAGAAGTTCAAAGAGCTGACTGAGGCTTACGCGATTCTTGCGGACGGCGAAAAGCGCTCGCTGTATGACCGCTTTGGTCATGCCGGAGTTAGCAGTTCGGCGGGCGGGGCGGGGTTTGATCCTACTATTTTTCAGGATTTTGGGGACATCTTCAGCGAGTTTTTTGGCGTTGGGGATTTGTTTGGCGGGACCGCGGGGCGGCGGCGGAGTCGGGCTCAGCGTGGGGCTGATTTGCGCGAGGACTTGCACCTGGAATTTGAAGAGGCCGTGTTTGGGACCGAGAAGACGGTGAATGTTCGCCGGCATGAGGCTTGCGAGAGTTGCCGCGGGTCGGGGGCGGCGCCGGGGAAGGCTGCCGTGCCTTGCCGGACTTGCGAGGGGCGCGGACAGATTCGGTATCAGCAGGGATTTTTTAGCATTGCGCGGACTTGCTCGACTTGCCAGGGCGCGGGGTCGGTCATTACCGACCCTTGTCCCAAATGCAAGGGAGAAGGACGGCTGGTGCGCGAGCGTGTGGTGGAGGCGAAGGTTCCGGCTGGAGTTGAGGATGGGACGCGGATTCGCTTCTCTGGATATGGCGAGGCTGGGGCATTTGGCGGGCCCGCGGGAGATTTATATGTTGTGCTGCATGTTAAGGAGCATTCGTTTTTTGAGCGCGATGGGAACGATTTGCAGTGCGTGATGCCGATTTCGTTTTCGCAGGCGGCGCTGGGAACGGAGATCATGGTTCCGACGCTTGAGGGCGAGCATAAGTTGAAAGTACCGGAGGGGACGCAGTCGGGGACGTCGTTTCGCATTCGCGGCAAGGGCGTGCCGGTGCTGAACAGCCATGGCAAGGGCGATTTGTTCGTCGAGGTGAGGATTCAGACACCTGCGAAATTGAATAAGCGGCAACGCGAGTTGCTGACGGAGTTTGGGGAGTTGACGCCGGTGGAGAATAAGCCGCAGCGGCGCTCGCTGCTGGGGCGGGTTAAGGATATGTTTGTTTAGAAGCCATCAGCCTTCAGCCATCAGGTGGAACCTTCTTGCTGGCTGATTTCACCGAAGTGTACTGGTTTGGCTGACAACTGAAAACTGACGACCGGAAACTGTGTTTTGACTCGCCGCCGCTGGATCGCCGATACCTTCCACGAAAATGTTGCTGCGCTGACTGGCGAACATGCCGCCCATCTTAGCCGCGTGCTGAGGGCTCAAATTGGACAGGAGTTTGATGTTGCCTGCGGCGACGTTGTTCGGCTCGGGACAATCATTTCTATCTCTGACAATCGCGTTGAATTTTCTCTTGGGGATCAAGTGGCGGCTCGGGCTGCCGCCGATTTGACTTTGGCTCTTGCCATCTTCAAGTTCGATCGCATGGAATGGGCGATCGAGAAATGTACTGAGATTGGAGTCGCGCGCATTATTCCTGTCATTGCACAGCGGACCGACGCTCATCTTGCTTCAGCGGCGGTCAAGCGGCATGAGCGCTGGTTGCGGCTGGCGCGGCAGGCTGCTGAGCAGTCGCGGCGGGTTGCGCAGCCGGAGATCTCGGTTCCGATCAAGTTGAAAGATATTAACCGCGCCGTTGGAGTCGCGGCGGGTGTGCCCCGAATCGTGCTTGCTGAAGCCGAAATCAAGATGAGCCTGCGCGATGTTCTTGCGCCTTTCACAAGCGAGGCGGTTCTTGCGATCGGACCCGAGGGCGGTTGGGCGGATGACGAACTTGCCTGGTTTCGCGACTCGGGGTGGATCGCGGCATCGCTCGGGAACACTATTCTGCGCGCCGAGACCGCGGCAATTGTCGCCGCTGCGCTTGGGGTCGAGATACTCGGTTAGAAACTTGCGGCATTACTTCACGTTTGGATACGAGGGCGGGACGCCCTCGTTACAGCCGGCGGGACGCCGGCGCTACGCCTCTGATATGCTCCGGCAAGTGAGCCCCCTTGCCGATATTGCCGCTAACTTGAAGAAGATTTCTCCTGATGATCGACAGCGGGAGGCTATCGAGCATGTGCAGGGGCCGATGGTCGTAATCGCTGGGGCTGGAACCGGCAAGACTACCGTTCTGATCCAGCGCATTGCGAACCTTATTCGGCAGGGGCATGCGCGTCCGGAACAGATCCTCGCGCTCACTTACGCCGAGAATGCTGCGGCGGAAATGCAGCAGCGGGTGCGCCTCGAACTCAAGGGCACGAACATCGACGGCCTTCAAACCTGCACGTTCCATGCATGGTGTAACAATCTGCTTCGTCGCCGGGGTGCTGCGTTTCAGCTGCTCGATGAGAAAGACCTGTGGGTCTATTTGCGGCGGCGGATGCGTGAGCTGCGGCTGAAATATTTTGTGCGCGCCGCCAACGTCAGCCAGTTTCTTGAGGACTTGCTCGTCTTCATGCGGCGGTGCCAGGACGAGCTTGTCGGGCCGCAAGAGTATGCCGATTACGTCTGCCGGCTTGAGCGTGGCGAGATACCTCCCCCGCGCGTTGCGAAATCTAAAAAACAGGCTGAGCTTGACGATGGCGAGATTCTCGATCGCTGCCGCGAAATTTCACGTGCCTTCGCTACGGTGGAAGAGATGCTGCGTGCCAAGAACCTGGGCACGTTCGGCCACATGATCACTGGCGCTTATCATCTGCTCAAAAACGATGCTGCGCTGCTTGAAGAGGAGCGTGGGCGCGTTCGGTTTTTGCTGGTCGATGAATTTCAGGATGCGAATTTTGCACAGGTGGAGGTGCTTTCGTTGCTGGCGGGCGAGGCTGCCAATCTTTTTGTCGTTGGCGATCCGGACCAGGCGATCTACCAGTTTCGCGGGGCATCGAGCGAGGCGTTTGCGTTGTTTCGCAGGAAATTCGCTCAGACGAAGCAGGTGACCCTTCAGAAGAACCGGCGTTCGCTGGCTCCGATTCTGGAGTGCGCGTACGGCATCATCAGGGAGAACAAGGGCGAGGAGCAGCACGCGCTGCTTGAATCGTGGCGGGAGACCGACGCGCTTGAACGCGGAACGGTTTTGCCGTCTTCGCCGATGGAGATCGTGACCTGGCGCAGCAGAGACGTTGAGGCTTTCGACGTTGCCAGCCGGATCCAGAAAAAGCGCAAAGAGCTGCGGTGCGAGTGGTCGCGCTTTGCCGTCTTGTACCGCCTGCACGGTCATCGCGAAGAGCTGGTCAAGGAACTGGCCGAGCGCAACATTCCGTTTTCGATTGAAGGGCTCGACGTTCTCGACTCTCCCGACGTGCGCGACGTGCTTGCGTGCCTGAGCGCGGCGGTGAATCCGAAAGATGCTGCCAACCTCTTCCGCGTGGCGGCGCTGCCGCAGTTTGGCATCGACCCTCTTGAACTGAAGGCGGCGATGCGATCGGTGCGGCGCGACGATCTTGATTTGCAGAAGACGCTCGGGAAACTCGCGAAGGGCGCGGCTGTGCTGGCCGATGTGGACAGAGTTCACAATGAGGTCGAGCACGAGGAGGTTACCGCTCTTAACGCGCTGCACCTCGTGATTCGACAATTCGCGCTGCGGCCGTCTTCTGCTACGCAAACGTTTATTGAGTTTGTCGAGCGCTGGCAGAAGAGCGTGGTCACCGAAACCGGGCGCGCGCCGGAATTTCTTGAATACCTCGACTATTTCCGGCAGGCGAAGGGAAGTTCCATTCCGCTGCCGCCTAGCCCGGAGGATGGCGTTCGGTTGATGACGGCGCATGCCGCCAAGGGGCTCGAGTTTGCGCATGTCGCGATTCTGCGTGGATCGTCCGATACTTCGTTCCCGAGCCGCTTTCAGGAGCCACTAGTCGATTTTCCGCGGGAGCTTCGCCGGTCTCACTCAGACGACGACGACAAAACCCTTAGCGAGCAGGAAGAACGCCGTCTTTTTTATGTGGCGATGACGCGAGCCGAGGACGCGCTTGCAATCTATGCGAAGCAAGGACGTGGGAAGGAAACGCGGCCGACCAAGTTCCTGCGCGAATTTATGGATTCGCACGCCTACAAGAAATTCTGGAGAACACGCGAGGCTGTGGCCGTGCAGGACGATCTTTTCGGAGCGGCTGAAGAAGAGCGGCGGGCCATCGAGCGTTCGACGGTCGCGGGCTGGCTGCTGATGGAGCCGACCGCCAATTTTATCAGCGGGCTCAGCGCCAGCGCGATTGATACGTACGAGCAATGCCCGCTGCGCTTCAAGCTGGAACGCGATTGGAATCTGCCTCGGGATGTGCCGGCGTCATTGCACTACGGGGCCGCGATGCATCGCGTGCTGCATACGTTTTACGATGCGCAGCGCTATGGACGCGTGATTGGCGACGAGCAACTGCTGGAGAACTTTCGGGCTGACTTCGCTGCTGCCGGGATCGCGGACCGTTATCAGTATGAGTTGTATCTTCGGCAGGGCCGAGAGCAGCTCTTGCAGTTTCTGGAGTGGGCTCGTGCTTGTCCGCCGCCGGAGGTTCTGAATACCGAGCAGAAATTTGATGTCGCGGTCGCCGGGATGAAATTGACGGGGCGGATCGATCGGATGGATCGGGTGGGCGGCTCCGGCTCGGCGAGCGTTCGTTCGGAGGGAGTCGCGATCGTGGATTACAAAACCGGGAAGCCGAAATCGCAGGATGACGCGGACAAGAGTCTTCAACTTTCCTTGTATGCGCTGGCGGCGAAAGAGGCTTGGGGGCTGCGAGCCGAACGATTGATTTTTCACAATCTCGAAGACAACAGCATGGTGGTTACGACGCGGGACGATAGAGATTTGGAGAACGCGAAAATCAAGGTGAGCGAGGCGGCGGAGGATATTGCGGCTGGGAAGTTTGACGCCAAACCTGGCTACCATTGCAGCTTTTGCCCTTACCGGAATCTTTGTCCGGCTACGGAGAGGCCTCTCTACCTTCCGCAGAAAAAGAGCGCTCGGCAGGTGAATTGAGGCGGAGTTTGTGCCGATGGAGGCGAACTGCGGATCCCTCGCCGCGCTCGGGATGACAAAAAGGGAGAAAGTGGATTTCAAGGACGAAGGTAAACGGTGGGAAACCGCCGCAAAAACTTTGGGGACGCTCATCGCGTCCCCACGGTTGCCTTACATTGCCTACAGCTCTTAGTGCTTTTTGCTGCTTTTCTTCTTTGCTTTCTTTTTGGTTGCCATGGTTCTATTCTCCCTTTTCCATTTTGCATGGAATTGTCGCAACGATGTTTTGTTGCAACTAGTTGAATGTATAGAGTCAACGCGAAACGAAGTCAAGAGAAAAATGATCGATCACGACGCATGCAACGTCGCACCAAAGTCACTTCATCGCGCGCGCGCGAAAATTTTGTGGGCGCAACGCAACTTCACGCGCGTTACGCATCATCGTTCGACGCCAGTCGGGCTGCGCGCAACTGATTTTTGTTCGAGGGCCGAGCTAAATACAAACGATGGCTTGCGCTCTCCGTCCATCCGCACCGCATCCTTACTGCACTCGCGCCATCTATAATAATGAGCGAATAATGAGCGGTTCAGGACGCGACGAAACATACTGAGGAGCGCATTTATGCCGGGTTCAAACGATGTTGTCATCATTTCGGGTTGCCGCACGCCGATTGGGAAATTTCAGGGAAGCCTGAGCGATTTGAATGCGCCGCAGCTGGGAGCGATCGCGGTGCGCGAGTCGGTGAAGCGTGCAGGTATCGATTCGAAGCTGGTCGACGAGTGCATTATGGGCAACGTCGTCTCGGCGGGGCTCGGTCAGAATCCGGCGCGGCAGGCTGCGATCTTTGGCGGACTTGCTCCTGAAGTGGGTGCCATGACAATCAACAAGGTTTGCGGGTCGGGATTGAAATCGGTTGCGCTTGCCGCGCAGGCGATCGAGACGGGGAACAGTTCGATCGTGGTTGCGGGCGGCATGGAGTCGATGACGAACGCACCTTATCTGCTGCCGAATGCGCGCAAGGGCTATCGGCTGGGCAACGGACAGCTGGTCGATTCGATGGTGCACGATGGGCTTTGGGATATTTTCAACGACTATCACATGGGCATCACGGGCGAGAACGTTGCGGAAAAATATGGGATCACGCGCGAAGAGCAGGATGAGTTTGCCGTGAACTCGCATCGCAAGGCGATCTCGGCTCAGAAGGAATGCCGGTTCAAGGCGCAGATCGTTCCCGTTGAACTGCCGGCGAAGAAGAAGGGCGCGGCGCCGGTGATGTTCGATAAGGATGAAGGGCCGCGCGAGGATACGACGATTGAGGTGCTGCGCTCGCTGAAGCCGGCGTTTAAGAAAGATGGGACTGTTACCGCGGGGAACGCGCCGGGGGTCAACGATGGGGCGGCGGCGGTGGTGGTCACCAGCGCTGCTCGCGCGCGCGAGTTGGGCACGAAGCCGATGGTGCGGATTGTGGCGCAGGCTACGAGCGGAGTTGAGCCGAAGTGGGTCATGATGGCTCCGGTGACGGCGGTGCAGAAAATCTGGCAGAAGACGGGATGGAAGAAAGACGAGGTCGATCTGTACGAGTTGAATGAAGCGTTTTCGGTGCAGGCGCTGGGAGTGATTCGCGAGCTTGGGCTCGATATGGAGCGCGTCAACGTTAATGGGGGCGCGGTGGCGCTGGGGCATCCGATTGGAGCCAGCGGGGCGCGCGTGCTGGTTACGCTGATCTATGAAATGATCCGGCGCGATGTGCATCGCGGGATTGCGGCGCTTTGTTTGGGCGGCGGGAATGCGGTGGCTATGGCGGTGGAGAGGTAGGGCTTACTTAATTTCGAGTGATCGAAGCTTGCGTCTAACCTCCTTTAACGGATAGATGCTGGCCGTACCCCGTTTTCTTCTTCTGAGATGTTCTTCGTAGGACGCGATGGCTCGCTTGCGTTGACCGGCCTTTTCCTGTATGCGAGCGATGCGGTAAAAGCAATCGGCAATCAGTGACCGGGCTCTTCGAATACCTTCGCCACAGGGACCGTATGCCAGTTCGTCTTCACCCCAACTGATTAGCCAACGATAAAGTGTGAGAGCCTCCTTGGGTTGTTTCAACATATCGAGCGTACCCGCATAACCCCAAATCACGAGAGGGCAGTACGGCCCATCCTGTAGCGCCTTCACATCGTACTGCAGGGCTCTACGATACTGCCGTTGCTCGTAATATGTCAGCGCCAAGCGGGAGAGGAGCCAATGATCAGAAGGATCTCGCTTCAATTCTTCACGGATCAAGCGCCGAGCCAACGGCCACTTGTCTCTGGACACGGCATTCTCGATTGCTTTTGCTGCGTGACGCCCTTTGGGAGTAAGCACAACGAGATTCTATCGCCTATACCGCCGTCTCTGCGCTCGTACCCACCGGCAGTGTAATCGTGAAGACCGCGCCTCCGCCGGGGGCTGAGGCGGCTTCGATGTTTCCGCCGTGCTCGCGCATTACTGTTTTGCAGATGCTTAGGCCTAGGCCTGTGCCGCGGCCCGGGCGCTTGGTTGTGAAGAAGGGATCGAAGATGTGGGCCAGATTTTCGGGGGCGATTCCGGGGCCGTCGTCTTGAAAGATTACCCACACTGAGTCGGGGTTTCCGGGGAGACCGCAGCCCAGACGTACGCGGATGGTTCCTTTTTCTCGCGTTTCGCGAATTGCCTGTTCGGCATTCAGCAGCAAGTTTAGAAAGACCTGCATTAGTTGGTTGGGATCGGCGACTACCGTCGGGATCGTCGGCTCGGGCAAAAAGTCTACCGTGATGTTGCTCTTGCGCAGAGGATAGGTTTGCAGTTGCAACATGCGCTGCACCAGTTCGTTGAGGTCGACCTGGCTGCGTCCGGGGGCTGGGGGGCGGGCGAAGTATTGCAGGTTCTGGACGATCTCGGCTGCGCGTCTTGCCTGCTGATGCAGGATGGTTACCTGCTTGCGCGCGCCTTCACTGACAGTGCCGTCCTGGATCAGTTCGGCCATGCCCAGGATGCTGGTCAGGGGATTGTTCAGTTCGTGGGCGAAGCCGCCGATCATCTGGCCCATGGCTGCCAGGCGCTCGCTTTGGATTATCTGGCGCTCCAGTTTTTTCTCGGTGGTTACGTCGCGCACGGAGATGATCACGCCGGCCGGTTTGCCGTCGGCATCGAGAAGAGGGCCGGCCATGCCTAGCATGGAGCGCGCATCGCCGTTCTGATGGCGGGCTGAGTACTCACATGAGGCGCGGGTATTTTCGCCGCTCGCCACTGTCTGATAAAGCGTCGCTAGCTCTGGCCAACTGTTCTCGGCGTCGTTCACGCTTTTGCCGATCAGCTGTTCGGGGCCGTAGCCCAGGAGTTCGCGAATGCGCGGGCTTACGAAGGTGTATTTGCCTTTCAGGTCGAGAACCAGGATCAGATCCGGGAAGCTTTCGAGGAGATGGCGTTGGAATTCTTCCTGGCCGCGGAGCTGGCGCTCCATGGCGCGCTTTTCGGTGATATCGACCAGCGTGCCCTGATAACGGACCAGTCTTCCGTCTTCGATCACGCCGCTGGAAATGTCCTGGCAGACGACGACACCGCCGTCTTTTCTTTTCAACTTTACTTCGCGCGTGCGGGTGCGGCCGGTCTGGCTTCCGGCGCGGCCCAGAACCGGCTCCGGGCTGGCATCGACTTTCAACTCGTCCGGCTCGAGGTTCAGCAAATCTTCTTTGCTCTGGTATCCGAGCATGGTGACGAGCGCGGGATTCACTTCGAGGAGCCTGCCGTCGGGGCTGCAAATGTAGACGCCTTCGCGCAGGCTTTCGAAGAGTTGGGTGAAGCGCTGCTCTTTGTCGCGCTGGTCGGTGATGTTGCGGGCGAGAACGCTGGCTCCGGTGACGTCGTCGCCTTTTACGATGGCGTTGACCATGCAGTCGTAATAGAGGCGGCGCGGAGTCGCGGTAACTTCGCTCTTGAGCTGGATGGCAATTACTCCGGTCCAGGTGCGCTTTTGCAGAAAGCGTGAGAGATCGAAGGGCGTCTCGGTGACGGGTGGAGCTGCCAGAAAATCGGTCAGCTTATGGCCTAACACGGCGGCGTAGGGGATCCCGAGGAGTTCCGTGACTCGCCGGTTCACCGTGCGCAGCGTGCCGTCGAGCGAGACGGCCAGCGCCACGTCATCGAGCGAATCGATCAGCTCTTTGAAGTTGCGTTGGGAGCGCGCGATCAGCTGGCCTAGATGGTCGAGTTGCTCTTCGGAGGGAGTGGCGCCGGAGCGCTCCTCGAGGCCGCGCAGGAGCCGCTTCAGGTCGGAGACTTCGCGTTTGCGGCCGAAGGCGTAGGTAGCAAATAAGAAGGATAGAACGAAGAGGCCGGCCGGAATTGCCCATAGCTTGTAAGGAAGGGTTTTGAGCTGCTCCCAGGAGAAGTAGGCTACCGCGGCGGCCAGCAGGACGATTAGACCGAGAGCCCAGCGCCATAGTTGGGTCTCTTCGTGCTCCAAACGACCCGGAGCGGAGCCTGACTTTTTGGGCGCGGAATCGTCGTCGGGCGTGCGCACTTCAGGCATTGGTATTCACCGCCGGCACGGAAACTCGCCGCAACCCAAACTCGCCGACCAAACTCGGCGACCAGCACCAAATTTTCTTGCCGATTGCCTCTAGCGTAGCACCTACGCTTATCGATTTCTTACATTCGTGACCCCAAAGTTCCATCACGGTAACGGGGTGACGGGCGTCACAGCGCGTCCGCTCGCCACGGGATAGCATGGCTGCTACCGATCTCCCATCCGCGCCCGTCCTCGTAGTGTTTTTAAAGCGTCTGCAAGAGTAGCTGTTAAGGATGAACCGTTTGATGGTGATGGTTTGAGCGTTCGGAGAGTTGCTGCCACCCTATGCTTTATAAGACCCTGAGTGCCGCTGTCTACGGCGTGAACGCCAGCATTATCGAGGTGGAGGTAGACGTCTCCGGCATCAAGCAGAAAGACGACCGCTTCCACACGGTTGGGCTGCCCGACGCTGCCGTGCGCGAGAGCCGCGACCGGGTGCGTGCCGCACTCAAGAATTGCGGCTATGACATTCCTCCGACTGACATCACTATCAATCTCGCGCCGGCCGACATTCGCAAGGAAGGCTCGGGCTTCGATCTGCCCATGGCCCTCGGCATTCTGGGCGCTTACGGCGGGCTGAATAAGAAAGAGATTCCGGACGCGCTCTTTGTCGGCGAACTTTCGCTTGACGGCGGGCTGCGGGGAGTTCGAGGGGCGTTGCCGATTGCGCTGGAGGCACGCTCGCGCAAGGTGAGGCGGCTGATCGTGCCCGAGGTTAATGCGCGCGAGGCTGCCATGGTCGGCGACGTGGAAGTTTATCCTCTTAAATCGCTGATCGACGTTATTCACTACATTAACTCCGGCAATGGAGTCACGCGGCTCGAGGTCGATCGCGAGAAGTTGCTCAGCGAGTCACAACATTCTCATCTCGATTTCAAAGACGTGCGCGGGCAGCAGACTGCCAAACGGGCGCTTGAAGTTGCGTGCGCGGGCAGCCACAACATTCTGATGATCGGGCCGCCGGGGTCGGGCAAAACCATGCTGGCCAAGCGCATGCCGACGATCCTGCCGCCGCTTACGTTTGAGGAAGCGCTGGAGACGACTCGCATTCATAGTGTCGCGGGCGTGCTCGACGCGCGGGCGGGGCTAGTTGGAGTGCGGCCATTTCGGTCACCGCATCACACTATTTCCGATGCTGGGCTGATTGGTGGCGGAGCTATTCCGCGGCCGGGCGAAGTTTCGCTCGCGCACAACGGCGTGCTCTTTCTCGACGAGTTGCCGGAATTTCCTCGCACCGTGCTGGAAGTGATGCGGC
>JBAQJF010000196.1:0-1950 GCA_049300195.1 Terriglobales bacterium | reverse complement strand
GACCAGATGCGATGTCTGACCACAGCCGCACTTCCCATCTCCACTCGCGCAGCACGCTCCGCATCGCCGCGGTCCATCCCGCGGCGCATCTTCTCCTCTAAGGCAGCGTGGAAATACCCTTGCAACTCCTCGTCGATCTCGTGGTTGCGCTGCTCTTTACCGAAAAGCGCCCGCGTTCCGCTCACCAGACTTCGCAATATGGACATCCCACTCTCCGGCTTCCTCTGGATCGTCTAGAGGTACGCTACGCTCCTCTTGATTGTCAAGAGGAAGCGCCAAGCCGCGCCATCCACTCGACCTGCTCGCGTTGACAAAGCCCAGACCCCCTCGGAAAATCAAAGAGTCAGGCCATACCGCCATAAGGCAAAAATCCCTTGCAGACACTTACCCAAACCGATCTCGCCGGCCTCCCTCTGCTCGCACGCGGCAAAGTGCGCGACCTCTACGCCGTCGGCGAATCCTTGCTTCTCATCGCCACGGATCGCATCTCCGCCTTCGATCACGTCCTCGCCACCGGCATTCCCGGCAAGGGCAAGATCCTCACCCAGCTCTCGCTCTTCTGGTTCCAGTTGCTGCGCGACGTCGTGCCCAACCACCTCATCACCGCCGACGTGACGCAATACCCCAGCGCCCTGCGCCCCTACGCCAACCAGCTCACGGGCCGCTCCATGCTGGTCAAACGCGCGCAGATGTTTCCCGTCGAGTGCGTTGTCCGCGGCTATCTCTCCGGCTCCGGCTGGAAGGACTACAAGGCCACCGGCGCTGTCTGCGGCATCTCGCTGCCCAAAGGCCTGCGCGAGTCCGACAAGCTGCCCCAGCCGCTCTTCACGCCGGCATCGAAAAGCCTCGGCGGCGAGCATGACGAAAACATCTCCTTCTCCGAAATGACCACGCGCATCGGCGAGGCCGCCGCCACCAGGCTCCAGGGCCTCAGCCTCGACATCTACAGCCGCGCCGCCACCTACGCGGCCCAGCGCGGCGTCATCCTCGCCGATACCAAGTTCGAGTTCGGCGTCACCCCGGATGGCATCGTTCTCGCCGACGAGGTCCTTACCCCCGACTCCTCCCGTTACTGGCCCGCCGACCAATACGCTCCCGGCGGCCCGCAACCCTCGTTCGACAAACAGTTTGTGCGCGATTACCTGGAGCGCATTCAGTGGAACAAGCAGGCCCCCGCGCCCGCCCTGCCCGACGACATCGTGGCAAAAACGCAACGCAAGTACCTGGATGCTTACCGCCTCCTCACCGGCCACGAGCTCGATCTTGGCTGAGTTGGGATACGATTCCCGCATGCAGACGCTGACCCCACTGGACTGGACCATCCTGGCGGTTCTGGTCATCTCCACAGTGACAGCGTTCTTTCATGGCTTTCTGGTGGAGATCTGCTCCCTGATCGGGCTGGTCGCCGGCATCTTCCTGGCTGGCCACTATTACCAGCAGATCATCCCCTGGGTGCAGCATTTTGTGCACGAAGACGCCGCCGCCGCTGCTATCGCCTTTCTTTTCGTCGCATTCGGCGTTATGCTTGCCGCCGCAATCCTCGGCCGGGTGCTACGCTGGATACTCCACGGCCTGGGGTTGGGTTGGGCTGACCGCATTGCCGGGGGAGCCTTCGGTCTCGTCAAGGGATACATTGTGGTGGCATTGGGCGTCGCTGCCATGGCTGCGTTTTTTCCCCGCCAGCCGTGGTTCGACCAGTCGCAACTCGTGCCATACTTCTTTCCCGGGGCCCACGGAAGTGCTACTGTGCTGCCGCGGGACTTAGGCGTTAGAATTCAGTCCGGGTTGCACTCTCTTGAGGACGTTGCACGTCGCGAAGCATTGGGTCTGGGCCAGCATGACTGAACCAGCATGACTGAACGAAAGAGACCAGCGTTGAGCATTTTCCTGTAGGCGTAGAGCGGTCAACAGGAAAAATGCTCCAAGATTCGGTCCGTTAGCGAAGAAAGA
>JBAQJF010000195.1:0-1986 GCA_049300195.1 Terriglobales bacterium | reverse complement strand
ACACACAGACGAGGAGAGCCCCTATAAATCGTTTGACCCCGGATGCGATGACAATCCTTCGCTCGTGTCTGGCTCGACTCCTTTCGCGTCTTCTTCTCATCAGAAACCTTGAACTCCCTGTACCTTCAGCTCATTCCGTTCGATTTGACGCTACAATACCTGCAGGACGGCCCAGTTGGACTTGGCCCTACGTCACAGTTATTTGAATCGGTTGCTAATTTTGTGACATACCAACCTATCGCCGCGGTTCTGGCGCGAGGTGTGATAATCGCCCAAGCTTACATACCCCTGACGCACTTCATCCCATGCGGGGCGCAGCCTTACTGTCGATATTCGTGTCCACCGCGCCTACGCGCACGATCTTAAAGAAAAGCGGGAGCACTGTCAGCAGCTCTTGCGGAATATCACTGGTTTCTTGGCCATTGGCGAGGCCTTCTAAGAATCTTTGCTCGGGGCAGTCAGTCCACGCAGCACACAGAGGGGTTCACTCCGCGCCTCTATTTTCGGGCGTATGACCCAAACGCCCGCGTTTTTCGAAGCCAGCCACAAAATTTCGGAGGAATTCGCGGCCGGCAGCGGTCACCCACACGATTTGGTGCCAGAACCAATCTAAAATCCCTTGGCTGTACTGGGTATGCCCAAGGCAACCCAGAACGCAACTCCCTTCGATCGTCA
Organism: Terriglobales bacterium; assembly: GCA_049300195.1. GTDB lineage: Bacteria > Acidobacteriota > Terriglobia > Terriglobales > Acidobacteriaceae > Acidiflorens. The sequence continues at coordinate 1,311 of JBAQJF010000195.1, read as the reverse complement.
GGTGCGCGCCCTGTGGATCGCGTATGACTGCCTGGCTGTGGAACTGAAGAAAGCCCAGCGCGACGAACCAGCTACGGTCACCTTACGTCGTGCCCGGTCGGCCATGAACGCCATTGCGGACGTTTTGCGCGGCATGGGTATGTCTCCGAGTCGAAAGAAACGCACGCCGCCGGGGATCTCCCGGGGTGAGCTGGCGCGGTCGGTGTTGAGAGAGCTGCGGGAGTCTGGCGCGTGGTCAACCGCAGCGGACCTGGCACAATCCGTTGCTGTAATGCACGGACTTGATCTAGCCCAAGATCTTCACCAACGCCTGGAAGATCGCGTATCCAGGGCGTGCAGAAATCTGGAGCGCGATGGGTGCCTTTTGCGGGACACCCCTATCGTTCCGGGGTGCGTCCCGACGCAGCCGCGCTGGCGGCTTGCTGGCTAACGTCATCATTCGCGGCAGTTTCTCCCGACAACACCGAAGACTTGGCCGGCGTCGCTGATTTCTTCGACTTCTTCGGCTTCCGGGCCTTCTTCGGCGGGTCCGGAAGGTTGGAGGCAACCCGATTCTTGGCGGGCCGACCCGTCGGCTTCTTGAGCTTGCTCTTCCGAATCTCGCGTACGAACCCGGTTTCGATTTCCGTCTTCGGCTGATCCGGGCTCTCGGGTCGCTTCGACCAGTAGTCCGCGAACTGACTTGAACGCTTCGAGCGCATCAGGATTTCCAGCAGTTCGCGCATCTGTGAGCCGTTGTCTTTGCCTACATTACCGAGCCGCCACGCGAACTCCCAACCGTACCGCTCAAGGTTCTGCACGCTCATTCGATGCCACGCACCCGACTGGGCGTGTCTGATTCTGGAAAAGAAGTTTTCCGCGAAGTTAGTGTTGAAACCCTCTGAGTTCTGAAACTCCACCGAGTGATTGACGGTCGTATGCTCGAAGCGGGCGCCCAACTGGTTGTAGCCCTCGCCTTGATCCGTCACGATGATCGCGCCTTTCTCGCAAAACTCGTAGGCAATCTTGCGGATGTCCACTTGGTTTGTTTCTGTCTTGCGCCGGACAACTCGGTATCGTCGGTCACTCGTGAAGCCAGTTTGCACGAAGACGATGAGCACGTGCATGTCTGGGTGATAGTACGGCTTCTTGGCTATCGCTTTCTTCGCCTTGCCGTCTGTCTCTTGCGTCTCCTCTTCCTGTCCTGCCGCTTTGCTCTCTGCCTTGAGGGCAGCGGCCCCGCCCGTGCCGACATTGCCCGGACGTCTATGCTTGATAAAATACGCCGCGTCGGCGTGGATTTCGCCCGTGAGCTTGGGGCTACTTTCAAGG
>JBAQJF010000194.1:0-10356 GCA_049300195.1 Terriglobales bacterium | reverse complement strand
CCGCAACCTTTGCGTTCAACGAACGCCTTCGCCTTACCCCTTAACCCACAGCCACCGATAATCCTCCGGCCGGGCCACCAATCCCCGCCGCACCGGATTCTGCCGAATATACTCGATCTTCTCCTTAAAACTCTCGTCTGTGCGCAAGACATGGTCGAACGATTCCTCCTGCCAAACCGGCCCGGAGCGTCCCAGCAGCTTGTTGACGTCACGAGCGGAAGTCCCTTTGATCGATTTCAGAATCGCAGCCAGCGGACAGGGCCAACTCCTCTCGTCACGCAGTGGCGTGAGCATTAAATGAACGTGGTCAGGCATGACGACGGCAGCGTGAAGAACAAATCGTTTGCCGTGGTCATGAGTGCAATGTCGAAGAACGGCTTCCCGCGCCTCTGGAGAAAGTGGCCAGCGATCGAGCGTGCAGAAAGTAACAAACAAGATGCGGTCGAATTTCTGATAATGCGGCAACCGGCGCCGGTACTCATATTTGTTTGCGACAAACCGCATAGCTTGTGTGGCGCGGACACTCTTGTCCGCGCTACCAGTTCCCTATTCCATCGCTAGAGCGGGAGCCTGTCAGTGACCGCCAACCACGAAATTTGTGACGATTTCGGCCGCCGGGCGGACAGGAGTGTCCCGCCCCACACGAGCCCGCCGGGCCGATGGTACTGCATGCGAAAGTGTGTGGGAGAGTAGGTCGTTGCCGGCCATTTCGCTTGTGTAGGGCGGACACTCCTGTCCGCCGCCCTTGATCTTGGTGTTGCTCTTGATCTTTGGATTCGTGTGACGCTATCCTCTAGCAGGAGTGCCCGCCATGGCAGCCCTCAACTGGTCGCAATGCCCTGCGGTAGAAAGCATCCCCGGCAAAGTGAGCTGTGCTTGGGTGTTGAAGGGCACTCGAATGCCTGTCTCCGCCATCTTCGAGAATCTCGAGGCGGGAGCCAATCTCGACGACATCATGTCGTGGTATGACGGTCTCGATCGGGAACAGGTCAAAGCCGCCATTGAGTTCGCTGCCCGCAGTTAGACGACACGAAGGCTAAGCCCCGCCTGCTAATCGTACTTCACGCAGCCGGCATGAATAAGGGCCAACCATGAGAACACCTTTTTCCGCTTAGGTCTGCCGAATCGCCAGATAGAGATACATAAGTTCCGGTCTCTTCTCCATGCAGTACTCCGAGCAACTTGGATCGTCAAGTTCGCTCCATCGAATGATGATTTACGATTATGGTATGGACGTGGGTTGCGTTATTGTTTTTTGCGGATGCTGGTATTTCCCAGACCGAGGGAATTGCGAAGGCTACCAGAGCCGCGAGGAAGTAGGGGAACCCCAGGAACCAACTCGCGATCAAGATAACGCTAATCGCAACTCCAATGAACCTAGTGGTTTGACGGAGAGACTGGTCGTGGGCTTGGTCCCATGTTTCGATATTGCTCACGTACGAGCCACAAACAGGCTCGACCACAGCAGCCTCCTGAACTAGTTTTTCTCGACCGATCAAATCGCAGAGACGACAAAGCTCGAGCGGATCGGCGAGCAAGGCCCTCAAGTGGGCAGGCGATTTCCTAATTGCCCAGAAACTTGTGGCGAGAGTCAGAATCGCCACGACAAGTCCGAGCTCAACCAAAATTTTCCAAATCATAAGCCCGGCCCGTCATCAGGAGCTCTGTGTATTCCCTTCCACGCAAAGCCGCAGATCAGAGCGAAGAGCAAGGACAGAGACGGCATAAGCAGCGATGGGCTTGGTAGGCAGTGCGCCGCGAGCCAGGATCGCAGAGGATCACCGACGGCAAACAGAAGCCCGGTCACGCCCAGCCACGCGCCGAGAATTGAGACTCTAGTAGCTACGCGTACTCCCGGCTCTGGATGCTGGCAGGCCGCACGAAGATCTCTCCACCACGCCCAGTATGGCTGGTCGAAGCACAGAGTCTGAAGGGTTTCCGAACGCGCGAATGTATCGAAACCCCCGAGCGCATGGCGATACCAGTCGCTGATTACCGCGACATCTCCCAAGCCACTCAGATTGATGTCTTTGCGCTTCGCCGTCTTCGCAGTCGATTTGCTACTAAAGTACATGGGCTTGGTGTTTTCGGCAGCGTCGTACATCTTGACCAGATTGGTGTCGATCTCACGATACTCGCAATACACCGACCATGAGCGCCCAGCAGACTTCCGCGAGATGCGGATCGTTGTGCGCGACTGGAAGTCCTTGCCAAGCCTGGCCCACACCCAACCTTTATCAGTATCTTCATGCAACGACGCATACCTTGTAGTTGCTGGTCAAGTTGGCCATCTATCGTTTACCTCAATCGCGCCCGATTGTATCCCACACGAAAGTGCGCGAGCTATCTCGCGCAGTTGGTGGGCGCGAAATCTGGCAGTTTCCGAAATGTGGACGGCGCAATTGCCTTAACCCCTTCACCACCCGATTCTCTTAATCCCTTCCACCCCATCGAAATGCCGATCGCGGCTCACAAGCGGCAGGGAATGCTGCCGGCACAGCGCCGCAATCCACAGGTCATTTGTCGGAATCGGTTTGCCCTTCCGCTTCAATTCCAGAGTAATTTCCGCATAGTAATGAGTGGTCGGCTCGTTGATGTCCAGCACCATGCAATCGTTCAGGAGTTCCGTGAGCCAGGCCTCATAGGTGCTTCGATTTCGCGACTGGGCGATTCCGTGGCGATACTCACCCAGAACAATCACCGGAATCGCCACCTGGTCGGCGCGAGCCAGCACCGCAGCCACTCCGGGATCGTCGTCGGCCACAGCCGACAGGGCGTTTGTATCGAGAATCATGATTCAAAAGATCAGCGTCGAGCCACTCAGTGCCAGACTTCCCGGTCAATGCGCTCGAAAGCTTCCTTCACCCGCTTCTCAATCTGCTTTCTCTCTCCGTGCAGGTGCTTGACCTTTCCGAGATGTTTCATCCAGGGTCTTTCCTGCGACGTCAGTTTCAATTTCTCCTGCACGGCCTCCGTGACCAGCTGGCGCAAGGGAATTCCCCGCTCGGCGGCTGCGGACTTCGCCCGCCGGAACAGGAGGTCGGGAATTTCGAGGGTCGTTTTCACAATCCCATATTACCATATTCCCATATTTATGGCCCATGACCTCCTCGCGTACAATTTGCCCACCGTGGATTAAGGACACCCCTTATGTCCAAGCTCCGCGTCGCAGCATTTTCTTGCTTACTCGTACCTCAGCGCCACCAGCGGATCGACCTTTACAGCGCGGCGAGCCGGAATATAGCAGGCGAGCAGTGCGACAAGCGTCAACAGAATGGCGACGGCGGCGAAGGTCAACGGATCGTGCGCGGTGACTCCGAAAAGCTGGTTCTCCATGAACTGCGTCAATCCCAATGCAGCCGCAATGCCGATGGCCACTCCAATTAGCGCCATCTTTGCGCCCTCGCCGAGCACCAGGCGCATGACATCGCTGCGTTGTGCGCCGAGCGCCATGCGCACGCCAATTTCGTGAGTGCGCTGGCTGACCAGATAGGAAATCACCCCGTAAATTCCGACGCAGGAAAGGACGAGCGCGAGCGCCGCAAATATGCCCAGAAGGATCATCGAGAGTCGGCGCGCAGCAATCGAGCCGGCAATCACGCCGTCCATGGTCTGCACGCCGTAGATGACTTCGCGAGCGTCGTTCTGTTCAACCGCGCGGCGTACCAGGCCCATGATGGCTGCCGGATCGCCTTCCGTGCGCAGCACTACGGCAACCGCGTCCGCGACCATGGGCATGATTTTTTCGGGAATCTGCATGAACGGATAGTAGAACTGAGCTTCGACCGCGGATTTTGCGTCCGCGCCGAGCCCCCACTGTTTTATGTGGCCCACCACGCCGACGATCTCGGGCTGCACATTAAAGTGTTCCAGGTGGATGTGCTTCCCGATGGGATCTTCATGGGAAAAGTAGGTTCGCGCAAAAACGTCGTCGATGTCGATGACCTCCGGGGCGGTCTCGTTGTCCTGCGCGGTGACGAAGCGTCCGCGCTCGAGCGTGATGCCCATGGCTTGCTGGAAGCCAGCTTCGACGAGATAAAACATGGCCTGCGGCATCTCATTGTCATTGGCAGGTTTTGGCTGCCCTTCGATCCAGAAAGGCAGCGACGAATCATGGATCATCGGACGGGATCCGAGCGTGACCGAAACCGCCCGCACTCCGGGGATGGAGCGCATTGCATCGTCGAACTGGCGCAAGCGGGCGCGAGTTTCGTCGGAGGTAGTTGCAGAAGATGACGGCATCGATAAATTGAAGGTGATGGCGTGGCTGGGATTAAATCCCGGATTCACGCGCCAAAGCCCAGCTAGGCTGCGCAGCATCAGTCCCGCACCGACAAGAAGAAGCAAAGTCATGGCAACTTCGATCGCCACAAAAATTCCCTGCACGCGATGGCGCGCGCTGCTCGATCCGCGTCCGCCTTCCTTGAGTATCGACTGCAAATTTACCTTTGAACTTTTCAGCGCGGGAGTCAGGCCAAAAACAATCGCGGCCAGCAGCGACAGCGCCATGGTGAAGAGCAACACGCGCCCATCGAGAGAGATTTCGTTGGCGCGCGGCAATGTGCCGGGCAAGGTGTTGAGCACAGTCTTCGTGCCAAAAAACGCCAGCAGCAGACCGAGCGTCCCGCCCAGGACCGCGAGCAACACGCTTTCGGTGAGAAGTTGGCGAATGACGCGCATGTGGCTCGCTCCCAGCGCAGCACGAACTGCAAATTCGCGCGAGCGGCCCAGCGAGCGCGCCAGCACAAGATTGGCGACGTTCGCGCACGCAATCAGCAGCAGGAAACCGACGGCTGCGAGCAACACGAGGAGAAACGGCTGCACATTGCCGACAATGTCTTCCTTCATTGTAACGACGCTGATGCCCATTTGCTTGTCAGCCGCCGGAAACGCAGCGGCGAGATTGCGCGCGATGACGTCCATGTCGGCCTGGGCCTGTGAAAGCATAACTCCTGGTTTTAGGCGGCCGATTACGCGTGCGCTCACGACGATGCGGCGCTCGCGAAACGACGGATCGTTCCATTGGCCGATGGGAGTGTAGACGTCGCGATCATGCCCGTAGAAACTGAAGCTGGAAGGAATCACGCCCACCACCAGGTAGGACGTGCCGTTCAGGGTGAGCGACTCTCCAACAATCTCAGGAGAAGAGCCGAATTTGCGCTTCCAGAGCCCTGCGCCGAGAAGCACGACTGGCGCGGCGCCCAACTGATCGTCATCGGAGCGGAAGGCGCGGCCAAGAATGGGTTGCACTTCTAGGGTTGGAAAAAAGCTCGCGGAAATCATGTAACCGCTCAGGCGCTCGGCTTCGCTCGTGCCCGTGAAGTTGTAGTCCTGATTGCGGTACATGGCCATCGATGAAAATGTCTCGGAGTCGTGCTGCCAATCGAGAAAGTTCAGGTAGGAAACAGGGGCATGATTGAATCCCGGCGTATCCGCGGAGACGGCCACAAGCTGCTCGGAATGCGGATAGGGCAGCGGGTTGAGCAGCACACCGCTGACAACAGAAAAAAGAACCGTATTCGCACCGATGCCAAGCGCAAGAGTGAGGATGGCGATGGCAGCAAATCCCGGCGATTTGAGCAACATCCGAATCGCGTAACGTAAGTCTTGCGACAAAGTCGTCATAACCGCACTTCGCTTGCATTATAAGGTTAAGATGGAAGAGTTTGCCCGGCTAGGGTTTCCGACCACTTGCTTGAGCGGTTGGAGGCACTGGTTCACAAGATAACTTTGCCGGCGACCGCGGCACCCGCAAATTTCCCAAGGTTTACTGGTAACCTTGCACCATGCCTCCCGACGCCGATCAGCCCACCAACCCCCGCTCCCGCCCGAAGTCGCCAATCGCTCTCAGCATCCTCATCGGCCTGATCTGCGGAGTCCTCTGCATCGCCGCGCTCGGATGGTTTCTGCTATCGCAAAATTCCGGCCGCGCGATATTAAGCCACATCTTCTCGGCAGTGACTGGCAGAACGCTCACCATCGACGTAAGCCGGCCCACGGTGGTGGATCGCATTCAGCGGCTCCAGCGCCTCGAGACCGTGGTCTACACCATGGACAAGATCGTAACCGGCGCTAAAGAAAATCCTCTTCTTCCGGATTTTCTCGCGGGAGACCGCCTCCTGATGATGGTGCACGGCGAAGTAGTCGCCGGAATTGATTTCTCAAATCTGAAGACGGAAGACGTTCGCATCGACGGCAAGCAGATTCGTTTACATCTGCCCGCGGCTCAGGTGTTCAGCACCCGGCTCGACAGCGCGAAGACGCGCGTGTATTCGCGGCAAACCGGTTTGCTGGTGCCGACCGATCCGAATCTGGAAACGCAAGTGCGCCAGGAGGCGGAACGCGAGTTGCAAGAGGCGGCACTGGCCGACGGTATTTTGAAGACGGCCCAGCAGAACGCGGCTTCGACGATCACCAGTCTCTTGCAGGGTCTGGGATTCGAGAAGGTTGACTTCGATTAGCGTGCCACATACAAGTCCAGATCGCCGGCGCTGGCTTGCCAAGCGGGCCGGTCGCTCATAGCATTCTTGAGATGCGTTTTTCTGCGAGAATTCTCCGTTATCTCTTCCGCTCTTTGCCCAGTCTCTGCGCCCTGCTTCTGTGCGTCTTCGCAAAAGCTGATACGGCCTACTACAAGCGCGTAATTTTCGACAACAGCCTCGAGCCCAACGCCTACTATTACAGCGGCGGAAAAGCGTCGGCCCCGTCGACCCTGGAACTTGTCCACGACAAGCTTCCGGTGAGCGCCGATGTCTTCCTCACCCCTCCCAACGCTTTGCGCCTCAAGTGGCGTTCCGCTCCAAATGGCGGATGGGCAGCTGAGATCCGCGTGATCGATTTTAGGAATCGTGAAATCAATTTCCCGGGAGATACGCTTTATTTTTGGTGCTACTCCGCAGAGGGCATTTCTGCCAGCGACTTGCCACTCATTCAAATCTCGGACACTAGCCGCGATTTTTCAACGCTGCTGCCGCTCGACAAATTTGTCGGCGATTTAGTTCCGGGCAAATGGGTTCAGGTGCGCATTCCCCTGGCGGAGTTCAAGACCGGCTCGATCCACCAGTTAGAGCGCCATCGCGTCGACGAAATCGCGTTCGTCCAGAATGAAAGCGATGGCATAAACCACACATTAATTATCGATGAATTCGCCATTGATGATGCACCGGCCGCGCCCGTACCCGCGTCAGTGCTCGCATCAAACGGCGCGTCAAATCAAATGGCCAGCCTGCGCGCACCGGAAAACGTTCAAGCCCGCGGCTATGAGCGCCATGTTGATATCAGCTGGGATCCGGTGGGCGATCCCGCACTCGCGCGCTATGTGATTTATCGGTCTGAAGTCTCGAAAGCCGGAGTCTCGAACAATGACGACGCTTTCAAGGCAATTGGAATTCAGGTTCCCGGCGTCAATCGCTACGCCGACTACCTGGGCAAAATCGGAGTAACCGTGCGCTATAAGGTAGCGGCCTCCGATCGCCAATACAACTCATCCCAGTTCTCGCGCGTAGTTACTGCCACAACGAGAGCGATGAGCGACGACGAACTCCTCACCATGTTGCAAGAGGCGTGCTTCCGATATTACTGGGAAGGTGCGCATCCGATCGCGGGCATGACGCTCGAAAACATTCCCGGCGATGACCGCATCGTTGCAACCGGCGCCAGCGGCTTCGGAATTATGGCGCTCATCGTGGGTGTGGATAGAGGCTTCATCACCCGCCGGCAAGGACTGGAGCGGCTGGACCGCATCGTAACCTTCCTGGAAAAAGCCCCGCGCTATCACGGCGCTTGGTCTCACTTCATGGACGGCGGCACCGGCCAGACTCTCCCCGTCTTCGACGCCATCGATAACGGCGGCGATCTGGTGGAGACCGCTTTTCTGATAGAGGGCTTACTGGCCGCCCGCCAATACTTCAAAGGTCCGAGCGCGCCCGAAGAGTCCTTATTCAGCAGAATCTCGTATCTTTGGAAAACGGTCGAGTGGGATTGGTATCGCCATGGTTCCGAAAGCGATGCTCTTTACTGGCATTGGTCGCCGCAATGGTCGTGGTACATCAATCACCGGATCACGGGATTCAACGAAGCGATGATCGTCTACTTGCTGGCGATCGCCTCTCCGACTCATCCCGTTCCCGCCGGGCTTTACTACTCCGGGTGGGCCAATCAGACGGACGTTGGCGCCAAGTACCGCGAAGGATGGTCCAACACTCACGAAGGCTATAACTACGTGAACGGCCACACTTACTACGGCATCAAACTCGATGTCGGAGTCGGCACCGGAGGCCCGCTCTTCTTCACCCACTATTCATACATGGGATTCGACGCGCGTGGCATTCATGACCGCTTCACGGATTATTTCAACGACAACCGTGCCATAGCTCGAATCAATCTCGCCTATTGTGAACACAATCCCGGTCACTATAAAGGATATGGTTCAAACTTTTGGGGACTGACCGCCAGCGATGGCCCTGACGGCTATCTTCCTCACGAGCCCAGACCGGCTGAAGATGACGGCACCATGACGTTCACGGGTGCGCTCTCATCTTTCCCCTACACGCCTGAGGCCTCCATGGCCGCCTTCAAGCACATTTATCGCGATCTCGGCGACCGCGCCTGGGGCGTCTACGGTCCGCGCGACGCGATGAACTTGACAGAAGATTGGGTCTCGCCAATTTTTATGGGCCTCAACCAGGCCCCCATCACGGTAATGATTGAAAACTATCGCACCGGTCTCGTCTGGAAATTGTTCATGTCAAATCCGGAAATCAAGCCCATGCTCGACCGTATTGGCTTCAAGCCCGACAGCAAGACGCCTCACGTCCTCGCGAGATAGCTCGTTCCTTCGCAAATGAAACGAGATGGCAGTAGTACTCCCTGGGCAAACTTCGTTCACAAGGGCATGTCCCATTATTCCATTTATGTGACGATCCTAATAATCCGATCTCTCCCTCGTAAAAGGAAAGGAGCCTTTTATGAGTCCTTCCATTCCTAGCTCGTTTCCCACCGTATCGCAGGACCCTCCGGTCGTTTCCTCGACCGTAGCGGCCGCTCCCCTGGCGCAGCCAGCTACTGAGGCTGAACCCTACGTCATCAAATTGACCGTGGCCGAGCAGGCCTTCCAGCTTAGCCTGCAAGAGCAGACAATTCCGCAAATTGCTAACAAGCTGTCCGTGACGGTTGCTGCGGTGAAGAGCTATTTGGGGATCGCTAACTCGACCTAAGTCCGGCTCGTTCAAAATGAAGCAGGATAAGGGCCACGACGATTTTGCCGTGGCCCATGGCTAAGCAGTTCATTGAGACCCTGGCCGTGGACGCGTCCACCTAAGGACGATTACGCCGCCACCTGTTGCCGATACGCCAGTACGAATTCCTCCGTAACAAATGTCTCGAACGACGTCGAAGTAGTATTCGCAGCCGACCGCGGCTCGAGCGCTCTCATATATCCCGAGTTCAGCGCAGCTGCCATCTCCAGAATCAAACCAACAAGGTCCACCGACATCCCCATCTGCACCATCGCGGGGCGTAGCTGATCGTCGGGTGCTTGTATGTAACGGAGATCAGGCTTCCCGATTGCTTTGCCGATGATCGCGGCAGCCTCGGTGTAGTCAATATCACGCTGCCCCAGAAGTTCCCTGGTCGTCTTGCCGCGAAAATCGCCTCGCACCAGAGCCTCAGCCACGGCGTTTCCAATATCTCGCGTCGCAATCATGGGAAGCTTAAGATCACTCCGCACCGGTCCCGCCATGTTTCCCAGCATCCGAATCACGCCCACCTGCGGCAAAACATTTTCCATAAAGTATCCGGCGCGCAGGTGAAGTACGTTCACGCCATCAATCTGGTTGAGCTTCTGTTCAAGATTGTAAAGGCCCACCACCGGCCCAGTGCCACTCGCTTTATCGGCACCAATGCTGCTGAGCGAAACCACCCTCTTGATGCCCGCGTTCTCAACCGAGGCGGCGATGGCGTCGCTCACGCGATCCTGAAACGAGCGAAAATTGCTGGAAGTTGGATCCGGTGGGATGAGAACATAGGCAGCATCAGCGCCCTTGAACGCCTTAGCAAGAGAGAGCGCATCGGTCGCATCGGCAAGGGCAACTTCGGCCCCATGGGCGGCAGCACTCTGTAGACGTTCCGTACTCCGGCCAACGACGCGAACCTTCTGCCCGCGCTCCAGAAGATTCTTAGCTACAACATGCCCAGTGTGTCCGCTTGCTCCAAGAACAACATACATACACTCCTCCAATCACAATTGTGATTATCAAAGGTTTGGATGCAGAGGTATCAGGCGACGCTTCACAAAGTTGGAGGCGCTGTGCGCAAGAAAAGTCGATTCATGGCAAGCAAGGAAAAGACGGGACAGTA
>JBAQJF010000193.1:0-2530 GCA_049300195.1 Terriglobales bacterium | reverse complement strand
CGTTCAATCCGCCCATGCCGGGGCCGTCCCGACGCTGCGCCTTCTCCGCCTACGAATCGACCGGCATCGAACTCATCAACTTCAGCCTGAACAATTACTTCATCGGACAAGCCGAAGGTGTGCTCATCTCGGGATCGAGAAATATCGTCAGCCACATGAATATCAAAGGGTCCGGCGATGCCCTCAACCTGCGCGGATCCGTCTATCTCACCGATAGCTTGATTATCGGCGACGGCGACACCATCCTCGGGGTTGGTCCCGCTTTCTTTCGCCGCTGCGAGATCCGGTCCGTGGGGCCGTTCATGTGGATTCGCAACACCGCGGCGAACCACGGCAACGTCTTCGTCGACTGCACCTTTACCGCCATCGACCGCCCGCTCCCATGGAGTCCGCCCTCGCGTCCGATCCCGGCTTCCAGGGTACTTGCGCGACTGCCCAACAATCACGGCCTCAACTATCCGTATGCCGAGGCCGTGCTTATTCGTTGCCGCCTGAACGGCGTTCCGCCGGCCGGCTGGGGGCCCATCGACGACGACACCTCGCACATTCACTTCTGGGAGTTCCGCAGTGTCGATGCCGATGGCCATCCGATCGACGTTAGCAAGCGGCATCCCGTCTCGAAGCAACTAACGGAGCCGCGGGATGCCCTAGGTCTCTGACCGCTTGAAGAGTTTTCAAGGAAACAATTCCGCTGGAGAATGTTTTGGCGCATAATAGAGCATGGCTCGCCCAGCCCTGCGCATTGCAGTGTCCGCCAAGGATCAGAAAGAACTGCGAAAGTTGGTGCGCGGCGGAGTCCAGCAGGTCCGTGTCGTACTGCGTGCCCTGGCTCTTTTGCAATTGGCCAAGGGTGTCGCCGCTCCCCGCATCGCCGGCGTCGTTCCGCTGACGGCGCAGGCCGTCCGCAACGTCGCTCGCCGTTATCAGCAGGGCGGCCTGAATCGGGCGCTATACGAGAAACCGCGTCCGGGAGCGGCGGAGGTGCTCGACGACAGCCAGAAACAACGTTTGATTGCCATGGTGTGCAGTAGCCCGCCGGAAGGCCGCGCCCGTTGGACGGTACGCCTGGTGGCCCAGGAGGCGGTCAAACGCAAACTGGTTCCGCGCGTAGGCCGGGAAACCATCCGGATGCTTCTGCTGAGCCACGACCTGAAGCCGTGGCGGGAAAAAAATGTGGGTGGTGGCCGAGCTCGATGACGACTATATCGCCAAGATGGAAGACGTCTTGGAGGTCTACGAACGTCCCTACGATCCGCAGCAACCGGTGATCTGTTTCGACGAGAAGTCCGTCACTCTGCATGCCGACGTGCGGCCCACCCGGCTGGCGGCGCCGGGGCGGGAGGCGCGGCGCGATCACGAATACGAGCGCCGCGGGACCGCCAATGTTTTCTGCGCCGTGGAACCTAAGGCCGGCCGCCACTTTACCTTCGCCACGCCGGATCGTTCGGGGTTTGAGTTCGCTCAGGTCGCCGTCGCCCTGGCCATCGCCTACCCGGAAGCGAAAACGATCCACTTGGTGATGGACAACCTCAACATTCATCGCCGCAAGGCTCTGGCGGATGTCTTCGGCTCGGAAATGGCCGCGGAAGTCTGGGACCGCTTCACGGTCCATTACACGCCCAAGCACGGAAGCTGGCTCAATCAGGCGGAGATCGAAATCGGACTGTTCGCACGGCAGTGTCTGGGCCGTCGCCGAATCCCGAGCCTCAAAATGCTGCGTCGGGAGGCGAAAGCATGGAACCGTCGCATGAATCGCGCTCGCGTCAAGATCAACTGGAAGTTTGACCGCCGAGCCGCCCGGCGAAAGTTCTGTTATAAAGGCCAATCTTTCAAGCGGTCAGAGACCTAGCAGTGGGACGTGATCGTCGGTTCTTACTGTTGTGGGAGCAGCCGGCATGGGCAGAACCAGTGGGCTTAACCTGGAGCCGATCATCAACCATATTTCCTTCCGAGGGATCATTTTGAGCCCCGGGGGTGTTATTTTGAGCCGGGGAAGGTGCTGAAACCGCTCCAAGAAGCCGGCGTGAAGCCAAGAGAAAGCCGCGGCTCCGGCGGGTCCCTTGGCATCATATTTCAACATGCGTACGCCGGAACCGCGGCGGGGCCACGGGGAACACCGAACTATATTTCAAGGATCCCAGGCGTTATTTTGATTCAAATTCAGGACGTAACTTAGTGCGGCAGAAGCGGAGCTTTAGGCGACATGCGTCCCTAATTTTGAAACTGCTGTCTGCGCTCTATCCGCTTTGGTTGGAGGGAAAGTGCTCCTCATGATCGCAAGAGAGCATCTTGTGCTGCCTACAATCAACTTTCACGAATAAGTGTTCCGTGATGCCTCAAGTTAGGCCCGAAGGAAAGAATTATCTGCGGAGACATGCAGGCTAGAATTGAGCGATATGGCGGCGATTAATTCCCACGGCGCCGGCTTCGGTGACGCCGTTTCCGCAATCAGTCTTGCTGAACTCGAAGTTTTGGAAACGCGCGAGTGGATGGATTCCATCGAAGAGGTAATCAAAGCAAACGGTGCGGG
>JBAQJF010000192.1:0-9684 GCA_049300195.1 Terriglobales bacterium | reverse complement strand
AAGTAATACCATAAAGCGCACTGCGCGTCAAGGGCTGTGCGCGCATTGGGTAGCCAATCAGTCGTGGTTGATGTACGGATTCCCGCAGGCGTAACCTACATGAATCGCCGCTGCGAATGTTTCCTCGCGCATGATGAAGGGAAAATAATCACCGATGAATCCCACGTTTTATCGCACAACACAGGTTGACGGCCTGTCGATCTTTTATCGGGAGGCTGGGCCGCCCGATGCGCCCACGCTCCTCCTGCTCCACGGCCTTCCATCGTCGTCGCGGATGTTCGAACCGCTTTTCGCAAGGCTTTCCGATCGCTACCACCTGATCGCGCCTGATTATCCTGGTTTCGGACACAGTGACTGGCCGGACCCGAGTAAATTCGCCTACACCTTCGACCATTTGGCCGAGACCATGAACCACTTCACCGAGGCGCTCGGGCTCTCGCGCTATACCCTTTACATGCAGGACTACGGTGGTCCCGTCGGCTTTCGCATGGCACTCGGGCATCCGGAGCGAGTCGAAGCGCTGATCGTGCAGGACGCCGTCGCCCACGACCGGGGCCTGGGAGCAAATTGGAAAACGCGCCGCGCGTTCTGGGCTGATCGCGCTGCCAATGAGAGCGCATTGCGCAGCAATCTCTTGTCGCTCGAGGCCGCGCGTGCGCGACACGTCGGAAACGATCCCGACGTGGAGCGCCACGATCCCGACCTTTGGACCGACGAATTTTATTTTCTGAATCGGCCCGGCCAGGCGGAGATACAAAGCGATCTTTTCTACGACTACCGGACCAACGTCGACTCCTATCCGAAATGGCAGGAATGGATGCGCGAGAAGCAACCACGGCTGCTCGTGATCTGGGGCAAATACGAAACATCGTTTGACCCGAGCGAGCCGGAAAGCTACCGCGAGGATGTTCCGAATGCCGAGGTCCACGTTGTTGACGGTGGCCATTTCGCCCTGGACACGGCTGCCGACAAGATTGCTTCCTCGATGAGAAACTTTATGGCGTCTTCCCAGGAGGTGAGGGCTCGGCGGGCTGGGTGAGATGATCGATAATGCGGAGATGTTCAAGGTGGCAATACTGCCCGCGGCTTCAGTTGCGGGATGTCGGAGCTTGGGGAAGATCAGAGCCAGCATTCGAAAAGTGAATTTGGGTGGTGTGGTGATATTTTGCATTTTTTGCGCGAAGGAGGCTTTGTATGTCCCAGAAAGCTGGCGGGGTAGAGCATGGCGACCTAAGTGAAATCCGGCCTCACCAACTTGGACAGGAGGTTTTCAAGACCATCTTGCCCGATGATGTCGACTGGAAACCGTTCCCGGCGTTCCCACCTTCCGTCCGGCTGGCCGTCGTCGTGGGCCAGCCATCGGAGCCCGGTCCTTACACGATCAGGGTAAAGGCGCCCAACGGCGCGAAGCTGATGCCGCACAAGCATCCAGAGGATCGAGTCTATACCGTGATTTCCGGCGTCTTTTATATCGGACTGGGTGACCAGTTCGACGCGAGCAAGCTGCAAGCCTTTCCACCGGGCGCTGTGATCGTTCTCCCTGGCAACACGCATCATTTCCACTGGGCGAAATCCGGCGAGTACGTCACGCAAATAACCGCGATCGGGCCGCTTGGGCTGGAATACCTCAGCGCGGAGGACGATCCGCGACACAATAAGTCATAATCCAATACCTGTGAGGCGCAATGACAATGACGAAAACGACGAGCTTTCAAACGGACATTCGCCCGCTGTTTACGGAGCGAGACATTCAAGGCATGAGCAAGGCGTTCAACCTGGGGAGTTACGATGACGTCAAAAAGCACGCCGACGCCATCTACGATCGCATTCGTGGAATCGGCGGCGCCGTTATGCCGCCCCCTCCACCAAGGGGAGAGGGGCCCTGGCAGCAATCTCGGATTGAACTATTCGCTAAGTGGATGGCGGACGGATTCCAACCCTAGTTCTTGATTTCGCGCGTAATGGGTCGAGCCGATGGACGCATGACATCGGAAGGAGTACCAAATGGACGGTACAAATCGACTGAAACAGAACACACTAAGTGTGAACGTTCTTACCGCCCCGGGAAAGCCTATGGTCGGCGAGCGGCCAAAGCCCTTCGGCGAAGCGTTCGGCTTTGACCCGATCACGTCGACTTTAATCTTCGGCGAGTACGACGCCGTGCTGGTGGACGCAATGGGGACGGTGGCTGAGGCCGAGGCTCTCGCGGATTGGGTTGCTCTGCACGACCGCAACCTGGAGACCATCTATATAACGCATGCCCATTTCGACCACTTCTACGGTCTCAGCATTCTGCTCGACCGTTTCCCGGGCGCTCGGGCGATCGCAACGCCCAAGACGGTGAACGCCATGCAGATCTCTTTCACTCCCCTGGTGGAGCGGTTAGCCCGCCGGCTTTTTCCTGGGCAAGTGGCCACTAAGTTGGTTGCTCCTGAGCCCTATGACAAAGACACGTTCACTCTCGAGGGCCACGAATTGCGCATCATCGAGCAGGGCCACACCGATAGCCCCGATACGACGTCTTTATATGTCCCATCGATCGGCCTGGTCGTCGCTGGCGACGTTGTATACAACCAATGCCGCATGTACGTCGGCGACACCACTCCTGAGAGCCGAAAGAATTGGATCGCGGCACTAGACCGTTTAGCTGCGCTCAATCCGACGATGGTTGTCGCCGGGCACAAGAAGACGGGCGCGCCCGACTCTCCCTCGACCATCCAGGACACCAAGCGCTACCTCGAGGACTTCGATCGGCTGCAGAAGACCGCGGGGTCCGACCGGGAACTGTTCGATCAGATGACGGAGCTGTACTCGCATTGGGTCGCGAATCAGTCGTGGTTGATGTTCGGATTCCCGCAGCCATAAGCCACATCAACGACTGGGCGTTCACCCATTTCCGTTCGGAAAGTAAAGAGAGCGTTCCGTCTGTCGCCACTTTCTAGGGCTGCGAATCGCTAATGGATCAAGGCGCGGGATCGGATGCAAACTTCGTCCTTGCACTGACACTCAGGCTGATGGCACGCGGTGTGATTGTTTTTGCTGCACTGCCAGCAGATGCCGTCGCCATGCCCTTGCCACAAGATGAACGTTTCCCAATCCCAACCTTCTTCGCTCCACCCATCAGTGGGCTTACCAGCAGCGGCCTTGGCACCCGTCTTCCCTTTCTTCCTCATGTGCTTATTTAGGAAACCAAGTGCGATAAAGAACAGGAAGCCCACGACAAAAGTTATTTGGGCATCGGTCATAAAGTCTTCATCTCCTTGATGTATCCATGTTTGTGGCGGGCGGCCTCTTTTCGGGCCGATTATAGAATGGAGGTCGATTACGCAATCTCAAAGCCAGGAAGCCGGAGTGCCTTTTGGTCAAATGTTAGTGTGCGGGCACATCCTGCGCGCATTCCGAGTTCTGCGATGAGCGCATCCGAAAATGATCCGCGCCCCTGTTTTAGCGCAACCATGGCAGTGAATACCTCCTGCTCGTTTTCGATAGCCAGAACCTCAATCTGTAACAGGCGTTCGACAACTGTTGAGATTTCCTTAGCGGTCAGAGAATAAGCGCGATCAAGTACCCATACGGTTTCGACCATCGCCACGACGCTGACGAAACCCGGATTCTTCGGTGTTAAGCGACGCTCAATTATCTCCGTTGCTTTGGCTGACTGTACCGGGTCGTCCTGAGTGAGATAGCGTATCAGGATGTTGGTATCAAGCCCGATCATCGTTGCCGAGCCCGCGGGTGTCGACGCCGCGGATTTCGACTTAAAGCACCCTCGGCAACCGCTGCGGTCATCTGCTCGGTGGTCACAGGCCGGGCATTCCGGGACTTGACCATACCGCGTATCGCCGAAGCAGGTAACTTCGGCAACAAGACTACGCTGCCATCCGGATGTACGAAGAATTTAACCCGATCACCCGGCTGTAGCCCCAGATGTTCACGGATAGGCTTCGGGATGGTTGCCTGACCCTTGATGGTAATTGCGGATTCCATCGTTCCCCCATTACATCTCACAAAAAGTAATACCACAAAGGGACTCTGCGCGTCAAGCCCGCTAATGCGATCAGATGACGGAGCTGTATCCGCATTGGGTGGCCACTCAGTCGTGGTTGATGTTCGGATTCCGCAGCCGTAAACTACATCAATCGCTGATGCGAATCTTTCCTCGCGCATGATGAAGGGAAAAATCAGCTATGAATCCCACGTCTTATCGCACGTTTTATCGCACAATACAGGTTGACGGCCTGTCGATCTTCTATCGCGAAGCTGGGCCGGCAAATGCGGAAACGATTCTCCTGCTCCACGGCCTCCCATCGTCGTCGCGGATGTTCGAACCGCTTTTCGCAAGGCTTTCCGATCGCTACCATCTGATCGCGCCTGATTATCCAGGTTTCGGACACAGTGACTGGCCGGACCCGGGGAAATTCGCATACACCTTCGACCATTTGGCGGAGACCATGAACCACTTCACCGAGGCGCTCGGGATCTCGCGCTATACCCTTTACATGCAGGACTACGGTGGCCCCGTCGGCTTTCGCATGGCGCTGCAGCATCCGGAACGAGTCGAAGCGCTGATCGTGCAGGACGCCGTCGCCCACAACCGGGGCTTGGGAGCAAATTGGAAAACGCGCCGGGCGTTCTGGGCTGATCGCGCTGCCAATGAGAGCGCACTGCGCACCAATCTCTTGTCGCTCGAGGCCGCGCGTGCACGACACGTCGGAAACGATCCCGACGTGGAGCGCCACGATCCCGACCTCTGGACCGACGAATTTTATTTTCTGAATCGGCCCGGCCAGGCGGAGATACAAAGCGATCTTTTCTACGACTATCGAACCAACGTCGACGCCTATCCGAAATGGCAGGAATGGATGCGCGAGAAGCAACCGCGGCTGCTCGTGATCTGGGGCAAATACGAAACATCGTTTGACCCGAGCGAGCCGGAAAGCTACCGCGAGGATGTTCCGAACGCCGAGGTGCACATTGTTGACGGCGGCCATTTCGCCCTGGACACGGCTGCTGACGAGATTGCTTCCTCAATGAGAAAATTTATGGCGTCTTCCCAAGGAACAGATTCGATTTCAAAAAGGAGAACAAGAATGGCAACCAAAGGAAAAATCCTGGTACTAGTATCAAGCGGTCGCGGCTTGCCCTTGAAAGATGGCGGATGTTACAAGGGCGCTGGCTACTACCTCAACGAACTTACGGTTCCGGTTCGCGCCCTGATGAAGGAGGGCTACGAAATTACTTTCGCAACCCCCAAAGGCAACACGCCCCAACCGGATGTGCATTCAGAGGTCGCCGATTTTTTCGGCGGGGACGCAGCCAAGCTTCAGGACTATATGTTATTCCGTGACGGCCTGGCTGGGCTCAGAGATCCAAAGCGCATCGCGGATGTCGTCGCCTCAGGCCTGGATCAATATGACGCTGTTTTCGTCCCCGGCGGTCACGGCCCCATGATCGATCTTCTCGATGATCCCGACGCTGGAATCGTGATGAGACACTTTCATGAAACGTCGAAGCCTACGGCAGTGCTCTGCCATGGCCCGATTTCACTGCTCTCGGCGCTTCCGAATTCGAAGGAGTTTGTCGCCGCGCTGGCGGCGGGCGATGCCGCTGGAGCACACGCAATGGCTCAGGGCTGGATCTATTCCGGATATAAGATGACCATTTTTTCGACAGCCGAAGAGCAGCAGCGGGAGCCGCTTGAGATTGGTGGCAAGGTTCTCTTCTACCCGGACTTCGCCTTGCAAACGGCTGGCGGTGAAGTAAGTGTGCTCGCTCCATGGTCGAGCTACGTCCTTCAAGATCGCGAGTTGATCTCAGGTCAAAACCCGTTCTCGGATGAAGCGCTTCTGAAACTTCTTCTGCCGGCGCTCAATCGGAGGAGGGAGTCGGTTTCAGCGGCATAAGAAATCGGAGGGAAACCCGGGACAGACCGGACATTTTCCATTGTTGGACAATGGAAATTAGTTGTGACTGTTTGCGCGCGGTACAGGGAGATGAGTATGAAAGCAATTGTTGTCCACCAATATGGCGGTCCTGAAGTACTCAAGTTCGAGGAATACCCCGATCCGGTGGCGGGTCCCGGCGAAGTACTGGTGCGGGTCGCGGCCTCGAGCGTGAATCCGATCGACTACAAACGGCGTGCCGGGTTGACGAAAGACTTCTATCCCATGACTTTTCCGGGATTGATAGGAGTCGACATTGCAGGGACTGTGATGAAGATTGGGCCGGGAGTGGAAGGCTTTTCCGTCGGCGACCAGGTGTTCGCCATGGCGGACAATACTTACGCCGAACTTTGTGTCGTGAAAGCCGCGGTTCTGGCGAAAGTTCCTCGGGGGCTCGATTTGATCCAGGCGGCGGCGCTGCCCCTGGTGACGACGACCGGCAATCAGCTCCTTTCAGCGACCGGAATCAAAGCGGGCCAGACCGTTATGGTCGTAGGTGCCGCTGGAAATGTCGGGCGTTCGGCGGTATTCACTGCGAAGCAACGCGGGGCGACTGTGATCGCGGGGGTCTTGAAGAGACAGACGGATGAAGCGAAGACTGTCGGCGCCGATCAGGTCGTCGCAACCGACGACGATACCGCGATTGCGAATCTTTTTCCGCTTGATGCGGTGGCGGATACGGTCGGCGGAAGAACCGCCGAGAAGCTGATCGCCAAGGTCAAGCCGGGAGGAGTGTATGCATCGGTTGTCGGACCGCCGGCGAACGCCGCGACGTACCCATCGGTAAGGGTGGAACACGTATTCTCGAAATTCGACAGGAAAACGCTTGAGTTCATGGCCGAAGCGGTGCGAGATGGCAAGCTCGTAATCCCGATCAGCCAGAAACTGCCACTCAGTGAAGCCGCCGAGGCCCAGGCAACTGCGGAGAAGGGTGGGGCCGGGAAAATCCTGCTGGTGGCTTGATATTATTTGCGAACAGAGGACACGGAAGGAAAATCGGAAATGAAAATGGGGCCGCGCGGAATTAACCCCGCTTCAAAACCGACTGGCGATGGATGTGTGGAAGGTCTGGCGTCCCCGAAAGGTTGGTGGCTTCATCTCCGCCGGTGTGCGGAGTGTGGGCACATCGGTTGCTGTGACAGTTCTCCCAGCCAGCATGCATCCAAGCATGCCGCGGCCACCGGGCATCCGATCATTGCCAGCTTCGAGCCCGGCGAGGATGGTCCTTCAATTACGAGAAGCAGAGGATGATCAAGGGTGCGGAGTTGCTCCCGCCGCATTCGCATCCTAAAAAATCAGCCCGCACCTGGACCCGCAGGAAGGGTGCTAGCCAACTGGAAATCACTCCTAAACTAGCTGGCGTCGATCGATTTTTCCGGACTGTTGGAGTCGGTCCCGCGCGGTGGTTGGAGTGCTATGGGGTCCACGAGGTACGCGGACGGCAAACGGTCAAGGAGTTCGTCCGCTTGGAAGCGGCCCACGACCTGAACCATCTTCGGCAGATCGACCGCATCTTGGGTGGTGGGCGTATGTAGTGGTAGCCTTTTGGCTGCCAACGCCTCGCTTCCCACGGCCGCCAATTGCGTAGGGGCAAAACCTCCGCTGCCGACGGTATTGCCCGGCCACTTCTCAAAAAGCGTGAGAAGTGGCGCACCCCCAGTTATTACGGGTTCGAGGCTTGAGAAGTGGCCCACCCGCCAAACAACGCAAGGATGGGGCGCCCCTCAGTGGTCACAGTGCAAGCAAAAATCGTTAAGGTGGACCACGCAAGAGGCGAGTATAGGTTCCATTGCCCCTTCATCAGGAACGTGTTTGGTGTGGTCGCAGCAGCCGTCGAGGGTGAGGTTGATTGCAAAGACTACATTTCTCATTCGATTGTCCGGATGGCGGATATTGTAGCAGCGCTTGTGCGCCCTTTACTCGGTCCGAAAACTGAGGGATCATCAGTTTCCATTCGTGCGCAAAATCGGGAAACGTTTCGTCTGTCCGGTTTCCTCCCGGTTTGTTCCACGGTTCCTCCCGCCAGCAAGTTAACGGATAACGGCCTTATTGGACAACTGGTCGCCAACGATGCCAAAATATCGCGCAATACCTTTGGTCCAATTGTTTTTCCTATTCTCGTCGCGTTTAATCGGCAGCAGGTATGAATACGAAAGAACTAGAATCAGTGGATGAGCACCGTTGATCGGAATTGGAGGCCGTCAATGAACCCCGTACAAATCGACCAGAAGAGCTACGAGATGCCCCCGCGCGAGGGGATCAGCGTCGCGTGTTTTCTCACCGTCGCCGACCTCGAGCGATCGGCTCGCTACTACGAAAAGGTCTTCGGCGCTCGCATTCTGACCATGGGTGATGGCAACGCGCCTCCCTACCTTCAGCTAGCGAATATCTGGATGATTCTCAACGTTGGCGGCGGCCCGACTCCGGATAAGCCGACGGTAACGCTCAGCGTCCCCGACCCAAATCACATCAACAGCTTTATGAATTTCCGCGTTAAGGATATTCAAGCGTGCTATGAATTGTGGAAAAGTCGGGGAGCCGAGTTCATCACGCCGCCGATACCCAAGTATGGCGAGATACGCTGCTACATCCGCGATCCTGACGGCTATATCATCGAAGTCGGACAGAGCACCGACCTCACTTATGGTTAACTCTCGGTTAGCGCTCGGCTGACGCTCGGCCGGGATGGGGGCGCGGATTCAGGAGCTGATAGTGCGGATCGAAGCTCCAAGTTATCAGGTAGCGAAGCCCAAGGCCACAGGGGACGTACCTCCCGCAAAGCGGTACTTGCCATTTATCCACTCCTGCGAAGCGCCAATTGTTAGTGGATCGCTACTTAAACTCAGGCCAAAGCCCACTGCTAGAACAGCGACGAATAGCCAGCGAAGCTCCTTCATCCCCATAACGGCCACAGCATACAGAACGCGGAGAGATTATGGTAACTGTTGTTAATAGGCCGATTTCAGTCAGAACCTTGCCCAGACAAGGAAACGCTTTTGATCGTGGTGATCGAGAACGCTGTTTACACCCTAAGAAACGTTGCTTCAACAAGTTTACGGTGTGTCGACGAGAGGTTGCCAGAGTTCGACGCGGTTGCCTTCCGGGTCGGTGATCCAGGCGAAGTGGCCGTAGGTGGCGGATTCCTGTTTGGGATCGATGGGGACGTTGGCGGCGCGGAGCTGGGTGAGGAGGGCTTCGAGGTCGTCGACGCGGTAGTTGATCATGGCGCGCTGAGAGGGGTCGCCGAAGTGCTTGGTGGAGTCGGGGAACAGCATCCAGGCGGTTTGGCCGGTACCGGCGGGGTTTTCGTCGGTCCAGAGGAAGTTTGCGCCGCCGTAGTCGGCGAGCTGGATGCCGAGGTGCTGGGCGTACCAGACAGATAGGGCCTTGGGGTCGCGGGCTTTGAGGAAGACGCCGCCGATTCCGGTGACTCGCGCCATGAGGATCTCCTTGGGAGTTTTTGAGCGGCGGGGGAAAAGCAGATCTCTCCGCTGCGCTAAGAGATGACAAAGGTAAATGCTGTGAGATGACAAAAGCAAATGCTTACGGGATGATATCAAGGGAGTGAAACGGAGTTACGGCAAAACCTGGTGCCTTACTTCAAACATCGCCCCTTGTGTTTAGTTGGGGAAACCCGGGGCGGTTTACGTTTATAGCTCGAAGACAAACTAGCTTCGCCCATCCGCTCTACGAGTCTTGCCGGGTCGCGCTCGCATCTAATTTCTTTTAATCACATTTGGAG
>JBAQJF010000191.1:0-3752 GCA_049300195.1 Terriglobales bacterium | reverse complement strand
GTCGCCTGCACCGACGGATTGTAAGAATTCTGAATCTGTTTCAGCAGCTCGCGATAATCACAAAATCGCGCATGAATCCCCTTCTTGATTGTTTCCTTGAGCGCAGCCACCGCGAGATGTGTCTTCCCCACCCCACTAGGCCCAATCAAAAGCAGCCCGGTTCGATTTAGCGGATACTCCGCCGCCCACTTCTCCAAAGTAAGTTTCGCCGCGCCAAGCGCCGGACTATTCTCCGCCCGATAACTGGCAAACTCACAACCCGCATACCGCGCTGGAATCTCCGCCGCTCCAGCCAGAGACTTCTTCTGTGATTCCGAAAAGCATTCGCAGCGCATTACCTGCTGCGTAGCGCTTCCTGCAACCTGCCTCCATCCCGAGCCGCCGCACAGTGCACAAACCGCGGTCTTAGACCGCCGCACTGTTATGTCTGTCCGCATAACACCCCCAGCACGTTCCCCACTGGGTGAGGCCAGACTCCGAATGTAGCGCACATTCTTTTCTTCCATTTTCTATCGCATTTTCTTTTTTGTTTAGTGTACCTTCAAAATCCAGATAAGAGGTTCCGTTGTCACTTGTGGATTTTGAGTATCGCTGTCTCTTCTTGTGGAATTTCAGTACCTGTTCCTCGTAGATCTCGACCAGCGCCCGATTGTAAATCCAGATCGCACCGTCAGTCGTCGTGCCCTCACGCTCGAACATGCAGAGAACCGCGGCGCATTCTTTTTCAAAGAACTGCCGTGTCCGCGCATTCGCGAGGCGCCACAACTGCCCGTCGTCCGGCAAATACCCAGGCCGCTCCGATTGCCACGATGCAAACAGCAGATTCAAAAACCAAGCCTGCTGATAATCCTTCAGCGCGCGATAGCGCATGTCTCCCACAAAGCGCTGCACATAGAATGGAAACCATTCCAGCACTTGATTTCGACGTGAAGTGGGAGACGACGAGGCCATGAACTTTCGAATCGCACTCAGGAGAATGCACGCCGCCTCATCATCCGCGCAAGCGAAAACTCGACTCACCTCTGTGCAGATGATGTGGAGATGAAGGATACCTTGTGGAGAAGAGAGGAAATTCGAACCCGCAAAAAAATAACTGCACAGAATGCAGTTCACAAATGGCTTTGGGTGCGGTTTTCAAAGTTCCGAAATCAAAACTAAACTGTCATCCTGAGCGGAGCGATGTGAGCGAAGCGAGCAGCGCAGAGTCGAAGGACCCCTTGTTCCTCGACACTGCCACCGGCAATACAAGGCGTTCTCTTTGACGAGCCGCAGTGGTACGGAATCCTACCCAACCCGACTCGGACCCGTATCAAAACCAGCAACTGGCACCTATTAGCCCTTGACATTCCCCGCCCAGCGAGGAAAATGGCGATGCTCGGTGCTCGCGTATTCGATCCTTCCCGTCGTCGGCGCGAGAGCCGTATCGCAAGTATCAGGAGAGCGCATGAACAAAGCTGATCTGGTTGACCGGATTGCCGGAGCCTGTAGTATCTCTAAAGCCCAGGCAACAACCGCTATTGACACAACCGTCGATAGCATAACCTCCTCCCTTCGCAAAGGAGACCGGGTCGCCTTGATTGGGTTCGGCACATTTTCCGTCTCGCAGCGTAAGGCCCGCAACGGCCGCAACCCGCAGACAGGTGCCACCATCAAGATCGCTGCCCGCAGAGTCGCGAAATTCACTCCCGGTAACGAACTGAAGAAAGTAGTCAACAAAGGAAAGTAGCCCCAGAGTCACAGAACAAGTCCACAACAGATGGACGCAGGAATTAAGGATGTAGCGGTTCACATGGAGAGTAAGGGGATCTAGTCAACAGACGTCGGGCCCCAGAATTTCAGCATTATGCATCCCCCAAACGGCAGGCACCGCCTGCCGTTTCCCTTTGAGACAACGCCACGCCGGGTTTCTGAGGGCTCAGGAGCTGAAGGCTGGGAGCTTCCCTTGCCGAATCCTTCCCATCCCCTATAGAATCTAAAGACCGAATCGAGGCCATATGAAAGCAGCCATCCATCCTAACTATCATGAAATCCGCGTCCACTGCGCCTGTGGCAACGCCTTCGTAACCCGTTCCACACACAAAGGCGATATCAGCGTTGAAATCTGCGCCGCCTGCCATCCCTTCTTCACCGGCAAGCAAAAGCTGATGGACACCGCCGGCCGCGTCGAGCGCTTCCGCCGCAAATACGCAAAAAGCGACGCTGCCAAAGCCGAAGCGGCAAAGACCGAAACGGCCAAGAAGTAGCTGCGTCGGGCAAATTAGACGAAGAATCGAGCCCTCGCCCAGGCGAGGGCTTTTCATTTGCGTCCTAAGGCTAGAATAGAAGCGATGGAGAAGTACTGGTACAAATCGGATCCCGCCGCCTTAGGGGGTTCGCGCGTGGTTCAGATGGGCGCCGATCCCACGGGCAAAGCCCATGAAGACGGCTTCGCAAAGGAGGCCGTCCGCCGACCATTCCCCTCCACTCTCCAAATCGGTCCAGTCCAAATCCGCCCCGCGACGGTCCTCGCCCCCATGGCCGGGGTCACCGACACCGTCTTCCGCCGCTTCATCAAAAATCTCGGCGGATGCGGCCTCATCATGACCGAATTCACCTCCGCCGACGGCATCCTCCGCGGTAAGAAAGTTGCCGGCCGCTATCTTCATTTCTACGAAGACGAGCACCCCATCTCCGCCCAACTCTTCGGCAGTAGTCCGCAGGTCCTCTCCGACGCCGCCCGCCTGGTCGAAGACCTCGGCTTCGATCTCGTCGATCTCAACCTGGGCTGCCCCGCAAAAAAAGTGGTGAAGTGCAACGGAGGCTCCGGACTCCTGCGCGATCTCCCGCTAATACGCCAGATTTTCGAATCCGTGCGCGCCGCCGTAAAAATTCCCTTCACCGTAAAATTCCGAGCCGGCTGGAGCGACGAAGAAATCGTCTGCGTAGAACTAGCCCGCATGGCCGAAGACTGCGGCCTCGGCGCAGTCGCCCTCCACGCGCGCACCCGCCAGCAAGGCTACAGCGGCACCGCCCGCTGGGAGTGGATCGCCTCAGTAAAGCAGGCGGTTAAAATTCCAGTAATCGGCAACGGAGACATCCGCTCCCCGGAAGACGCAGTCGCGATGGTCGTGCAGACCGGTTGCGACGCTGTCATGATAGGAAGATCGGCGCCAGCCAATCCATGGATCTTCCGCCAGATCGAACAATACGCGGGCGACAGAGAGGACGCTTTGAAGGGGTGCGGCTTCAGCCGCACCGTAGCCGCAGAATCGAATTCGGCTTTAGCCGCCGAGGGAGGTTACGATCACCCCACCGAACTCGATCGCTACCAAATGATCCGCACCTATTTCCAAATGCTGATCGAGGAAGAGATGCAAGGCACCGAAGGCAAAATGAAACAATTCGCCTCCTGGTTCACCCACGGCATTCCCGGAGGCGCAAGCCTCCGTAAAGCGATCTACGACGCAAAAACGGGAGCGCAGATTCTGACGAGTGTCGAGCAATTCTTTGAATCCAGGCTGGAAATACCCACCACTTAGGAACAGGTCTTGGCCTAAAAGCGATTTGTTCCAGATTGAAGGGTGCGCACAAAGCTGCTCGGTCGCGCTAGACAGGTTTCACCGTTAACCGTCCCTTATCCCCGCGCTCGATATATCCCCAAGGCGTCGCATCATCGTGCGTAAAAACTGTGAGCCACCGATCCGCAATCGCCCGCGCATAATAATTCTTCTTGCTCTCAATCGTGTCTAAGGGGAAAAGATCGAACGCCATCA
>JBAQJF010000190.1:0-17829 GCA_049300195.1 Terriglobales bacterium | reverse complement strand
CGGCACAACGCTCGTCGAGCGCGGAATTCAATACGCCAGCGAAGACCGCGTTGCTACCGCCGTCATCACGCAGATGTTTGGTTCGAGCGGTGGCAAGCTCATGGCGCTCGCCATCATGATCTCTGCTTTCGGCTGTGCCAATGGCCTGATCCTTTCGGGCGCCCGCGTTTATTACGCAATGGCCAAAGATGGCCTTTTCTTTCGCAGTGTTGCCGGGTTGAATCCACGCTATAAGACGCCGGTGGTTTCGCTGATGGTACAGATGATCTGGACGGCGATTCTTTGCATTTCTGGAACCTATAATGACCTTCTGAACTACGTGATTTTTGCCGTGCTGGTGTTTTACATTCTCACCATCATCGGGCTCTTCGTTTTGCGCCGCACGCATGCCGCGGCTGAGCGTCCCTACAAGGCGATCGGATACCCAGTTCTGCCCGCGATTTATATTGTGATGGCTTTGTTTATCGACGTGGTGCTGTTACGCTACAAGCCACAATTTACCTGGCCGGGATTGTTTATCGTGCTGCTGGGAATTCCGGTGTACTACCTCTGGTCGCTGCGCGCTTCCAGAGCTGAGGTATAGGGCCCAAGGAGAACCCACGAATGGCAGATCTGCTGGCTAAGAAACCGATCGAACAACTGATGGTCGAGGCGCAAGAGACGGGAGAGAACAGTCTGCGGCGCGCGCTCGGGCCGCTGAATCTTGTCACCTTGGGCATCGGGGCCATCATCGGGGCGGGCATTTTCGTCATCACCGGACAAGCCGCCGCACAGTTTGCCGGGCCTGCGATCGTGATTTCTTTTGTGCTGGCTGGTATCGCCTGCGCATTTGCCGGGCTGTGCTATTCGGAGTTTGCGTCCATGATTCCGATTGCCGGCAGCGCTTATACGTACTCTTATGCGACGCTCGGTGAACTGGTCGCGTG
Source organism: Terriglobales bacterium (assembly GCA_049300195.1). Taxonomy (GTDB): domain Bacteria; phylum Acidobacteriota; class Terriglobia; order Terriglobales; family Acidobacteriaceae; genus Acidiflorens. The sequence continues at coordinate 16,903 of JBAQJF010000190.1, read as the reverse complement.
GATTATCGGCTGGGACTTGATTCTGGAATATGCTTTCGGCGCCGCGACCGTCGCCGTCGGTTGGAGTGGACACTTCCGCGCGTTTCTCAGTGACCTTGGCGTGACGCTGCCGGCCATGCCGACCTCGGACTTTACTCTTTTTGGCCAGGCTGTCCACCTGAAATACGATTACATCGGGTTCATCGTCATTCTCGTGATCACGGCAATTCTCGTGATCGGCATTAAGGAATCGGCAAACTTTACGACTGCTATTGTGATTTTGAAAGTTTGCGTAGTTCTAATGTTTATTGCGTTGGCGACGGCGTTCCTCTATTCGCACGCGTGGAAGCCGAATTACTGGCATCCTTTTATTCCGCCGAATACCGGCACAAGAGGCGAATTCGGATGGTCGGGAATTCTGCGCGGCGCCGGAGTAGTATTTTTCGCCTACATTGGATTTGACGCGGTATCGACGGCGGCGCAAGAAGCTAAGAATCCGAAGCGGGACATGCCGCTCGGAATTCTCGGCTCGCTGGTGATCTGCACTGTGCTTTACATTCTGGTGTCAGGACTGCTCACGCACATCGTTTCCTATAAAGACCTCATGGTCCCGGATCCGGTAGTCGTCGGAATTAAAGTGACCGGCCATCAATGGGCTACTTTTTTGGTGGAACTGGGCGCGATCGGCGGTCTGGCTACTGTAATGCTGGTTATGCTGCTCGGCCAGTCTCGGGTGTTTTATTCGATGTCGCGCGACGGCCTGTTATGGCCCTGGGCAAGTAAGATTCATCCTCGTTTTCGCACGCCGTATCTCAGTTCGATCGTCGTCGGGTTCTTCGTCGCAATCCTCGCGACCCTGCTTCCACTCAGTATTCTCGACGAAATGACCAGTGTAGGAACGCTCCTCGCGTTTATGCTGGTGAGCGCGGGTGTGTGGGTGATGCGCAGGACTCATCCGCACTTGGACCGTCCATTCCGAACGCCGATGGTTCCGCTCGTTCCGATTCTTTCCATACTTTTTTCGGGCGTGCTGATTGTGTCTTTGTCTTACTGGACACAGCTTCGGCTGATCGTGTGGCTGGTAATCGGGCTGGTCATTTACTTTACTTATGGGAAAAAGCACAGCAAGGTGCAGGCTGCCCTTGCCGGTAAGTCACAGTCCAAACCGACGCCCACGATGGCGGACTAGAAGCGCTTACTTTGCCTTCCAGCAGTTGAGGTGAGCAGGTGAGCCGCGTGCGACTTCAGAACAGATGTCGCTCTCTATAGATATCGCTCGCTGGCTGCCTAATTTTCTTGTAGTTTCCTGGCAATCGCTGTCACCATGCGGCGCGGTGCGAAGCGCACCGACTGCACTAACAGCCAGTTCTTGAATCCGGAGATAACGACCGGCTTTCCCGCCATCAACGCGCGATAACCGTCTTCCGCCACCGTGCGAGCGTCCATGGTTCCGTACTTCGTCAGCCGGATGCCGGTAATCTTGGCGCGCTCCTGAAACTCGGTGGACGTCGGTCCGGGGCACAGACAGGTTACGGTGACGCCCGTGCCCGCGAGTTCATTGGCGATGGCTTCCGAGAAATGTAGGACGTAGGCCTTGGTCGCGTAGTAGACGGCCATTAGCGGCCCCGCCTGAAATGCCGCGGTGGACGCCACATTCAGGATGCGTCCGCTTTTGCGTGCGATCATCTCCGGAAGATAGAGCCGCGTGAGGTGAGTCAGCGTCGTTATGTTGAGCTGAATTTGCCGGAGGCAGTCCTCCAGATTGTTGTCGGCAAAGAAACCGTATTGTCCGAAGCCGGCGTTGTTCACCAGGATGTCGACGACGATGTTGGCGCGGGTTGCCTGATCGAACACGTAGGCGGCGGCTCCGGGATCGCTCAAATCGATGGGCAGAATTAGCGAGCGCGTGCTGTGCGCTTTTTCGAGTTCCGAGGCCAATTGGCGAAGTTTGTCGGCGCTGCGGGCGACGAGCACGAGGTTGTGGCCCTCGCGAGCGAAGATGCGGGCGAGTTCCAGTCCGATGCCGAACGATGCGCCGGTGATGAGTGCGGTTTTGCGGTCAGCCATGATTCGAAATCAGAGTAGAGACGGGGCCTGTCCCGTCTCTTGCTTGCACCGTGATGAACTTCAGAGGCGGGTGATACGATTCTCAGCGAATCCTATTCTAAGCAAAAATGGCGGGCCACCGAGGCCCGCCTCGCCTTTAAGAATAATTCACCTAGACGTGCGCCAGCGCCGGCTCCACCCCATAAATCGAATACCATGAAGTCGCGGCCTTCAGCTTGCTGTTCACGTTGTTGATGTTCTTCACGCCTTCGGTTTCGAGCCATTTGCGGAAGGCATCGGCGCCCTGCTTTGCATAGACCGGAATGCCGTCTTTCCAGGTCGCGCGGCCGCAAAGCACTCCATTGAACTTCACGCCCGACTCGCCCGCCAGTTCGAGCGTCTCGCTGAACTCCGCATTGCTGACGCCCGCCGAGAGATAGATGAAGGGTTTGGTCGCGACATTGGCGGCTGTGTGGAACAGATCAATCGCTTCCTTCTTCGTATACGCCTTCTCACCGCCGAATGACTTTGTGCCCTCGACGCATTTCATGTTCACCGGCACTTCGACTTTCAACACGTCCACTCCGTAGCGGTCTTTGCTGAATTCGCGCATGCTCTCGGTGACGATGCGCGGCTTCTTCTTCGCGTATGCAACACCTTTTTCGTCGGCGCCTTCTTCGTATCCAACAAACTCCAGGAAGAAGGGAATGTCGTTGGCGCGGCATTCGTCGCCGATGCGCTCAACCCATGCGTGCTTTCGATCATTCACTTCTTTCGGATCGTCGGGCGTGTAGTAAAGCAGAATCTTGACGCAATCGGCTCCAGCCTCTTTCAGACGGCGGGCGGACCAATGGTCGAGCAAATCGCCCAGCCGTCCGGGGCCGGTCTTGTCATAACCAGTTTTTTCGTAAGCCAGCAGCAGGCCAGCATTCTTGGCGCGGCGCTTGGAGGCGGGAAGGCCCCACTCAGGGTCGAGAAGAATCGCGCTGGCGTGGGGAGTAAGAACCTCCGAGACCAGGATCTTGAATTCCTCCATCATGGCGTCGGTAACGGCTGAGCCTCTTTCTTTCGCCAGCGACTTCTGGAGCGATCCGCGCTGATCCATGGCGGCCGCAGCGATGACTCCGTTCTGATTGGATACGGCCTTTAGACCGGCCAGTTTGCCGGGGGTAAGTTTCATAATGCCTCCTGAATATAACGCCGATGACAACAGCTTATTTTAAACCTAGCGGTGCGGGATGAGATCAAGCAACTCAGAGACCGCGATTACTGTCGCAGCGCCAGTGCTCCCAGTACGGCTTGCTGCTTCGCGATGAGAGATTGAATGCCTTGACGGGCCAGGGACATCATCTTTGCCAGTTGCGCGTCGTCGAAGACCTGGTGTTCGGCGGTCGCCTGAAGCTCCACGATCTTGTTGCCTGCGGTCATCACGACGTTCATGTCCACATCGGCGCGGGAATCCTCTTCGTAGTTGAGGTCGAGCACAGCCTCACCATCTACGATGCCGACGCTGATAGCAGCGACAAAGTCCCTGATGGGCGCGGTCGTCAAGGTTCCGGCATCGATCAGGCGTTGCAGCGCGAGGCCAAGCGCGACGAAGGCTCCGGTAATGGAGGCGGTGCGCGTGCCTCCATCCGCTTGAATTACGTCGCAGTCGATCCAGATCGTGCGCTCGCCGAGACGCTGCAAGTCGGCGACGGCGCGCAGAGAACGGCCGATTAGCCGCTGAATTTCCTGCGTGCGGCCGCTCTGCTTGCCTTTCGCGGCCTCGCGCGCAGTGCGGGTCAGGGTGGAGCGCGGGAGCATTCCGTATTCGCCGGAGATCCACCCTTTGCCGGTGTTGCGCAGGAATGCGGGCACAGTCTCTTCGACCGAGGCGGTGCAGATTACGCGCGTGTTGCCCATCTCAATCAGAGCGGAGCCTTCGGCGGTCGAGATAAAGTCGGGAACGATTTTGATGGGGCGGAGCTGGTCGGGAGTGCGGTTGTCGCTGCGAAAGATCATGAGAGGGAGATTCTAAATGATCGCCGCTCAGCGGTAGGCTTCGCGCCGGTGACGGACGGCACTGATGTCGATCGTGTTCTCGTCTCTGAGGTCGAAGAAGACGCGGTAATCGCCGCAGCGGAGCCGGAAGCCGATAAGTGGAGGCTTCAGTCTCTTTACGTCCCCGTTGCGACTCGCCAGGTAGCGATCGACGCAATGAAGGACGTGCACGGCAATTTCCCGGTCGATGCGTCGGAGGTCAGCGCGAGCCTCAGGCGACCACCTAACCACGATCCGCTCGAGCGGATCGGTCATTTGTAATCTACCAATTGTTATTTAGCGATATTATTTGCCAAGGCCAAACTCGCGCCGGATATCTTCGTGGGGAATGGCTTCTCCGCGAGCGAGTGAAGCGCGGGCGCGGTCGATCGCCGCAGCGGTTTCGGATGTGATCTCTTCCTCTTCGACCGGGGCAGAAGCTAGCGCTTTCGACAATTCCTCATGGTCAAGGTAGCTCGCAACCAGCTCGCGCACGACTTCGTCCACCCCTTTGCCTGCCTGCGAGGCGACGCGCTGTAGCCTGGCTTCGAGTTCCGGCGCAAACGAGATCTCCACTCGTCTATTGTAGGTGGCCTTCCGAACAAAGAGCAACGACTAATCACAACGCCGAATTCCGTTGCTAATTGGCCGCCTGCTCCATCGTCGTCACGTCAAACCACTCAGTTAGGTCGGCGTGCCCGGCCAGCGTCTCGCGCGTTTTGCCCTCGACTAGAATCCGTACGCGCTGAATTCCCGGGGCGTTGGCGGCCAGCGTTTTTACGAACGAGTTTACGGTGAGTTGCTCGCTGAGAATGCCGGAGCGGTGCTCGTCGGCGAAGGCTTGGTTCAGGTCGATGACCGCTCCTCCCGGATCGACCAGGTAGATGCTGCGAATGTCGGAGGCGGGCGATAGCGGATGGGCTGCGCCCGGTTGCTGATAGATGCGCAGGAGTGCGCGCAACAGTTCTTCGGCGCGCTGCTGGCGTCCGCTGGGAAGAGGAATCTGCGCCGACTGCGCTCGAAGTGAGCCGGTGGCATCATCGGCGACATACAGCGTTACGGTTTCGGTGGGGCCGGAGGCTGGGGGCGCGACCGGAAGAGCATTCGCCGCGGACGGCTCGAGTTCGCGCGCCTGGCGGCGCATGTGGCGAGCGTACACTCCCATGGTTACCACCAGCACCAACATGGCGGCCACGCTGAGTACCAGATGGCGCGGGATCATCGGCTCACCTTTCATTGTTGAGCCCCCAGGCGATCGCGGACCGAGAAAACGGCGTCAGCAATCGCCTCGGCCGCCTGCTGTTGATACGTCGCTGAGGCCAGGTCGGTAAGGCCGTTTGATCCGGGCGCGAGTTCGACCGCAATAGCTGGCATCGACACATTATTCAGCGGGCGCAGCGAAGCCGAAGAGGCGCGGGCCGGAAAATTTCTTTTCTGGAGTTCGGCTACGACGGCGGTTGCGACCGCTTGGCTCACGGGCAGCGCCGGCGCCTGCGCCGCATTCCAGGCTTGAAATATTCCCTTGCTCGCATCCTGTCTCGGCAAGAGCGCCGTATACACGCCTGAGCGGTCGCCCTGCGAAGTGGCGTGGAGGGTGATGTAGACGGCGGCTTGCGCGGCATTGGCCGCCCCGGCCCGCTGATCGAGCGACACCGTGGTATCTGCGTCGCGCGACATCAGAACCGCGAAGCCGTGCAACTCCAGTTCGTGGCGTAACAGGCGCGCAAATCCCAGCGTCACGTCTTTTTCTGCCAACGTGTCCGACAAAGTGGCGCCGCGCTCGTCGCCGCCGTGAGCCGCGTCTACAAACGCCAGCATCCGGTGGACGGCCGGGGACGTTCCGCCGGCTATTCCGCTGGATGCCCCAACAGTTGTGCCACCGGATTTGGCGGCCGCGGACGTTGCCGACGCGGTCCTCGCAGACGAAGGATTCGTCGATCCCATCGCGCCCGGGGTCGCGCCTCGGCCTGCATTCCCTGCCTCAGGCGCGGTGGCGAGCGTTATGGTTTTTCCGCCATTGCTGAAAGTGGCCAGCAGTGGGCTGTTGGTGGACACGTCAAGCTCGGCTATTCCGTTGTTCTCGGAGTAGGCAGCCTGCGTGATGACCTGGTCGGGGAAAGAAGTTTGCTGGCTTGCCGGCGAAAGGACCGGGTCGTGCTTGAATACCATTCGCAACCGGCCCGGCTCGGTCGAGACGGTCGGGTTGACGGGAGCGCTGAAGTTCACTACCAGGCGTGGCTGCGCGCCCGGCTCGAGCAGAAAGCTCGGTTGAATGCCCACGTTGCCGATGAACAGGCGCCGGCCGCCCTCGTGAAAATTTACCGGCGTGCCCAGGAACCGCGGCAGCAAGCCGCCCAGCGACGCCAGCGGTACCAGACCGCGCGCATTCTCGATCAGGAATGGTGCCGTCAGGTCGAGGTCGCGCCCGCGAATCTTCGAGCGGATTTTTCCCGCGGTGAAGTCGCCATCCACCGCGTCGTAGCGAATTCTCCAGCGTCCATTCGAACTCCCGCTGCTCACACGCCCGAGCGGCTCGAGCAATTCCAGCAGTCCAACATAGTCGTGCCCCGAGCGCTCGAGCACCGGCAGCGTATAAGTGGCGACGGGCGCGTACACAGAAAGCTGCTTTTGATTGGTCGCCGGGGGCGCTGCGGAAGTCGCCGCGCATAGGAGCAGCACGATGGCCAGCGTCTTATAAGTCGTGGTGATTGACACTTCCTGGATATTAGTTCTCAGAAGCTATCTCATAAATAGATTTGGGAAGGGCACGACTTCAGTCGTGCCGTCCAGAAGCGATAAAGACGCCGGCTTTAGCCGCTGTGGAACGCTGCGGTTTGCTTCTTCGGTTCATTACGGGATGACCTCTCAGCTCTCCGTTCCACGAACGATCCGATCCTACCGGGAACCGGCAACTGCAGTTTCCTATTCCAACGCATAAGCCGTGAGCCCGCTCAACAGCTTCGGGTAAAAGTCAGTGGACTTCTGCGGCATCACCTCGCCCGCGAAGGCGACATCCCGCAATTGTTCAATGCGCACCGGGTTCATGAGAAACGCCATTTGCGCTTTGGCCGTTCCAGGTTGCCCGCCGCGCACGTCTGCCAGCGCTTCGCCGGCCTCGCGAAAATAGCGAACATTTTGCTGATTGCGGATCGCCTCCTCGGAAATCTCCAGGGTACCTTCCAGCAGGCACTTGTGAAGCTGCACGACGTCGAGCGCCTGCTGGCGCAGTGAATGGTTGCCGAAGAGGCTCGTTCCGATCATCTTCGGAGTGTGGAGGAGGAATGCACGGTCGGCGCTGACCGCGAGCAGCGCCGTGCCCGCCCGCCCCGCATTTTTGAGAATAACGACTGCGCGAGCGGCATCGATCGCCGCGTCGACTTCTTCTACGTTGAAGAATTTTCGCGCTGCCGCCGGAAATTCCGCCAGCCGCGAAGCGGGCAATCCGAAAACGACCCTTTGCGTTGGAAGAATCACCAGGCCAGGCACGTCCATATCGATGAACGTCATCATCACCCGGTCGTGCGGCGCGTCCCCGGCATCGGTCGTTGGCCCACCTTTTCGATCCTTATTGCATTCATCGCGGTAGGTTAAAGCCGTTTCATAGCGATGATGGCCATCGGCGATGATCAGCTGGCGATCCCGCATCTGCGCTTGAACTGACCCAATTATCGCGGGATCGGAGACCCTCCAGACGCGATGAACGACCTCGTATTCATCGCTGACCTCGATATCGGGAACGGCTTCACCGGCGGAATCGAGCGCGGCATCCACCTTGCCGGAGCCGCTATAAAGCATGAAAAGCTGGCCGAAATGGGCGTGGGTGGCTCGAAGCAAGTCAAGGCGGTCCGCCTTGGGCTTGGCAAGGGTCTGCTCGTGGCGGAAGACGATGCCTGCCGAATAATCTTCGATCCGGCCCAGTCCAATAAAGCCTCGCCGTTCCGCGACCACCTGGCTGCCGGGAACCTTGAAGGTCTGGGAGTAGCGATAGAGAGAGGGCTGCGCGTCCTGCCGCAGCACCCCAGCCTGCCGCCATTCCCGAAATGACGCTGCTGCTCGGGTATAGACATTCTCGGACGCGGTATCGGTCTCGAACCGCCGCCCAAGGATGATTCGGACTAAATTGTAAGGGCTGGCCGCGTAATAGCCTTCCTGCATGGCTGGGGTGATCTTGTCATAAGGCTGGGTGACGGCCTGGCGGAGCGGCACTCGGTCAGGGGCATAGCGCCAGGCTCGAAATGGGAAAATCAAGGCCATGCGAATTAACGCGGGATGGAACGCAGGAAGTTTATGCGGAAATTGTAGCAGGCGCGTTACGAGGCGGGGGCGATGCGGCTGGGCTGGCGGCTTCCGAGAGGGAAATTCACAGGGGCGGGTACAACTAAGCTAGAGCCATTTGTAATCCTAGTAGTCGCGAAAAAGGTGACACTACTTTTTCAGGACTGTGCTACTATCCGGCTAAGTAAGATTTTCCTGGGTTCCGTTCTTGCGGCGGATGACCCTCCTGGCGCTGGATTTGCGCTGTTAGCAGGGCCTATGCGGTGCGGCGAATCGTTCTCGGCTCGCGTTTTTTTAGTGGTTCTGCTGATCGCCGCTGTCTGCCATACTCTCCCGTCACATGCTCAAAATTCTGCCGAAGACGTTCATATTCAGCCGCGCATCCAGCCGGCTGCACCCCAGGATCCGGCGATCGAAGGCGATCCTTCGCTCCGCACCCACACCAAGCCCATGAAGGTGGATGTGAACCTGGTCCTGGTGCCGGTGACCATCACCGATCCCATGAACCGCCTCGTCACCGGCCTCGACCGCGATAACTTCAGCCTTTTCGAGGGCAGGGAACAGCAGGAAATCCGGACTTTCTCAAGCGAAGACGCGCCCGTCTCGATCGGTGTGATCTTTGACATGAGCGGCAGCATGAGCAGCAAAATTGATCGCGCCCGCGAGGCGGTCATCGAATTCTTCAAGACCGCCAACCCGCAGGACGAGTTCTTTATGATCACCTTCGCCGACAAGCCGGAGGAGATTGCCGACTTCACCAACTCGATCGACGACATCCAGGGCAAGCTGGTCTACACCGTTCCCAAGGGGCGGACCGCGCTGCTGGACGCGATTTACCTCGGCATCAGCAAGATGCGCCAGGCCAAGTACCCCAAAAAAGCGCTGCTCATCATCTCTGACGGCGGCGACAATCACAGCCGTTACACGGAAGGTGAGATCCGCTCGATGGTCAAAGAGGCGGACACGCTGATCTATGCCATTGGTATCTACGACCATTATTTCCCGACCGAGGAAGAACGCCTCGGCCCGGCGTTGTTGAGCGAAGTGACCGAACTGACCGGCGGACGGGCTTTTACTATTGACAACCCGAATGACCTGGCCGATGTTGCTACAAAAATTGGTATTGAGCTACGCAACCAATATGTCCTCGGATACCGTCCAAAGAACCCGGGCCACGACGGCAAGTGGCGTAAGATCAGAGTAAAGTTGAATCCTCCAAAGGGCTTGCCGCCGCTACGGGTCTATGCGAAGACGGGTTACTATGCGCCGACGGAATAACGCTGTACTGCTGGCTTTCCTTCTCACAACTTTTGCTCTTGCCTGGTGCCAGACGGTGGGAGCAGCTTCGACCCAGGCGCCGTCGGCAAATCCGACCGCGGCCCAGAGTCCTCCGGCGCAGACTTCGACTCCGCCAACCTCCACGCCCGCGCCTGCGCAAACTCAGCCCCCGGATTCGAATTCCCAGGCACAATCCCCCGGCGCAGGGCAGAATCCGCCAGCTCCCGGTTCGGCAAATCAACCATTATCTCCAAGTGGCGAGCAAAATCCCGATTCCGGGGATGCAGGCGTCTTCGTCTTCAAGAAAGAGGTCGACGAAGTGGTGCTCCATGCCACGGTCATCGACAACAAGCAGCACATCATCACCAACCTCGACAAAAACAACTTCAATGTCTTTGAAGATGGACATCCGCAGACGATTACTTCGTTTCACCACGAGGATATTCCGGTTGCCATGTGTATCGTGGTCGACAACTCGGGATCGATGCGCGAGAAGCGCGAGAAGGTCAATGCCGCCGCGCTCAATCTGGTGCGCGCTTCGAATCCCAACGATGAAGTGTGCGTGGTGAATTTCAACGACGAATACTACCTCGACCAGGACTTCACCTCGAACATTAACAAGCTGAGGCAAGGACTTGAAAAGATTGAAACTCGCGGAGGCACCGCGCTCTACGACGCGGTCGTCGCGTCGGCCAATCATTTGAAACAGGACGCCAAGCTGGAAAAGAAAGTAATCTTCGTAGTCACCGACGGCGACGACAACGAGAGCACGGAGACGCTCGAGCAGGCGGTGCGCAGGTTACAAGCCGAAAATGGTCCGACGGTATATGCGATCGGCTTGCTGGAAGGCGAAGATCACGCCCGCCATGCCAAACGCGCCCTCCAGATTATGTGCGAAAAAACCGGAGGCATTGCCTTCCTGCCCAAGACGCTCGACGAGGTCGATGCCATCAGCCGCAGCGTAGCCCATGACATACGCACCCAGTACTCCATCGGATACAAACCGACCACCCCGCGCAGCATGGGCGGATATCGCGAGGTGAAAGTAGACGCCCACACATCGAAGCACGAGAAGCTGACAGTCCGAACCCGAAGCGGCTACTACGCCGGCCAGGAACCCCCGAACGCAGGCGGGCAATAGGCAATAATTTCCGGCAGACTGTACCCGGCTTCCCGCACATCATAAAAAAGAGAAAAGAGAAAAGAGAGAAGAGAGAAAAGAAAAAATCCGCATAAATCCGCGTCGATCCGCGGAAACGAATCTTGCGGTTTCAAGTTACCAAATTGCAAAATTACGAAATCCCTGCATTGACGCTTCCCCCGCCCCTTCCTTACTCTGATAACGTGCCTCTAATGACAGCCACCACCCGCCTGCGCGTCAGCGACGACATCACAAAACTCGTCGGCGAAACTCCGATGCTTCAGCTCAAAAAGCTGGCGCCCAGGGGATCGGCCGACATTTTCGCCAAGCTCGAATACCTCAATCCGGGCGGAAGCGTAAAAGACCGCGCCGCCATCGGCCTGATCGCCCGCGCCGAGCAGGATGGCAAGCTGAAACCGGGTGGGACGATCATCGAAGCGACGGCGGGCAACACCGGCATCGGCCTGGCGCTGATCGGTGTGAACCGCGGCTACAAAGTACGACTCTTCGTGCCCGAGAAATTTTCGGAAGAAAAAGTTCTGATCATGCGAGCCTTCGGCGCCGAAGTAACGCGGACTCCGGACGCCGAAGGTATGCAGGGAGCCATCAGCCGCGCCAAAGACCTGGCCGCTTCCGATCCCTCAGCATTCCTCGCCGCGCAGTTCGACAATCCCGCCAACACCGATTTCCACTACGAAACCACCGCCCACGAAATCTTCGAGCAGATGGAAGGCCGCATCGACGCCATCACCATCGGCTGCGGCACTGCCGGAACCTTCAGCGGAGTTGCCCGCTACCTGAAAGAGCGAATCAAAAACGTCCACGCCGTCGCAGTCGAAACCCAAGGCTCAATCCTTGGCGGAGGGCCCGCTGGTCCGCATAAGGTCGAAGGCATCGGCAACAGTTTTATTCCCGGCAATTTCGATCGCTCAGTGTGCGACGAAGTTTTCAAGGTGACCGACGAGCAAGCCTTTGGCATGGTGAAAGATCTAGCCGCCCGCGAAGGCGTCTTAGGCGGATCAAGCTCCGGCGCAAATGTGTATGCGGCAGTCGAGATCGCCAAACGCCTCGGCCCAGGAAAGCGGGTCGTAACCATGATTCCCGACTCGGCCGAACGTTATTTGTCGAAGAAGATTTTTGAAGGCGGAATCTAAGCTAGCTTCGCGCCTCGCCAGCAACCCGTTTCGGCCAATGCCAGTTCTGTCTTCCGCCCATCGATAAGTGCTAACGGGATTTTTCACCAACTAGACTGTCTCTTTCGCGCTGCGCGACGATAGTTCTCCCAAAGCTCACCCAAGCTCGTTCGCTATTCGTTCGCCCTTTTTCGCCTTTGAGTGCTAAGCGACGTTTCACCAATCGGCGATTGGGCAGCCCGGCGGATCGTGGACGATTTGCGCAACATGCCTGCCTTGGGCGTAGGCGTTCTTAGCAACTGTGACCTCACCACTTCGAAATCGCAATCGCGTTGCAGCTGAATGTCTTTTCACACGTTACTAACTCATGAAATAGGAGTACAATCCTCGACGTTCTTGAGGTTTAATTCGATGGCGCAAATTTATTTGCCATATCGGCAGTCCGGTCCAGAGCCCCGTTTTCGTCTCGTTTTGTCCACGTTTCTGATACGAGAGCAAGTCGCGCAGTTATGGGAGTCGAACCACATGTTCTTTCCACTCCAATTGGCATCGGTGAGTTCAGTAGCTCGGCGTCCATTACTTTTACTGAAGATTGCGCTGATGGTGTGTACAGCTGCAATCAGTTCCTTGGCATTCGCCGGTACGGCTACAACAACCTCGCTTGCTATAACTTCGGGCGGCGTTGCGGTGACTTCTGTGAAGGCAGGCAGCGTTGTCACGCTGACTGCTACGGTCGTGGCGGGATCCATGAAAGTGAAACAGGGCCAGGTGAATTTCTGCGATGCCATGGCGGCATATTGCACGGACATTCACATTCTCGCCACCGCGCAACTGACGAGTTCTGGCACGGCCACTTACAATTTTCGCCCGGGGATTGGCAGTCACAGCTATAAGGCTGAGTTTGTCGGCACCAACTCGTATGCCTCCAGCACTTCGAGCGCCGCATCGCTCACCGTGACCGGAACTACTGGGCCATTTGCCACAGCCAGCTCGGTCGCGGAAACGGGGGCTTGGGGGAATTACACGCTGACGGGAACCGTGACGGAGGCGGGAGGAACAGTTGCGCCCACCGGGACGGTCTCCTTTATTGACGCCAGCAACGGAAATTCTGTCTTGGCCACCGGATCGTTGGGGCCTGCTCTTGCCGGCGTCGGCTGGCCAAACCCGGGATCGCTGCCGGACACACTGGATACCGAATTCGTGTTGGTGGTTGACCTCAACGGAGACGGCATTCCCGACCTGTTGTTGGGTTCCAATGCCGTGACAATCTATCTGGGCAAGGCGAATGGGACCTATACCGAAAAGACTACGATTTCCGTTCAACAGGGGCCCACGAGTTATCCCTTCGTCAGCGCCGACTTCAATGGAGACGGAATTCCGGATTTGGCAATACCTTTGTATGGTCAGAGTGAGATAGCAATCGTGCTAGGGAAGGGGGATGGCACGTTTGCAGCGCCGACTATAACTTCTGTATCGCCCTCAAATGGCGATTTGACGCAGATGTTAATCGGGGATTTCAATGGAGATGGACTTCCAGACTTAGCCGTTTTCGACCGCGACCATTATGCCGTGGACATTCTCCTCGGCAACGGGGATGGGACTTTTACCGCAGAGGCCAACCCTCCGATTTCCGGAATACCAGTAAGCTTCGCCACCGGCGATTTCAATGGCGACGGCAAGACGGATTTGGCGGTCGCGGAGAACGACGGTACGATTGCCATTCTTCTGGGAAACGGAGATGGCACCTTTGCGGCGTCGGGATCCGTGAATTCAGGAACCAGCAGTTCACCGATCGCCGTGGCAGACTTCAACGGCGATGGCAAGCTGGATATCGCGGTGCCGGCGGGCACCGGTGCCAATGATTCGGTCACCGTGCTCACGGGAAATGGGGATGGGACCTTCAATTCGCCTTTTTCCGGTTCCCCGACATCAACGAGCGTGATCTGGATTCAGGTGGCGGATTTCAACCAGGATGGTACTCCCGACGTCGTTCTGGCGGATTCGATCGGCAGTGCGACTGTTTTTTTGAACAATGGCGGCGGCACGCTCAGCGAGAGCATTCCGGTGGTTTCGGGTCTCAGTTATATCTATCTCGACGTTGGCGTCGGTGACCTCAATGGGGATGGATACCCGGACATCGTGGCCGGCGGCTATTACAACAACACCCTCGGGCTGTACCTGACCGAGCCAACGGAGACGGCGAGCGCAACCGCCAATGTCCAGGTAAATGGCGTAGGCCGGCACTTGGCTGAGGCAAGTTTTCCCGCGGAGGGCAACTACGAATCCAGCGTTTCCAGCTCGCTCCCGTTGTGGGGACTGCTGCCCGTCACGTCGGCCACATTGAGTGTCACGGCCGGAGGGTCCCCGGTCACGAGCGTCACTCCGGGAACCGCGGTGCTCCTCACCGCGCAAGTGAGCGCCGGCGGTATCCCGGTCACCGCCGGGCAAGTCAACTTCTGCGATTCCTCCGCGCCACATTGCACCGATATACATATTCTTGGCTCGTCTGCGCTGAACAGCTCAGGCACCGCGACCTTCGAGTTTGTACCCGGAGCCGGCACGCACAAGTACCAGGCGCAGTTCGTCGAGGACGGCTTTGGCCTGGCGAGTGCATCGAACATTGCAACGCTGAATGTGGGCCCTGCGCCCAACCCCGTCTACAGCGATGCGGCTGCGATCACGATCAGCGGTGGCTCGCAGGGCGACTACAGCCTCACGGCCACCGTCTTGGGATATGGCGGCCCGGCCTCGCCCACCGGCAACGTTTTCTTCGTCGATACGAGCTTCGGCAATACCGTGCTCGCGACCGCTGCGCTGGGAGCAGGTGTCGGCGGGAATGGCTGGCTTATATCCCAGACGCCTCCCACCGGCAGCAATCCGGTGTCTGAGGTGGCCGAAGATTTCAACGGAGACGGCATACAGGATTTGGCGGTTATCTGGAGCGACAGCATATACGGTGGCCCATACTCCGTCACGATCCTATTCGGCAAGGGCGACGGCACATTTACAACCGGTCCTACAGTTCAACCGGCGGGTCTGCAATCTTACCCGACGATGATTGGCGGCGATTTCAACGGCGACGGCAAGGCAGACCTGGCCATGCTGAGTTACAACGAACCTGAGATCAGTTACGTCACAGTCCTGCCAGGCAACGGCGATGGCACATTCGGAGCCCCGATAACAAGTCAGGTTTATGCCCAGCCCATAACCGGAGGCGATTTCATTCCAGGAAGCTTGGCTGCCGCCGACTTCAATGGGGATGGCAAGCTGGATCTCGCCGTTGTCGGCGACTACGTCTCATCGGGAGGCGTGACGATTCTCCTTGGAAACGGGGACGGGTCGTTTACGGCCGCGGGTCCGAACCTTGATTTGAACGCGAATTTTGCTTTGATTGCTACTGGAGATTTCAATGGAGACGGCATTCCGGATTTTGTAACTCCCAATTACTTCGGCGACGGGGGCCCGACCGTTTTTCTCGGTAAAGGCGATGGGACGTTCACATACAAGTCCGCAACGCTTCCCCTGGACTCCGGCCCCACTTCCGTATTAGTCGCCGACTTCAATGGCGATGGCGTTCTCGACTTAGCTTTCTCTGACCTGAATGGCGTTGAGATAGCCCTCGGCAACGGAGATGGAACTTTCACAGAAACAGCGGCCAGCCCGATTCGGGTTCTTAGCGAACTTTATAGTCTCACAGTGGGAGACTTCAACCACGACGGCAAGGTCGATATTGCCGGAATCGATAACTACAATGATCAGATAGTTCTTCTCATCGGTGCCGGAGACGGCACGTTTACGGTGACACCCACCACTCCTCCCGTGAGCCAGATTTGGTTGGGTCCGTTTGCGCTCGTCGCGGCCGACTTCAACGATGACGGCGCGCCCGACCTGGCCATGTTGACCAAGAACGTCAATACAGCCTCGATCCTGCTGACGGTGCCGGCCGAAACCGCGACGGTGACAGTGAACGGCATCGCGCCAGCCGAACCCGGAACGCATTACGTGGATGCGAGCTATGCGGGCGATCACAACTACGGTGCAGTGATTTCCAGCACGATACCTCTCACAGGAGGACTGCCACCGGTCGTGGTCTCGCCGAACTCGCTGAGTTTTGCCAAAGAGGCGGTCGGTACGACCAGCCCTGCCAAGAGGGTGACGCTGAAAAACACAACCACGGCCACGCTCTATATCAGCAGCATCACGCCCAGTGGCGACTTCGCGATTTCAGAGAACACCTGCGGAGCCACGCTCGCTGAGAAGAAAAGCTGCAAGGTAAGCATCACCTTCACGCCAATGGCTTTGGGTGAGCGAACCGGGACGCTCACCTTTACCGACAACGCCGCGAATAGTCCACAAACGGTATCGCTATCGGGGACGGGCATCGAACCTGCCACGTTGACGCCGGCCAGCGCTGTTTATGCGAAGCAGAAGATCGGCACCACCAGTGCAGCGAAAACGTTTACGTTGACGAACGACCAAGCCGTAGATCTGACTGGAATCGCAATTTCGACGACGGGACATTTTGCGGTTTCGGCGACGACGTGTGAGGCGAGTTTAAACGCCAAAGCGAAGTGCAAGATTAGCGTGACTTTCAGTCCGACGGAGACCGGAACGCAGACAGGTCAGTTGATCGTCCAGGACAGCGCCAGCAATAACCCGCAAACGTCGAATCTTACGGGAACGGGCAAGTAAATCGCTCCTAAGAGGAAAATCAGGGAAGGAACTCAGTTCTGACTGTGCCATCGCTCTTTCCAACAAGGGTCCTGGGCAGTTGACTGACAGAACGCCGAAATCGCAATCAGCAAGAAAAATGGCTCGGATTGGGACGAATGGCCTCAAGTCCTTATTTCGCAAGATCTTGCGTGTAACTCCTTATTTTTCAAAGATCTAGCGTGACAACCGCGCTAAGTCATTGAATCCAGTAGATCGGTGGGAGGGGGTAGGAGTAACTAACTGGTAATATCGCTCTCCGGCATCTCTGCCCGCTGGCACTAGAATCATCATTCCCGAGGACTCATTCATTGGCCGT
>JBAQJF010000189.1:0-14160 GCA_049300195.1 Terriglobales bacterium | reverse complement strand
GGGCGAGTACAACCGAAGAAACGTAGACGATCAGGCAAACCAAAGCGGCTCGCAACATGATTCACCTCGGCGGCGGGCCGTTAGATGAACCTCCGAGATAGCAGGTTGCCGACATCCACCGCGGATGTTCCGCCAACGCTTCTCTCCCTTTACAATAAGGACGCAGCATGAAGCGCATTGCCATTCTCGGTTCCACTGGCTCGATCGGACGCAGCACTCTTAGCATCGTCGAAAGCTATCCCGACCGCTTCGAGGTCGCGACGCTGGCGGCCGGGTTGAATCTCGACTCCGTCTATGAGCAGATCCTGCGCTGGAAGCCGAGAGTCGTCTCGGTGGCGAGTGAAGCCGACGCCGCCGTTCTGCGCGCGAAACTTCACGCTAACGGGAGTTCGCAGACCGAGGTCTTACACGGGGCTGCCGGTGCGGTTCGCGTTGCCACGCATCCCGAGGTTGATTTCGTGGTCAGCGCCATCGTCGGGGTCTCCGGGCTGGAAGCTACCTACGAGGCGGTCCGGGCCGGCAAGTCGGTCGGCCTGGCCAATAAAGAATGTCTGGTTGTAGCCGGCGAACTTATCACCGCCGAAGCCCGCCGCCAAGGCAAGCCGCTGCTGCCGATCGACTCCGAGCACAATGCCGTTCATCAATGCCTGCGCGGAGGGCGGATGAACGAGGTTGAGCGCGTCTGGCTGACCGCGTCCGGCGGGCCATTTCTGCATACTCCGCGCGAGGACTTCGCCAACATTACGGTTGCCCAGGCTCTCAACCACCCCACCTGGAAGATGGGCAAGCGCATCACCATCGACTCGGCCACACTCATGAACAAAGGCTTTGAGGTCATCGAGGCATGCCGCCTTTTTAATGTGACGCCTGACCGCGTGCGGGTCATGGTGCATCCGCAATCCACCATTCATTCGATGGTTGAGTTCGTGGATGGCAGTATTCTGGCGCAAATCTCGGTCACCGATATGCGTCTGCCGATCCTCTATGCCCTTACGTTCCCGGAACGTATTGCCTCCGACCTTCGCTTCCCGGTCATGGACCTGCGGCATCTCGATTTCCTGCCCCCGGATATGGTCAAATTCCCTTGCCTGGCTTTAGCTTACGAAGCAGCCGCAGCCGGAGGCAGCAAAACCATCGCTCTGAATGCCGCCGATGAGGTCGCAGTGGCGGCGTTTTTGGATGAACAAATTGCCTTCGACGATATCCCCCGTGTCATCGAAGACGTAATAACTGCAACGCCGATGGCAGTTTTAGCGTCTATTAAAGAGGTTCTGGTTTGCGATTCTGAAGCCCGCCGTCTGGCCAGCGACATGGTCAGGCAGCGCAGCCGAGCGGCATCGCCCATCCGAGCCATTTCCTAACGAATTTTTTGCGGAGTAATCTGGTCGATATGTCCCAGCTCTTGTCTATTCTTCATACCATTTACGTCATGGGGATCGTGCTCGGGATCATGATCCTGCTGCACGAGTTCGGGCACTACGCGGCAGCCAAATTTTTTGGCGTGCGCGTGGAACAATTCGCCATCGGTTTCGGCAAGCGCCTTTTCGGCTTTCATCGGGGCGGAACGGACTATCGCATCAACATCCTGCCGCTCGGCGGATACGTCAAAATGTCGGGCGAAAATCCCATGGATGAGCGCACCGACGATCCCGGTGAATTTCTGAATCATCCGCGCTGGCAGCGCTTCGTCATTGCCATCGCGGGCCCGGCGATGAATGTCCTTCTGGCGTTTGCTTTGTGGACGGGCGTTTTCATGGTCCATTACGAATACTCCACCATATTCGATGGCCCGGCGTTTGTGGGTTGGGTCGCGCCCGGCACGCCCGCCGCCAATGCCGGAATTCAGCCCGGCGACAAGATCGTCCGGGTCGATGACACCGAAAACCCCAACTGGGAACAGGTGCTGTATAAGGAAGCTCTGAGCCCGAATCAGCCTTTGAAGTTCCAGATTTTGCGCGCCGGCGTTGTCTCCGACATCACTCTGGTTCCGCAGCCTATGGGCCGCAATCAGGCAGGCGATGTGGGATTCGTGCCGAAGGAACCGCGCTTCATCGCGACCATGATCGAGCCCGACATGCCCGCCGAGAAAGCCGGCCTCAAGGTGGGAGATCAGATCCTGAGCGTCAACGGCCAGGAAATCCCCGCGGTCGAAGCACTGGTCGACATGCTGGCTCGCACCAAGGATCAGCCTTTGGACGTCGTGGTTCTCCGCGACGGCCAAAAGCTCCCATTCACGGTTCATCCAAAGCTATCAGCCGGGAATCCTCCCGGGGATATGCGCTACCGAATCGGTCTGGCCAGCAATCCGACAAAAGTAGTCAAACTGCCCTTCCCGCAAGCTGTAAGCAAAGCGGCTGGCGAATGCGTAACCAATTCCTCTCTTATCCTTGAGCTGGTGCGGAAAATGGTGGCCGGCAAAATCTCCATCCGGCAGGTCGATGGCCCGATCGGCATCGGCAGCGCGGTGGGTAGCGCCGCACGCGAGGAAGGATGGACTCCGCTGTTATTTGTGAGCGCCATCATCAGCCTTAACTTGGGCGTGATGAACCTGTTGCCTATTCCGATCCTCGATGGCGGAGTGATTTTGCTCCTCATTATCGAGAGCCTGATGCAGAAAGATATCAGCCTGCCGATCAAAGAGCGCATCTACCAGGCGGCGTTCGTCTTCCTCGTGCTGTTTGCGGTGACCGTGATTTACAACGACATAATGAAGACACTGCCGGGGATCACGCATCTGCCCTGATGGCGTGGCGTGGCGCCCGCGCCCGCGAAATCCCGCCAAACGTCGCGCTGCCCGATTCCGTGTGATTTCCTTAGATCGCTCCTATGAGATACAATGTATCTCACAGGAGAAGTGCATTGGCGACTACAGAAATGGTTCATGTTCGCGTGGACAAGCGGATCAAGGCACGTGCAGCGAAAGCTCTGGCGACAATGGGCTTGTCTGTTTCCGATGCCGTTCGCATATTGCTGACTCGGGTGGCCGTCGAAAAAGCTCTGCCCTTCGAAGTGAAGACTCCGAATGCCGCAACCGCGGCCGCGATGCGGGAGGCGCGCAAGGGCGGACTGCCTTCCTTCGCCAAGGTTTCCGACTTGATGGCCGACCTGAATGCGGAGGATTGAGCACGCCAATGCCTTTCGCCGCGACTTTAAACGGGAAAGGCGCGGGCAGCATGGGCGCAAAGAGGAGCCGGGGGTCCTGCAATTGGTTCGACTTGGTTCGCACAGTGATCTTTTTGATTAGACAGGTGCGCAGTTCAAGCTAGCGCTCGCGAAGGGAGAGAGCATCTTCAGGTGGTTTTCCCGTAACCAGAGAGCCTATGACGCGGGCTTGCTTGGAACTGTTAAAATAGAGATTCCCCTATGGCAGAAATCATTCGTAGAAAAACCTATACCGCCTCGATCGGCGAAGTCCGGGTTGGCAGCGACGCACCAGTTATGGTGCAGTCCATGACGAACACCGATACCGCGGACATCCCCGGAACCATTCAGCAAACCGCCGCATTGGCGCGCGCGGGCAGCGAAGTTGTGCGCGTTACCGTTAATAATGACGACGCGGCCAAGGCGATTCCGTACATCGTCGAAGGGCTGGCTAAGCAAGGCATCAGCGTCCCCATCGTCGGCGACTTCCACTACAACGGCCATCAACTCCTTATCAAGTATCCCGAGTGCGCCGAAGGACTCGCGAAGTACCGCATCAATCCCGGCAACGTCAGCGTCGGCCGCAAGAATGACGACAACTTCCGCACCATGATCGAAGTCGCAGTGAAGTACCAGCGCCCGGTGCGCATTGGGGTGAACTGGGGATCGCTCGACCAGTCGTTGCTGACGAAGATGATGGACGAGAATTCCCTTCTCGATGAGCCGAAAGACGCGCGCGAAGTCACCATGGAAGCGATGGTCGTGAGCGCGATGAACTCTGCGAAAATTGCCGAAGAATCTGGGCTTCGCCCCGATCAGATTATTCTCAGCGCCAAAGTCAGCGGCGTGCAGGACTTGATCGACGTGTACCGTCAACTCGCCGCACGTTGTAGTTATCCTCTGCATCTTGGACTGACCGAGGCCGGCATGGGCGCGAAGGGCGTTGTCGCCTCAAGCGCGGCCATGGCCGTGCTACTCCAGGAAGGCATTGGCGACACGATTCGCGTTTCGCTCACGCCCGCCCCTGGAGGCGATCGCACTGAAGAAGTTCGGGTGGCGCAGCAGATTCTGCAATCGCTCGGCATTCGCAGCTTCACGCCGCAGGTCACTGCATGCCCCGGCTGCGGACGCACCACCAGCACCTTCTTCCAGGAGATGGCGCAGCAGATTCAGACTTATCTGCGCGAGCAGATGCCGCACTGGAAAGAAAGCCACAGCGGAGTCGAAGAGATGAAGGTCGCTGTCATGGGCTGCGTGGTGAATGGCCCCGGCGAATCGAAGCACGCAAATCTTGGCATCTCGCTGCCGGGGACGTTCGAGGAACCGAAGGCTCCCGTGTACGTCGATGGACGGCTGTTTACCACGCTCAAGGGCGACAAGATCGTCGAAGAGTTCACCAGGATTCTTGACGACTACGTGGAGTCGCACTACGCGGCGAAAGAGAAGGAGGTCGCGGTCTAACCTCCTAAACTCCTGCCTTCGACTCCCGCACCATTTGATGTCGTTCTACATAGCAAAGTTTTCAGCCCCCGCCGATGCTCCCCGCGTACGAGCATGCGTCTTTATACTGGTCTCCAGCCCCAACCGCTCGGCATAAAACACCAGCATCTCCAGGCTGAACTTGGACATCTTGCCCCGCAACAGATCGCTGATCCTGGGCTGCGATGCCTGTAAGATGTTCTTCAGTTCGCTCTGCGAATAACGCGAAGCAACTTTCACAATTTTAGTGTGCAGATCGGCCTTGAGCTTTAATGCCGCAGCTTTTTCAGGCGAGAACCCAAGATCCTCAAATAGATTGCGTGCCATTCCCTTGCTCCTGTATAGGTCCAAGAGGACCCAGATTTGTCCCACCCTACTTTGACGGCTTGGTCTTCTTTTGCGCGGCGAGTCTCTGCTTCAATACGGAAAGGCGCGCCCGCGCAATTTCGATGTCTTCGGGGGAAGTCTTATTCGTCTTCTTCGTAAAGCAGTGGAGAAGGTAAACTACACCCTCAAGCTTGATGTACAAGACGCGATACCAGAAGTCTCGGTCGTCGTCTCGCAACTCGAATACACCAGGAAGCAGCGGGGCCATCGAGCCGGAATCCAAGGGCCGTTGTCCGTTTTGCACCCTTCGCAGATCGGCTCCAAGGTTGCCTCGTGCGTCTTCAGGAAACTTCCTGATGACAGCTTGGGAATCGCCCTCGAAAACCACATCCGGCGGTGAGCCGTCGGTCACGCTCTAGAAGGTAGCAGAATTCCACGGAAGTGTATATAAGAACTTATATATTACCATGGTGCTAGATAAATCTCGAACTTGGGATCCGCCCAGTTTCCCACTCCGCGGTCACCATCATGGTCTGTATTGCTCAGTTATCCCCAGGCAACATGCTGATACTGGAACTATACCTTTCAAATCGAAGTGGGAGTTCCAAGGGGATACAAACATGTGGCAAGTCAAATCCGTGCTTCATAAGTTCTCAATCCGCAGTATGTTTCTGGCTGGCGCAACAGCCTTACTGGCAACCGTGGCCTTGGCGCCAACGGCGAGTGCGCAGATTACCATCAGCGTCAATCCGCCGGTCTGTTCCTACGGCTACTACGACTACTCACCGTACGGCTGCGCACCGAGTGGTTATTACGGGCCGGGCTACTTCCATAACGGAATCTTTCTCGGCGTGGGTCCATGGGCAAGCTGGGGCTATGGACACGGCTGGGGCGACTACCGCTTCCACAGTGCCGGCGGCGGACGCTATGTCGCTGGCCGTCGAGACACCGGCTTTCATGGGGAGAATCGTGGACACGCCCGCTCCGTCAGCGCGAGCCACCATAGCGACTATCACGGCAGACCTTCCACAACTCACTCTCATGCGTCGGCATCGCACGGCCGCCCTTCCCCTTCGCATGCCGCGGCGAAGCATGGCAACGAGTCTCATGGTGGTGGCGAACATCACTAGAGCCTGACTGCTAAACCTGGCAGGTTTGTGTGTGGACCAAAGAAGCGGCGGAACAAACCAGTTCCGCCGTTTTGCTCCTGGCAGCGTCTGCACTGTCCGTCAGTCCACCTCTACAGCCAGCCTTGAAATCGAGCTGCCGCCCACGCCTTCGACGGGAAACGACGCGTTTGGAGTATGGCTGGCATCCGTTGAGGCATGGGCGAAGACGTGGTAAACGGGGCTCTCAGTCAGAGACAGACCGGGGGGATTTATGCAGAGCTGGTGGGAATAGGCTGCAATTGGAATTGGGGTGGGAGACGGGAATCGAACCCGCAACCGTCGGAGCCACAGTCCGATGCTCTACCAAGTTGAGCTACTCCCACCGCAGAGTTCGATTATATCAACTTGGCGGAGGACATTGCCTCCGCGAAAGGCTGGAAGAAGATTGAGAGTCGCGCGGACAGGAGTGTCCGCGCTACACAGGCTCGCGGCGATCCGCTTGATTATCGGCCGATACCCATGTACTGGAAGCCCATGGCGCGGAGGCGCGAGGAGTCAAGCAGGTTCTTGGTGTCGATGATGATGGGCCGCTTGACGAGATGGCGAATCTTGGTGAAGTCCAGCGTCCGGAACTCGGACCAGCCGGTAGCCACCACCAACGCGTCGACTCCCTCGGCCGCACCGTAGGCGGACTCGCAATACTTGACCGTGCCGTTGAGCTGGAGCTTCGCCTCGGACATCGCCACCGGATCGTAGGCCCGAACGCGCGCGCCCTTGGAGATGAGGCCCTGCGCCAGTTGCACGGACGCCGATCCCGCGACCGAATTGGTATTCGGTTTGAACGCGAGCCCGAGAATACCCACGTCCTTGTTCTGCACGGTCTCAATCGCGCCCGCCACTTTCTGCATCAGACGCTGCACCAGGTTTCGATTGACGTCCCGAGCAGCGCTCAGAATCTTCAGATCGACTCGATTTGACTGGGCTAGTTCGGTCAGCGAGTCCATATCGCTCTGGGCAAAGATGCCGCCCATGCCGGCGCCCGGTTGCAAGCAGCGCGGCGCGATCTTTTTGTCCAGCCCGAGCGCCAGCGAAAGGCTGACGGCATCGGCATGCACGTGCTCGCAGAGGCTGGCAATCTCGTTGATGAAAGAAATTTTGGTGGCCACAAAAGCGGTGGTCGCTTCGCGCGCCAGCTCAGCCGTTTCGTAGTTCGTGACCAGCACCGGAACTCCGCGCATCACGAGAGGATGAAAAATTTGCTTCAGAGAACTGACCGCTTCGCTCGAAGGAGTGCCCAGAATGATGCGATCGGGCCAGTTGAAATCTTCCACCGCGCATCCGTTGGTGAAGAACATTGGCTGGCAGACGAGCAGACTTTTCAGCCCATGCGACTTGAGTGCTTTTTCGAGCTGCGTGGTTGAGCCGACGCGCACGGGAGTGACGACCGACAAAACCTGGAAACGCCCGGCGGCGCGACCCAGGCGCACTACAAGTTCCTCCAGCCCTTCGGCGGAATCTTCGGCCAGAAAAATAACTTGCGCTTTGCGCGCCAGATCCTCAGGATCGGCCGAATACACGAGCCGCCCGGAGCGCACGTTGCGCCGGATGACCTCTTGCAGATTTTTCTCGAAGAAAGGAATGTTGCCCTTGGCAACTTCCATGATCTGCGTGTTGTCAGCGTGGCAGCAGCAGACGGGCGTGCCGAAATCGGCGAGGCACGCAGAAATGACTGTGGCAAGATAGCCGGATCCGTAAACCCCAATTTGCATAAGCACTCTTCCGATCCTGCACGGTCAACCTTTTTTTATCGACCGTTTTCGGATCTTCTTCGATTCGTTTATTTGATCGTTCTTCGATCACCGCAGCCTGGGGGTCCGGCGCTGCTTTCGAGCCCGTAAATCTATGGTAATCCGGCTTTTGGCCTTGGCAACCACGGAGAAGTACATGAACTTTGGAGGGCGCAAATCGCCCGCCAGTTACGGGTTTTGAGGGGGTTTGCTGGTGCTCGGAAAGAAGTGGTTTAAGACTTCGACGACAATTGGCCGCGTCCCAAGGGGAGGGGAGCCAAATCCTGCCAATGGCCCGCGTCCTCGCGGACAAACATCAATTCATCGAAATGCACCTGGCGTTTGCCGTCAAATTGCGCCCAGCGTTCGCGCGCCACCAGCGCCGCCAGCCGCGCCTCTTCGTCGAGTTCCGTTTTTACGATCGTCAGATGAGGAATGTAGGGCCAGCATTCGTCCTGGTGGAGCATCTTTTCCCCGAGCTGATCGTGCAGCTCGCGCATGCGGTAAGCAGCACGCTTCACCTGAATGAACACAGTTGGAGTGGTAGGCAAAAAAGTCTCGACATCGCCCAGTTCAACGTCGAACGGAATGACGTGGCTGCAAGCGTCCTCCAGGAATTCGAGCGCGGCGGCTTCGCTGCCGTGCAGCTCGCGAGGAGGAAGGATCGTCAAGTGCGCGGGCATGTGAGACATCGTGGGATGCAGCTCCCGGCGGAGCCTTTCTACGAATTCTCCCACTGGATTACGGATATAACTTACCAGCGCATAGAGTGAACCGGACATGACGTCGAACGAAATTATATCCCGAGCGCGGCGCCCGGACCCAGCGCTCGTCGGGGGAGTGTCACCAAGGTCACGTCCGATGATTCATTCCCGAACGACGAAGTCGGGACGTGGCGCAGCACCGTCGCCACCTGCCTTCGGGTGTCCGTTAAGAGACTCCTAGTAGGCCGCCCCTTGCCGGGTCCATTAGAATGGACTTTCCAGTGCAAACTCCCGTAGCAGTCCGCACCGAGAACGTCTCCCGCCACTATCAGATGGGTGAAGCGTTGGTGCGCGCGGTGGACGGAATTTCCATCGACATTCGAGCCGGAGAGTTTGTGGCTCTGCTGGGCGCCTCGGGATCCGGCAAGTCGTCGCTGCTTAATCTGGTTGCGGGTCTTGACCGTCCGACCTCCGGGGCCGTGACTGTTGATGGAAGCAACCTGGCCGCGCTGTCCCGCGAGCAACTGGCCAAGTATCGCCTCCACACTGTAGGCATGGTCTTTCAGTCGTTCAATCTGATACCGAGCATGTCATTGCTCGAAAATGTGGAGCTTCCGATGCGCTTTGCCGAAGTCGATCGCCGCGAGCGTTCGACTCGCGCGCGCCAGTCGCTCGACCGGGTCGGTCTCGGCGGACGGCTTTCGCATCGGCCAATGGAACTCTCGGGCGGAGAGCAGCAGCGTGCGTCACTGGCGCGCGCGCTCATCAACCGGCCCAAGCTGCTATTGGCGGACGAACCGACGGGCAATCTGGACAGCCGCACCGGCACGGAAATTATGGACCTCATTCGCGGCTTCAATCAGTCGCTGGGCATGACCGTGTTGATGGTGACGCACGAGCAGGCGCTCGCGGAGAAGTACGCCGGACGGATGGTGCAGCTTGCGGACGGAAAGCTTGTCGGCGATATGAATAACGATATTAGCAACGCTGCCGTCCCCCGAATTTCATCGGAGCCAGGCCTAGCTCTCGCGCCAGAGCCGCGGGGAGAAGCGCAATGAAGCTTTACGACGTCACCGAGCTTGCTGTCCGCAACCTGCGCGAGTCCATCTTCCGCAATTCGCTGACGACAATCGGCATCTCCGTGGGTGTGGCCTCGCTGGTCGCGATGCTTTCGCTCGGCATCGGCCTGCAGCAGCTTGCTTCACGCAGGCTGCAAAAGTCGGGCCTCTTTGACACTGTGGTAGTGACCTCCCGGCGTGATCTCCGCAACTTTCGCGAGCAGCGCGCAGAGGGACCGACACCGGCTGAGAGCCCGTCGCTGGATGAAGCGGCACGAAAAAAGATCGCACAAATCCCCGGCGTGCTTGAGGCCTATCCCGATATTCGGTTCGTTACGGACGTGCGCTTCGACGGCAAAGCCCACTTAACCACGGTGGCGGGCGTACCGTTCTCC
Source organism: Terriglobales bacterium (assembly GCA_049300195.1). GTDB lineage: Bacteria > Acidobacteriota > Terriglobia > Terriglobales > Acidobacteriaceae > Acidiflorens. The sequence goes on along the minus strand of JBAQJF010000189.1, from coordinate 4,160 downwards.
GCGAAAAACAATAATGATGCTTTCGATGGCATGCAGGGCAATTTTTTTTCCACGGACACGGCTGCGGAGGTCATCCTCCAGAAGTCGTTTGCCGAAGAGCTTCTGGGCATCACTCCCAAGCCCGGCACGGACACAACGAACCTTGCCGAGTTGGCTAAGCCTCTGCTTGGGAAAGAGGTGACAATACGCTATGCGGAGCGCACAGCATCTCCCTCCGCCTCGTCATTTTCTACTGGGGCGGGCGCTCCAGCAGCGGGGGGTTCGATGGCGAACGCTTCTGTGCCGAGCGCTTCGATTACGAATGACGGTTCGGCGTATTCGGTTGTCTCACGCGAGCGGGTGCTGAAAATTGTGGGACTGACGGATCTTGATCCAGATAGCATGCGCGGCACCGCCCGGGCGCGGGTCTTCCTGCCACTCAAGCTGGCGCAAGACCTGCACGTTATGCAGTCCAATCTGCGTGACACTTCGGCCAGCGACTCATCAAGCTATATGTCGGTCAGCGTGCGGGTAAAGAACCCCAACCAGGTTCCGGCGGTTGAAAATGCCATCAAGAAGATGGGCTTCAGCGCTTTTTCTATCGTCGATGCAACTCACAGCATGCGCCAGTTTTTTGCCGTGCTCGACGGGTTTCTCGCGATCTTCGGCAGCCTGGCGCTGGCGGTTGCCTCGATCGGTATTGTGAATACGCTGGTGATGGCCATCCTCGAGCGGCGCCGCGAAATCGGAATCATGAAGGCCATCGGGGCGAGCGATGCCGACGTGCGCGGACTTTTCTTCGCCGAAGCCGGCGCCATGGGACTGGTCGGCGGCGCGGCCGGGGTCACGCTGGGTTGGGCGATTGGGCGCCTTATCAATTTCGGAATGAACATTTATCTCCAACGCCAAAATTTTCCTTCGGCGCAAATCTGGTCTGTGCCTCTGTGGCTCGTTCTCGGCGCGATTGCTTTTTCTATTGTCGTCAGCTTGCTGGCGGGACTTTATCCGGCGGCGCGAGCGGCACGTCTCGATCCCGTGCAGGCACTGCGCTACGAGTAAACTCGTCTTATGCGCCGCTGTTTGCGATGGCTTACTCTGTTCTTAGTTCCACTTCTGGTTGCGCAAGCTCACGCGCAGGGCCGCATCGATTGCAACGCGCTGCAAAGCCATATCCTCGGTGAAACCGTCCACTACTGCGTGATGTTGCCGCCCGGTTATGACGCGGCAACGGCCGGCCGTTCTCCACGGCATTATCCAGTGCTTTATTTTCTGCACGGACTCGGCGATAACGAACAGACTTTATTCAAAGGTGGTGGCTGGGACTTGATCCAGGACCTCCGTGAAAAAAGACAAATCACTGATTTTCTGGTGGTCGCGCCCGAAGGAAAGCGTAGTTTCTACATAAACTCCGCCGACGGCCGCGTGCGTTATAGCGATTTCTTCATTCGCGAATTCATTCCTTACATCGAGTCGCATTACGCCATTGGCCGGGGGCGCGCTGCCCGAGCGATTAGCGGCGTATCGATGGGCGGATATGGCGCGCTTCGGTTTGCTTTCGCTTATCCGGAATTGTTTTCATCGGTCAGCGCGCAGAGTGCCGCGCTGATCGCGGAATCGCCTCGGCAGACGACGGCGTCGCCAATTCCCACTCTTCTGGGTGGGCTGCTGGGAGCGGTGTTCGGCAATCCCATTGACCTCCGTCACTGGAACCAAAACAGTCCTTTTGTCCTCGCGAAGAGGAACCGGGTAAAGATACGAGCTTCAGGGTTGTCCATCTATTTCAATTGCGGCCGCGAGGATGAATTCGGATTCGATAAAGGAGCCGCGGAACTCCATCGGCAACTTCAGGCGGAAGGCATCCAGCATGAATATCATTCCTATCCCGGCCACCACGAAGCTGAATATTTTCTGGCGCATCTGGGCGAAGTCATGGAATTCCATTCGCGCGTTTTTGCCGGGGCGAAGTAGTTCTCCCGGGATGCGCGGCAGTGCTGAACCATGAAATGGTGGACCATAAATTGAACCGCTCTCGAACCGCCCGTGTCTAATCAACAATGGTGACTGCTCATTCCAAGGCCGGCACCGGAGGCTCACGCCCCAAGCTAGGCGCTATTCTGCCTCTGGTGTGGGAACTGGTCCGCCCGCGACGCGGATTGCTGGCGATTGGTTTCGTTTTGATGGTGATTAACCGGGTGGCCTCTCTGGTGCTCCCGTATTCCACGCGGTACCTGATCGATAGCGTCGTCATCAAGCGCAATATTCACTTGCTCAAACCGCTCGTACTCGGAGTATTGCTGGCGACTCTTATTCAAGGAGTCACTTCCTTCTCTCTGACGCAGCTGCTCTCCAAGGCCGCCCAACGCCTGATCGCGGAACTTCGGCAGAAGGTGCAGGCTCACATCGGACGGTTGTCGATCGCGTTTCATGATTCGACTAAAAGTGGGGTTCTGGTGTCGCGCATCATGACCGACGTGGAAGGGGTGCGCAACCTGATCGGTACCGGACTGGTCGATCTTACGGGGGGACTGCTCACGGCCGGGATCGCTCTGGTGGTTCTGTTCCGAATCAGCGCGCTGATGACGGTGCTGGCATTCGGCTTCCTGCTGTGTTTCGGGCTGGCTCTGAAAAAGGCGTTTCAGACGATCCGCCCGATCTTTCGCGATCGCGGCAAAATCACCGCCGAGGTTACCGGGCGTTTGACGGAATCTCTCGGGGGCGTGCGGGTCATCAAGGGCTATCACGCCGAAGATCGCGAGGAAAAAGTTTTTTCGCTGGGAGTGATGAGGTTGCTCGATAACGTGATGCGCACGCTGACCGCGAGTTCCATCATGGGTCTTTCGGCCAGCGTGCTGCTGGGCGTGGTGGGGGCCGTCATCATGTACGTCGGCGCGAAGCAGATTCTGGCCGGGTCGCTGACGATCGGCGGTTTTTTTACCTACACCTTATTTATGGGCTTCCTGATCGCGCCGATCATGCAGATCGTTCAAATCGGCACGCAGATTACGGAAGCATTGGCTGGGCTGGAACGTACGCACGAAATCCTGAAAGAAACTGCGGAAGACAACGATCCCCGGCGCACCGTAATTCTGCCGGCGATCGTGGGCAATATTGATTTCGAAGGCGTCTACTTCAGCTACGACGGCACGCACACCGTGCTGAACGATGTATCGTTTCGCGCTGCCCCGGGCACGGTGACGGCACTCGTTGGATCGTCGGGGTCCGGCAAGTCAACGACCATCGGGCTGATTTCCGCGTTCTACGTTCCGACCCGGGGAAAGGTTCTGGTCGACGGCATCGACTTGAGCACAGTGCGGCTCGATTCGTACCGCACGCAACTTGGAGTCGTATTGCAGGAGTCGTTTTTATTCGATGGGACGATCCGCGAGAACGTTATTTTCTCGCGGCCTGACGCCAGCGAAGAGGCCTTGATGCGCGCGTGCCGGATTGCCCGGGTCGATGAATTTGCGGAGAACTTTGCCGATAAGTACGACACCATTGTTGGAGAACGCGGCGTGAAGTTGTCGGGCGGGCAACGGCAGCGGATCTCGATTGCACGCGCTATTCTGGCTGAGCCGCGCATCCTGATTCTGGACGAAGCCACGTCCAGCCTCGATTCCGAATCCGAGCAGATGATCCAGCAGGGCCTCTCCTACCTGATGCAGGGCCGCACTACCTTTGTGATCGCGCACCGCTTGTCGACCATTCGGCGCGCCGATCAAATTCTGGTGATCGAGCAGGGGAAGATCGTCGAACGCGGCACTCACGAAGAACTCTACGCGCTGCGTGGGCGCTACTTCGAGCTATACACCAGGCAACATGGTCTGGAAACCAATCTGTTTCTGGCGCCGGGCGAAGGTGATGCCACGCCGCCTGGCAATGACGTGGCGCCCTCCAAACAGAATGGGAACGAGCCGGCCGTCAGTGAGGTCATAAGGTTCGTCCGCTAGCGTCGAATTGAAAAAGGAGAGTAGCCGAGAGTCCGAGTGGCCGTTGTTCTTTCACCACCTGTGCCGTTCGTCTCTTTTTCGTCAGGTGGATTCGCGTCGGCGAGGGAGTCCCTTGGCGGAGGCCTCGGATCGAGCTTCGGATCCAGGTGGTTCACGGAACGGTTCCACAGAAATGCGTTCGTAACGCACTTCCAGCACGGTCAAGTGTTCTATACCGCCGGGCAATTGCAGGAC
>JBAQJF010000188.1:0-36475 GCA_049300195.1 Terriglobales bacterium | reverse complement strand
GACATGCTGGACCACCAGTCGTCGTGTGTGGGCCCGTCGGGTTGGTGAATCAAATTCACGTCGTCGCCATATCCGATGAGTGTGCCGGCGGCGAGGGCTTTGGACAGAATCGGCCCGTCGGCCGCATTGTTCTTTTCCATGTCCGCCCATTGCGGGCGGGGAATTGCCCAGTTTGATACGTAGGAATACATCGGCGATTTCTCTCTAGAGTCGGACATCTGAGCGAGCGCGGGCGCCACACAGGCGACGGCGAGCGCAAGTATGCATAGCGTTGCGAAGACTTTCCCAGGTCGTTTAGTCATTATTGGTTTTCCTTTGTTGTCTTAGGACAGGATTTGGATCTGACTACCCTGAGCGTCGGCAGTGTACACCCGCGCGGAGGAAATCGGGGGCTACGATCTGATCGCGGCACCTACGGCCGCTTGCAGCCAGCCTTCGAACTCGCGCAATGCTCCCTCGCATTGCAAGCGATGGCGTTCTTTTCGGTCGCGAACGCGATTCTCCAGCGCGGGAAGGAGGTCGAAGGTGATGTTCGCAGGCTGAAAGTTCTTGTTGTCGGCCTGTGTGACATAGTGGACTAGCGAACCGAATGCGCTGGGGCGGGGCGGAGGAATGGGATCGACACTTGTCGCGAGAGCCGCCGCGTTGATTCCGGCGAGCAGGCCGGTGGCAATGGATTCTACATAGCCTTCTACCCCGCAGATTTGGCCGGCGAAGAGAACTTGCGGGTGGGCCTTCATCTGAAGCGTTGGCGTCAGCAGGGCGGGCGCGTTGATATAAGTGTTGCGATGAATCTGGCCGTAGCGTAGGAAGCGCGCACGCTCCAGGCCGGGGATCAGGTTCAGCACGCGGGCCTGCTCGCCGAACTTCAGGTGATTTTGAAAGCCGACCAGATTGTAGGAATCGGCGCGCAGATTCTCCTGCCGCAATTGCACCGCGGCATACGGAATTCTGCCGGTGCGCGGATCCTTCAGGCCAACCGGCTTCATAGGTCCGAAACGGAGCGTATCGCGGCCGCGGCGCGCGATTTCCTCGATGGGCAGACAGCTTTCGAAGTAGTTCAGGTTCTCCCAATCTTTCTGTTCGACGGATTGCGCGGCGATGAGCGCATCATAGAACGTGTCGTATTCATCCCGCGACATCGGGCAGTTAATGTAGTCGGCCGAGCCTTTGTCATAGCGCGCCGCGAGGTAGACCTTGCTCATGTCGATGGAATCGGCTTCGACGATGGGACTGATGGAGTCATAGAAAAAGAGCTGAGCATCCTGGCCGTCGGTTGTGCTTAGCCGGGCGATTTCTATGGCTAACGCGTCGGACGTCAGCGGACCGGTGGCGATCACGGTGATGTCCGCGTCGTCGATCTGGGTGGCTTCCTCTCGGCGAATGGTGATCAAGGACTCGCCTGCGATTGCCTCCGTGACCGTGCGAGAGAATTCTGTCCGATCGACGGCCAGCGCGTGACCGGCCGGTACCGCAGTTGCGCGGGCGATTTCCAGAAGGAGCGAGCCGGCTCGGCGCATTTCTTCTTTGAGCAGCCAGGGCGCGGTATTTTCGCTGTCCGACTTCAGGGAGTTCGAGCAGACTAGTTCCGCGAAATCGTCGGTCTGATGCGCGGGCGTTGCGCGCACTGGGCGCATCTCAATCAGCTCAACCGGAACTCCGCGGCGGGCACACTGCCAGGCTGCTTCCGATCCAGCTAGGCCTGCGCCGACGATGCGAATTTTGGGCATATTGCCAACGAAACCCTTTCACCACAGAGTACACGGAGGAACACAGAGGGAAGCAACACCTCCCAACTCAGAGGATGATGCGTTCGTCGCCGACTCGCCTGGTTACGCGTTCGCGATCCAGATACTCCAGCAGTGGGATGGCATACTTGCGGCTGACATCGGTGAGTTCTTTGAACCGGGATACGTCGATTTTCGGCGTGGTGCTTTTGAGCGCGGCGATTTTCTGGCGCAGGTCCGCGAGCGTGCTGTGGTGGAAGACGAGATCGTCAGAAATTTTGATCAGCACTTTGTCGCGGAACAGCAGCGTCATGATTTTCTGCGCGCGTGCCTTGTCGACCTTCAAACTGGCCAGCACGTCTTTCAGCAGCGGGACTTTCAACCCGGCAGATTGAAATGCCCGCTCGATGATTGTTTTCGATTCGGCCTCTTCGTCTTTCATGACCACGCCGCGGCCAGACAGGCGAACCAGTTCTCCTGCGACAGCGAGTTTCTTGTCCCCGACGGCCCTGACGAGGACGGCCGTGAACACATCGGGCGAGAGTTTGACGCGCTCGCGCAACTCTTCCTTGCCTATGCCCGCCACCAGAGGATTCGCATCATGAAAGGCCTTGAGAGCCTGAATCACGCGAGTTCCCGCTTCGGCGAATGCCGCCGGCGAAACAAGCACCGCGCTCGCACGCACCGCGCCGGCGAGGGCTGCCAGTCGATTGGCCGTGTCGGGCCTGATGTTCATCTCTCGCGGCACATCGCTCAGGGGCAAGCCGGCTGCGCCGCGACGTTCAACGCGGGCTCGCAGCATCCGCTCGGGCGCGCCTTCCAACATGGTCGCGAGGAAGGCGGCTGTTTCCTCCGCGCTGCGCTTGCGAGTGAGCGGCGCGCCGTCGAGTACGAGGCCTCCTCCGATTGTGATAACCGGCGAGAATTGCCGGATGATGAAACGGTCTCCCGGCAAAAGCAGCACAGGTTCAGCGAGCCTGAGCTGGGCAAATGCTTCCGCACCGGGTTTGAGAATCTTCGTACCGTAGAGACGAACTTCCGCGATCGTCTCCATCGTGAAGGCGTGGAAGTGGACTCGGGCTCCATCTTTCAAGGGCTTGGCGGATTTGAGCAGAGAGAGTCTGGCGTCGATTCGCGACGTTGGATGGAATGTTTTCGCGGTCGCCAGCGTTACGCCCCGCCTCAAATCTTCCGTCGAAACACCCGCGAGATTCAGCGCAGTGCGTTGGCCGGCAAGCGCTGCTTCGGCGGGTGCGCCGTGTACTTGTACTCCACGGACGCGCACGTGCTTGCCGGCAGGAAAGACCTCCAACTCCTCTTCTTTGCGGATCGTTCCAGCAACCAAAGTTCCGGTAACAACCGTGCCGAAGCCTTTCATCGTGAAGACGCGATCGACCGGGAGGCGCGCAAGGGCGTTTGAGTCTTTCGCGCTTGCTTCGGACGCGACCTGCGCGAGCGCCGCTTTCACTTCGGCGATTCCCGCGCCGGTCAGCGAGCTTGCTGCAACGAGGGGAGATTCCGCGGTATCGAGGAATGATCCACGCAGAAAATCGACGACCTCCGAGCGCACCACCTTAAGCGTCTCCTCGTCGACCGCGTCCGACTTATTGAGCACAGTGATGCCGCGACGCACGGCCAACAACCGGCAGATGTCAAAGTGCTCGCGCGTTTGCGGCATGATGCCTTCATCGGCGGCGATCACGAGCACCACAAGATCGATGCCGCCGATGCCAGCCAGCATGTTGCGCACGAACCGTTCGTGTCCGGGCACGTCGACGAAGCCGAGTCGGAGGGTCTCACCGGAGGGGGAAGGCAGTTCGAGGTGCGCGAAGCCGATGTCGATGGTGATGCCGCGGCGCTTTTCCTCTTCCAGACGGTCAGCATCCGTCCCAGTCAACGCTTTGACGAGTGCGGTTTTGCCGTGGTCAATGTGGCCGGCTGTGCCTACGATTACGGACTTCACGTCGTTCAGTATAGACGCGCAGTATAGACGTGCACGGCGGACACTCTTGTCAACCAACCTTTCGCGAAAGAACTTCGCTGGCCCGACAGAGTGCTACGCGGACAAGACATCCGCGCCACACATGCCTGGCTAGTGCCAGTGTTTGATTTTCGGCCAGAGATCGGCGAGCGTGCCGAATTTCGCGCTGCGGCAAATATTGACCGAGATTTCGGTTTCGAGCGCGTAGGGATTGGGTGCCGAGCTGCCCAAATAATTCACATGCTCGAAGAGCTGCTCGAGGCGCTCGCGGCGGTCGCCGAGCACGATCATGCAATTACCCGAATAGCCGCGCGGTCCCCATATCCAATATGTACGATCGCCGCTCAACGCGGGCGGCAGGCCATATTTTGGTCCGAGAAAATCAATCGCGCCCGCCTGCCCGTAGTCTTGCGCGAAGATGGCGCAATCTTTGCGATTGGCGGCGGGAATTTTATTCCACGCCTCGGCGGCCTTCTCCACAATCTCGTCCCATCCGAACTGGTCGGCATAATGCTGAGGAAGCGCGACGCGCGCGTGATCGTACTCGCTGCGCGGCACTTTGATTGGGAACCAATCCATATAGCGGATGAATGCGTTGATCGGCAGGATCGGCATGGCCAGCGGCGCGGCGAGCGCGCCGCCGATCAGAGAAAGCGCGAGAATTACCGGCTTGAGCCAGCCTTGGCGGATACGGTCGATGGCATCGTCAATAACCACGCACCCGGCCGCGAGATAGACGGGATAAATGGGTGCTAGATAATAGTTCTTGCCTTTCATGACGACAAAGACTGTGAAGCTGATGATGTAGGCCCATCCCAGAAAGCGAAGCTGCCTGAAGCGCTGTGCGATGAGGAAGGCGATAACGCCGGTAATCCAGAAGACCGACGACGTGTGCAGAAGCAAAAGCATCTGCTGCGAGAAATATTGCCAGGGCGAGAGCACTACATCGCGGTTCTCGGCCTTGATGTTGTGCATCAGTTGCACGAACGGCCAGTCGTAGTGAATGTTCCAGAGCAGGTTGGGGAGAAAAATGACGAATGCCGCCAGGCCGCCCAGCCACATCCATTTATTGAGAAGGAGGCGACGCTGGGCAGTGAGGAGAAGGCCCACAACAATAGCAAATCCGAGAACGAGGATTGAGTACTTTTCTTCAAGACCAACTCCCGCGACTACTCCGAACCAGAGCCAGTATTTTGGCTGATCGCGTCGGATGGCGATTATGGCGAAGTACACGCAACCCATCCAGAGCAACACTTCCAGATCGCAATTGCTGGTGAGCAGGCTGCCCCCGGAAAGATAAATCGGGGCAATCAGCACGGTGATGGCGCTGAGGATGACCGCGAAACGCTTCCCGCCGAGTTCGTGAGCAATGATGCCGGTTAGCACGATCAGCGCCGCACATGAAACCGCGGGGACGAGGCGAACGCTGCGCAGGGAATCACCGAAGATTGCCAGACACATGCGGCTCAGAATCGGCAGCAGGGACGGCTGATCGACGTAGCCCCAGGCAGGATGGCGGCCGCAGGCGATGTAGTCGAATTCGTCGCGGAAGTAGCCGTAGCGGTTGTTGCAGAAGACATGCAGGGCGAAGGCAGCGATCGCAATGCCCCAGACCCCCGACATGCCGTCGATCGCGAGTTTGCGCGGGGGCGCGTCTGCCTCCGATTTTGGTGTGGTCCAGCTCGCCATTCACGGTCCTTGATGTCGATCAGGCTCCGACGCACGAAATCCTGCGGGTCAGGTCTCTATGATTGTTTTGTTAGTTATCCAAGTACTCGCTTTCGCACACAAGGAAGGTCACATTAGCACATACGTGGGATAAGCGGGCAAGGTTCCGCATGTAAAAAACTGATCAAAATGCGACAATAGAATTTCCCGACATGACCACTGCCACGATTCCCTCCATTACCCCCGAAGTGATCCGGGAACACGGACTCACGCCGGACGAATTCGAAAAAATTAAACAGCTATTGGGTGGGCGCGAGCCTACGATCACCGAGCTTGGCATCTTCAGCGTGATGTGGAGCGAGCACTGCTCCTACAAGTCGTCACGCGTTCACCTGAAGCGCTTGCCTACGCGCAGCAAGCTGGTATTGCAGGGGCCGGGGGAGAATGCCGGCATTGTCGACATCGGCGAAGGCTGGGCTTGCGCCTTCAAGATTGAGTCGCACAATCATCCGTCGTTTATCGAGCCGTTTCAGGGCGCTGCTACTGGCGTCGGTGGAATTCTGCGGGATATTTTTACGATGGGCGCGCGGCCGGTGGCGGTGATGGACTCCCTGAGATTTGGGCCGATTGCGGCGGGCGCGGACAAGAGTGTCCGCGCTACACAAGCCTTACCTACGCAGGCTGAGATTCATAAGAATCATTCCGTTATGGAAGGTGTAGTCAGCGGCGTCGCTTCCTATGGAAATTGTTTTGGTGTGCCGAACCTGGGCGGCGAGGTGAAGTTTGAGCCTTGTTATTCGGGCAATCCGCTGGTGAATGCGTTTGCGCTGGGACTGGTGAAGCGGGATGAGATTTTTTACGCGCGGGCCGCGGGCGAAGGCAATCCCGTTATTTATGTCGGCGCAAAGACCGGGCGCGATGGCATTCATGGCGCGACCATGGCAAGCGAGGAGTTCAGTCAAGGCTCGGAAGCGAAGCGGCCGAATGTGCAGGTGGGCGATCCTTTTCTTGAAAAGCTTTTGCTTGAGGCCTGCCTGGAAGCGATGCAGACGGGCGCCATTATTGGCATTCAGGACATGGGCGCGGCCGGGCTGACTTGCTCGACTTGCGAGATGGGCGCGCGTGGCGGCACGGGCATTGAGATTGAGCTGGATCGCGTTCCGCAGCGCGAGACTGGAATGACTCCATACGAGATCATGCTCAGCGAGTCGCAGGAGCGCATGCTGCTGGTCGCGCAGAAGGGCCGCGAGGATGAGGTCTTCCGCGTCTTTGAAAAATGGGGACTGGATGCGGTCGAGGTTGGGAGCGTTACGCTCGATGCGAAGATGCGCGTGCTGCAACACGGCGAGGTGGTTGCAGAGATTCCGAATGCTGCGCTTACCGATGATGCGCCGGTCTATAAGCGGCCGCTGGCTCGGTGGGAGCCACCGGTTGAGCGCGAAAAACCGGAGCACATTCGCCTGGCTGAGGGCGGCGATTTGACCGCCCAACTTAAGCAATTGCTGGCGAGCCCGAACATCTGCTCGAAGCGCTGGGTGTGGCAGCAGTACGATCATATGGTGCAGACGAACACCGTGGAAGCACCGGGCGCAGGTGATGCGGGCGTGATTCGCATTAAGGGATCGAAGCGCGGGTTGGCGATGGCGCTTGATGGGAATGGACGTTGGTGCTATCTCGATCCACGGCTCGGAGCAATGCATGCTGTGGCCGAGGCTTCGCGCAAGGTGGCATGCTCGGGTGCGACCCCGATTGGCGCGACCAACTGCCTGAACTTCGGCAATCCGGAGAAGCCTCACATCATGTGGCAGTTTTCTCAGGTCATCGATGGCATGACGAAGGCTTGCGAGGAACTTGATACGCCGATTACCGGCGGCAACGTCAGTTTCTATAACGAGACTTTGGGTGAGGGAATTTATCCGACGCCGGTCATTGGCGTAGTGGGAATTCTGGCGGACGTTCACAAGGCCGCCAAGATGCACTTCTCGCAGGCGGGCCGCACGATCGTTTTGCTGCGCGCGAATAATGTGGGCGATGCGGTGGATGCTGAGACCGAATTTGGATCGTCCGAATACGCGAAAGAAATTCTTGGCGCGGTGTGGGGCTATCCGCCGGAACTCGATATTGAGAAGGAATCTACGCTGCAACGCGCGATCGTCGCACTCATTCAGGCTGGACTGGTGGAGTCGGTGCACGATTGTGCGGATGGCGGTTTAGCCGTGGCTCTGGTAGAGTGCGCTCTGCCCGGCGCGATCGGCTTGCGCGCCAATTTTGCGGGACAGGGCCTTCCGCCTGAATTTCGGCTGTTCGGAGAAGATGCCAGCCGCATCGTGTTAAGCTGCGACCCGGCGTACCTGGCGCGAATCAAACAAGTAGCTGAAGATTTCGGCGTGAAAGCCGATGTGCTGGGAGAAACAGGTGGCGAACGGGTCGAGATTACGATCGACGGCCTGCCAGCGATTTCGACGACGATCGACGAGTTGCGAGCCGCATACGAAGACGCGCTGGAGAGAGCACTGAGAACTGATGTAGGTATGGCGTTGGAAGGCAAATAGCGAAGGACGAACGGCGAATGACGGGTTTAGACAAATTTCGCGATGAGTGTGGCGTAGTCGCTATCCATGCGCACCCTGAAGCCGAGAAACTGACCTATCTCGGCTTGCACGCCCTCCAGCATCGTGGACAGGAATCGGCCGGCATCGTCACCTCCGACGGTGAGCGCCTTCGACAACACAAGTCGATGGGCCTGGTGGCCGATATTTTCAGCGAGGACGTTCTTTCTTCCTTGCGCGGGATTCTTGCGATCGGTCATACGCGCTATTCCACGGCCGGCGATTCGGCGCTGCTCAACGCGCAGCCGATCATGGTGCAGTCCAACAAGGGCACTATCGCCATCGCCCACAACGGAAACCTGGTCAATGCGCTGGAAATTCGCCGGAAGCTCGAAGGTCAAGGCTCGATTTTCCAGACCAACAGCGACACCGAGGTGCTGGTTCATCTGATTGCGCTGTCACGCGAGCAGACCTTGCCCGACGCCATCGCCGATGCGTTACGACGCGTGGAAGGCGCGTTCTCGCTCGTCATGATCAGCCGCGATCGCATCTTTGCGGCGCGCGATCCGCGCGGCTTTCGACCGCTCGCCATGGGGCGCATTCCGGCTTTGACGGGCGAAAAGAAAGATACGGTTGTTTTTGCCTCGGAGACTTGCGCTTTCGATTTGATTGGCGCGGTCTACGAGCGCGATGTTAAGCCGGGCGAACTGGTCATTGTTGGGCCCGAGGGAATCAGTTCGCGCTTTTACTCTCCGTCACCCGCGCTCTCAAGCTGCATTTTCGAACACGTTTATTTTTCGCGTCCGGACAGCGTCGTTTTCGGGCGCTCGGTCGATCACAGCCGCGACAACATGGGGCGGCAGCTTGCGCGCGAGGCCCCGGTCGACGCTGACATTGTCGTGCCGGTGCCGGATTCCGGCAACACCGCTGCCATTGGGTACGCGGCTGAGAGCGGTATTCCCTTCCGCCTCGGCTTGATTCGCAATCACTACATCGGACGCACATTCATCGAGCCGCAGCAATCGGTACGCGACTTCGGGGTAAAGCTCAAGCTCAACGCCGTGCACGGTCTGCTCGAAGGCAAGCGCGTCATTCTGGTCGATGACTCGATTGTGCGGGGCACGACCAGCCGCAAGATCGTGCGCATGATTCGCCATGCGGGCGCGAAAGAGGTGCACATGCGCATCTCCTGCCCCCCGACGATCTCGCCTTGCTTTTATGGGGTCGATACGCCGTCGAAAAAAGAGCTGATCGCCGCTAACAAGTCGGTCGAAGAAATCCGGAAATTTATCGACGCCGACTCGCTTGCTTACCTTTCGCTGGAAGGACTCAAGAAAGCTTGCGCCGATGGCGACAAGACTACCTACTGTTCGGCCTGCTATACCGGCCATTACCCCACCAAGATTGATGTGGAAGAAATTTTGCCTGCTGTCGTTGTTCCGTAAAAGCTGTGCTATAGAAAGCCGCCATTTAAGAATCGCCGGCATTTGCCACTCGCGCCAGTTCAAGATGTGCAAATTCTTGCCTTTCTCGGCTGAAAATTCCGGCCGGCGCCCTACGGTTTTGCAATGGCAGCGCGCCCCCGAGTGGTATAGTCTCAGGATGGATGCTCCCCTGCATCCTGTAATGCCTTTTCTATGACGACAAAATTTTCAGTCTTCGCGCCCCAATCTACGCCGCAGCTCGGTCCATTCGAGCAGCAATTGCTTCGCGAACTGTGGTCACGGGGCTCGGCTACAGTGCGTGAGATGGTAGACGACACTGGCATTCACCAGGCCTACACGACTGTCATGACCACCATGGACCGGCTATTTAAAAAGGGGCTGCTGGATCGCAGCGCCGAAGGCCGGGCGTTCCGCTACACGCCGCGGTTGAGTTCGGAAGAACTCCAGCGTGGCCGCGCACTCGACGGGATCCGCCAATTGCTGGGATCCGATGACACCTCATCGCTGCCACTCTCTTATCTGGTCGAGGCTCTGAGCACGCACGATGCGCAGCTGCTCGATGAACTCCAGCTCTTGATCGAACGAAAACGCCGCGAACTCAAAGACGGTGAATCTCGTCTCCAGGGACCGGAAACAAAGGTTAGGGACAAGGACCGGCACTAATGTTTGCCTTGCGCGGCATTGCTGTCTCGCTCACGTTCTTCGTTTTGTTGTATTGCTTCCTTTCGGCGCTGGTCGCCGTCTCGTGGCGTTGGCTTAAGGTGCTGCGGGCGGCCGAACAAAGCGTTGCCGATCTGCTCTTCCTGCTGCGCGTTCTGCCCCTGTTCGCTTCCATCCTAATTACCGCTGCTTTTGTCGTTCCGTCATTTGATATGTTGGAGCCCCGTTCCATTAATGAAGGCACAGGCACATTGCCGCTGGCGTTTGGTGCCGCCGCGCTCTTGCTGATTGCCTACGGCTCCTACCGCGTGATTGCTGCCCAGGTTCGGACCTCCCGCATTGTGGCCGGATGGCTGGAAGGGGCGAGCCCGCTTGAAACCACCGGGCAGACCACCACTCTTTGCTCGCGCCGCCAAACTCCGCCGCTCACCCTCGTGGGCATGCGCGAGCCGCGAGTGTTGGTATCTGAGGCTGCGTTTGCGCTCCTTGGTGGAGATGAGCTTCAGGTAGCGCTCCGTCATGAGCTAGCCCATATCCGTTCATGGGACAACCTGAAAAAGCTTGTATTTCGCTTTGCGCCGTTCCCTGGGCTAGCCAAGATGGAGAGCGCGTGGTCACAGGCAGCCGAACTTGCCGCCGACGACGCTGCGGTTTCCAATCAAAGTGACGCGCTCGACCTGGCATCGGCCCTGGTGAAGCTCTCGCGGCTGGTTCCAGTTGAAGCCGCGCCGGCCTGCACGGTCGGATTCGTCACCGGATCCATCCGTGCGCGCATTGCGCGCCTTCTGGCCTGGGATGAATCCGGAAATACGCGTCAACGGCGAATTCCCCGGTGGGTTGCTATTCCTCCGGTGGTCGTGGCGATTCTCTTCGCCTTTGTAACCTACGGCCCGGTTTTGGCCGTTACTCATGAAATGACGGAGTGGCTCGTCCGCTAACCCACTCACCGTTACCTTTCCAGAGAGAACAGCGCTCTTTTCCGTTTTCTTGCGATTTCTACCTCGATCTGGTCCAGATTTCTGTTGATTAAGACTAGTGCTGGTAGTAGTTCTCGGCGCGCCACTATCCTGCCTAAGAGCCAGTCTGCTCGGCCGCTCCGAAAATTGTCCCCCTCAATAGGTTGAAGGACAGCGGTTATCTCAGCATTCGCGGGTGGATCATCACATGACATCCTTCTTTGAAAAGGTGCGCACTTCGCGCTCCCTCGTTCCTGCCGTAGTACTACTCGCGCTCGTATCAATGGCCATTAGTTTGTCTGCGCAGAATCCAAACGGCGCCCTGCGTGGCGAAATTCAAGACGCGAGCGGAGCACGCGTGGGGGGAGCGCACATCACGGTGCAAGCCGCTGAATCCTCCATCACCCGCGAGGCTACAGCGAGCAGCACCGGCGAATTCCGCATCGAGGGCCTTCAGCCCGGCCGCTATCACATGGTGGTCAGCGCGAAAGGCTTTGCCGACGCGGTTGCCGATGTGGCCGTCGAAGTCAGTCTGGTGCGCGACGTCTCGATTACACTGCAGCCGCAAGCGGGCCATGAAACTGTAAACGTGCAGGGAACGGCTTCTTCTATCACAACCGAGCCAATCGACACCGCGAGCGCCGTGCATCAGGGAGTCGTCACCAGCCGCGATCTTGAGACGCTACCGCTGGCCGCGCGCAGCTTTGCCAACATCGCCTATCTTGTGCCCGGAACCGAGCCCGTCGAGCCGTCTGATCCAACCAAGGCGCGTATCACGGCCGTTTCCACTGGCGGAAGCTCAGGCCTGAACAATGAGCTTTCCGTAGACGGCGGCGATAACTCCGATGACTTCATCGGCGGTTTTTTGCAGAATTTTTCGCCGGATGCGATTGAGGAATTCGACGTCCGCACCGCCAACGAAGACGCCGACACCGGCGGCACGACTGCGGGATCGGTGGTAATTACAACCAAACATGGCACGAACGAGTGGCACGGGAGTGCTTCTTTTTACGGGCGCGCCGCCGATTTGAATGCGCGCTTTCCCATCGAGAATCCAGCCGAGACGTGTACAGACGGAACTTGCGTCCATAATCCGAAGCAGCCGTTCTCGCGCCAGAATTACGTAGCCACTCTCGGAGGTCCGATCGCGAAAGACAAGGTTTGGGTCTTCGCTTCGTTTGAGCATGTGCACGAGAATGCCAGCATTGCCTATAGCCCCACCAGCACATCGGAATTCGATGCGTTGGCGCAGTTGGCGTCGGACGGGCTGATCACCGGTGTTCCGTCCATCGACGTCCCGGCAAATGTTCCCGTTCCTTTCCGCGACTACATCAGCTCCCTGCGATTCGACTGGGCGCAAAGTTCCAAGTCACAGTGGTTCCTGCGCACTTCGCAGGATAGCTACTTAACGCACAATGCCCTGGTAGCACAGGCAACGCTGCCTTCGACCGGATTGACCACGCACAACAATTACTCCAACACTGTGCTCGGCAATACCTACGCCTTTAGTCCGACGTGGCTTGGCACCTTTGTGCTTGATGCCAGCCTGCTGCACCTTACTCAGACACGCAACTCGGATCTCGGCTTCGCACTCGCGTTTCCGTTCAGCGCGACATCGCTGACGGTTTCTGGTTTCGAAACTTTCGGCGACAACCAGTTCGCTACCCCGATCACTTTATTTCCAACACTCCGCAATCAGGACAAATATCAGGTGCGCTATGACCTGAGCCATGTGATGGGAAGCCACGCATTTAAGTTCGGGGTGAACTTCATTCATGAGCCGGTCCTAGGCGGAGCGTTTGCTTCCAACGCCGAGCAGCTTATCCAGTATCCGCTCGACCCGAGTTACTATGCTGCGAACGAGTCTCAGTTTTACTTCGTTGCGCCAAATCCGTCGGATCCCTGTGATCCGGCACCGGACCCGACTTCCGGCATTACCTGCACTCCTACCCCTGCCGGTGACGGCGGCTTTTCGCAGAACGTGCAGCGCCTTGGACTTTATGCACAGGATTCGTGGCGGGTTACGCACCACCTCACGGTCAACTATGGCCTGCGCTACCAGACGACCTTCGGCCTGTTTACCGCTTCGGGCCGCAGTCAGTTGGAGAATCCCGCCCTGCTCACTCTGCAATCGCTTGGCATCAACCTCGTAAATGGCGCGCCACACGATTACCGCAAACAAATCGCGCCGCGCCTGGGAATCGTTTTTTCTCCCGGTGGCAGTGAGAGAACCGTAATCCGTGCCGGCTTTGGCATGTTCTATGACGATCTGGCCCAAGGCGGCTGGGCGCCGGCATTCCAGGGAGTCAATAACTCGAACGCTGGAATGTGTTGCCTGAATCCGGGAGATCCTGGAGCGCTGATCGATCCAAACTACAAAACCCCGTATGCCATCCACATTACCGGTGGCGTGCAGCACGCCTTGAACGCCCACTGGACGCTGAGCGCCGACTATGTGCACGAACAGGGTAACCACGGCTACCGCGGATACAACTACACTCCCGGCTTCACGATCGATGCCGCCGCGCCCAGCCTTACCGTGTTTCACTCCGACAACCGCTCCAGTTACAGCGCGTTGATGCTGGTTGCGCAGGGAAATGTCTCGCGGCGCTTTAACCTGATCGCGCACTATACGCTTTCCAGCGCCAAGACATGGGGCTGCGTGCTCGGTGAACTGTTTGATTATGTGAACGGAGTTTGCAACCCGTTGAATGCCTTTGGGCCCGGCGACTACGGCCCGTCCGGCGAAGACGTCACCCATCGGTTCGTCCTGGCCGGAACTCTTCATCTCCCGGGCGGCGTCGACCTGACCACCATCACTCAGGCCGAGAGCGCGCGTCCAATTACGCTCACTACTCCGGTGGATGTAAACGGATTCGGAGATTCGGCCGACGATCGCGCGATTATCAACGGCAAACAAACCACCCTGGACGAGTTCCGCGGAACCCCGTACATACAGGCCGATCTGCGCGTCAGTCGGCCGATCAATTTTCACGACCGCTGGTCGATCGTTCCCTTCGCCGAATTTTTCAACCTTTTCAATAGAAACAATCCTGGCGCAAACTACGTGACCGATATCTCGGCGTTGCCCAATCCGGTCAATGACCTGACCAACGCAACCGCAATTTGTTCTGATCCGCCCGCTTGCACTATGTACGTGCCCATCACGAGCTTTAAACAATTGCTGGTGCCTTCCGGCGGACTGGGAGACTTCTTCGGGCCGGGAACGACCGTGGGCATTCCTTTCGCGGCGCAGTTGGGGGTGCGGGTTAGCTTCTGAGAGGATTGAAATTTTGTTCCGCGATCGCTTCAGGCTGAGGCTCAAACCGCTAGCTGCCTGAAGCGATTTTTCTTGCGATCACAACGCGCGGAATTCCTTGCAAATCGTTCTTGATTGCAACGTCCGTCCATCCGCGGAGCAGTTTGTGCACTCCGTCCACAATCGTTCCGCTGATTTCAAATATCAGCCATCCGCCGGGACGCAGGACTTCGTGCGCTTGCGGAATGAGGCGCTCGATCACAGCGAGGCCCGTCGGCCCGGCGAACACAGCGCCACGCGGCTCGAATTTGCGGACCTCAAGCTGGACTTGATCTTCTTCCGACTCGCCGACGTAGGGAGGATTAGCAACGACGAGATCAAACGCTCCGAGCGGCAGACCCGAGAGCAAATCCGTCCGGTGGAAAGCGATTCGTGACCTCAGTTCATGCCGCGCTGCATTGGCTCGCGCCACTTCAAGCCCCTCCTCGGAAATGTCGGTCGCACGAATTTCGGCCGAAGGCAGCTCCTTGGCGAGCGCTAGAGCAATGGCCCCCGACCCGGTGCCGACATCAACTATGTGTAGCGCGGACACTTCCGTCCGCGGCCCATGCCCTTGCTTTTGAACTTGCTTGTGGTGGCCGAAGATCTCCAGCACTGCCTCGACCACATGCTCAGTCTCGGGACGAGGAATCAGCACCGCCGGTGACACAATCAAATCCATCCCCCAGAATTCCTGATGCCCTGTGATGTACTGCGCCGGAACGCCGGTCGCGCGCCGTGCCAGAGCATCGTCGTAGCGCGAAATTTCGTCTGCGGTAAGCTCACGCTCCGGGTGGGCGTAGAGATAGACTCGATCGCAATCGAGCGTGAACATGATCAGCAGCTCGGCGTTCATGCGCGGGGACGGGACGTGCTCGGCGGTGAGACGCTCAGTTGCCGCGTTAAGGGCCAGTCGGAGTTGCACCTGACTATTTGACCATCCCTTTCACTTCTGCAATCTGACCTCTTACCTCTGCAATCCCTTCACCCGACGCTCGCCGTCTCCTGCTTAAGTTTCTCAGCCTCGAAGTGGGTAATCAGCGCGTCGATCAGCGGCTGGATCTTGCCGTCCATAACCTGCTCAAGCTGATGGATCGTGAATCCGATGCGGTGGTCGGTAAGCCGGTTCTGCGGAAAGTTGTAAGTGCGAATCTTTTCCGAGCGGTCGCCCGAACCGACCATCTGTTTGCGTTCTTTGGCGAGAGCCTCCTGCTGCTTCTGCATCTCAATCTCATAGAGGCGCGAACGCAAAACGCGCATCCCCTTTTCCCGATTCTTGATCTGCGATTTTTCGTCCTGGCAACTGACCACCGTGCCCGTCGGAATGTGCGTGATGCGTACCGCGGAATATGTCGTGTTGACGGACTGGCCGCCTGGGCCGGATGAGCAGAAGGTATCGATGCGCAGGTCCTTCGCTTCGATCTTGACGTCTACATCTTCGGCCTCGGGCAGCACTGCTACGGTGATCGCCGAAGTGTGAACGCGTCCCTGCTGTTCGGTCTGTGGCACGCGCTGCACGCGATGTACGCCGCTTTCATATTTCAGGCGCGAATAGACGCGATCGCCTTCGATCAGCGCAATGACTTCCTTGAGCCCGCCAACGCCTGATTCCGAGGTGGAGAGCACTTCGACCTTCCACTTCTGCATTTCCGCATAGCGGCTGTACATCCGGAAAACTTCCGCAACGAATAACGTGCTCTCATCTCCGCCCGTGCCCGCGCGGATTTCGAGGATCACGTTCTTTTCGTCATTCGGGTCTTTCGGGAGCAGCAGAACTTTCAAATCTTCTTCTACGCCCCCCACCCGCGCTTCGAGCTTGGCCAGTTCTTCCGAGGCATAGGCCCGCATTTCCGCATCGGTCTCTTCGGCGACCAGCGCCTTGCTCTCGGCGATCCCGCGCGTCAGGTCCTTATATTCGCGATACCTTTCCACAATCGGCGCAATTTCGCTATGTGCCTTGGCAGTCTTCTGGTATTTCGCCGAGTCATTAGTGATCTCCGGCGAGGCGAGAGCGTTAGTCAGCTCCTCGTACCGTGCTTCGATTTGGTCAAGTCGTTCAAACATTGGTTCTCAGTTCCCCGTTCCCAGTTCTCGGAAAGCAAAGTGACACGGAACGCCGCGCACAGACTCAGATCCTGGCTCCTCGATTTTCTATTGTAAGATTTACTGAGAACCGAGAACTGGGAACTGAAAACTAGATTAGCGGCGGGAGCCGCTAGGCAATCACCAACTCACCACCGTGTTGCTTCTCCAACGCCATCGCCGCATCCAGCGCAATGATCGCGCACTCGACCTGGCTGTTATCGGGAGGCTGGGTCGTGATCCGCTGGAGCCACAGCCCGGGCGCTGTCATCAGAGAGAACAGCGAACCACGGTGCTTCGCCGCGAATCGAATAATCTCGTAGGAAACTCCCGCAATCACCGGCAGCAGGGCGATGCGCTCTCCAAAGCGCGCCCAGAACGTCGTCACCGGAATGAACATGTAGACGACCATCGAAATAATCATCACCGTCATCAGGAAGCTGGTGCCGCAGCGGGGATGGTACGTCGTATATTTCTGCACCGCGGCTGTCTGAAGCGGGTCGCCGTTCTCGAACGCGAAAACCGTTTTATGCTCGGCGCCGTGGTATTCGTAAACGCGGCGAATATCCTTCCACAGCGAAACACCCCACACAAAGAGCAGGAACATCGCGATCCGGATCAGGCCGTCCACCAGGTTAAAGACGAACTGCTGCCCGAATACAGGATCCACACGCTTAAGCTCGGTCGTCGCCAGCAGCGGAAGATACTTGTACATGAAGATGAAGAACAGGATCGAAAAGGCCATGTTGAGTCCCGCCATCCAGCCCGTGATCTCAAGTTTCTTGGCCTGATCTTCTCCCTTCCCCTTCCCATCGCTATTCAAATCCGTGCCGTTCGAATCTTTGTTCCCAGCATCGTTGCCCGAGATTTCTTCAAGCACGGCATTTGCAGAAAATTTAAGCGCGCGAAAGCCCAGCGTCATGGCATGGCCGAGCGTCATTACGCCCCGCACCACAGGCCAGCCCATCCATTTATGTTGTTCGGAAGGCCGCGCGAGCGGCTCGCTATGGGTGACAATCTCCCCCGACGGCTTGCGCACGGCAATACCCCAGGCATGGGGCGAGCGCATCATGACGCCCTCAAGCACGGCCTGCCCGCCAACTAGAGTGGTCTCTTCGCCACTTTCCAGTGCCGGTAGCAGCTGCACCGCCGCCAAAAAACGCAAGTTTTGCCGCCAACGCTGCATAGGTGATTGGATGTCGCTGCGGGGTGGGACGACTCCTCACGTTAGCCTACCACAAAGCCCCTTGATTTCACTGCCTCAATCACTCCCTGCCTCACCCAACGTAGAATTCTTAAGCACATGCTGCGCTTCGCCCAGACCGCGGAATCCATTGCCGCCACGAACAGCAAACTCGTCAAGACCGCTTTAGTCGCCGATTATCTCCGTTCGCTTCCCGTCCCCGAAGCTGCTATGGCCGCAATCTTTCTTTCGGGAGGGCCCTTTCCGAGCTGCGTCGAAGCGACTTTGCAAGTCGGAGGCGCCTTGCTTTGGAGAGTCATTGCGGATCTTTCTGGCAAGACCGAGCCCGAGCTTTCGAAGATTTATCGCAGTCGCGGAGATGCCGGGTCGGTCGCGGCTGACGCGCTCCCCGCGAAAGTCGAATCGGTTATCTCTCTGCAAGACGTCCAACGCGCCTTCAAGGAGATTGCCGCCGCGCGCGGCCCGGCCGCCAAAGCTGCTCTCTTAAGCCAACTTCTCAGCCCCGCCACCCCCCTTGAAGCCAAGTACATTGTGAAAATCATCGGCGGAGACCTGCGCATCGGCCTGAAAGAAAGCCTGGTGGAAGAGGCCATCGCGAAGGCTTTCGAAACCCCTCTCGATCAGGTGAAGCGCGCGAACATGCTGCTCGGCGATATAGGCGAAACTTTGCGCCTGGCCTCGGAGCAGAAATTAGGCGAAGCGCGTCTGCGACTCTTTCATCCCATCGATTTCATGCTTGCCAGCCCCGTTGAATCCGCACAAGAGGCCGTCAGCTATTTTCACAACGCGGCGGTGGAAGATAAATACGACGGAATCCGCGCCCAGGCCCATATTGGCTGCGGACAAGCTCGATTGTTTTCGCGTACGCGCGATGAGATTACCGAATCGTTTCCAGAATTGCCGCCTGCGCTGGCTGGCATTCCCGAAGACGCAATTTTGGACGGTGAGATCGTGGCTTGGAACGCCGCTAATGATGACAAAGATATCGCGGATGTCCACGGCCGCGCACTGCCTTTCAGCACGCTTCAGCAGCGCTTGGGACGAAAGAAAGTCAGCGAACGCCTCATCCGCGAGGTTCCCGCTGCGTATTTGGTTTTTGACGTTCTCTACGCAAATGGTCAACTCCTTCTCGATAAGCCGCTACGCGAACGAAGGCAAAGACTCGATGAATTGCTAGCGCGCCCGCGAAGCGCGTCTGCGCAATTATCCCGAGGCCAATCGGCGTTTGCCTTTGGCGAATCGGAGGACGCGCCTAAAGCCCACGTTCTCGCCGCTCCCGTTGCGGTCGCGCGCACGGCCGAAGATCTCGAACAGCTCTTCACCGCCGCCCGCAATCGCGGCAACGAAGGTCTCATGATCAAGGACCTCGATTCACTCTACACACCCGGCCGGCGCGGCAAATCATGGCTCAAGATGAAGCGGGAACTCGCAACGCTCGATGTTGTCGTGACCGCCGTCGAGTACGGACACGGCAAACGCATCGGTGTGCTCAGCGATTACACGTTTGCGGTCTGGAACGGCGATCGCCTCGTGAACATCGGCAAAGCATATTCGGGATTGACGGACGCCGAGATCGCCGAGATGACCAAATGGTTTCTCGCCCACAAAATCAGCGAGCAGGGATTACGTCTGGAAGTCGAGCCAAAGATAGTTCTCGAAGTCGCCTTCAACAACATGATGCAATCGGCACGCCACGAAAGCGGCTACGCCCTGCGTTTTCCGCGCATCGTGCGTCTGCGCCCCGACAAGCCGCCCGAAGATGCCGACACGATCGAGACAGTGAAGGAGATTTTCGAACGCCAGCATGCTGGCTAGCGCAGTCTCGCTTTAGCGCCGACCGCTGTGTTCGGAATGCACGTGCTCCTCCCGCTCCTCCGCGACCGCAATCACGCAGGCATGAGCCGTTTCGCACACCACATGCTCCAACTGAATCGTCGTATGGTGGATCCCGAATCCGACCCCCAGCTTCTCCTTGATCTTGCGCAGGATCATATCGCTCTCCGACGTCGGCATGTCGGTAATCTTCACGTGCGCCGACAGCGCATGGTTCTCCGACCCGATGCTCCACACGTGCAGATCATGGACATCGCTGACGCCGGCAATCTCGCGCACGGCCGTTTCCACTTCCTCGATGCTCATCCCGCGCGGCGTACCTTCGAGAAGAATGTTGAGCGTCTCGCGAACGATTCCGAAGCTCGACCACAAAATCAGCACCCCGATCCCGAACGACAACGCCGAATCGATCCATGCCTGCCCAGTCACCAGAATCGCCCAACCGCCAACAATCACCGCCGCCGTCGAAACCGTGTCGCCGACTTCATGCAGCAGCGCGCTGCGCACATTCACGTCGCGTCCCGATCGCCACAACAGCAACGCAATCGCGCCATTCATCGCGACGCCGGCCGCCGCCACCCAAATCATCAGTCCCGCGCGCACATGCTCGGGATGCTGAACTCGCCGGAAAGCCTCGTAGAAAATCAGAAACGACACCACCACCAGCGAAAGCGAATTCACCAGCGCAGCCAGCACTCCAGCCCGCCGATAGCCGTAAGTTTTAGTCGCGCTAGGAGGACGCCCCTCGAGATACACCGCGACCAGCGACAACAGCAGCGCCATCAGATCGGAGAGATTGTGTCCCGCCTCCGACAGCAGCGCCAGAGAATGCGCGCGAACACCCGACACAACCAGCAGCCCGATGTAGAGCGCCGTGACCACGGCCGAAATTTGCAGCACGCGTCCCGTGCCATGTGAGTGGCCGCCATGGGAATGTCCACCGTGAGAATGCCCGGGTGCGCCATGCGCGTGCATAGTTAAAGTGTAGCGCGGAACGCAAGCGGCGCGGACAAGAGTAGAGGGAGTGTGTGGTAGGCAAGCCTGCCGCAGGCGCGCCGCGGCGGGAAGCGCGTGTGGCGCGTACACTCCCGCCCGCGTTATTCTGGCAGCAGTTCGGAGGATAGCCTTGAAAATGAAACTAGCCCTGCCCCTCGTCTTGCTCGCCGCATCCGCGACCGCTCAGGTAAAGAATCCGATCGCAACCGCGCTCAAAGAAACGCTTCCCAATCGCCAAAAGAACACTGTCGCAGCGGTCGAAGAAATGCCGGCCGACAAATTCAGCTACAGGCCGAGCGCCGATCAAATGACATTCGGCCACCTCGTCGCCCACATGATCCATGCGAACTACATGCTGTGCAGCGGCGTTTCGGGCGTTCCGGCCCCCAAGATCGAAGAGCCCAAAGATACGGATCCGAAAGATAAACTCGTTCCCGCGCTCAAGGCCTCCTTCGATTTTTGCGGCGAGGTACTCGGCAAAATGGACGATTCGAAGCTCGGCGAAATGGCGCCTGGACATGGGGGCCAGCAGGTGACGCGTGCGCGACTTGCGCTCGGCATCGCCAGCGACTGGGCCGACCACTATGCCGAGGCGTCCATGTATCTGCGACTGAACGGTCTCTTGCCGCCCACCGCAAAGAAGTGATTGTGAAACGGGATCGTGTAGCGCGGACACTCCTGTCCGCGTGCGTGCAGCGGCAAGCTCCATACAAGGGCGCTGATGCGCGCACAGCCTGACTGTCGCGGAATTTGTGCCCCGCACAGGCAAGGCGAACGAGGCCACGCACAAGCTCATCCAACATGCCGGGCTTAAACCAGACGGAATTTCGAGTCGAGGAGAACCAATGCAAAAGCGCAAACTAGGAAGCAATCTCGAAGTCTCCGCCCTCGGCCTCGGCTGCATGGGCCTAAGCTACGGCTACGGCCCCGCAGTCGACAAGCAGCAGGGCATCTCCCTGATCCGCGCCGCCGTCGAGCGCGGCATAACCTTCTTCGATACCGCCGAAGCCTACGGTCCCTTCAAAAACGAAGAACTGGTAGGCGAAGCCCTGGCTCCCTTCCGAAGCCAAGTAACAATCGCCACCAAATTCGGCTTCAAATTCGATCCCACAACCGGCGCCACCACCGGAGTCGACAGCCGCCCCGAACACGTCAAGCAGGTAGCCGAAGCCTCGCTCAAGCGCCTGAACACCGACGTAATCGACCTGCTCTACCAGCACCGCGTAGATCCCAGCGTTCCGATGGAAGACGTAGCCGGCGCCGTAAAGGACCTGATCCAGCAAGGCAAAGTAAAACACTTCGGCCTCTCCGAAGCCGGAGTCCAAGCCATCCGCCGCGCCCATGCCGTGCAGCCGGTAACGGCCCTCCAGAGCGAGTACTCGCTCTGGTGGCGAGAGCCCGAGCAGGAAATCCTCCCGGCCCTCGAAGAACTAGGCATCGGATTCGTCCCCTTCAGCCCACTGGGCAAGGGCTTCCTGACCGGCAAGATCGACGAAAACACAAAATTCGACAGCACCGATTTCCGAAACATAGTCCCTCGTTTTACGCCAGAGGCACGCAAAGCAAATCAGGCGGTAGTCGATTTCATCGGCCAGGTAGCAAAACAAAAGAAAGCCACTCCAGCTCAAATCGCGCTCGCCTGGCTGCTGGCGCAAAAGCCGTGGATCGTTCCAATCCCAGGCACGACAAAGCGGCATCGCCTCGAAGAAAATATCGGAGCCACGGCCATCGAACTCACGCCCGACGATCTCCAGCAAATCAGCAATGCCGCAGCCAAGATTCCCGTGCAGGGAGAAAGGTATCCCGAGAGATTGCAGAAGTTGATTAACCGTTAGAGAAAGAACAGGAGAGTGTCAAATTTGTTTTGGGCAGGGCACGGCTTCAGCCGTGCCATTAGCTCCAGAACACATCGCGGCTTCAGCCGCTGAGGTCAATTGACAACGACCCTCCAGCGCTTGGCATGTACATACGTCGATGCCTTCCTACATATAGTCTTCCGGCCACGCAAGAGGGAATCGCGCTCGGCTTGGCGAATCATCGATCCGGATCTACCAAGACCCTTTTCCCATTTGTGCACAATCTCGGTGAGAGAGAGATCAGTTCCGCCAAAATCGCTTGACTTAAACCGGACCCCCGCACTCCACTGAATGCAGCACACTCGGTGCGGCGGCGGCTCCAGGAGTAGTTCTCCCCCGGGGGTAAGAGATGCCGATGGTCGCTTTTTGACAATCCAAGCAGTAAAAATTGGGCGCCCAAGTCGTTTACTATCAAGACTTTGGTAAATTGTACTTTTAGAATCAATACTTTGCAAGCCAAGCCAAGCCAAAAATACGCAGAAATGCCCGATTTTCTATTTTAAGTCCAATGCGCTCAAGACTTTGCCTATAAATCATTACGGCTCAAGACTTTGCCGGGGAAATCGCGCTAAAGTATTGATTCTAATATACCGAGGTACGGGGGGAGGGGCCCCCCTTCATTGATGCTCTGTCGAAACGTTGGCCGGGGCTGTCCGACGTAAAAGAAGACGCGCGGGAGGCATCGGCGGGCGCCGGGTCAAATTTCAACCGCTCCAACTTACCGCAGCAGTTTTTCCATTCCTTCTTCGTCGATGACGGCGACGCCCAGCTCCCGCGCCTTATCGAGCTTCGAGCCGGCGTCAGCGCCCGCAACCACGAAGTCGGTCTTCTTGCTGACCGAGCCTGAGACGCGCCCCCCGGCATCTTCGATCATCTTCTTGGTTTCGTCTCGCGTGTGGCGTGCCAGCGTGCCGGTGAGGACAAATGTTTTGCCCGCGAGCTTCGTGCCCTTTTCTTTTTTCTGGCCTGTGAACGTCAATCCGGCTTTGCGTAGATCGGCTACCAGTTTGCGATTGTGTTCATCGCTGAAGAACTCGACGATGCTCTCCGCGACGCGCGGGCCCACTTCATTTACTTCTTCGAGTTCCTCCGCGTTCGCGTTCATGATCGCATCGAGCGAGCCGAAGTGCTCAGCCAGAAACTGCGCCGTGCGCTCGCCCACAAAGCGGATGCCCAGTCCATAGATCACGCGTTCGAGCGGCAGCGTTTTCGAGTCGGCAATTTCTTTAAGTACGTTGTCCGCGGACTTTTCGCCCATGCGCTCGAGCTTCAACAAATCATCCTTCGTCAGCCGGTAAAGGTCGGCGACGTTTTTCACCAGGCCGCTCGTGGTGAGCTGATTGACCAGCGATTCGCCGAGCCCGTCGATATCCATCACGTGCCGCGAAGCAAAATGCAGAATCGTCCCTTGGAGCTTAGCCGGACAATTCGCGTTCACGCAGCGATGATCGGCTTCGCCTTCAGTCCGAACTACGTTGCCGCCGCAGACTGGACAATGCTCAGGCATCTTGAAAATCTTGTGGCCGCGCGGGTGTTCCGCGTCCTCGACGACCTTGACAACTTTCGGAATCACGTCACCGCCGCGCTCAACCTCAACCCAGTCGCCGATCTTGACGCCCAGTTCGTTGACGAAATCCATGTTGTGCAGGGTCGCGCGCGAAACCATCGTTCCGCCAATCGGCACCGGCTTGAGCCACGCAACCGGAGTCAGCTTACCCGTTCGCCCGACCTGCGGAACGATGTCCTCGACTTGGGTGATTGCACCGTGCGCCGCAAACTTGTAGGCGATCGCCCAGCGCGGGGCTTTGCCGGTGAATCCGAGCTCCCGCTGAAGCGCGGTGCGGTCGACCTTTATGACGATGCCATCGATCTCATACGGGAGCGACTCGCGCTTGGCTTCCCAGCTCTGGATGAACTTCCAGACTTCGTCGAGATTTTTCACCAGCTTGCGATTGGGATTGACTTTGAAGCCGGCGCCTTCGAGCGCGTCCATTGTTTTGGATTGGCGGTCGAAATAAGTGCGGCCGTCTTTGAGGAGCATGTAGGCGAAATAATCCATCCGGCGCTGGGCGGTGACGCTGGGCTCGAGTTGCCGAACTGTACCCGCCGTGAAGTTGCGCGGGTTGGCGAAAGCGGGTAAGCCCTGCTTTTGCCGCTCTTCATTCAGCTTGCGGAAAGCGGCGATGGGCATGAGCATTTCGCCGCGGGTTTCGAAGTCGGAGGGGATGCCGGCTTTCTTTAACTTTTCTTTCGACACCGAGAGCGGAATCGAGCGCACCGTTCTGACGTTCAGCGTGACGTCTTCGCCGACTGTGCCGTCGCCGCGCGTGATGCCACGTTCGAGCTGGCCGTTGACATAAACCAGCGCCAGCGACATGCCGTCGAGTTTTAGCTCGCACATGTATTCGATGTCGTCGCGCCCGCTGAGTTCGTGTACGCGGCGCTCCCAGTCGCGCAATTCTTCTGCGCTGTAGGCATTGTCGAGCGAGAGCATGAGCGAGGAATGCTTTGCTTTTACAAATCCCTCGCGCGGCTTGCCGCCAACACGCTGCGTCGGGGAATCGGGCGTGACTAGGTCGGGGCGCTCGGCCTCGAGCTTTTTCAGCTCGTTCATCAGCTTGTCGAATTCGGCGTCGGTTAGTTCGGGCTTGTCGAGGACGTAATAGAGGTATTCGTGGTGCCGGATTTTTTCTCGGAGAGATTCGATTTTCTTTTCGAGGGCGGATCGGGGCATGACGTGGAAGATTATAGATTCAGCTCTCAGTTCCCGGCTAGAATCAGAGCCAAGAGTGAGAACCGGTAACTGTGAACTGTTTTTACTGCTTCTTCGCCTTGCGAAGCCCTCCGCGGCTCGACGCCGCTCGTCCTACGCTGGAAGGCGGTTTGCGGCCGCCATCCAGCAGATCTTTCAGGACGGTCGCGTTGTTGCGCTCCTGGTTGCGCGATGCGTATAGCAACGTTAGCGGCTTCTTTCCTTTCGCTAGTTCGTACAGTTTTTCAACTGCGGCGGTTGCCTTTGCGCCGGCCAGTTCTTTCAAATAACGCTTGCGAAACAGCGGCCAGGCTTCGGGATGGGCGTGGTACCACTGGCGCAATTCGGTCGATGGAGCCAGATCGCGCAGCCAGTGTTTCACGGCCGCATCTTCTTTCTTCAGTCCGCGAGGCCACAGGCGATCGACCAGCACCCGCACGCCGTCAGCTGCGGCCGGCAGCTCGTATACACGTTTGATCGCTATCGCCATCTCGAACGTATTATGCTACCTCTACGTGCTCGCACGCGAGCGCATCCTACGATGATCTGCTTTCGTAAGTCTGTTTCTCTTGCTCTTCGGGCGCGCTTTTCTCGCGTTTGCCTTCCGCTCCTCGCGGCGATTCTGATCTTTACGATGTTCGTGCTCACCGCCTGCGACGTGGAGCGGCGCAAATCCGACGCAGAACTTGGGCTTAACCCGCAACAGGCCGCCGGGCGCAAGCTCTATGACAACTATTGCGATCGCTGCCACGAGCCATATTCGTCGCGCGGGAAAAAAGGGCCGAGCCTGAAGGGCGTCTTCAAGCGACAGTATCTTGACCTGAGCGGACTGCCCGCCAACGACGAACGCGTCACCGACATTATAAAAAACGGCCGCGCGAAGATGGAAGGCTTCGGACAGGTCATGAACGACCAGCAGGTTAAAGATCTGCTCGCGTATCTGCACACCCTGTAGGGAGTTGCGGCGTCTCGTCGTCCCGGAAATCGTGTGTGATGCCGCTTGCCAGGAGGCTGTGTCATAATCCCGTCGATGTCTGGCACGTCCAACACCGGGCTTTTTCGCAAACTTCCATCGACCGATGAAGTTCTGCGGCGACCGGAAATTCAGTCGCTGATTGAGCGCGACGGGGCGACGGCTGTCGGAGAGTCGGTACGCAGTGTTCTTGACCGTTTGCGGCAGGAGATCGCCAAGGAGCGGCTGGATGACAAGGCTTTAGAACTCGCGCTCGGCGGAATAGCGGACGCGGTCGAGCGCGAACTTCGCCGCGCGCTGCGTTACTCGCTGCGGCCGGTCATCAACGCTACCGGCGTTATTCTGCATACCAATCTGGGGCGCGCGCCAATTGCGGCCGCCGCGCTCGATCACGTTCGCGAGACGGCTTCCGGTTATTCGAATCTGGAACTGGATCTTGAGAGCGGCGAACGCGGGAAGCGCGACGTTCACGTTGACCGGCTGTTCCGGAAGCTATTCGAGGAATATGGGGCGACGGGAGTTTCATCCGTCCAACTCGAGCGCGACTCGGCCGTCTCCACTATCGTCGTCAACAATAACGCCGCGGCAGTTCTGCTCGCACTCAACGCGCTGGCCGAAGGCGGGAACGTTATCGTCTCGCGCGGGGAGCTGGTCGAAATCGGCGGATCTTTCCGCATTCCTGACGTGATGTTGAAGTCGCAGGCTACTCTGCGCGAGGTCGGCACTACGAATCGCACACGAGTCGGCGACTACGAGAACGCTATCAACGACCGGACGCGACTCTTGCTTCGTGTGCACCGGTCGAACTTCGCTATCACGGGATTTACTGAGCAGCCCGCGCTGACTGAACTGGTCGCGCTGGCCCGCCGACGCAATATTCCGCTCATGGAAGACCTGGGCAGCGGCGCTATGTTCGATTTGCGTTCCGTTGGCGTCGTCGAGTCCAGCGTCTTCGACAGTCTGCGCGTTGGCATTGATGTGGTTACTTATAGTGGCGACAAGCTCCTGGGGGGGCCGCAGGCAGGAGTGATCACTGGACGCGCCGACCTGGTTGCGCGCATGCGTTCTAATTCGCTTTTTCGCGCGCTGCGGGTTGACAAACTTACTTACGCGGCGCTCGAAGCTACCCTCCTGGCTTACATCAAACACGATTACGAGGCAGTGCCGGTGCTGCGCATGATGCAGTTCTCCAGAGAAGAAATCGCAGCGCGAGCAGAGGCGCTTGTGTCGCAGGTTGGTTTCGGGGTCGCGGCAAAGCTTAGTCTGGAACTCGCTGATGGAGAATCTGTAATCGGAGGCGGTGCCGCGCCGAACGCTGTGCTGCCTACTCGGCTGATTGCCATCATCCATCGGGAGCTCGGCGCCGATGAACTTTGCGCTCGCTTGCGCGCAGGCGATCCACCGGTGATCGCTCGCGTCGAAGAGGAGCACGTCCTGATCGATCTGCGAACGGTCTTTCCCGAGCAGGACGCGCAGATCGTTGCAATCCTCCAACTTTTGGATTAGCGCGGCATTCTGATGGGATAGCTCGGCAATTGCAAATTACAAATTTCAAATGACCAATTACCATGTCTGCATGATTATTGGTACCGGCGTGGACATCGCTGAGGTTTCCCGCATTCGCGAGTCGATAGAGCGGTTTGGCGATCGCTTTCTGCGGCGCATTTTTACGGAAGGCGAGATTGGTTATTGCGAGGCCAAGGCCAGCCGGTTTGAGAGTTATGCGGCCCGCTTTGCTGCCAAGGAAGCTGGGATGAAAGCACTTGGCACGGGATGGAACCATGGCGTGCGCTGGAAAGACATCGAAGTCGTGCGACCGAAGGGGCAGCGTCCCACGCTGCAATTGCATGGACAGGCGGCAGCTATCGCCTTGAAGCTTGGGTCGAAAAACATTGCGCTGTCGCTCACTCACACTTCCGAGCAGGCGCTCGCTCACGTTATTTTGGAGAGCTAGCCTGGTTAGCTCGCAGGCAAAAAGCCTATAACAGCCAAGAATGCGGAGAAAGCCTGCCCAGTCCACGGAGACCCATGGGCGCGAACATGGTTCCTGAGGTCGAATCCGCCGGTATTGTCTGCATGAGTTAATTGAAAAATCCAATTCCGGCGGTGGTCCAGATTGGCCGTAGTTAGCGTTTGATACTTCGATCAGGCGCACCTCATCAATGATTTCAAATCCATCGTTGGATACTCGCCTACGGAATACGAAAAGCTGATCACAAGGGAACCCGTAAGGTGAAAGGAGTAGAGGCGGCGTCTCTCGTCTACAGCAACCTCCGCATTCAAGAGTAAATTTTCCCTCAAACGAGCTAGCCATCTTCGTGCTAGGCATCTTAGAAGCGGCAGAAACTGCTGAAAGAAACTCGGGCGCGCGTTTGGTGCTCATATTGATGAATCTGCGCCACGGCAAAGGAACCCTATGAAGACAACTCGATCAATGCGATGGCTAATTTTTGGACTCTTGATGCTTTCTCTCTCGGCGGTTTCGTTCGCACAGATTGGTATCGGCATTTCCGTGCGTTTCGGCCCGCCTGCAATTCCTATTTACACGCAGCCTGTCTGTCCCGGCCCCGGATATCTTTGGACTCCGGGTTATTGGGGCTGGAGCGATGTCGACGGTTACTACTGGGTTCCCGGAACCTGGGTGGATGCTCCCGTCGGCTTACTTTGGACTCCAGGGTACTGGGGCTGGAATGACGGCGCCTACGTTTGGAACGACGGATATTGGGGGCCGACAGTCGGCTTCTATGGCGGCATCAACTATGGCTTTGGATACACCGGCGAAGGTTTTTACGGCGGTGAATGGAGAGGCCGGTCTTTTTATTACAACAGCGACGTGATGAATGTGAGAGGCGCGCACATCACGAATGTTTATCAGCGCACGGTGGTAGTCAACAACAACCACGTCGCTTATAACGGCGGCGAGGGAGGCGTTCAGTCTCGTCCCAATGCGGAACAAGAACGGTATGCGCATGAACATCATACTGCGGCGATCGCGGCCCAACGGCAACAGGCACGGGAGGCGAGTCAGAATCGGGCATTGTTCGCCCGCGAAAATCATGGGCGTCCCGCGATCGCGGCGACCGATCGGCCTGGGCAATTCAAGGGTGCCCATGTGGTTGCGGCTAGAGAAGCGGGTGCGACATACCATGAGCCAAAGATCTCTCCACGTGAGGCGCGGGTAAATCGTAATGCCGAGAAGCCGAATGCCGGACGCGAACAGGCCAACCAGCAGAAGGCCGGGCAGAAGAATGCCGAACGCCAGCAGGCTGAGCGGCAAAAGACGGAGCAGAAGAATACCGAACGCCAGCAGGCGAACCAGCGCAAGATAGAACAGAAGAACGCCGAGCGTCAGCAGGCTCAACAGAAGAACGCGGAGCAGAAGAATACCGAACGCGAGCAGGCGAACCAGCGCAAGGCAGAACAGAAGAACGCCGAGCGTCAGCAGGCTCAGCAGAAGAAAGCGGAGCAGAAGAATACCGAACGCGAGCAGGCGAACCAGCGCAAGGCAGAACAGAAGAACGCCGAGCGTCAGCAGGCTCAACAGAAGAACGCGGAGCAGAAGAATACTGAACGCCAGCAGGCTCAGCAGCAGAAGGCGGAGCAGAAAAACGCCCAACGCCAGCAGGCTCAGCAGCAGAAGCAGGCGCAGCGCGAGCAAAAGCAGTCCCAGCAGAAACCGGAGCGCACTGCGCAAAAACCTCGCAAGGAGGAAAAGGGTCCGGGCCGCTAACCGGCGATCCTAACCCTTAGCCTCAATTCTGAAGGCTTCCAGCGATTCGCCGAAAGCGGACTGTTGGGAGCCTTCTCTGTTTCCATCCCCGTCTAGGCCCGCGCCCCTGCCCGCCTGCACCCTAAAAACTCAGGGTTTGAAAAGCGGTTTCGTTTGCTATCATGCTTCTTTCTGTTTACAGGATACCCGTGCCTAGCCAAAAACAACTCAAATGGTCGCAACTCCGCGTCGGACTCACCGTCATCGTCGCCAGCATCATCCTTATGGTTCTGATCTTCCTGATGAGCGGCACGGGTGGTTGGTTCACAAGCAAAATCCATCTCACCGCTTATCTCGACAATGCCGGAGGTCTGCGCGAAGGTGCGCCCGTCCGGTTGTCTGGCGTCGACATCGGCAACGTCACCAAGGTGAGCATCAATAAGGACAGGCCGCAGACTCCGGTCGAAATCCACATGAAGGTCGCGGATACTTATGCGTTCGCATTGCATAAGGATTCGGTCGCCATGCTCGCCACGGCAGGTGTCCTAGGGGAGACCTTCGTCGACATCGACAGCAGCATGGCCAAAGGGCCGCCTGTGCACGACGGCGATACGTTGGAGACCAAGTCTCAGCCCGACATTCAGGACGTGGTGCGAGCCAGCCAAGGCACACTCGAGAACATGGACTCGCTGATCAAACGCTTGGACCGGATCATTGGATTTATCGAAAGCGGCCAGGGCTCGATCGGAAAGATTATTTACAGTTCGGATATGTACGACCGATTGAATGCGACGGTGGCTGAATTCAAAGGTCTGATGGACGATATCCAAAGCGGCAAGGGTTCGATCGGTCCGCTGATCACGAGTGATGAAGCTTACAAGAAGGCGATTGCCGCCATCGACAAAGTCAATGCAATGATCGACGATTTGCAGGCCGGCAAAGGCTCGGCCGGCAAACTGCTCAAAGATCCAGCACTTTACGACAACGCGAACAAGACCATTGCCAACATCCGCCAACTGACGGATGACATTAATGCCGGCAAAGGCGCGCTCGGCAAGTTTACGCACGATCAGGAATTCGCCAACAAGTTGCAAGAAACCTTGAACAACCTGACCGCGCTTACTGACCGGTTGGAAAAAGGCGAGGGCACGGCTGGCATGCTTTTCAAGGACCCCGCGCTCTACAACAACAGCAACCAGATGCTAGTCGAGACGCGCGAACTGATCAAGGCGATTCGGGAGAATCCGAAGAAGTATCTGACCTTCCACGTCAAGGTATTTTGAAATTGGAGGCACGGGCGCTTTCTCCTGCATTCCCGATTGCGTGGCTTGAGCTAGGGAGAATAGACAGCGGTTACCGCGCCACTACATCCGCCTGCTCGTGCGCGTGGTAGCTGGACCGCACCAGGGGGCCCGACTCGACGTGGCGGAAGCCGAACCGCAGGGCTTCTTCTTTGAGGAAGGCGAACTCTGCGGGAGTGTAATAGCGCGTCATGGGCAGATGATCCTTGGATGGCCGCAGGTACTGCCCGATGGTCAGGATGTCGACTTCGCGCTCGCCCAAGTCGCGGAAGACGTCAATCAACTCGCTGACCGATTCGCCG
Source organism: Terriglobales bacterium (assembly GCA_049300195.1). Lineage (GTDB taxonomy): Bacteria > Acidobacteriota > Terriglobia > Terriglobales > Acidobacteriaceae > Acidiflorens. The sequence continues at coordinate 5,183 of JBAQJF010000188.1, read as the reverse complement.
ATGCCAACCATGACACCGCTCTTGGTTACGCTCGACGCGTCCCACTTCTTGGCATTGTCGAGGAGATTGAGCGTGCGCTGATAGCGGGCACCGGAGCGCACGGCGCGATACAGGCGCGGCACCGTTTCCGTGTTGTGATTGAGCACGTCGGGCTTGGCCTCGAGCACGATGCGCAGCGGTTCTTCAAGCCCCTGAAAATCCGGAATCAGCACTTCTACGCGACAACCCGGCACCTGCTCGCGAATCTCGCGAATCGTCTCGGCAAAAATCTTCGCGCCGCCGACGTTGTCGTCGTCGCGATTCACGCTGGTTACGACGGCATGCTTTAGGCCAAGTGTCGCCACCGCCTCGGCCACCCGTCGCGGCTCATCCCAGTCGATTGGTTCGGGATGTCCCTTTGGCACCGCGCAAAAGCCGCAGCGCCGCGTACAGATATCTCCGAGCAACATGAACGTTGCCGTTTTGTGGTGCCAGCATTCGCCAATATTCGGACATTGCGCCGACTCGCACACCGTGTGCAGGCCGAGGCCGCGGGCGAGCTTTTTCAGATTGTGAAAGTTTTCGCCGACGGGCGCTTTGGCCTTCAGCCATGATGGCTTGGGGCTGGGGATTCGCGGCCCGATGTCGATCTGAACGAGTTGGGAGGACGCGGACATCTTCCGTAAATCTTATCAGTTTCGCGGCGAAAGGTTTTCGGCAGGCGCGCCATGCTTGGTTTGGACGGCAATCTTGACCTGATACTTGCCGCCTTGCGTTTGAATATGAACTTTCACTCCGCCGCCCACGTAAGCTTTTCGCACGCTCGGATCGTCCCACGCCAAATCCCAACCATCGGCGACCGCAATCACCGTGTAATCTCCCGGTAGAACGGCGCGCAGCGTAAAGGTGCCATCGCTGTCGCTTTGGTCGCGCCGAAATAGAACCCGATTGTGCGTGGGATCATTAGGCAGCAAAAGCACGGCCGTTTGGCTGACCGGTTTGCCGTCCAGAAGAGCGATCCCATCGATCGTTCCCAGGCCTTTGGTCGCGGCGATGGCGAGGCGCACGGTTGCACCCGGCACTATCTCGAGTTCGCTCCCGATCATTCGGGCGCCGGTTACCGAGATCGTTCTTGCTTCGTAGCCATCCGAGTTGAAGAGCCCAATGTAATACCGGCCGGGACGAACACCTCCTTCGATTGCGAATCCCTTGGCAGTGACTTGCGCTCCAAAGCTCTCGCCTGATATGGCGTTAAGCAACCGAACATAGCAATGTGAGCAAGGCGCATTATTCCCATCCAATTGCAGTGTGCCGGAGGCGCTGGCGGCGAGATTTCCCCCTTCTCCGGGCACCGCCTCCATATCGCCGGTCAGATTGAGCGGTTGTTGCTGTGACACGCCGGCCGACGAGAACTGCAAAAGGTACCGACCGGGAGCTACGCCGCTCAACTCGGTCGCATTGTCGCCGAGACCCTGCATGGCCGCCTGCCGCGAGTAGTTGAAGATCGGCTCCAGCAATGCCACCGAGCCGCCCGCCTTGGCGAAGGCGGGTGAACTACGCACTTTCAAATGCGCGGAAGGCACCGCGAAGAGATGGAAATCTGCCGTCGCACGATCGCCGGGCTTCAGTATGATCGGCGTCGCCTGTTCCGCGCTGCTCCCATCGGCGTAATAGGTGGTTGGAAAGACGACGTCGTATTGAGAGCGGCCATTCTCGACCGCTCCTTGATCATCGGAATTAACGCTCGTTGCGGGCGACCCATCGGTCGTAAGGCGAGCATCGGAATTTTCCTGGGCATCATCGCCCAGGTCGCGAGCGTACCAAGGTGTGCCATACGCGACCAGGTAATACTTGCCCTCCTTGAGGCGACCGAAATGGAAATGACCGGCATCGTCCGCAATCGCCTCGGACTGGAAAAACACCATTTGTGCTGCGTCCAGGCTGCCCGTAAGGAAGAGAAGAACGCGTGCGGAGGGTGCCGGATCATTGAACTCGTCCGTGACTGTGCCGGAGATGGATGCGTCCGGCTTAAGCCGGAATTCCAAATTCTCCGAGGCCATTCCAGACCCGGTTACGATGCCAGTGAAATAGCCGTCGTGCTCCTGGTACCCTTGTTGACCGTAACCGCGTCCATTCGCCGTCATCGCATACTTGGCCGGAGGCAGGCCATCGAACTGAAACCGGCCGTCCGGCCCCGTCGTCACGGTTTGCAGCAGAGCCTGCGCCTGGCTCGTGGCGATTGAAACTTCAATGTCCGGCAATGCGTGGCCTTGTAACGCGTCCACTACCGTGCCGCTGATGCGAAATTTTGTCGGCGACGGCGCGCCCGAGGGCTGTGCCGCGGCAGCCAGTGCAAAAATCGGAATAAGAATCCATCCCCGAAACATACGATTCACTTTCCTGGGGAAGTCAATTCCAGGGTCGCATTTACCTGCTGTTTGGGCGCGACGCTGATGCGAGTCGCGTTCGACATATAACTACTCAGCACGTCAGGATTCTGATACTCCAGATCATCGCCGTGCTCCAGAGCGAGCAAGGAGTAGTCGCCGGGGCGAACCTGCTGGAACTGGAATTCCCCAGTGATCGGAACGTCTGCGCTCTTGATCTGTCGGGCGGATCCGTGCTCCGGCACGAGAAAGACCGTCGCCCCGCTGGCATGTTCCGGTAAGTGAACAGTGCCCCTGACCTCTCCGCCATCGCTGCCTAATACAATTTCGATGGGCCCCGCTCTCCCGTCGGCGGAAACGAGCAGATCGTCCTGGAGAAGATCTGTCGAGCCTGAAGTGGCTGAAATTACATACTTGTCGTATGGGGTGATCTCCACCGAGTAGGTTGTGGGTTCGGCGCCATCGATCTCCATACTGCCTCGCTTCCCTGCTGGCCGCGCCCACAGTTGCCGGGGACTGGAACTGGGAGCGGTCGGCGTCAGCATTACGGCAACCGCCTGCTGACGACCCGAATTCTCGCCGGAATCCGTCCGCACGTTGACCGCAATCGATGACGGCACACCCAGCACCAATCGAATTCCAGTGGCGTTCGACGATACGCCCAAGGGCATCTCAGCCCGCAACGACTGCGACTCATTGGCCGCAAACGCTTTCAACAGGTAACGGCCGGCAGGCACGTTTGCCGTGAACTCGTGCCGGTGGGAGGGCATTTCTCGTAGGGGGACCGAATCGCCCGAACTATTCATCAGTTGCAGTCCCGGATCCATGCCGGGTGGAACGCCGACAACTTGTCCGGAAATTTCGAAGAGCGGCTCCTGCGTCAAGGAAAAGTCGGCTTCCACCTGCTGGCCAGCCGCGACTGTTACCAAGCTGGCGGACGCGAAGTCGGCGGCATTCGGATAAAACACTTGCGGGTATCCCCGCAGCCGCGAGCCGTGCGCGCGCTGCCGCCAGTTTTCCGGGCCAGCAGAAAGACAATAGGTGCCGGCCGCCAAGCCGGCAATTCGAAACTGCCCATCGTCGTCCGACGCGGCAGTATTGGCTGGTTGCCATTGCATTCTCCCATTTACGTAGGTGCGTCGATAAAGGCGGACCGGGAGATCCTCGATTGGCACGTCCAAGACTGAGGCGACGTGGCCGCTGATTACGGCTTGCGGGGCGAGCGGGAGAACCAGACTGTCGATATCGGCCGAGATGACGAACGTGGTCAGTTGCCCGGGCGGGAAAAAGCCTGGTCTTTGCGCGATCAGGAATGCGCTTCCTCCCCGCACCTCCTCAAAGTGAAATGAACCGTTGGCATCGGTCATCGCCGCTTGTTGGCGCTGCGTGGTCAAGGTCACAAGGGCGCGCGCCAAAGGCTCGCCGGTAACAGAGTTAATCACAGTGCCGCGGACCGAGTAGCTCTGAGCGCCGGCGGTAGACGATGTTTGGCCTGCGGCGATCTGGCAATACCCCATGGCGGCTGTGACCAGAAGGATTACGCTTAAACGAGACACACGCTGCGCCGGGATTCTGGACAGGTTTCGCAATCGCGGTGCGGAGCCCATAACTGGTTAGCAGAACCTCGGGTTTGTAGTCGAGCCTTGGTGGCCGCCGCGGGCTTACGGGGGATATCGGTACTCTTCTTATTATCTTACTTTGCCGCAAGGAACTCCGGCACAATACAAGGTAAGACGCGGCCGTCCGGTTGCGCAGTTGCTTGCTCTGAAGCTCTACTTTAGGTGTACGGCGGCGTCGCTCGATCGGGAGGCGGACGAACCTCCACGCCGGACCTTGGGAACCGCATACTTAGGCCGAATGTGATGACATCCTTCATCACAATACACACCGCCCACGGCCGATTCGGGTTCCGGCATCGGTGAGTTCACGGCAAACTCGCGCTCGCCTTCGAGTTGTCGCTCAACGTCGGCGATCAGCTTCGCGTTTTCGTCGGCCGTCAGCCACTTCTTCTTGTTGACCAGATAATCTCCGAGGCGCGCAATCGGGTCACGCTTCTTCCAGTATTCGAAGAGCGGCTTCGGCACATAATCGGCGGCGTCATGGATGGCGTGGCCTTTCATGCGCATCATCTTGGCTTCGATCAACGTGGGGCCTTCGCCGCGGCGGGCGCGCTCGACGGCCTCATGGCAGGCGTCATAGACCTGGCAGGCGTCGGTGCCATCGACGATCACGCCGGGAATTCCGTAGGCGATCGCGCGTTCGGCCAGATCCTTCACGCGAAACTGCATGTCGGAGGGAGTCGAATATCCCCAGAGATTATTTTCGACGATCAGGACGAGTCCGAGATTTTGCACGGCCGCAAAATTTAGCCCTTCGTAGGTCACGCCGGTAGACTGGCCGCCGTCGCCGATCCAGGTCATGGTCGCGATATTTTTTCCCTGGAGCCGCGCGCCTAGCGCCACGCCGGCCAGCACCGGGATGAGGTCGCCGAGCATGGAAATGGGCGCGACCACGTTGCGCCTTTCGAGATCGCCAAAATGAGAGGTGGTGTCGCGTCCGCGGGTGGGCGAGCCGGACTTGGCCATGTACTGCATCATGATGTCGCGAGGCGCAAAACCGCGCACCAGCAACGCGCCCTGGTTGCGGATCATCGGACCCATCCAGTCGTCTTTGCCGAGCGCGTACGCGGAGGCGCAGGAGCAGCCCTCCTGGCCGAGCCCGAAATAGACGCCGCCGATCACCTTCCCTTGCTTGTAAAGATTTTCGAGCGCCGTTTCCATGCGGCGGTTAAGGAGCATCCAGCGGTAGATTTCGATG